>NZ_JBIAYX010000017.1:0-247712 GCF_042898365.1 Streptosporangium sp. NPDC000509 | reverse complement strand
CTACTCGGCTCACCTCAAATAATTCTCCCACAACCCCCAGAACCCCCTCCACCCCCCCCCCCCCACCTGGTGGGGGGGGGGGGGGGGCGGGGGCGGGCCCCCCCCACGACCGTCACTCGCGCCGGAACCCCACGGTGAGCCACAAAAAAGGGGAAGACAATAAACTTGTCCAGAGAGTAAGTAAAGAGGTCGAATCAAATTTTATTGTGACAAAGTCATGTGATGTTGACTCGGGCGTCAAGGTGGACGGTTTGCTAATTTATGCATGCCTTATGTCCGCTTCAAGGAGGCACCCGCAGTGTTCGCTCCCCGAAGGGTCGTCCGGGCGTTGGCGGTGGTGGCCACGGCCGCCGCGATGCTGACGTCCACGGTCTCGGCCCAGGCCGCCGACATCCCTCCACCCGGCGAGGTCGTCACCAGCCCCAACGTGACGCACGTCGGCACCCTGCCCAAGCTTCCCGGCCTTGAGACCACCGTCAACAGCGACATCGCCTTCCAGGGCAACTACGCCTACGTCGGCAACTACGGCGGTTTCTCGATCTACGACATCAGCAACCCGAAGCGCGCCAAGCTCGTCAGCGGCGTCCTGTGCCCCGGCTCCCAGATGGACGTGTCGGTCTACGACGACCTGCTGTTCGCGGCGGTCGACAACTCCCGCAGCGACGACTCCTGTAACAGCGTCGGCCAGCCGGCCAGCGTCAAGGAGTCGTGGGAGGGTGTCCGGATCTTCGACATCAAGGACAAGAAAAACCCCAAGTACATCAAGTCGGTCGAGACCAATTGCGGCTCCCACACCCTGACCCTTGTTCCCGGTAAAACCGGGGACCGCAAGAACGTCTACCTCTACGTCTCCTCCTACAACCCGAGCGACACGTTCCCCGACTGCCTGCCGCCGCACGACAAGATCTCGATCATCAAGGTGCCGCTGCGCAACCCGACCGCCGCCGCCGTGGTCAAGACGCCGGTCATCTTCCCCGACGGGGGCAACGAGACGCAGCCGGGCCTGCTGTTGCCGACCAGCGGCTGCCACGACATCACCGTCTACGCGGAGAAGAACATCGCGGCCGGGGCCTGCATGGGTGACGGCGTCCTGTTCGACATCTCCGACCGGGAGAACCCGGTGATCACCGCACGGACCACCGACCCGAACTTCGCGTTCTGGCACTCGGCGACGTTCAACAACAGGGGCGACAAGGTCATCTTCACCGACGAGCTCGGCGGTGGCGGCGCGGCGACCTGCAACGAGGCGATCGGTCCGAACCGCGGCGCCGACGCCATCTACGAGATCAAGCGCGGCAAGCTGGTCTTCAAGAGCTACTTCAAGATCGCTCGTCACCAGGCCGACAGCGAGAACTGCGTCGCGCACAACGGCTCGCTCATCCCGGTCAAGGGCAAGGACATCATGGTCCAGGCCTGGTACCAGGGCGGCGTCTCCTTCGTGGACCTCAGCGACCCGGCCCGTCCGAAGGAGATCGGCTACTTCGAGCGCGGTCCCGAGCCCGACGGTGGAGGCGGCGGCATCTGGTCGGCGTACTACTACAACGGCTATGTCTACGCCAGCGACTTCTACCGAGGGCTGGACGTCCTCAAGATCGACGACCGTCGCACCGACCCGGCCAAGAACGTCCGGATGGACCGGCTGAACGTGCAGACCCAGGCCTCCTACGGAGAGCACGGCCACCACTGACCGTCCGAGCGGCCGCCCCCGAGGGGACGCGGTCGCCCGCGAGGCGTACGTGAGGGGCGGTGGGCCTTCCCGCCGCCCCTTTTCCGTGCTCCGGTTCTGTGATCCGGCACGACGCTCTTCGTCGGCGTGAGTGCCCGCCTGCGAGGAGGTGAGGGTGCGGAAGCCGTCAGGCGGGGGGGACGAAGCCGCCGGGCGTGGAGTCGGGCCGCCGCGCGGGAGGCGGGGACGTGGGCGGGGGAGGTGCCGGGTGGGGCGACCCCGCCGGAGGCGGCAGGGGGATCCGCGGCTGCGACGGCCGGTGGTCGGGCCGAGGCGCCGATCCGGGAGGCGCGTAAGGAACAGGGACGTACGGAGCGGCGTACGGGGCGGGAGGGTGCGGCTGACCTGTCCACTGCCGCTCCGGCCGGTGCTCGCCGGTTCGCCGAGCCAGGCGCGCCTGCTCGCGGCGACGGCGTTCGGCCAGGACGGCGGTCAGGTAGGCGAACGGCGGCACACCCGGCGGGGCGGGCGGGGAGACGAAGGCCGACATCTCGGTGGCGATGCGCACGCCCATCTCGTGCTGGACGGCCGGGGCGAGGTCGTGCCAGCGCATGAGGTACTGCCGTGCGGTGGCCGCCACCTGCTCGGGCAGCCGCGACAGCTCCAGTGTCGCCGCCCACGGGGCGAGCATCGGCGGCATGTCCAGCGGCGGCCCGTACTGCCGCGGGGCGCGCTCGGAGATCACGATGGTGCCGGAGAAGACGTCGCCGAGCCGCTTGCCCTTCTCCGAGATCAGCGAGCTGATCAGCGCGGGGGCACCGCTGAGCATCCAGAACTCCAGGACCCCCGCCAGCCCGCGGAACAGGGCCTGCCGGAACCGCTCGGGACCGCCGTCGTCGCTGACGACCCGCAGCCCCAGCGCGAGCTTGCCCAGGCTGCGCCCACGCGTGAGCGTCTCGAAGGTCACCGGGTAGCCGACGACCACGAGCACGGTGAGCACGATGTAGACCATCGTCGTCAGCGCCGGATCGTCCAGGAATCCCAGGTTGCCGACGAGGAGGGAGGCCCCCAGCAGGGTCACGATCTGGATCGCCATGTCGATCAGCAGTGCCGCGGCCCTGCTCGGGAGCTGGGCCACGCGGACCTCGACGACCACGGCCTCGCCGGTTACGACATCGGACACAACCAGCACCCTACCTTCGACTGGATAGGCTGATCGCGTGGACATCGACGCCTTTGTCACCGCGCACCGGCCCGCCTGGGATCGTCTCGAGGATCTGGTCCGGCGTCGCGGCTCGCTGGACGGTGCCGAGGTCGACGAGCTGGTCGACCTCTACCAGCGGGTGGCCACGCACCTGTCCCTCGTCCGCTCGGCCTCCGCCGATCCCATCCTGGTGGGCCGCCTGTCGGCGCTCGTCGCCCGAGCCCGCTCCGCGGTGACCGGGGCGCACACCCCGGCCTGGCGGGAGTTCGTCCGCTTCTTCACCGTCTCCTTCCCGGTGGTCGCCTACCGGGCCCGTCGCTGGTGGCTGGCCACGGGCGTCGCGTTCCTGCTGGTCTCCACGGTCGTCGCGGTCTGGGTGGGGGAGAACCCCGGGGTCCAGGCGGCGATCGCCACCCCCGAGGAGATCACCCAACTCGTCGAGCACGACTTCGCCGACTACTACTCGGAGAACCCGGCGACCTCGTTCGCCGGACAGGTCTGGGTCAACAACGCCTGGGTCTCGATGCAGGTCATCATGATGTCCGTCCTGCTCGGCCTGCCGATCCCGTACGTCCTGTGGGAGAACGCGCTCAACGTGGCCGTCTCCGCCGGGCTGATGGCCTCGCGCGGCAAGCTCGACATCTTCTTCGGGCTGATCACCCCGCACGGCCTGCTGGAGCTGACCGCGGTGTTCCTCGCCGCGGCCGTCGGCATGCGCCTCGGCTGGACGGTCGTCGACCCCGGCCCGCGCAGGCGCACGGAGGCTCTGGCCGAGCAGGGCAGAGCCGTGATGAGCGTGGCCCTCGGCCTGATCGTGGTGCTGTTCGTCTCCGGGCTGATCGAGGGCCTGGTCACGCCCTCGGGGTTGCCCACCTGGGCACGGATCGGCATCGGGGTGGTCGCGGAGGTCGCGTTCCTCGCCTACGTGATCTTCTTCGGCCGCCGCGCCGTGGCCGCGGGCGAGAGCGGGGACATCGAACGTGCCCCCGACCTGGCTCCGAGCGCCGGCTGAGCGTTCCGCGGCCCCGGCTGAGCGCGTCGGCTGAGCGTTCGGCCCCGGCGGAGTGCCCGGCCAGGCCGGACTCCGGTGGCTCGGAGTGCCGCGTGAGCGCCGCGCGGCCCCGGGCGTCGAACCCCCGCGGCTCCGGCGTCGACCGGGCACCGGTGCGTGCCGGGGCGGCTCAGAGCCGCCCGGCCGCCTTCAGCGCCAGGTAGGCGTCGGCGAGGGCCGGGGCGATCTGGTCGGGGGCGGTGTCCACGACCTCCACCCCCTGACGGCGCAGCAGGGTGGTGATCCTGCGCCGTCCCGCGCGCAGGTGCTCGGCCGCCGCCGCGCCGTAGACCAGCTCGGAGGTGCCGCGCCCGGCCGCCATCTCGGCCACCTGTGGGTCGGAGACGGCGGCCAGGAGCACCAGGTGCCGCGAGGAGAGGCGGGGAAGGACGGGCAGCAGCCCCTCCTCAAGCGCCGCCGGGTTGAGGTCGGTCAGCACGACGACCAGGCAACGTCGCCTGGCCCGCGCCATGACGGCCGCGACCATCCCCGCGGAGTCGGCCTCGACCAGTTCGGCCTCGATCGGGGCCATGGTGTTGACCAGGGACGACAGCAGCTCCGTACGGCCGGTGCCGGACACCCAGGCACGCACCCCCCGGTCGTGGGCCATGAAGTCGACCCGGTCGCCCGCCCGGGAGGCGAGGGCGGCCAGCAGCAGCGCCGCGTCCATCGACCAGTCGAGGCGGGGCCAGCCGGGCACGACCCGCGACCCGCTCCCGGCGCCGGTCCTCGGCACCTCCCCGGCCAACGGGATCGGGGCGGTGCCCACCCGTCCGGCCGAGGTACGGCCGGTGTCGAGCACGATCAGCACCCGGCGGTCGCGCTCGGGCCGCCAGGTGCGGACCACGACGTCGTCGCGGCGCGCGGTGGCCCGCCAGTCGATCGAGCGGACGTCGTCGCCGACCACGTACTCCCGCAGCGAGTCGAACTCGGTGCCCTGCCCCCGGATCATCGACGGGTGCCGGCCCTCCAGCTCCCTGAGCCTGGACAGCTTGGCGGGCAGGTGCTTGCGGCTGAGGAACGGCGGCAGCACCCTGACCGACCAGGGCACCCGGTGTGAGCCCTGGCGGGCCGCCACACCCAGCGGGCCCAGCGTCCGCACCGTCACCGTGACCGCCTCGCGGTCGCCCCTGCGGGTGGGGGTGAGCGTCGTGACCAGCCGGCGGCGCTCGCCGGGGGGAACGTCCAGCGGTAGGTGCCGGGGCGTGGCGCCCGCGGAGGGCGGCCAGGCGTCCCTGAGCACGCCGCGCACCCTGCGTGGGCCGGGGTTCTCCACGATCAGCTCGACCGTGACCGACTCGCCGAGCCGTACCAGCCGCTCGCCCGAGCGGGTGAAGCGCAGCGGGCGCACGCTCCCGGCCAGCAGCAGGTCGACCGCGACCAGCGCCACGATCAGCAGCGCCACCCCGGCCACGGCGAGCCCGGGCCGGGGGGCGAACAGCACGGCCAGGGTGCCCAGCAGCGCCAGCAGCGCGGCCCGTCCTGTCAGCGCCATGGTCAGCGGGGGACGGGGACGGAGGCGAGGATGGCGTCGATGAGGCCGTCGGCGGTCGCACCCTCCAGCTCGGCCTCGGGACGTATCTGGATCCGGTGCCGCATCGCGGGCCTGGCCAGCGCCTTGACGTCGTCGGGCGTCACGTAGGTGCGGCCGGACAGCCACGCCCAGGCCCGCGCCCCGGCGAGCAGCGCGGTGGCGCCGCGCGGGGAGACACCGAGCTGGAGCGAGGGCGACTGGCGGGTCGCCCGCGCGATGTCCACGATGTAGCCGAGCACCTCGGGGCCCACGTGGACCTTGCCGACCGCCGCGCGTCCCGCGGCGAGGTCGGCGGCGGTGGCCACGGCCTTGACGTGCGAGAGGTCGCGCGGGTCGAAGCCGAGCGCGTGCCGTTCCAGCACCGCGATCTCCTGGTCGCGAGGCGGCAGCGGGACGGTCAGCTTGAGCAGGAACCGGTCGAGCTGCGCCTCGGGCAGCTGGTAGGTGCCCTCGTACTCGACGGGGTTCTGGGTGGCGGCCACGATGAACGGGTCGGGCAGCGCGCGCGCCGCCCCCTCCACGCTGATCTGACGCTCCTCCATCGCCTCGAGCAGCGCGGCCTGCGTCTTCGGCGGCGTGCGGTTCACCTCGTCGGCGAGCAGGAGGTTCGTGAAGACCGGCCCCTCGCGGAACTCGAACTCCGACGTCTTCGCGTCGTAGATCAGCGAGCCGGTGATGTCGCCCGGCATGAGGTCGGGGGTGAACTGCACCCGCTTGAAGTCGAGTGAGAGCGCCGCCGACAGTGTCCTGACGAGCAGGGTCTTGGCGACGCCGGGCACGCCTTCGAGCAGCACGTGGCCCCGGCAGAGCAGCGCGATCACCAGCCCGGTGACCACGGCGTCCTGGCCGACGACCGCCTTGGAGACCTCGGCGCGCAGGGCTCCCAGCGCCTCCCTGGCCTGGTCCGCGCTCTGCGCGGCGGGTACGGCGGATGCGCCGGGCGCGGTCCTCGCGACGGAGGCCGCCTCGGTGAGACCGTCGTTCCCCGGTGGTGTGGTCACGACTTTCCGACCTGCCTTTCCAAGATGTCCATGTATTCGGCGAGGGCTACCAGCCCCGCCTCGTCGACCGGCGGAGGTCCGTACAGGGCGGCGCCGACGTGCGACGCCGCCTGGCCGGTCCGCTCGGCGATCGCGTTCACCAGCGCGTCGGGGCCGGTCCCCGGTGGCAGCCCGAGGCGGGGGGTGACCCGGTCGGTGAAGCCCGCGCGCAGGGCCGCGGCGGCCCGGTCGCGGGCCCGCCGTGCCCGGTAGAGCCTGGCACGTCCCTCGACGGTCTCGGCCGCCCGCACGACGACGGGCAGCCGCTCGGCCACCACGGGACCGAGCCTGCGGCCCCGCCAGAGCGCGAGCAGCAGCACCGCGAGGAACACCTGGACCACGGCCCACTTGACCCCTTGAGGGATCAGGTCGTAGAGACCGTCCCTACCGTCGCCCGCCGGGGGGGTGGTCTCGGGAGGCGTGAGCCAGAGCAGGGTGGGCCGCCCGCCGGCGAGGTTCGTCGCCAGCGCGGCGTTGCCGTCCTCGGCGAGCCGCAGGTTGGTCATGAACTGCGCGTCGCCCGCGACGGTGACCGTCCGGTCCCCCACGCTGTGGGAGACCAGGGTGGGCTTCCCGCCCGCCGGGTAGCAGCCGATCGCCCCGGCGGGCAGGGTGAGGGTCACGCCGCCGCTGTAGGCGCTGCCCGCCCTCGTCGCGGCCGGCAGCGCACACCGGGGCTCGCGGGATCGCGCCCGCGCCTCACCCACCGGGGCCACCCCGGGCGCGAGCAGGTCCAGGTGCTCGGGTACGCCCACCACCAGCAGGTCCGAGGGTGCGGCGGCGAGCAGCTCCGCCTCGTCCTCGTCGAGCGGGAAGGTCCGGCTCACCAGAAGGGTGCTGCCCTCGGGGCCCGCCTGCTCGGCCAGTGACGCGGCCTCCTCGGCCGAGGTGACCCGGGTGACCCGCACCCCGTTCGCCTGCAGCAGCCGGGCCAGGCCCTTGCCTCCCGAGAGCGAGGTGTCGGCGGGGTCGAGGGGTCTTTCCGGTCCGCCGGAGCCTCCGAGCAGCACGCCGGCGACGGCGACGGCGACCACGAGGAGCGCCACCAGCAGGATGCCCCTGCCGCCGCGCCAGAGGCCGCCCGCGGTCGGGGAGGTGGAGGTCGTCGCGGAGGCCCGCGTCGCGTTCCCCGGGCTCCCTGCGTTCCCTGGACTCCCTGGGTTCCCCGCGTCCTCGGCGGAGGCCGATACCGTCCTTCCCGGCGGGGCGAGGCTCATGGCGCGTCCGCCCGTACGACGGGCGCGGGGCGGGCCGTGCGCAGGTGCTCGTCGAGGTCGCGCATGATCCCGTACGCCTCGGGTGTGCCGGGCACCTCGCCGTAGGTCACGTCGTCGAACACCCGCGCCGCCGCGGCGAGTTCGGAGGCGAGCGCGGGCAGGGCTCGGCCCGCCTCCACGGCGAGCTCGTCGGCGGTGCGACCGGGGGTGTGGTCGATGATCACGCGGTCCTCCAGATCACGGGCGACGGCCCGGAGCCGTTCGCGGACCGCCTCGGCCCATCGGGCCTCCGCCGCCAGCCGCTCGGCGGCCTCACGGTGCTCGGCGGCGCTGAGGCGGCGGTCGCCGAAGATCCCGCCCTCGCGGGTGCCGCCGCCCCCGGCGGTCCTGCGGGCGACCAGGAGCAGCGCGACGACGATCCCGATCACGATCACGAGCAGGGCCGCCCGTGCCGCCAGGCTGCCGACGGTGCCCATGGACTCCTGGTCGAGCAGGTCGCCGAGGAACTGGTTGATGTTGCGCCAGACGCGGTCGAGCAGGGACTCCTTGGCGTACTCGGATCTGAGCAGCTCCTGGATCGCCTGGCGCCGCGCCTCTTCGCGCCCGATGTCGACGGGGGACGTCAGGAATGGGGCCACGGGGCTCCCTGGCCGGGGGGCTCGTGCCGCGCGGGGCCCGCGGGTGTGATGGAGGGGTCCCACAGATCGTCGGCCGACGCGTGGACCCAGCCCTGTCGCCGCTGCTCGATCGCCGCGGTCTGGAGCACCAGGTCGAACGCCTCGGAGCGCATCCGCCGGTCGGCGTAGAGCAGGCCGTTCACCCCCGCCTGGAGGGGATAGGTGATCATCGAGCCGAGGGTGACGCCCACCGCGATGAGGATCGCCGCGGCGATCCGCGCGCCATCCGAGCTCTCGCCGAGGAGGACGAGGAAACTCCCGCCCAGGACGAAGGGGAAGGAGAGCAGCTGGCCGACGAGGAACGCGATGATCTGGGTGAGGATCACGATGCCGAGCGTTCGCCAGAAGCCGCCGGAGACGAGGTGCCAGGATCTGAGCAACGAGTCGACGACGCCGCGCCGCTCCAGCACCGCGGCCGCGGGGGCGAGCACCAGTCGGGTGCTGACGAAGAAGGCGTAGGCCACGTAGGCCAATACCGCCACCACGCCCACGATCGCGATCACCCCGACACCGGCCCCCGCCGAGCCGAGTGCGAAGAACACACCGATGATCATGGCCATCGGGACGAGCAGGATCACGAGGTTGACGACGACGAGCCCGAACAGCGTGGGCACCCGGCTCCGGGTCAGCGTCCATGCCTCGCCGGCCGTCATCTTGCCGCCGAAGACCGCGCGGCCCAGGATGCGGGTGATCACGCCGGTGAGCAGCGTCACGGCGACGAACTGGATCGCGTAGGAGAGCAGGCTGCCGCCGTACTGGGAGAGGAAACTCCCCTCGTCGGGGGCCGCGTTCGGGTTCTCCAGGATCGGGGTGATGGATTCGAGCGCGATCACCTGCCCGATCGCGAGGGGGATCGCGCCCAGCGCGGCGGCGATCGCCGACAGGCCCAGGACGCTCTTGGGGTTGGAGCGCATCAGCTTGATCGCCCCGTCGAGGATGTCGCCCACGCCGAGCGGCCGCAGCGGGATGATGCCGGGGCGCATCGCGGGAGGCGGCATGTGCGCGCCGTACGGCGGCGGCCCGTAGGGGCCCTGCTGGTACGGCTGCTGGTGCGGCGGCTGCCCGTATGGTGCCTGGCCGTGGGGCTGCCAGGGTCCCTGAGGGGGCCCCTGCGGCGGCGCGGGAGGATCGGGCGCGGGGCCGGGGGCGGTCCACGGGGATCCCTGGGCGTTGCCGTACGGCGGGGGTTGGTTGGACGCCCAGCCCGTGGGCGTGCCGGGATCGCCGGGACTGGAGCCGTGACCGTCTGACATATCCCAATCCTGGCATGTGGACACACCATCCGTGGTGATCGGGTGATCACACGAACGTTTCATCCCCCTGAAGGAGGGTGGAGATGCCGGAGGGATGGCCGAGACACCGTGGTTTACCGCAGACTGTGAACGTGGTCATCACCGCCCGGTGTCCGCAGTCACCGGGTCGGCGGCGGCCGTGGGGGGCGTAACTGCGCGTTTTACGTTGAGTGCGCCTAAAATTCGTCAGTTGGACGCCCCGTCGTCGGCCGGTGTCATCCATTAGGCGGACGAGGGTAATCTTCGATGATCGACCGATTTATCACGATAACTCCCGAACTGCGTAAACCGAATGAGGGGCCATGAAAGGACGCGTGCTGGTCGTCGACGACGACGCGGCTCTCGCCGAGATGCTCGGTATCGTGCTGCGCGGAGAGGGCTTCGAACCCTCCTTCGTCTCCGACGGCGACAAGGCACTCGACGCGTTCCGCGACACCCGGCCGGACCTGGTCCTGCTCGACCTGATGCTGCCGGGGGCCGACGGGATCGACGTCTGCCGCCGCATCAGGGCCGAGTCCGGGGTGCCGATCGTCATGCTGACCGCCAAGAGCGACACCATCGACGTGGTGCTCGGGCTGGAGTCGGGGGCAGACGACTACATCGTCAAGCCCTTCAAGCCCAAGGAGCTCGTCGCCAGGGTCCGCGCCCGGCTGCGCCGCACCGACGAGCCGACGCCGGAGATCCTGCAGATCGGCGACATCACGATCGACGTCGCCGGGCACTCGGTGAAGCGGGAGGAGGAGACCATCAACCTCACCCCGCTGGAGTTCGACCTGCTGGTCGCCCTCGCCAGGAAGCCTCGCCAGGTCTTCACCCGCGAGGTCCTGCTCGAACAGGTCTGGGGCTACCGCCACGCGGCCGACACCCGCCTGGTCAACGTACACGTCCAGCGGCTCCGGGCGAAGATCGAGAAGGATCCCGAGCACCCCGAGATCGTCGTGACGGTCCGCGGGGTCGGGTACAAGGCCGGACCGGCCTAGCCGCCCTCTTCCCCGGACCCCCGAGATGCCTCCCGCACCGAAGAAACGCCGTCGCACCCCGCGCCAGCTGCTGCGGGGTGTCCGGCGTCGTGTCCGGCGCGTCGCCGGCCGGGCGCGACGCGTCTTCTGGCGCTCGCTCCAGCTGCGCGTGGTCACCAGCACGATGGTCATCTCCATCGTGGTCGTCGCCGTGCTCGGCGTCTTCCTGATGCAGCAGATCATCAGGACCACCCTGGAGACCAGGGAGAGCGCGGCCAAGAGCGAGGCGCAGGCCGACAGGAACGCGGTGCTCGGCTATCTCAGCCAGCCGGCGGCCGAGGCCGCCAAGCAGGCCGCGGAGCCGGGCCAGGCGCTGCAGCCGCCGGGAAGCAGCCCGCTCAGCCAGGCCACGGAGGCGCTCGCGCGGCGCGCGGGCTCGGCCAGCCGCTACTCGGTGATCATCCGTAACGAGACGCTGCCGGGGGCGTTCTACGGAACCACGGACATCGACCCCGTCAGCATCCCGCCCAGGCAGCGTGAGGAGCTGTTCAAGAAGGAGGCCGGCGAGGACAGCACCTGGTACACCCCGCTGTACTACAAGGGACAGCCGGAGCAGCCCGTGCCCGGCATGATCATCGGCACCCGCCTCGACTCGTCGTACGAGATCTACCACCTCATCCCGCTGGACAAGGAGGAGCAGACCCTCGCCTCGGTGCAGCAGATGATCATCCTTGTCGGCGCCGGCCTCGTGCTGCTGCTGGCCGTGATCTCCTCCCTGGTCACCCGCCAGGTCGTCACGCCGGTGCGGCTGGCCAGGCAGGCCGCCGAGCGGCTGGCCGCCGGGCGCCTGGACGAGCGGCTGAAGGTGCGCGGCGAGGACGACCTCGCCCGGCTGGCCGCCTCCTTCAACGAGATGGCCGCCAACCTGGCGCTGAAGATCCACCAGTTGGAGGAGCTCTCCCAGGTCCAGCGCCAGTTCGTCTCGGACGTCTCGCACGAGCTGCGCACCCCGCTCACCACCGTGCGGATGGCCGCCGACCTGCTCTTCGACGCCCGCGAGGACTTCGATCCGATGGCCGCCAGGTCGGCGGAGCTGATGCAGAACCAGCTCAACCGGTTCGAGGCGATGCTCGCCGACCTTTTGGAGATCAGCCGCTACGACGCGGGCGCGGCCGACCTCGACGTCGACTCCGTGGACGTCAGGGACGTGGTGCTGCGCGCCGTCGCCGACTCCGAGGCGCTGGCCGAGCGCCACTCCACCCGCTTCGACCTGCGCCTTCCCGGCGAGCCGTGCATGGCGGAGATGGACAGCCGCAGGGTCGAGCGCATCCTGCGCAACCTGCTGTTCAACGCGATCGAGCACGGAGAGGGCCGCGACATCGTCGTCTCGGTCGCCGCCGACAGGGACGCGGTGGCGGTGGCCGTACGCGACCACGGGGTGGGACTGAGAGCCGGCGAGGAGAACCTGGTCTTCGACCGTTTCTGGCGGGCGGACCCGTCCCGGGCGCGCACGATCGGCGGTACGGGCCTGGGGCTCGCCATCTCCCGCGAGGACGCCATCCTGCACGGCGGCTGGCTGCAGGCGTGGGGCTCGCACGGGGAGGGCTCGCAGTTCCGGCTCTCGCTGCCCAGGGTGGCGGGGGCGGTGCTGCGGGGCTCGCCGTTGCCGCTCGTACCCCCGGAGGTGGAGATGCGGCGCACCTGGCGAGGGCACATGACGCCGGTGCTGTCGCCGGCGGCGGCCGACGGGGGGCGCGATGCGGACTAGGACGGGCAGGACGGGAGGCGCGCGACGCCGGCCGGAGCCTGTGGGGAGCGCGACGCGGGCCGCCGGCGGAAGGGCGCGGCGACGGCCCGAGCCGGTCGGTGGCGCCGCGCGGACCGGTGTCCGCGGGGGGCGGTACGCGGCGCTGAGGGGAGGCGCGCGGAACGCGGGGACGGTGATCCTCGCGATCGCCCTCGTCTACGCGGTGAGCGCCTGTTCGGTCATCCCCACCGGAGGCAAGTCCGTCGTCGCCGTCGACAACGAGCGCAAGGGCAACCCGCTGGGCGACCCGTACGCGCGGGTCATCGCGATGCCGCCGAAGGCCGGCTGGTCGCCGGAGGAGGTCGTCACCGGCTTCCGCGCGGCGATGGCGAGCCTCGACGACCCCGCCTTCCAGGTCGCCCGCGAATACCTCACCGGCGACTTCGCCGCCAAGTGGAACCCGCGCAGCGGCGTCACGGTCTACCGGCAGGGCACGTACGAGAAGTTCGCGCCCCTCCGCGACGAGGACAAGCAGGCCCAGGTGACGCTCAAGGGCAGCAAAACCGCGATCATCGATCAGGACGGTCGATACCGCCCGAGCGGCGGCACGCTGAACCAGGCGTTCACCCTCGCCAAGGACGCGAACGGCGAGTGGCGCATCAGCGCGGCCCCCGACGGGCTCCTGTTGTCCGAGGCCGACGTCGCCCGCGGCTACCTGCCCGTCGACCTGTACTTCCTCGACTCCCAGTGGAAGGGCCTGGTCGTCGACCAGGTGCGGGTGCCGATCGACCCGGCCGCCAACTTCGCCAAGACGACGGTCGAGCGGCTGATCAGGGGGCCGAGCAGTTCCCTCAAGGACGCGGTGCGCACCGCCTTCACCGGCACCGAGCTCATCGACGTCACCATCGAGAACAACCGGGTCGTCGTCGACCTCACCAGGCGGGTGGACTCCGACCTGATCGACCCGATGTCGGCCCAGCTCGCCGCGACGCTCGCCGCGCTCACCAAGGGCGGCTGGGGCTTCGAGGTCACCGTGAACGGCGAGTCGTACTATCCCGACACGTCCCTCCAGATCGACGCTCAGGAGCATTCGAACTTCGACCCCTGGACGACCCCCGACGCCGTCTACCCGTTCTATCTCGCGGGCGGCGCGCTGCGGCTGCTGGACAAGGAGAACGTCGGGCGGCCCGTGCCCGGCAGGGCCGGTCAGAAGGGGGTGGGGACCCACCCCGCGATCAGTGGCCAGCCCGTACAGCAGGTGGCGGTGCTCTCGGGAGACGGCAGGAGCGTCTCCGTCGCGCCGCTCGCCGCGGGCGGTGAGTGGCGCGACTGGAGCACGGGGGTCTCCCTCGCCCCGCCCGCCTGGGACCGCTATCACACGCTCTGGACGGTCGACCGGCCCAACGACCACGCCTCGGTCATCACCCGGCACGACGGCGACAACAAACACCGGTACCGGGTGTCGGCCCCGGACCTGGAGACGTTGTACGTCAAGTCGCTCAAGGTCGCGCGGGACGGCGTGCACGTCGCCGTGATCGTCAAGGACGGGCTGGGCGAGCAGGTCCAGGTCGGTACCGTCATCGGAGAGCGGGAGAACACCCGCGTCACCAACCTCCAGACCGTGGTCAACGCCGACGGCAACCGGACGATCAAGGACATCGCCTGGAAGGACGGCAAGACCCTGTACGCGCTCACCGGCAAGTCGGAACTGCTCGAGGCCTCGGTCTCCGCCGAGCCCAAGTCCCTGCCCTTCGACTCCCGGATCGAGAGCATCACCGCCCTGGACAGCACCCTGCTCGCCGGGGCCAGGGACGAGCAGGGGGCCCGGCAGGTCCTGTTCTGGAACTCCACCAGGTGGGAGTCGCTGGTCAAGAACGAGACCGGGACCACGGACTTCACGGAGGACGGTCCCGCCTTCCCGGCCTTCCCCCTGAGCTGAGTCGAGCGACTCCTTCCATCGCCTCCGGTGGGGGACCGAACCCCCCTCCGGTACCCTGGGCTGGGCTTTTTTGTCGGTGTCGTATGCAACCTTGGATCCGTGACGACCGCCATGCTCGACCTGATCCTGCCGCCCCGCTGCGCCGGATGCGACGCGCTGGGCGCCCTCGTCTGTCCCCGCTGCGCGAAGGAGCTGCACGGGGCGCCCGCCCTCCGGATGCCGGACCCCGTTCCGCCAGGCCTGCCCGAGTGCTGGTCGGCGGCCGAATACACCCCCGCCGTGCGGCGAGCGATCATCGCCTACAAGGAGCGCGGTCGCACGGCCCTCGCCCCTCCGCTGGCCGGGGCCCTCGCCCTCGCGGTGGCGACGGCGGCCGGCGAGCGGCCGGTGCTGCTGGTGCCGGTGCCCAGCGCCCGCCCGGCCCTGAGGCGCCGCGGGCACGACCCGGTGACCCGGCTCGCGACGCTGGCGGCCGGTTACCTCCGCGAGGCCGGCTGGCCCGCGAGCGTGGCACGGGTGCTCGCCCAGCGCCGCCGCGTCGCCGACCAGGCGGGGCTGAGTTCCCTCCAGCGGGCCGCCAATCTCTCCTCCGCCTTTACGGTCACGATCGGCCGCAACGCGCCTGTGCCGCGCTCCTGGGGCGGTACGGAGGCGATTGTGCTGGTCGACGACGTCGTCACCACCGGTGCGACGCTCGCGGAGGCGGCGAGGGCGATGCGCGAGGCGGGGCTCACGCCCTCCCTCGCCGCCACGGTCGCCGCGACACGCCGGAGATCGAAAACCGGTGATCGCGACGGATCGTGACGCAGGGTGAGGTGGTGACCCGATCGTGGGGTCACCTCGACGCCACACCTCACTGTCCTGACCGTCTCGACGATGCCCTCATGGCTGCTCAAGAACGTGGGAAGCCCTCGCCGCTCCCGCCGTCGCCTTCCAGGAGCGGGAGCCCCGGAGCCGGTCGCCCGGTCCTGGATTACGCAAAGTGATCCTTTGGCCCACGGTCAGGCTGACATTCGGCCGGGATGCGGATAGCGTCTGAGCCATGGCACCCGCTCGGGTCCGTGGTTGCACCGGACCGACCTCCGCGAGGAGGCCGGCCCGGCTAGCCGATGCCAGCCGCAGGCGAAACGGTCCACGTAAGACGACTTCTCGTCGATCGATCACGGTGCGGCTTAGAGGTAAGTCCTGCCTTCCCAGGGAGCCAGATGTTCCTTGCCAGAAGAGAAGGGCATGTAGTGGCAAAGAGCTGCGAAACCCTCAGCAGGCGGATGTGGGGACGAAGACCAGGTCGGCCGAGCGGGTGTCGCAATACCACCGTCGAGGTTCGAAGGGGGGCTGTGCATGGAGATCATCGTCAAGGGTCGGCACACCGGAGTGAGTGACCGATTCCGAGACCAGGTGAATACCAAGCTGGCCAGGATCGAGCGTTTGGACCACAAGCTCATCCGCGTTGACGTGGAGGTGTCCAAGGAAAGTAATCCACGTATCGTCGATCAGCGAGAGCGCGTCGAGCTCACCATTCATTCACGTGGTCCCGCGATCCGGGCGGAGGCTTCGGCCGACGACCGATTCGCCGCCCTTGACATCGCACTCGGCAAGCTCGAAGGACGGCTGCGGCGGCTCGCCGACCGCAGGAAGATCCATCACGGCAACCACTGCCCGCCCTCGGTCGCCGAACTGACGGCCACCGCGCTCGCCGAATCCTTCGACACCGCCCCGGCTCATCTGTTCACCGAGCAGTCGCCGGCCGCGTCCAAGAGCGAGGCCGACGCCGACGTCACGGAGGACAAGAGCATCATCCCGATCCAGATGGACGGGGACGGTCCGCTGATGGTCAGGGAGAAGTTCCACGAGGCCGATCCGATGACCGTCGATCAGGCCCTTCTTGAGATGGAACTCGTGGGACACGATTTCTATCTCTTCCGTGACAAGGAGAGCGGGCAGCCAAGCGTCGTATACCTCCGACAGGGGTACAACTACGGCGTGCTGCGGCTCGTTGAGCCCTGAAGAACGCGTTCGAAGATCCTCTCCGACCAACCGAGGACCATGAAACCCGTGTAATCATGGCGGTCCACCGGCTCTGGCCCCCCGAGGAGGAGGCGTGACGGAACCCGACGACGCAACCGGCCCGTCCGGACACGGCGAACCGATCCGCGTGCTGATCGTTGACGATCACGCGTTGATCCGCCGCAGTCTGGAGATGGCGCTGGCCGCGGAGACGGACATCGAGGTTGTCGGCGAGGCGAGCGACGGGCAGGAGGCGGTCGAACTCGCCGACCGCCTCACCCCGGATGTCATGCTCATGGACGTCCGGATGCCACGGAGGAGCGGTATCGAGGCCACTCGTGAGATCAAGGCCTCGGTGCCGAGCACACGGATCATCATGTTGACGGTGAGTGACGAGGAGGAGGATCTCTTCGAGGCGATCAAGGCGGGTGCCACCGGCTATCTGCTGAAGAACGTCCAACTCGACGAGGTCCCGGAGGCCGTCCGCGGCGTCCACGAGGGGCAGTCGCTGATCAATCCGGCGATGGCCGCCAAACTCATCAGCGAGTTCGCCAACATGAGCCGTAAGGAGGCCGAGCGCCCCCCGCAACTCCCCGTTCCGCGCCTGACCGACCGGGAGATGGAGGTGCTCCGTCTCGTCGCGAAGGGCATGAACAACCGCGAGATCGCCAAGCAGCTGTTCATCTCGGAGAACACCGTGAAGAACCACGTCAGAAACATCCTGGACAAGCTTCAGCTCCACTCCAGGATGGAGGCGGTGGTCTACGCGGTCCGCGAGCGGATGCTTGAGATCACCTGACGCGTGCCCGGTGCGGTGACCGCCCGGCGGTCACCGCGCCCGGCCCCGGGCATCACGTTCGCGGGCCGGGCCGCGAGGTCACCGCGCTCAGCCCTGGGCGCCGTCCTTCAGGGCGTCCTGCAGGGGGCCTGCCAGGAGAGGATCGACGCGCTCGACCCGGACGGCCTCGCAGCCGACCCAGCTCGCGGCCTCCCAGAGCGCTCCGGCCAGCGAGGCGGCGCCCCTGGCCGGTGTGACATCGCCTTCGAGGCTCACCTGACGGGCCACCAGCGTGGACCCCTCCCGGGCCGGGTCGATCCGCCCGATCAGCCGGCCCCCGGCGAGGACCGGCATCGTGAAGTAACCGTGGACGCGCTTCTCCTTGGGCACGTACGCCTCAAGGCGGTGGTTGAAGCCGAACACACGGGCGGTGCGGGCGCGATCCCAGACCAGGGAGTCGAACGGGGAGAGCGGGGTCGTGCGGTGACGGCCCCTGGGCTCGGTCTCCAGCGCGGCCGGGTCGGCCCAGGCGTCGGCGGACCGCTCGGGCCACCCGGCGACGCGGACGGGCACCAGCCCGGTGGAGCCGTCGAGCAGGCACGCGTCGAGCAGCCGTGCCTCCGGGGCCTTCAGCCGCAGGAAGTCGACGAGGTCGGCACGGGTGGCCACGCCGAGCGCGGCCCCGGCCATCCCGGCGAGGCGGGTGACGCACTCGGCGTCGGACAACTCCTCGGCCAGCAGGTCCGCGGGGACCGCGCGCTCCGCCAGGTCGTAGACGCGGCGCCAGCCCACCCTGCGCGTGCAGACGACCTCGCCGGTGTCGAGCAGCCACTCAATGGCGATCTTGGAGTCCGACCAGTCCCACCACGGTCCGCCCTTCTTGGCGCCGCCGATGTCGGCGGTGGTGACCGGGCCGCTCTCACGGACCAGGTTCAGCACCTTGTCGACGCTGTCGGGGACCTCGTGCCAGCGGAACTTCCTCGCGCGGAAGTATCTCCGTCTGAAGGCGTACAGCGCCCAGTCGCCGATCGGCAGGATGCAGGCGGCGTGGCACCAGTATTCGAAGGCCCGCGCGGGCTCGTCCCAGTAGGCCCGCTCGACCTCCTGCCTGCCGACGGCGCCGAGGCGGGCGTACGCGACCAGCTCGTGGGAGCGGGCCAGCACGGAGATCGTGTCGAGCTGGACGGCGCCCAGACGGCGCAGGGTCGCGGGGGCGCCGCCTCGCCGGGACTCGGCGCCCAGGAACCCCTGGGCGCGCAGGATGACGCGGCGGGCCTCGTCGGAGGAAAGGGAGAGCTGCATGACCGCCCCAGGGGGAGACAACACGTCGTGGGCCGAGGCTAGCGCCTGACACCGACAACGCGGCCACGCCGGTGTCAGGGGGGCGTCCGGAGCGGGCGGGGATGAGCGCGCGCCCGCCGCGTCCGGGGATGAACCGGGGCGAACTCCGCCGCGCCGGGCGGTCAGTCCAGGACGCTCCGGCCGGTTCCGCTCATCCTGCGAGGAGCCTCGACGACGATGTCCTGGAAGACGCGGAAGACCAGGACGAGAACGCCGCCCATGGCGCAGACCGCCGCACCCATCCAGAAGACGAACCAGTTGGGGCCCAGACAGAGGGCGACCCCCGCGACGGTGAAGCCCAGCAGGATCACGGTCACCGCGAGCCAGGACGACGCCCTTCCCCCGTGGCCCCCCGAGCCCTTGTGGAGCGCGGGACCGCCGTCGCCCCCCTGACCCTCGTGGGTCCCGCCACCTGCCGGACGTGTGTCCTCCGTCATCACGACTCCTCCTCCCAGGCAGTGACCAGGCATGGCGACGCGCCCGCGCGAATCCCTCGCGGACGCGGCAAAGAGCGACATACCCTATGAAGCTGGTCGTACTCTCTCAAAGAAGCGGGCAAGGAACTCCCAGGGCCACAAGAGCGTCTTTGGGGGTGGCTGTGTCTGGTGGCGGAACCGCCTACGATGGCAGCGGAGAACCATGTCTCGTCCTCAGCCGGGCCGGTCCGGCCGCGGAAGACCTGCGAGGAGCTTTACCTAAAGTGCCAGCCTTTCTCGATAGAATTCTTCGCGCCGGCGAAGGCAAGCTTCTGCGTAAGCTCAAGCGGATCGCCGACCAGGTCAACTCCATCGAAGACGACTTCACGAGCTTGACCGACGCCGAATTGCGCGCGCTCACCGACGACTACAAGCAGCGCTACGCCGAGGGTGAATCCCTTGACGACCTGCTTCCCGAGGCGTTCGCCACGGTTCGCGAGGCGTCCAGGCGGGTTCTGGGTAAGCGTCACTTCGACGTGCAGATCATGGGCGGGGCCAACCTGCACATGGGCAACATCTCGGAGATGCGCACCGGTGAGGGCAAGACCCTCACCTGTACGCTGCCCACCTACCTCAACGCCATCTCGGGCAAGGGCGTCCACGTCATCACGGTCAACGACTACCTGGCCAAGCGTGACGGTGACGAGATGGGCCGTATCCACCGCTTCCTCGGCCTCGAAGTCGGCGTGATCCTGGCCAACATGCCGGCCGACGAGCGTCGCAAGCAGTACAACGCCGACATCACGTACGGCACGAACAACGAGTTCGGCTTCGACTACCTGCGCGACAACATGGCGTGGTCGCTCGAGGAGTGCGTCCAGCGCGGCCACCACTTCGCCGTCGTCGACGAGGTCGACTCCATCCTCATCGACGAGGCCAGGACGCCGCTGATCATCTCCGGCCCCGGCGAGCAGTCCGGCAAGTGGTACGCCGAGTTCGCCAAGATCGTCCCCCGGCTCCGCAGGGGCACCGAGGGCAAGGACGGCGAGGAGAACACCGGCGACTACGCCGTCGACGAGAAGAAGCGCACGGTCGGCATCTTCGAGTCCGGCGTGGAGAAGGTCGAAGACTGGCTCGGCATCGAAAACCTCTACAAGCCCGAGCACACCCACCTAGTCGGCTTCCTCAACAACGCGTTGAAGGCCAAGGAGCTCTACAAGAAGGACAAGGACTACATCGTCGTCGACGGCGAGGTCCTGATCGTCGACGAGTTCACCGGTCGAGTCCTGCACGGACGCCGCTACAACGAGGGCATGCACCAGGCCATCGAGGCGAAGGAAGGCGTCAAGATCAAGGACGAGAACCAGACTCTCGCCACGATCACGCTGCAAAACTACTTCCGCCTCTACGAGACCCTCTCCGGCATGACCGGCACCGCGGCGACCGAGGCCAACGAGTTCCACCAGACCTACAAGCTCGGCGTCGTCCCGATCCCGACGAACCGGCCGATGATCCGCAAGGACCAGGCCGACGTGGTCTACAAGACCGAGGACGCCAAGTTCCTGGCGAGCGTCGAGGACATCAAGGAGCGCTACGAGCGGGGCCAGCCGGTGCTGGTCGGCACCACGAGCGTCGCCAAGTCCGAGCGCCTCGCCAAGGAGCTCAAGCGCAAGGGCGTCAAGCACGAGGTCCTCAACGCCAAGAACCACGCCCGTGAGGCGGCCATCATCGCCGAGGCGGGCCGCAAGCACGCCGTCACCGTGGCGACCAACATGGCCGGTCGAGGCACCGACATCATGCTCGGCGGCAACCCCGACTTCCGTGCCGACCTGGAGCTGCGCAGCCGGGGTCTCGACCCGGTCGAGACCCCGGAGGAGTACGACAAGGCCTGGGGCGAGGCGCTGGAGAAGGCCAAGGCGGCCGTGCAGGCCGAGCACGACGAGGTCACCGAGCTCGGCGGCCTCTACGTCCTGGGCACCGAGCGGCACGAGTCGCGGCGCATCGACAACCAGCTCCGCGGTCGTTCCGGCCGTCAGGGCGACCCGGGCGAGTCGCGCTTCTACCTCTCGCTCGAAGACGACCTCATGCGCCTGTTCAACTCGGCGAGGGTCGAGATGATCATGACGCGTCTCAACATCCCCGACGACGTCCCGATCGAGTCCGGCATCGTCTCCAAGGCCATCGCCTCCGCCCAGCACCAGGTCGAGCAGCAGAACTTCGAGATCCGTAAGAACGTTCTGAAGTACGACGAGGTCATGAACCGGCAGCGCAAGGTGATCTACGCCGAGCGTCACCGGGTGCTGGAGGGCGCGGACCTGCACGAGCAGATCCGCGGCTTCGTCAACGACGTGATCGACGAGTACATCGCGGGCGCCACCGCCGAGGGCTTCGCCGAGGAGTGGGACCTCGACAAGCTGTGGAAGGCCCTCGGCCAGCTGTACCCCATCAGCATCACCGCCGAGCAGCTCATCGAGGAGGCCGGGGGACGCGAGGAGCTGACCGCCCAGTTCCTCGACGAGCGGATCAAGGCCGACGCGATGGCCGCCTACGACCGTCGCGAAGAGGAGATCAACGCCCAGGCCATGGACCCGGAGGCGATGCGGGTGCTGGAGCGCCGCGTCATCCTGTCGGTCCTCGACCGCAAGTGGCGCGAGCACCTCTACGAGATGGACTATCTCCAGGAGGGCATCGGCCTGCGGGCGATGGCCCAGCGCGACCCGCTGATCGAGTATCAGCGTGAGGGCTTCGAGATGTTCTCCCAGATGCTTGAGGGCATCAAGGAGGAGTCGGTCGGCTACCTGTTCAACCTTGAGGTCGAGGTCCAGAGCAACCCGATCGTCGAGGAGCACGACCACTCCGAGGACGCCGCGCTCGCGGAGACCCGCTCGATCATCGCCCGTGGCCTGCGCGGCCCGCAGCGTCCCGCCGAGCTGGAGTACACGGCTCCCGGCGAGAGCGGCGAGGTGGAGCACACCCGGGTCAGCACCAAGGCACAGCGCGACGCGTACGGCAACGTGGAGCGCAACGCCCCGTGCCCCTGCGGCTCCGGCAAGAAGTACAAGCGCTGCCACGGAGACCCCAAGAACGTCGAGGTCTGACCGTCGCCGGAGGGCCCGCACCACCACGGTGCGGGCCCTCCGGCGTGTCCGGATCTCCTCCGCTCCGGGCGGAGCGCGGCGGGCCGGGGGCGGTGGCCGCACGGATTCCGGCAGCGAGCGGTCACGGGCGTGGCGGGCTCCGCGCGGGGGCGGCCGGCCACGATTTCCTGGAACGAGCGACGCGTGCGGCGGACCCTGTCGCGAGCGGGCCGGTCAGGGGGTCGTCGGCTTCACGGCCTTCACGGCCTTCGGGGACGAGCTGCGGACGCGGCGGTGGGCCTGGGCGTCGCGGGCCCTCGGCGCGGGACGCGGTCGGGGGCCGTCTCGAACTCGGTGCACAGCCAGCGCACGCCCCTGCGTTCCAGCCGCAACGCCAGGACGCGCGAGCGGTCGCCGCAGTCGACCACGACGCACATCTCCACGATCCCGTCCTCGGGCTGGGAGACGTGGACCCTGCCGACCCGGGGCGGGCGCGCACTGTCGATGACCTTCCCGCTCCTGGCCAGCTCGGCCTGGACCCTGCCGGTCAGGTGACAGGAGACGCTCGCCGGGGGGCGCCTTCCGGACAGGATCTCGGCGACGGCCTGCGCGAGGGCCCGCAGTCTCCGCTCGCCGGGGACCGCGCCGGGCGGGCCCCAGACCAGCGGTTTCCCGGCCGAGGAGCCAGGCTCTCGGGGATCGAGGGCGAGAGCGAGGGTGCCCTGCACGTACGGCGGTACGGCCGGGGCGTTCCCGGTGGGGCGGTCGTCGTCGTAGGGCGGTTCCGCGGCGGGGGAGGGGGCGATTCTGGGGAGTGCTGCCGGGCGTCGTGGGGGCGGCATGAGGGCTCCGATGTGCTGGTCCGGGGGCGGGGAAATCAACACATCAGGGAGTTTCCGGCCCGCTGTGCAGATACGCGGCCCGCCAACTTCCCGGAAATCGCGGTCGATTCGTCCTGTTGGGTGGAGAAGGTCGCCTCAGGTTGGAGCGGTCGTTTCCGGTTGAGGCGGGTTGTGGCCAAAGCCGTGATCGCCGACGGACGGCCGAAACCACTCGGCGCACCTCTCAGGAGAGGGGCGGTCCGCTCTCCGCGTCTCCCTGGGCCCGGCCGGTGTTCGTGTTTTCCCGAGCCCGGTCGGTGTCCGCGTTTTCCCGTGCCGGATTGTCATCCGCCCGGCTTCGCGCCCGCCCGGTGTTCGTGTCTTCCCGAGCCCGGTCGCTGTTCGTGTCTCCCGGTGTCCGGCCACCGTCCGCGCCTCCCCGCACCGGGGTGGAGGACTCCCCGGAGTCGACGTCGGGTTCGGGCTCGCGGCCGGGGGTCATGATGTTCAGTCTTCTGATCAGGAAGGTGAAAACGGTGTAGTAGATCACCGCGTAGAACAGCCCCATCACGATGATGATCGGTATCCCCCGGGCGTTGGGCGCGGTCCCGTACAGGCCGAGGTCGATCAATCCGGAGGAGAAGCTGAAGGCGAGTTTGGCGCCCAGGGCGGAGGCGACGGCCATGGAGATGCCGGTGAGCACGATATGGATCACGAACAGGACCGGCGCCACGAAGATGAAGGCGAACTCGATCGGTTCGGTGATCCCGGTGAGGAACGCGGTGAGCGCCGCGGAGATCATGATCGAGCCGACCGCGGTGCGGCGGTGCGGTGGCGCGGCCCGCCAGATGGCGATCGCGGCGGCGGGCAGGCCGAACATGAGGACCGGGTAGAAGCCGGCCTCGAAGCCGCCGTAGCCGACGGCGCCGTTGTTGAAGCAGATCAGGTCCCCGGCGAGCTTCTTGCCGTCGACCACGCACTCGGGCACCTGGGTCCAGATCACGTTGTTGACGATGTGGTGCATGCCGAGGGGGAGCAGGGCGCGGTTGATCATGCCGTAGAT
Source organism: Streptosporangium sp. NPDC000509 (assembly GCF_042898365.1). Classification (NCBI taxonomy): domain Bacteria; kingdom Bacillati; phylum Actinomycetota; class Actinomycetes; order Streptosporangiales; family Streptosporangiaceae; genus Streptosporangium; species Streptosporangium sp. NPDC000509. The sequence continues at coordinate 223,883 of NZ_JBIAYX010000017.1, read as the reverse complement.
CCCGGCGCCGAGCTCGCTGTTGGAGGCGAGCCAGGCCCCCGAGGCGCGGACCCAGCCGCCCAGCAACGGCCAGACGAAGCCGAAGAGCACGCCGATCACGAGCCCGGCGAAGGCGGTGAGGATCGGCACCAGGCGACGCCCACCGAAGAAGGCGAGCCAGGTCGGCAGCTTGGTGCGGTAGTAGCGCTGCCAGAGCAGGGCCGAGACCAGGCCCATCACGATCCCCCCGAGCACCCGGGTCGGGTTCTGCGCGCCGAGGTTCAGCACCGTGTCGGGGACGCCGGGGTCGCTCCTGTCGAACACCTCCGTGGTGATGGGCCCCCTCAGATCGGCGTCGAAGAGGATGAAGAACATGTTCATGCTCACGGCGTGGAAGACCAGGTAGCCGACGAGTGCCGCCAGGGCGGTGGAGCCGTCGGCCTTGCGGGCGAACCCGATGGCGACGCCGATCGCGAACAGGATGGGCAGGTTGTCGAACAGGGCGCCGCCCGCGGTGCCGACGACCCGGGCCACGTCGTCGAGCAGCGCGCTGTCGGTCCGGCCGAGGAGGTCGTCCTGCCCGAGCCTGAACAGCAGACCCGCGGCCGGCAGGACCGCGATCGGCAGCATCAGGGACCGTCCCAGGCGCTGGAGCACGCTCATCGCCGCGGACCCGCGCGGGTGGGCGGCGGGCGGACCCGCGTCCGCCGAGAGAGGGCTCATCGGGCTTTCCTCCAGAGGCTGGAAGGGAGGAGGGCGGCGAAGGGGCGGTGGGCGGGGGGTGACGGTGGCGGTACGGGCACGGTGGATGGGACGTTGTCGGAGGGCGAGGTCGGAGGGCGAGGTCGGCGGTGGACGGGACGTGCGCGGGAAGTCGAGGCCGGTAACCGGTCTCGGATGTGGTCGAGAAGCGAGGTCGGTGGCGGGTCTCGGCTGTGGCCGAGAAGCGTGGTCAGCTGCGGCGGGTCGGTATCTCCAGGATCGTACGGAGCTGGTAGCGGTCGGCGCGATAGGTGGACACCCCGAGTTCCGCGCAGACACCTCCCGCGAAGGAGCGTCGCTGGAGTAGCAGCACGGCCCCGCCGCGCGGCAGCTTCAGCAGGTCGGCGTCACCGGGATCGGCGATGCCGCCGTCGATGGTGAGCTCTCCGGCGTCGAGCACCAGGCCGTAGCGGGTCTCCAGAAGGGCGTAGAGGGAGCGGCCCGTCAGGTCGTGGGTGTCGAGGTCGGGCGCGAGGGAGACGGGAATGTGGGCCCGCTCGATGCACATGGGCTCGTCGGCCGCGGTCCGCAGCCGTTCGATGAAGTGAACCTCGTCGCCCGGCTGGATGCCGAGTTCCCGCGCCAGGTGCGCGCTCGCCCTGACCACCCGCCGGTCCAGGTCGCGGGAGCCGGGTTCCATGCCCCTGGCGCGCATCTCGTCGCTGAAGGAGGTGAGCCGCAGGGACATCTCGATCTTGGGGCGGGCCACGAAGGTGCCCTTGCCCGCCACCCGCTGCAGCCTGCCCTCCGAGACGAGGTGGTCCACGGCCTGCCGCACGGTCATGCGGGACAGTCCGAAGCGCTGGCAGAGCTCGCGTTCCGACGGGATCGCCGTGCCGATCGCCAGCTCGTTGTTCTCGATGAGATCGAGCAGGATCTCCCGGAGCTGGAAGTATTTGGGCACCGGGCTGTCCGGATCGATCCGGGCCACAGGATCCTCCCCCCTCGATCTGAGATGCCTCATGAGCTATGGTTCGTACTGGTCTAGTCCGGACTAGACCACAGGCCGGAAAAGGGTGTCAACGTACGGACCGGAGACGGATCGGTAACGGCCCGGTCTCGTCCGTCCGAACCGAAGGATGAGCGCGAGATGACGACCAAGATGCGCAGCGAGATCGCCGAGCAGCCCGCCGCGCTGCGAGCCACGCTCGACGCACTTCTCCCCAGGGTCGGGGAGGTGGAGCGGCTCGCCGGGCAGACCCGCCAGCTGCTGTTCATCGCCCGCGGCACCTCCGACAACGCCGCGGTCTACGGCCGCTATCTCGCCGAGACGCACACGGGCAGGCTCTCCACGCTCGCCGCTCCCTCGATCGCCACGACCTACCGGCGCAGGCTGGACCTCGACGGTGTGCTGGCCGTCGCCCTCTCCCAGTCGGGCAGGACCGAGGAGATCGTCGAGACCCTCGCCTGGGCGAAGGACTGCGGCGCCAGGACCGTGGCCATCACCAACGGCGGCGAGCAGACCCCCCTCGCGCAGGCCGCCGACCTCGCCCTGTGCACGGTCGCGGGCGAGGAGAAGGCCGTCCCCGCCACCAAGACCTACACCACCGCGCTCGCCGCGCTCGCCGTGCTCGCCCTCGGGCTCGGTGCGGACGTCGACGCCGCCGACCTGCGGCGGGTGCCGGACGCGGTCGAGAAGCTGATCGGTGACCCGGGCGACCTGGAGGCGATCGTCGAGGGCCTGGCCGACAAGCCGGGTGTCGTGGTCTCCGGCCGGGGTCTGGCCTTCTCCACCGCGCTGGAGGTGGCGCTCAAGCTCAAGGAGGCCTGCTACCTGCACGCGATGGGCCTGTCGTACGCCGACCTTCTGCACGGCCCGATCGCCGTGGTCGACTCCGACACCCCGGCCATCCTGGTCGCGGCGGGCGAGGGCCCGACCCTGGCGGGCACCGTGGCGCTCGCGGAGAGGGTGACCGGCGCGGGCGCCTCGGCGTACACGGTCGGCGGCGGCAATGCGCTCTCCTCGGTCGCCACCGCCGCGCTGAACGGCCCCGACCTTCCCGAGTGGGTCGCGCCGCTGGGCCTCATCGTCCCAGGTCAGCTGCTCACCGAGGCGCTCGCGCGCAGGCTGGGGATCGACCCCGACTCCCCCCGAGGTCTCAACAAGGTGACCCAGACCGACTGATCGTGACATGTCCTTTAGCCTGGTCATAGCCTTGGGGACAGGGTGATCACATCTGGAGGGCGACATGGCGGCCGACGCCGACGCGATCATCGCTGGACTCGGTGGGGCGGACAACATCATCGAGATCGAACCGTGCATCACCCGGCTCCGCACCGAGGTGCGCGACGCCTCCAGGGTCGACCAGGCCGCCCTGCGGGCGGCCGGCGTGCACGGTGTGATGGCGGCGGGCAACGTCGTCCAGGTGGTGGTGGGCCCCGAGGCCGACACGATCGCCAGCGACATCGAGGACATCATCGGCTGAGCACGACCGACATGGACATGGGCACGAGCCGGTCAGGGCAGGGGAGGACGCTCTCACGGCGGGGGTGTGCCCGAACGGCGCGAGTGGTACGGGCGACGCGGGTGGCAGGGGCGGCAGGGGCAGGGACGGGCCGCCCTCGCGGGCGGCGGCAGGCCGAGGGGGGAACGGTGACCACAGTTCTGGCACCGGTCGCGGGGGTGGCCGTGCGGCTCGGCTCGGTGCCCGACCCGGTTTTCTCCGAAGGACTGGTCGGGCCCGGTGTGGCGATCGAGCCGGACAGGGCGCCCGGCAGGGTGCTCTCTCCCATCGCGGGCACCATCGTCAAGCTGCACCCGCACGCGTTCGTGGTCGTCGGCGACGACGGCCGGGGGGTCCTCGTCCACCTCGGCATCGACACGGTCGAACTCAGGGGCGAGGGCTTCGAGACACTGGCCGCCGAGGGTGACCGGGTGAGCGCGGGGCAGCCGGTGGTGGCGTGGGATCCGGCCGGGATCGAGGCCGGCGGGCGCTGCCCGATCTGCCCGGTCGTGGCGCTCGACGCCGCCGCGAGTGCCGTCACCGGCCTGGCCACGGGGGCCGTCGACGCCGGGGACGACCTTTTCGAGTGGGACGATCCGGTCTGAGAGCTCGCGGAAGCGACCACGAGACACCGGCCGTGCGACACCGGCCGCGAAGCCGAGAGTGGGGACGAGAAGTGGCGACGACAGCGAGACCGCCCGTGAAGGCGGCACTCTTCGATCTCGACGGAACGCTGATCAACACCGAGCGGCGGAGCATGGCGATGTGGTCGATGCTGCTCGACAGCCACGGGGTGGTCCACGACGAGATCGTGCTGCGCGGATTCATGGGACGGCGTGGGCGCGACGTCCTGACGGAGCGCGCCCATCTCTTCCCCGGTAAGCGGATCGACGACCTGATCGAGGAGGTCTTCTCCTTCCAGGACCATCCCGGCCTGCCCGGCATCGTGCCGGTGCCCGGCGCCGCCGAACTGGTCCGCAGGGTCGCGGCGCACGGTTCGCCGGTCGCGGTCGTCACCTCCGCCGACCGTGACTGGGCGGAGGAACGGCTCGCGCAGGTCGGTGTCCGCGACCTGCTGGAGACGATCGTGTCCGCCCACGACGTGATCGTGGGCAAGCCCGATCCCGAGGGATTCCTCCTGGCCGCCGCACGCCTGTCGGTCGATCCGGCACACTGTGTGGCGTTCGAGGATTCCATTGCCGGGATCACGGCGGCGAAGGCGGCGGGCATGGCGTGCGTGGGCATAGCGACCACGCACGCGGGCACCGAGCTGGCCGGGGCCGATCTCGTGGTCACCGACCTGACGGGGGTCGCCTGGCCCCTGTCGCCCAACGATCTCGCGGTCTAGACCGCGAGAGGACTCTCGGGAGGAACACGTGGCCGAACGCCAAGTCATCGTCAAGTCGGAGGTCGGCCTGCACGCCAGACCCGCCGCGACGTTCGTCCAGACGGCCGCCAAGGCGTCCCTGGACGTCACCGTCGCCAAGGGGGGTGGCGAGCCGGTGAACGCGAAGAGCATCCTGGGGGTCCTCTCGCTCGACGTCAGGGAGGGCGACACCGTGGTGATCAGGGCGGAGGGTGAGGGGGCCGACGAGCTCGTCGACCGGCTGGCCGACATCGCGTCGGCGCCGTGAGCACACTCACCGGGGTGGGTGTCAGCCCCGGGGTCGGTGTCGGTCCCGCCCACGTGCTCGCGTACGAGGCGACCGTCCCCGACCCTGACTCCCGGCACGGCGGGGACGCCGGGGACGCCGAGGCGGAGCTGGCCAGGGCCGGGCGGGCGCTGGAGCGGGTCGCCGCCGACCTGGAGGAGCGGGGGGTCCGCGTCGGGGGCGAGGCGAGGGAGATCCTCCAGGCGCAGGCCATGATGGCGCGCGACCCCGGCCTGGCCGACGGGGTGGCGAGGCTGGTCGAGGCGGGTACCTCCGCGGCCCGCGCGGTCTACGAGGCGTTCGGCCACTACCGCGACCTGCTCGCCGCGGCCGGGGGATACCTCGGCGCGCGTGTCGCGGACCTGGACGACATCAGGGACCGTGTCGTCGCGGTGATCGAGGGCAGGTCGATGCCCGGCGTGCCCACCGGCACCGGGCAGCCGTACGTCCTCGTCGCCCGTGACCTGGCGCCCGCCGACACGGCGCTGCTGTCTCCCGACGTGGTGGCGGCCTTCGTCACCGAGCAGGGCGGACCCACCGGCCACACCGCGATCCTCGCCCGCGCCCTGGGGGTGCCGGCCGTGGTGGCCTGCCAGGGGGTGACCTCGATCGTTCCGGGGACGCCGCTGCTGGTCGACGGTGCCTCGGGCCTCGTACGGCCCGAGCCCTCCGACGACGAGGTCCTCCGGGCGCGCGAGGCCGCCGCCGCGCGGAAGGCGGGACAGGCGTCCGCCAAGGGGCCGGGCAGGACCGCCGACGGGCACGCCGTGCCGCTGCTCGCCAACATCGGCGGGCCGCGCGACGTGGCCGCCGCACTGGAGCACGGGGCCGAGGGGGTCGGGCTGTACCGGACCGAGTTCCTCTTCCTCGACCGGGCCGAGGCGCCCTCCGAGCAGGAGCAGGAGGCCGCCTACCTGGAGGTTCTGGACGCCTTCCCCGGTGGCGGGGTGGTCGTGCGGACCCTCGACGCGGGAGCCGACAAGCCCCTCGCCTTCCTGCCACCGGGAGCGCACGAGCCCAACCCGGCGCTGGGGGAGCGCGGGGTGCGGCTGTTCAGGACGCACTCGGAGATCATGGACACCCAGCTCGCCGCGCTGGCCGCGGCGGCCGCCCGTTCGTCGGCGAGGCTCCAGGTGATGGCGCCGATGGTGGCCACCGCCGAGGAGGCCGCCTGGTTCGCCGACGCCTGCGACGCGGCGGGGTTGCCGTCGGCGGGCGTGATGATCGAGATCCCGTCGGCGGCTCTGCGCGCCGCCGACCTGGCGGTCCGTGCTGCTTTCTTCTCCATCGGCACCAACGACCTCGCCCAGTACGCCCTCGCCGCCGATCGGCAGCTGGGCGCGCTGGCCGGGCTCCAGGAGGCATGGCAGCCCGCGCTGCTCGACCTGGTCGCCCTCGCCGCGGCGGGCGCCGCCGAGCGCGGGAGGCCGTGCGGGGTCTGCGGTGAGGCCGCGGCCGATCCCGCCCTCGCCTGTGTCTTCGTCGGGCTCGGGGTGACCTCGCTGTCGATGTCCGCCCCGTCGCTGCCCGCCGTGCGGGCCGCGCTGGCGCGCCACACGCGGCAACAGTGCCACCTCGCCGCCCTCGCGGCGCGGGCCGCCTCCTCCGCGGGCGAGGCGCGCGCCGAGGCGCGCTCGCACCTGCCCGGCCTCGCCGATCTCGGCCTCTGACGTGGGCCGATCCCCTTCACAGGTGGCGAGGACCCGGCGGGTGAGCGGCGTGGGGCCGGTGGTGACCGGGTGGATGCGGAGGCAGCGGTGCGCGAGCCCGGATAGCGTAAGCGGCATGGCTCGGTGGACACGTGTGGCGGGTATCGCAGTGATCGCGACGATGATGGCGGGATGCGCCGAGGCGGGGATGGCCGCTCCGCCCACCTCGGGTGCCACCCGGGCGGACGAGACCCCCGCGAACGCCGACGCGGCGGCACCCACCGGCACGACCGCTGTGACCTCCGGGACCCCCGGGGCACCCGAGACCGCTGGGACTCCCGATCCCTCCGCTCCCCCCGCGGCCTCCGCGACGGCGGAGGCGCCGGGCGTGGAGGGCGTGCTCGCCGCGATGAGCGTGGAGGAGAAGGTCGGCCAGCTGTTCATGCCCGTGCTGTACGGCCCGTCGGCCGACACGGCGTCGGGGGAGAACCAGGCGAGGTTCGGCGTGGACACCCCGGCGAAGATGGTCGCCCGCTATCGCCCCGGCGGGGTGATCCTCTTTCCCTGGGCGGGCAACGTGAAGAATGTGCGGCAGGTCGTGGCGTTGACCAACGGGCTGCAGAAGGCGTCCCCCGAGATCCCGCTCCTGATCGGCATCGACCAGGAGAACGGCAAGGTCTCCCGCCTCGCCCCCCTGGTCACCCCCCTGCCCGGGGCCTCGGTCATCGGCGCGACCGGCGACGTCTCGCTGGCCCGCCGGGCCGCCAGGGTGACGGGCACCGAACTGCGCGCCCTGGGCGTGAACCTCGACTTCGCGCCTGTCGCCGACGTCAACCTCAACCCGCGCAACCCGGTGATCGGCCCGCGCGCGTACGGCTCCGACCCGAAGAAGGTGGCGCCGATGGTCGCCGCCGCCGTACAGGGCTTCCACGACGCGGGAATCGGGGCGACGGCGAAGCACTTTCCCGGTCACGGTGACACCGCCGTCGACAGCCACACCGGGCTGCCGGTGATCAAGCACTCCCGGTCCCAGTGGAACAGACTGGACGCTCCGCCGTTCGCCGCGGCGATCGGCAAGGACGTCGACGCGATCATGAGCGCGCACGTCGTGATGCCCAAGCTCGACCCCTCGGGGGACCCCGCCACCCTCTCCAAGCCGATCCTGACCGGGCTGCTCCGCGAGAGGCTCGGCTTCGACGGGGTCGTCTCGACCGACGCGCTGGACATGGCGGGGGTACGCAAGAAGTACCGCGACGGGGAGGTCGCGGTACGGGCGATCCAGGCGGGGGTGGACCTGCTGCTCATGCCGCCGGACTACCGCGAGGCCCATCGGGCGCTGCTCGCCGCCGTGGCGTCCGGAAAGATCTCCGAGGCGCGGCTCGACCAGTCCGTCCGGCGACTGCTGAAGCTGAAGGCCGCTCGCGGCCTGCTGAACAAGGCGCCGGTCGCCGACCCCGCCAAGGCCGAGCGGGTGCTTCGCTCGGCCGAGCATCTCAAGGTCGCCCGGCTCATCGCCTCACGGGGCCGCTGAGCGGGACCCCGGGGCTCCGTGCCGTCAGGGGGATCAGGCGACCTGGAGGTTGCCGGTCCTGGCCAGCGAGACGACGAGCGACTGGATGATGCGCGTGAGCAGGGCCTCGATCAGCATGACGGCGGCCTTCGCGATCACGGTGGAGATGAATCCGGACATAGTAACCTCACAGGGAGAAATTGGTCTTAAGGCGATAATTCATACCAAAGGAGTCTAAGTCACCAGTCACGAGGTTACCGTTTGGTGAACGTTCGGTGACGAACCCCGCCTCGACGCCTGGAAGGCCACCCCGGCCGCCGTCGTGGCGGCCGCGCTCCCCAGGGCGACGGTCCACCCCACCGGCCCCAGGTAGCGGCAGTCGAAGAACCGGCAGAGCCACGGGAGCGAGACCGACGCCCCCAGAACGCCGAGGGAGAGCAGCGAGGCGAGAACGACCATGCGATCCCGGCTGCCCATCGCCAGGGTCTGCAGCAGCTGCGACGCCACGAGCGCGACCAGCCCCATCGAGTTCGCCCGCCCGTGCGTACCGGTCACCCTGCCGATCGCCCAGGCCAGACCCGCCGCGCTCGCCGTGGTGGCGGCACGCAGGTAGATGTCGCGGGTCAGGGAGGCCCCCAGCGAGGCCTCGGGCCCCTCGTCGAGCAGCCTCTCCGGGCTGGTGGCCGTCGGCGGCCTGGAGGCCACCGCCATCGCGGGCAGCATGTCGGTGAGCAGGTTGACCAGCAGCAGCTGCCGGGCGTTCAGCACGTTTCCGCCGCTGACCAGGCTGGACCCGACCGCGAAGACGATCTCGCCGATGTTGCCGCCGAGCAGGATGCTCAGGGCGTCGCGGACCGAACTCCACATCGCCCTGCCCTCGATGATCGCGTCGACGATCGTCTCGATGCGGTCGTCGGTCACCACGATGTCGGCGGCCGCCCGCGCCGCCGGGGTGGCACGGGAGCCGAGGGCGATCCCCACGTCCGCGACCCGGATCGCGGGGGCGTCGTTGGCGCCGTCGCCGGTGACCGCGACCACCTTGCCGGTCCGGCGCAGGCAGCCGACGATCCGCGCCTTGTGCGCCGGAGTGGTCCTGGCGAAGACCGTCACCTCGGGCAGCGCCTCCACCAGGGCGTCGTCGTCCATCTCGTCCAGCTCGGGCCCCGTCATCACCTGCCCGCCGTTCAGCACGTTCAGCTCGACGCCGATCGCCTCGGCCGTGCTCGGATGATCGCCCGTGATCATGACGACGCGTACGCCCGCCCGGGTGAGGCGGCCGACGCTCTCCGCGGCCGTGGGCCGCACGGGGTCGGCGAGGCCGAGGAACCCGAGGAAGCACAGCTCCTGGATACGGGACTCGTCGAGATCGCGACGGTTGGAGGCGGGGCGCTCCGCGACCGCGAGCACCCGGTAGCCCTGCCGGGCGAGCTGGTCGAGTTCTTTTTCGATCTCCGCCACGAGAGGGTCCGTGAGGGGGACCACCTGGCCGTCGCGAAGAATGGACGTGCACCGGGTGACCACGACCTCAGGGGCGCCCTTGACGCTCAGCAGCGGGCCGGAGTCGCCCTTGCCGAGTACGGCGTGGTAGCCGCGCCCCGGTTCGAAGGGAAGCTCGTCGATCCGCTCCCAGCTCCCGGTCCCCTTCTCGGTCACGCCCAGCTCCTCGGCCCCCTTGAGCACGGCGCGGTCGGTGGGATGCGGGACGGAACGCCCCTCACCGTGCTTGGGGCAGGCGCGCACCCCCGCGGTCACGACGTACCTCAGCTCGGGGGGTAGGTCCTCCAGAGTGCGCTCGTCCTGTACGTCGGAGACGCACCGCAGGCTGATGCGCCCCTCGGTGAGGGTTCCCGTCTTGTCGAAGCACAGGACGTTCACCCGGCCGAGGGCCTCGATCGTGGAGGGGTTCGGCACCAGGGTCTTGCGGGTCGACAGCCGCCGCGCGGAGGCGAGCTCCGCGACCGAGGCGACGAACGGCAGCCCCTCGGGTACGGCGGCGACGGCGAGGCTCACCGCCGGCGCGAGCGCCTGCACCGCGGGGTTGCCGCGCAACAGGTCGGCGGCGAGCAGGACGACGCCGGATCCGACCGCGACGGGAAGGACCCGCCGGCTCAGCTCCCGCAGCCGCAACCGCACGCCCGAGGCCGGGGGCTGCTCCGCGGCGAGCCTGGCGGTCCTCGCCGCCTCGGTCGACTCACCCGCGGCGACCACCACGGCGAGCCCGCTGCCGGCCGCCACCGTCGTCCCCTGGTAGACCATCGAGGTCCGGTCGGCGACGGCGGGCGCGTTGACGGGCTCCGGCGACTTGGTGACGAGCTGCGACTCGCCGGTCAGGGCGGCCTCGTCGATCTCCAACCCCACCGCCTTGAGCACGCGGCAGTCGGCCGGCACGGTGTCACCCGCGCGCAGCTCGACCACATCGCCGGGTACGAGGTCCTCGACGGTCACCTGCGCCCGCTCGTGGGAGCGGGCGGCGCTCGGCTTCTCGTGAGGGCCGGGATCGTGAGGGGGAGCCGCCTTCGCCCGCTTGCCCGATTTGAGGTCCTCGGTGGTCGCGTTCGCCTGCTCCCGGGGGCGGCGCAGTCGTACCGGAATCGCCACCGCCTCGGTCAGGCGGTGCAGCGCCCGGTCGGCGCTGTATCGCTGGCTCCCCCCGATGAGCGCGTTGGCGAGCACGACCGTGCCGATCATCACCGAGTCGGAGACCGAGCCGACCATGGCCGACAGGCCCGCTCCGGCCGCCAGGACGGGGGTGAGCGGATTGGCCAGCTCCTCGGCGGACACGTGGAGCAGCGAATCGGGGCCCTTCGGCTCTCCCGATCCGGTGGCCGACCTGCGCCGCCTGGCCTCGGCCTCGCTGATCCCCTCGGCAGACGAGCCCAGCAGGGCCAGGACCTCCTTGGCCGGCATCGCGTGCCAGGGGGTCGTGTCGATCAGGACCGGCGGCGTCTCCCGCCCGGCCTGCCAGCCCGCCCACCCGCCCGCGACGAGGGCGGCCAGTGACGTGCAGCTGCTTGTGAACTGCGCCTTGCTCTGGGAGTTCTCCGCCGGTCCGAGGATCGTCAGCACGCCTCCGGCGACGGTTCCCGCGGTGGTGAGCCACACGCAGCGCTCGCTTGTCCTCCTCGCGGGTCCCAGGCAGCTCAGGAGCAGGTGAACCTCCTCAAGCTCGGCGATCACGTCCGCGTCCCAGGGCACCCGGCCCGAGCGGCGCAGCACGCCGATCCCCAGGTCGGCCTGGGCGAGCGCGGCCATGCGGCGCTCCGACACCACGGCGACCCCGTGGCCCGCCGCCTGGAGGGTGCGGACCGACCGGGCGAGCCGGGAACCGCCCGGTACGATCTCGTCGATACCGAGCCGCAGGCCGAGTTCCGTGTCGTCTCCCGCGAGCGCCACGGCGCACGCACCCCTGGCCGCGGCGACGATCGCGTCGGCGAGCGGGTCGACCCGCGGCGCCATGCCGACCAGGGCGACGGGAACGCCCTTCCTCGTCACGCGAACGGCCCGGATCCCCCGGACCTCCCAGTCCCTGGCATCCTCCGTGACGAGCCCGGCGGGACCCGCGAGGGGTTCGGCCTTCCAGGTGTCGCGCTCCCTTCGCGCTTCGGGGTCGTCGACGTCGATCAGGGTGAGCAGCCGCGCACGCAGTACGTCGAGACCCTCGCCGTTCGCGGAGTCCGCGTCACCGAGGGGGATGATGCGGTCGATCTCCCACGAACCGGTGCCGAGCACGTCGGCGTCGAGGATGACCGTGTCGATGCCGTCCATGCGGCGCAGGGCGCGATTGTTGAGAACGATCGCGCCGCGTCTCGCCATGGCGCGCCCGATCGCGACCGCGAAGAACTCGCGGCCCAGTTTCGCGGCCTTGGGCGTCGTCGCGGTGAGCATGGCGACGGCGCGCGCGTGGCCGTCGCCGAGAAGGTACGTCAGCCCGGAGGCGCCGGCCGCCACCGGGCTTCCGACGCGTTCGAACCGATCCACCGGGCTGTGGGCCATGGGCGCGGGACGCCGTTTCCTCGCGGTGCGGATGTGGCGGTAGGAGCCCTTTCTCGATGCCAGTTCGTGCTGGCGCGCCTCCCAGGCCCGCCGCGTGTCGCGCGCCTCGGTGTAGCGGCCCGCGGCGATGATCGACTGGACGAGCATCTCCACCCGGCGCAGCGCCAGGGTGTGGGTGACGATGTTCGCCGTCGCGAACAGGTTGACGGTGGCCGGACCGCCGATGCGGCGTTCCACCTCGTGGCGGACTCTCGGGGTGGACTCGGCCAGGCCCAGCAGGGCGGGAAAGATCGGCGGGATCGACGGTGCGCGCACCGCCTGCCCGGCGAACGCCACGCCCGTCCCGATCAGGTTCGCGCCGAGCCGGATGCCGGCCCGGGTGTGCCGCTCCACCAGCCTGGCGGTATGGTGCTCCACCAGCCTGGAGGCGACGAATTTCAGTGCCGGAGACGAGGTCTCGCCGGACTCGGTGTCCTCTTCCTCCTCTTCCTCTTCCTCTTCGGCTTCTTCGGCTTCCTCTTCCAGGTCGTCGGTCAGATCGTCGCCCGCACCCTCGTCGTCGAGGGCGTCGATGATCGCCATCAGCCTCTCCAGGTCGACCAGGCCCGTGTCACACCCCACGAAGACGGAGCCGAGGACACCGTTGACCTCCGCTCGCTCGACCCCCTCCAGCTTCAGCAGGGCCTTCTCCAGCCGCCGGGCCTTGGAGCCGCTCCCCGGAGCGCCGATCACACGCAGATCGACATGGAGCCCTCCGGAACAGGCACGCCTCCCACGCGAATGTGGCAGGGCGTTTCTGATCGCGCCGGGTACGACCTTGATCGCACCGGGCACGACGCTCCAGAGGGTTTCCGCGGGAACGGACAGCAGGCGGGGCACGAACATTCAGATCTCCAGCAGACAAGACGACGGGGCCGATCAGGCCTTTGTTGACGCGTGGCCTGATCGGCCCCATCGCTGCGATTACTTGGACGACTTCCCGGAGGTCGACCCCTTCGAGCGAGAGGCGGACGGCGTCGCCCGTGACGCGGAGGTCGCGGTGCGCGAGGTGGACGCCGACGCGCGAGCCCGCGAGGTGGGCGTCGCGGCCCGTCGCGATGTGGATTTCGTGGTCCGCGATGCCGGTTTGGTGGTCCGTGCCGCGGGTTTCGCGGCCCGGGACGCGGGCTTCGCGGTCCGTGAGCGCGAGGTGGACGTGCCGGCCCGGGAAGCGCCGCTCGCGGCCCGGGACGCGGCGCCCGCCGCGCGTGAGGCGGCGCCGGTCGCCCGTGAGGCGGCGGCGCCGGTCGCGCGGGTCGCGGCGCCCGCCGCGCGTGAGGTGGTGCTTTTCGCACGGGATGTGGGTTTCGTGGCCCGTGAGGCGGTGCCCCCTGTACGGCTCGCGGTGGTGCGGGTCCGTGAGGTGGGGCTCGTGGCCCGAGACGCGGCGCCGGTCGCCCGGGACGCGGCGCCCGCCGCGCGTGAGGCGGCGCCGGTCGCCCGTGAGGCGGTGCGGGTCGCGCGTGAGGCGGCGGTGCCCGCCGCGCGGGTCGCGGTACCGGCTGCCCGGGACGCGGCGCTCGCGGTGCGCGACGCGGCGGTGCCCGCGGCTCGGGAGACGGTTCTCGCGGTCTTGGAGGCGGTGCGTGACGCGGACGCCGCCGTACGGGAGGGCGTGGTCCGTGCCGTGGGCTTCGCGGTCCGTGAACGTGAGGTGGACGTGCCGGCCCGTGTCCGGGACGTGGTGCCTCCCGTGCGAGAACGGGATGTGGCACCGGTGGTCCGGGTCCGGGATGTCGTCCTCGTCGTCGGGGACGTGGCGCCGCCGAGCGAGGCGGCGGATGTCGAAGGTCTGGAGACCGGGCTCGACGACCCGTTCTTCCCACGCGCACGTTGCGCGATCAGCGTTCCGACCCCGATGGCCGCCGCTACCGGCCATTCGAGCAATCCGGCCACCGCGAGCGCGCCGAGTCCTCCGTAGTAGGCGATGCGCTCGGCCGGCGGGAGGAAGGACTTGGCCGTGTCCATGGCCTGTCCCGCCTCCTGCCTGCTGACATGCGGCAAGTGAACATGCGGAGGCCGCAGCTGAACGGTCATCATCGGAAGTTTGAGCGTTAACGATTTGCCGTCCTGTTTCCTGCCTGCCTGGGCAGGCGTGGTGGACGTCGCGGATGTGGTCGGTCGCTGTGCCGTACGGGCGCGCGACCGGCTCGCCTGAGCTACTGCCATGATCCCTCCTCATGGGAACCGAGGGAAGCTGCAAATGGAGCCCGCAGGAGGTCGATCATGCCTTCTACGTGCGGTTATATGGCCTGAGTGCCATTCTCGTAATCTTCCTCGTATTGAGACCGTGAAACGCGTAACGGTCGTTGAATCGGATGTTAGGGGAGGAATCTCCGGAGCGTCGGGTCGCGCCCTGTCTGTTTGGGGATGTTTTAGGAGGTATGCGACCCGAGCTCGCGGCAGGCCACGGTGCGTGAACCCCGGGCGGATCGCCGAAGACGCGCGTCGCGTGGACCCAGCCGTACACCGCCGAGAGCGAGACGTCGTCGGACGATCCCGTGCCACCACGGACCCGGACGGCGCGGTCGACGGCCTCGCGCGCCGTCCTCGGGGCGACGACCTCGACAGAGGCGGCCGCTCGTGTCCACCGGTCCGCGCCTAACCTGGAAGCCGTTCCGGCAAGGAGGAGAAATGCTGAAGGGTGTGCTGATCGACTGGGGCGGTGTGCTCACCGTCGATCTCACCGAAGCGGTCGCCGAGTGGATCGTCGCGGAGAGACTCGACGAGGCCCACTACCGCGAGGTGATGCGTGAACTCATCGTCCACGCGTACGAGAACACGGAGAACGGCGAGAACACCATCCACGCCCTGGAGCGCGGAGAGATCTCCGGCCTGGACTTCGAACGTGACCTGGCGGCCAGACTGATCACGACGGACGGCGTGCCACCGGCCGCCGAGGGGTTGCTGAACAGGATGTTCTCCCGCTTCCACAGGGTCGAGCCGATGTACGAGATGCTCCGTGAGGCGCGCGCGGCGGGGCTGCGCACCTGCCTGCTCTCCAACTCCTGGGCGAACGAGTATCCCCGCGAGGGCTGGGACGACTTCTTCGACGAGGTCGTCATCTCGGGGGAGATCGGCATGCGCAAGCCCGAGCCCAGGATCTTCGAGCACGCGCTCGGCAGGATCGGCCTGGCCGGGGAGGAGTGCGTGTTCGTCGACGACGTCAAGGCCAACATCGAGGCCGCCCGGCGGCTCGGCATCGTCGGCGTGCACCACCGTGACCCCGAGGTGACCATCGCCGAGTTGGAGACCCTGTTCCAGGTCCCGCTGCGCTGACCTGTCCCGCTCACCTCTCACCGTGTCACCGTGCCCGATGCCCGGGCCGCGGGTCGCCGCCGTCGGATCGTGCCGCTTGACGCCGGGGGGCGCCGATGCTGGCACACTCGATGCGTGAATCGGCGCCGAACCGGTGCCGATGTCGGAGAGACAGATCGAGGCATGGATGCGCGTCTACCTGCCGTGTACGCTTCCGGCGCTGGCCCGTGTGGCCGCCGTGGGGGAGCTGGGTCCGGCCCCGCTGACCGGCTACGCGGTGACCCCCGCGTTGACCGAGTGGTACGCCTCGGGTGACACCGAGGAACTCGAGTACGTCGCCCTGACCGAGGCGGCCAGGCATTCCCTGCGGATGCTCGCCGCCGACCGCGCCGACGGGGTGGAGGTCGCCGCGCGGCGGGTGGTCGTCGCCGTCGACGTGCCGGAGGGTGACGTGAGCGCGAGCACCGACCTGGAGGAGCGCGCCCGGGTGCGGCTCGCCGCGGCGGTCCCGCTGAAGCTGGTCGCCGCGGTCCACGTGGACGACCTGCCCGCGGTGAAGGATGTCGAGGCCGCTCTCGCCGCGCTGCCCGCGGCCGAGCGCGGCGACGACGACGCCCGCTTCACCGTGGACGGCGCCGAGGCGAACGAGCTCCTGTGGTACGCCACCCAGGAGATCCCCGACCTGATCGGCTGATGGGAGTCACCGGGTCAGCTGATCGGGCGGATTCGGTGCCTGACAGCCGCCGGTGGGTGAGCATCCTCTTCGGCTGGATCGATGTTCGAGTCCTGAGGTCGGACCGGGCCCCCGCCGGTGGTCAAGGGCCTTGATCACTGATGGATGTCGGCCCGACCTGGTGGCGCGAGACCGGTCCAGCAGCGTGGCGTCCGGAGTCTCGTGTCCTCTCCTCCCGCGGGCCGAGCGCGGAGGAGACTCCCTCGGCCGGCCCTGTCGTGAGCACCTCGGACCGGGCCTCGGACCGGGGCGCCGAGAGGACGGTATCCCCTGCCGCGGCGCCGATCCGACGGGAAATTTCGCTATCCTGGAGGGCAATATGAGACACATTGTTTGGGATTGGAACGGCACGCTGTTTCACGACATCGACGCCGTCGTCGGTGCGACGAACGCGGTGTTCGAGCCCTACGGGCGTTCCTACGATGCCGACAGCTTCCGCGCGGTCTACACGCGCCCGATCTGGACCGCCTACGAGCGCATGCTCGGCCGTGCCCTTGAGGACGGCGAGTGGGAGAGGCTCGACCTCGGCTTCCACGAGAACTACCACCGGCTGATGCTGGAGTGCGGGCTCGCCGCCGACGCCCTCTCCACCCTGCGGAGCTGGGAGCGCGCGGGGGGCAAGCAGTCTCTGCTGTCCATGTGGGCGCACGAACGGCTGGTTCCCAAGATCGCGGAGTTCGGGATCGACCACCACTTCACCCGGATCGACGGCCTGCGCGGTGTCCCCGGCGGGCACAAGGCCGAATCCATGGTGGCCCACCTCACCGCCCTCGGCGTCGACCCGGCCGATGTCCTCGTCATCGGCGACAGCCTGGACGACGCGCACGCCGCTCAGCACGTCGGGGCACGCGCGGTCCTCTACACCGGTGGCATGACCAGCCGGGCCGATCTGATGGCCTTCGGCGTCCCGGTCGTCGACACCCTGGAGAACGCGCTCGACCACGCCTGAGGGCAGTGAGGGCGCTGAGGGCGCTGACACGACCTCGCGAGAACCGGCGAACGGATCCTTTCGGTATCGAAGGCGGTCACTGTACGCCCGGGGCCTTACCCTGGGCATCCACCCCCATTCCGGGAGGCCCCCGATCAACCGCCTCGTTCTCTGGAACATCGACCTCACGCTGGTCGACGTGTCGATCGTCACCCGTGAGGCATACGCGGAGGCGTTCCGCGCCGTCACCGGAAGGCCCCTGGTCAAACTGACCCAGGCCAACGGGCGTCCCGACTCGGAGATCGTGTTCGAGATGCTCGCCATCAACGGGATCGTCGCCGAGGACGACCACCTCCCCAGGTTCCTCGACGCGCTCGCCGAATCCTTCGGAGCCCGGCGCAGGCGCCTGGCCAAGGAGGGCAGGATGATGTCCGGCGCCCGCGACGCCCTGAAGGCCGTGGCGAGGCTCGACGGTGTGGTCCAGTCGGTGCTCACCGGCACGATCAAGAGCAACGCGGCGCACAAGCTGACCGCGTTCGGCCTCGACAGGCACATCGACTTCGAGATCGGCGGTTACGGTGAGGAGGTCTATCCCAAGGCGACCCTCCTACAGGTCGCGCAGGGACGCGCCAAGCGGAAGTACGGGGCGACCTTCGACGGGCGTAACACGGTGCTGGTCGGCGACTCGGCCAGGGATGTCCAGGCCGCCAGGATCGCCGGGGCCGCGATGATCGGGGTCGCCTCGGGGCGTTCCCTCCCGGCCGAACTGCACGAGGCGGGAGCCGACGTGGTCCTGCCCGACCTCTCCAACCCCTCCGAGGTCGTCGCCGCCGTCGCCGGTCTCACCTCTCCGGCCCGGCGCGCCGGCCACTTCCCCGCGGACCGCTGACCTCCGGCCCCCGGCGGCGGCCAACGGCCGTACGGGGGCGAATCACGCGGAGTCCGTCGCTGTCCGTCGCTGTCCGTCGCCGTCCGTCGTCACCGGTCGGCCCCACATGCCCGGCGGCGATCCATGTCCCCGGCCCGATGCCGCTCGTTCCCTTCGGAAGGTCCGTACGTGTGCGTCCCACACCGGGGGGCCGGAGGGTGTGTGGTCCCGGGGGATGACATTCGGGTGGGGCACCGAGAGGATGGAGTCATGGTTGAGGAAGGTGCGCCGCTCTGGGAGCCGTCCCCGGAGATCGTGAGAAACGCCAAGGTCACCCGCTACGCGGAATGGCTGGGCCGGTCCGGTGACTACGAGTCCCTGTGGCGGTGGTCGGTCGACGCGCCTGAGGAGTTCTGGACGTCGATCTGGGACTACTTCGGGGTGGTGGGGGAGCGCGGCGACGGGCCCGTCATGTCGGGGGAGATGCCCGGCACCGAGTGGTTCGCCGGGTCGACGCTGAACTACGCGGCGAACGCGCTGCGCGGGGCCGCGTCCGACCCCGGGCGGCTCGCGGTGGTCTCCCGCGACGAGGCGGGCGGGCGCCGGGCGCTCACCCTGGGAGAACTCGCCGAGGAGGTGGCGCGGGTCCGTACGGGGCTCGCCGCGCTGGGTGTCGGGCGCGGTGACCGGGTGGCGGCCTACCTGCCGAACGTCCCCGAGGCGCTGATCGCCTTCCTCGCGACCGTCTCCCTGGGCGCCGTCTGGTCCTCCTGCTCGCCCGACTTCGGCGCGCCCAGCGTGATCGACCGTTTCACCCAGATCGAGCCGAAGGTGCTCGTCGCGGTGGACGGCTACGACTACAACGGCAGGCGCTTCGACCGGAGCGCGGTCGTCCAGGACATCGCCGCCAAGCTGCCGACCCTGGTGGCGCGGGTGCGCGTCCCGGCCCAGGACGCGCTCGGCGCCGACACCTCCGGTACGGCACAGCAGGCGGCCGTGACCGGTGACGGTGTCCGTACGGTGAGCTGGGCGGAGGTACGCGCCGTCGCGGGACCGCTCGGCTTCGAGCCGGTGCCGTTCGGGCACCCGCTCTGGATCGTCTACTCCTCGGGCACCACCGGGTTGCCCAAGCCGATCGTGCACGGTCACGGCGGTGTGGTGCTCGAGCACCTCAAGGCGCTCTCCTTCCACCAGGACCTGGGCGAGGGCGACGTCTTCTTCTGGTACACCACGACCGGCTGGATGATGTGGAACTACCTCGTCGGCGGCCTGCTGGTCGGCTCGGCGGTGGTGCTCTACGACGGGGCGGCGACCTATCCGGAGACCGGCGCGCTCTGGCGGATCGCCGCCGAGGAGGGGGTCACCTACTTCGGTACGGGGGCTCCGTACGTGATCGCGTCCATGAAGGCTGGCCTGGAGCCGTCCGGTCTCGACCGGCTGCGTGGCCTCGGCTCCACCGGCTCGCCGCTGCCGCCCGAGGGGTTCGCCTGGGTGCACGACGTGATGCCGGAGGTCCAGCTCGGCTCGTTCTCCGGCGGCACCGACGTGTGCACCGGTTTCGTGGGCGCCGTACCGCTGCTCCCGGTCCGTGCGGGGGTGATCCCGTGCCGCTGCCTGGGGGCGAGGGTCGAGTCCTTCGACCCGTCGGGCGCGTCGGTGGTCGGCGAGGTGGGCGAGCTGGTGCTGACCCTGCCGATGCCGTCGATGCCGGTGATGTTCTGGAACGACCCCGACGGGTCCCGCTACCGCGACAGCTACTTCTCCGAGTATTCGGGCGTCTGGCGGCACGGCGACTGGATCAAGATCCTTCCCGATGGCGGCTGCGTGATCTACGGCCGCTCCGACTCGACCCTGAACCGGGGCGGTGTCCGGATGGGCACCAGCGAGTTCTACCGCGTGGTGGAGCGCTTCGAGGAGATCACCGACAGCCTGGTGATCGACACCGGCCAGCTCGGTCAGGAGGGTCGCCTGCTGCTGTACGTCACCATGGCCGAGGGGAGGTCCCTGGACGACGATCTGGTCGGGCGCCTGCGCAGGGAGCTGAGGGAAGGTCTCTCACCGCGCCACGTGCCGAACGAGATCATCGAGGTTCCCGGCATCCCCCGTACCCTCAGCGGTAAGAAGCTGGAGGTCCCCATCCGTAAGATCCTCCTCGGCGCGGCGCCGGAGCAGGCCGCCAACCTCGACGCGATGGCCAACCCCGAGGTCCTGTCCCACTTCGTACCGGGAGCCGACATCACCCGGCACTGACCTCCCAGGAATCGCGGGCACGCGGCGCCGACCGCCCCCGGAGCCACGCGGCGTCGACCGTTCGGGGACCGGTGCCACGCGGCACCGGCGTCACCCGGCACCGGCCGCCCCTCGGGAGTGGCGTCACGCCGCTCTGGCCTCCCGAGGAGCCTCTGGCCCCCGGGGAGCGGCGTCACACGACGGCGGCCGCCGCTCGGGAGCGGTGTCACGCGGCCTTCGGGGGTCAGATCCCCTGGGGAAGGCGGAACAGGCGGCCCGGGTCACGGGCGGCCTTGACCTGGGCGAGCCTGGTGGCGTTGCCCCCGTAGTAGGCGGCGCGCCAGCCGCCGAGCTCAGGGTCGACGTAGTTGACGTACGCGTGGTCGCCGAAGTGGGGCCGCATCGCCGCGCGCGCGGTCCTGGTCCAGACCCTCGCGCCGAGGCGGTGGGCGTAGTACTGCACGCTGTAGAGGGCGGTCCGGTGCGGGAAGGCCGTGGCGTCGGGGCGGACCCTGGCGACGGCGCCGCCGAGGGCGTCCAGCAGCACGGTGTGCTCGCCGGGGCGGGCGACCTGGGCGACGAGGGCCTTGGCCCCGGCCTCGGAGAGCGGGCGGTAGGCCATGTGCGACTTGGCGGTGAAGTTGCCCCTGGACAGCCGCCCGCCCCGGGCCTGTCCGGGCAGGGTGGCGGGCAGGCGGCACTCGGCGACCGAACGCGAGGCGCAGCCCGCCATGATGAGCATCGCCTGGCGGTAGGAGGTCTGGCTGACGGAACTCGACGACGGCGACCCGGCCGCGTCGGCGAGCCGGTCGAGCAGCCGTTCGCAGCCGGCCTTGCCGCCGAGGTAGAGCCCGACGACCTCCACGTCCGTCCCGCCGTTGCGGCTCAGGTGCATCCCCGACCACATGGCGTCGGGAGCCGAGGGAGCCCACGCCTGCCAGGCGCGCAGGGCCTTCACCGCCTTCGACCACGGCCAGTGCAGGAAGAACACCGTGACCTCGCGGGTGGGGTGGGTGCGGAACTCGAAGGAGACCGCCACGCCGAGGTTGCCCCCGCCGCCGCCCCGCGAGGCCCAGTACAGGTCGGCGTTGTGGTTCGCGTCGCAGGTCAGCAGCCGTCCGTCGGCCGTGACGATCTGGACCGACTCCATCACGTCGCAGGTCAGCCCGTACTTCCTGGAGACCACGCCGATGCCGCCGCCCAGGGTCAGCCCGCTCACCCCGACCGTCGCGCAGGTGCCCGCGGGGACGCTGACCCCGCTCGCGGCCAGCTTGTCGTAGAGGTCGATCAGCTTGGCGCCCGCCCCGACGGTCGCGCGCCCCGAGGAGTGGGCGACCTTGTTCATCCGGGACACGTCGAGGACGAGACCGTTCCCGGTGGACCAGCCCGCGTAGGAGTGGCCGCCGGAGCGTACGGCGAGCGGCAGTTTCAACCGGCGCGCGAAGCCGACGCACTCGGCGACGTCGGAGGGGTTGGCGCAGAGGGCCACCCCCGCGGGCCGGATCGCGTCGAAGGTGGGGTTGAACAACTTCCTGGCGCCGGGGTACGCGGCGTCGCCGGGCCGGATGAGCGTGCCGTCCAGCCCTTCGGCGAGCGCCCGCCAGTCGGCGGGCCGTGGCGCGCCCGCGGCGCCCCTGGCGGTGGTGTCGGCCTGGGCGCCGTTCATGCCGACGGCGCCCAGGGGGGATAAGCCCTGAGCGCCCAGCGTGAGGGCGGCGAGGCCGCCGGTTCGAAGGAATGCCCGCCTGTCCGGGGGGGTCGGCATGTTCTTACTCCCGAGATTCGGTGTCACCTGCCTGATAAGGACGGCCACGCCGCCCTTCAGGTTGATCACGTTCGCATCACGTCCCCTGAACCACGCGCAGCGCGAGGGCCGGGCACATCTCGACGGCCCTGCGGGCCATCCGCCGGAACTGGGCGGGTACGGTGTCGCGGCTGAACACCGGGTAGCCGTGCTCGTCGAGGTGGACGAGGTCGGGGGCGAGTTGCGCGCACAGGCTGTGGCCCTGGCAGCGGGTCCAGTCCACGGTGAGCTTCACCTCCGGCTCGTTCTCCTGCGGGGGCAGGGGGAGCACACCGTGCACCGGGCGCCCGCAGCCGCCGCGCAGCAGGTGCTCCTCGATGTCCTCGGGGAAGGCGTCCAGCGCCGACAGTACGAACCTGGACGTTCCGTCGGGGTGGAAGCACGCTCCCCTGCCCTTCACGCTCGCGGACCTGCTCCGCAACTCGTCCAGGGCGGAGGCGGACCCGTTCACGAGCTCGGCCATCGACTGCGCGACGTCCGGGAGGCCGAGGCGGCAGGGGCCGCACTGCCCCGACGACTGGGCGGCGAGGTATCTCGCGACCCTGACCGTCTCGCCCAGCGGGCAGGTCTCCCCGCCGAGCGGCACGATGATCCCGGCGCCGAGCTGGCCGCCCGCCTCCGCGATGCCCTGACGGGAGACGGTCGCCACGGCCGCGGCGTCCGCGTGCAGCCACGCGCCGTGGTAGCCGCCGACCAGCACCCCGTCGCCGGTCGAGGCCTGGCAGGCGTCCAGGACCGCGTACAGCGGGGTGCCGGTCGCGACCTCGACCACGGCGGGGGCCTTGGCCGAGCCGCCCACGGTGAGCAGGACCGTCCCCGGCTCGCGTGCCGTGCCGACGTCGGCGTACCGTTCCGCGCCCAGGGTGGCGAGGACCGCGAGCTGGGCGTACGTCTCGGCGTTGGACAGCAGGGTGGGCAGCCCGTTCACGCCGCTCTCCACGGCCCGCACCTTGCGGCCGGGCGGCTCGCCGACCTGGCCGTTCACCGAACGGACCAGGGCGCCGCCCTCGCCGGAGATGAACCTCTCGACGATGCCGACCACCCGGACCCGGTCACTGATGCCCCGCTCCTCGACCGCGGCGGCCACGGACGACTGGCCCATGCCGCCCTCGACGGTCGCGATCACGACCTGCTTGGCGCCGATCGCGTCCGCCGCGAGGAGCGCGCCCTCGATGACCAGGTGGGGGGTCCTGGTGAGCAGCATCGTGTCCTTGCTGCTCGCGGGCTCGCCCTCGGCCGCGTTGACCAGGACGATCTTGTCGGCCTTCTTGTCCATCACCGCGCGGACCTTGCGGGCGAAGGGGAACGCGGCCCCGCCGCGCCCGCGCATGTCCACCTCGTCGGCGAGCGCCGCGAGCTCCTCACCGGACATGCTCGGCGCGGTGCCGTGCATGTCGCGGTGTTCCGCGAGGTCCATCCTGCGGCAGTCGTCGAGTCCGGCGGTCAGCCTGGCCGGCCCCAGCCGGCGAACGGGTGGGACACGGTAGGGAATCATCCGACATCTCCGATACGGCGAAGCTCCGGCTGCTCCTCACGGACGATGCGCGGGATGCGGCCGACGATGCTCGTGGGCGGGGTGAGGCTGGTGGGCGAGGTCGTCTCCGTCGCGACCGGCACCGCGGCGGGCACCGCCACCGGCGCCTCCTCGGGTACGAAGATCGGCTTGGGCTGCAGTTCGGAGATCACCCGGATCAGCAGGGCGGCTCCCACCGCGACCAGGCAGACCACGTAGCTCCAGGTCACCCACTCGGCGGGCGCGCGGCCCGCGGTCAGCCCGTGCAGGACCGCAATCGGCCACGCCAGGTAGGCGGAGCCGTGCAGCATGCGCCAGAGCCACGGCCTGCTGTTCTCCGCGAACCTGGCACGGGCCGCCCCGGTGAGGAAGACGAGGATCATCAGGTCGGAGGCGATGGCGCCGAAGCCGACGTACAGGCCCTGGCCGCTCGCCGAGAGCGGGATCACGACGGAGGGGAGGGACGTCCTGCTTTCGATGATCTTCATCGTGACGTGGATGGCGAGGAAGCCCATGCCGGCCATGGCGGTGGCCCGGTGGGCGAGCTGCGACCGGATCCTGCCCAGGACGGGCAGCACGATCCGGTCGGCGGAGAGCAGGCCGAGCGCCACGGTCACGGTGAGCGACACGAGGGCGATCACGCCGGAGAAGAACGAGAAGACGCCGCGGACGGCGGCGGCCACCTCCATGCCGGGCGCCGTACGCCCGAGCATCAGGAGGCCGACCACGGAGACCGTGATCGTGACACCGAGGCCGATCCTGGCGGGCCTCTGGTCGAGGCTGATCCCGGCCTCGGACCGGGTGTGCCTCGGAGTCCGTCTGTTACCCACCTGTTGCTCCTGTCTGCGAAGCGGCTCGGACGACGGCTGCGTCCGAGGGGGATGGACTCTGATATCGCGAGATGCCGCCCCCCGTCTCCGCGGGGTGTGGAAGAGGCGCGGAGACGGGGGGCGGCGGTCCCGGGAGGGGTTCCGTCAGCAGCGACGGTTCCTGTTGATGCAGTCGACCGCGAACCTCATGAGCCGGTCGGGCATCACGTTGGCGAAGTCGGCGTGGTCGGTGACGGGGTTGTGCCGTTGCTCGGGGAAGGCGTCCAGCGCGAAGGACGCGGTGCGCGGTGTGGCGTAGAACAGGCTCATCCGCAGCTGCGGGATCGCCCTGGTGCCGGACGGGCAGGCGCCGTTCGCGTCGGGGAACACCACGTGCGTGCGGTGGTTGGCGCTGTCGTTGTTCTGGCCGTCCCAGCAGCTGGGGAAGTCCAGGATCCGGACGAGCAGGCTGCCGCGCGGGCAGAGCGGATACTTGGTGGTGATCCGGTTGGTGAACCCGGTGCAGGTCCACTTGGCGAGGGCGTTCGCGCCGCCGTTGGTGGCGGCCTTGGCGTCGCCGGTGAGCATCCTGATGAAGCGCGGCATCGGGCTCACCCTGGAGACCGGGTTCCCGCGGAACTGCAGGCTCACCTGGCGGGCCCGCATGATGGTGCCGACGTTGCCGTCCGGGTCGTTCGCGTTGGCGTCGCTCGTACGGTCGCGAAGGACCGGCCAGAAGTAGGTCGAGCGGTCGTTGAACGCGCACGTGGTGCCCGCGGCGGCCAGTGACTGGTCCGTGGAGAAGGCGTCGGTCGACAGGTTGCCCACGTAGTCGTGGATGTGGTGGGCGCCGTTGGACACGCCGGGGGCCACGATGAAGTTGTCGGAGTTGTGGTGGCCGTTCCTGTTCGTGCCGCACTGGGAGGTGAAGACGCCGCCGGAGCCGCCGCGCCGGGTCCGGACGTCCTGGAAGTTGCGCGGGACTCGCCGGATGTCGATGAAGTCCTCGGGGAACGGCCCGAGGTCGGCGCACTCGGCCTCCTCACCGCCGGGCGGGGGAGCGGAGGTCTCACCGGGTGCCGGGTTCGCGGGCGGGTCGGCGGGCGGGGCGTCGGTCGGCGGAGTGTCGACGGGGGGCTGGGCGGGGTTCTGCGTGGGCGCCTGGTTCGGACGGCGGCGGGCATTGGCGTCGCTGCCGTCGTTACCGTCGCCGCCCAGGGTCTGCGCCTCCTGGTCGGCGAACTCGTCGGGGGTGGCGGGGTCGGTGGGGGAGGCCGGGATGAGGCTTCCGCCCGCGGGAGGCGCGTCGGCGGGCTGGTCCTGAGGGAGCTGATCCTGAGCGGGCTGGTTCTGATTCTGGCCCTGATCCTGTTGATTCTGGTTCTGCTGCCCCTGGTCCTGCTGACTTCGCTGGTTCTGCTGGTTCTGGTTCTGTTGCTCGGCGGGGTCGCAGTGATCACCGTAGGCGGGGGTCGTGACCGCCACCGTGAACGTGACGGTGGTGAGCGTGCCGGCGGCCAGTACCAGCGCCGACAGGGAGGCCATCGAGCGTTTCATGATCTTCAAGCGATTTCTCTCCTCACAGGTGTGTCGAGAGCGGAGGCGGGCGGCGGCGGTGCGGGCATCGGAGGCTCGGGCAGGTCCGAGTAGTCGACCAGCCCGGTGCTCTCCAGCAGGGTCATGTGCTTCATGACCACCTCGACCGCCCGCTGGGCGAATGTCCTGACCAGGTCGTTGCGGGTGCCGGCTCGTACGCCGGCGACCACCCCGAAGACCTTTCCGTGGGCCTGCCGCAGCAGCCGGGCGAACAGGAGGTCGTACTCGGCGCCCGCCTTCACCGCCGTCAGCTGCGCCATCCAGGACTGCTGGTCGGCGTTGGCCTGGTCGGGCAGCGGCACGTTCAGTTTGGCCGCGAGGGCGCGGACCTCCTCGTCGAGCTTGAGGTGGTCGGTCATCAGATGCATGCCGACCTCCTTCACCCGCTTGCTCGCCGCCCGCTGCTGGGCCTGCTGGCCGCTGGGAATCTCCCAGAGCCCGGCCAGGCGGACCTTGACCAGCAGGTCGCGATCGGCCGGACCCAGCGGGCCCTGAGGGGTCTGGACCCAGCTCTGATCGGCCAGTGCACCGCCGCCGGGAGGGGTGATCAGGACGACCGCCACGGCGGCGACCGCGATGAAGACCCCGAACAGCAGGGGTTCGCCGTTCTTGAAGCGGCGGAACAGTGATCTGAACATGGCCCGGCCCCGCTCTCAGATACCGGCCGCCACCGGGGCCTTCTCGGCGCCCGGCGCGGTGACGAACGTGCCGCCCGGCCCGTGAGGGGCCGGGTGCGTGAGGAGGAGGACAGTTCCGACCGGCCACGGGATGTGCCGCACCGCCATGTCGTTTCCTTTCCCCGGGGCCCGCCGATGCGGGCGCACTTGGTGGGAGGTACGCGGCACTGCCCGGGGTGGTTCAGCAGAAGTGATGAGATAGTTAGAAATGACTGGAGTTGCTAGAGATGCAGACGGGGCGGATAACGAAGGTGTAAAGATGTGCCCGTGCGTCAACTCGACAGTCGGTTCGAGAGCGCGGACACCGATGTCCTCCTGGTAGAAGATCTGTACCGAGAGTTCGGTGTACCCCTGCTCCGCCATGTGCGTAAGGCCACCGGTAACGATCTGCAGTGGGCAGAGGACGTCGTCCAGGAGACGCTCGTCCGTGCCTGGCGTAACGCAGGAAGGTTGCAACGAGAGCCCGGTCTTCTGTGGGCCTGGCTCCTGACCGTCGCCCGTCGTATCGTCATCGACGGGCGTCGTAGACGAGGCACCCGACCACAGGAGGTCGAACCCGCCGACGCGAACGCCGTGCCCGTTCCCGACGGGGCCGATCGCGCGCTGGAGGCGATGGTCGTCGCCGAGGCGCTGCGAGAACTGTCCCCAGAACACCGCGAAGTCATCGAGCACACTTACCTGCGGGACCGTACGATTAACGAGGCGGCGGAAATCCTCGGGATACCGCCGGGTACGGTCAAGTCCCGGCTCTACTACGGGATCCGGGCTCTCCGAAAGGTCTTGAAGGAGAGAGGTGTCGCGAGCTGATGTTGCCCTCCCCGCATCATGACGTGGCGGCGTACGCGCTCGGGGTGCTCGACGAAGAGGATCACGAGACGTTCCAACGCCATCTCATGACCTGCGAGGAGTGCCAGGTCGAGCTCCGGGAACTCACCGAGGTTCCCGGACTTCTCGATGCGGTGAAGCGGGACCGCTCCAATACCCTGGACGATGACCGCACGCCACATTGACGTTTAGCTGCTTTTGGGGTGATATCAGGAACGGTGGTACGTCCCGGTCAACGAGGATCGGGACAGACGGCCACTGGAGGTGTCGTGCCGCGGGCCATGCCCGATGGGCGGAGTGCGGGTCGGTCGACCCCGATCGCCGGGCGAGGCGTCCGGGGCGAGGCCAGACTCGCCCGGCTGCGCCGTAGCCGTTCCGAGGCGACCCTGTGGAATGATTGCCCCACCGCCACCTCGTGGGGAGAACCCGCCGTCTCCGACCAGGAGCCCTTCCGTTCCCCGTTGGCAGCGGCGAGAGACCGCGGTTCCCATGACGAGCCGTGGCGCCTGGCCGCGATCCCGATCACCCGTGAAGAGACGATCACCCCGTGGTGGGCGTTTCGTGCCCCCGCTGCCGGGGAGCTGAATGTGGCCGGAAACGGGCGGCAGGACGAGGGCACCGCATCCCCGAGGGCGCGGGCGACATCACTTTCTCTCCGCTGGGCACCATTTCCGCGGAGCTTATGAGATTCCATCCTGGAGTCTCACCCAACCATGCAAAACCCCTCACAAAGGAGTGAGAGCGACATGCCGCTCGACGAGGCCAAGGACGAGCTGCTGAGGAGTGCCGCGGAGACGTGCGCGCGCACACCGGGCAGTGATCACGTGAGCGTGGAGGAGGCGCTCGCCTTCCTGCGGCTCTACTACCGGCATGTCGCCCCCGAGGATCTGCTCGGCCGCGACCTGGTCGACGTGTACGGCCCGGCGATGGTCCAGCGGCGGCTCGCCGAGCAACGCCCCCAGGGCCGCGCCCTGGTCCGCGCCTACACCCCCACCCCCGAGGAGCAGGGCTGGGCCCGCGGGTCCTCCGTCGTGGAGATCGTCACCGACGACATGCCCTTCCTCGTCGACTCGGTGACCATGGAGCTCAACCGGCACGGCGTCGGCATCCATCTGGTCGTCCACCCGCAGATGCGCGTGCGCAGGGACATGACGGGCAAGCTGCTCGGCCGCGACGAGGAGAACGTCACCGGGCAGGTGCTCGCCGAGTCCTGGATGCACTTCGAGATCGACAGGCAGAACGACGAGGCCGCGCTCAAGGCGATCGAGACCGACCTGCAGCGTGTCCTGGAGGACGTGCGCGGCGCCGTCGAGGACTTCGCCAAGATGCGGGCGCTCGCCCTGCGGACCGCCGAGGACGTCTCCGTCAACCCGCCGCCCCTCGACCCGGCGGGGGTGGAGGACAGCCTGGAACTGCTGCGCTGGCTCGCCGACGGGCACTTCACCTTCCTCGGCTACCGCGAGTACCGCCTGGAGGAGGGCGAGGAGGGCGACAGGCTGCACCCGATTCCCGGGACGGGGCTGGGCATCCTCCGCGGCGACAGCGCAGACTCGGGCAGCTTCGCCGCGCTCCCGCCCGACCTGCGCGCCAAGGCCCGCGAGAAGCAGCAGATGCTGATCGTCACCAAGGCCAACAGCCGAGCCACCGTCCACCGCTCCGCCTACCTCGACTACGTGGGCGTCAAGCTCTTCGACGCCTCGGGCGAGGTCGTCGGCGAGCGGCGCTTCCTCGGCCTCTTCACCCACGTGGCCTACAGCGAGTCGATCTCGCGCGTCCCGGTGCTCCGGCGCAAGCTGGCCGAGGTGCTCGTGCTCGCCGGGCTGACCGCCGACAGCCACGACGGCAAGGATCTCATCGAGATCCTGGAGACCTTCCCCAGGGACGAGCTCTTCCAGACCTCGGTGGATCAGCTGCTGCCGATCGCCCTCGGCGTGCTCAGGCTCCGCGAGCGCAAACAGGTCAAGGTCTTCCTGCGCCCGGACGACTACGGCCGCTACGTCTCATGCCTGGTCTACCTGCCGCGCGACCGCTACACCACCAAGATCCGTATCAAGCTGCAGGACATCCTGCTCAGGACGCTCGGCGCCACCACCTTCGACTACAGCGCGATGATCGGAGAGTCGGCACTCGCCAGGCTGCACGTGGTCGTGCGCGGTGAGCGTGGCAGGCCGCTGCGCGTCGACACGGTGAACGTCGAGGAGCTGGAGGCGAGGCTCGCCGCGGCCACCAGGTCCTGGGAGGACGACCTGGCCTCCGCGATCACCGAGCTGTGCCCCGAGGGCGAGGTTTCCAAGCTCGTCCGCCGCTACGTCCAGGCGTTCCCCGAGGGCTACAAGGCCGACTTCCCGGCCCGGATGGCGGTCGCCGACCTGCGCCGCCTGGAGGATCTCGCCGCCTCCTCGGACGAGATCGAGATGAACCTCTACGAGCCGCACGACGCGACGGAGGGCGAGCGCCGCTTCAAGCTCTACCGCCTCGGCGCGCCGGTCTACCTCTCGCACGTGCTGCCGCTGCTCCAGCGGATGGGCGTGGAGGTGGTCGACGAACGGCCGTACGAGGTCGACCGCGACGGGGACCCGGCGACCAAGGACGCCTGGATCTACGACTTCGGCCTGCGCTACACGCCCTCGCCCGAGGTCGACAGGGATGAGTTCAAGCGGCTCTTCCAGGACGCGTTCGGCGCGTTATGGGCAGGGCGGGTGGAGAACGACGGGTTCAACGGCCTCGTCCTGGCCGCCGGGCTCACCTGGGAACAGGTCGAGATCCTGCGCGTGTACGCCAGGTATCTGCGCCAGGCGGGCACCGCGTTCAGCCAGGAGTACATCGAGCGGGTGCTGACGGGCAACGTGCGGCTCGCCCGGCTGCTGGTGCGCCTGTTCGAGGCGAGGCTGAACCCGCGGCGCCCGGCCGAGGTCCGCTCCGACCTGTCCGAGGCGCTGCGCGAGGAGATCCTCGCGGCCCTGGACGACGTGGCCTCGCTGGACGAGGACCGGATCCTGCGGGCCTACCTGGAGATGATCGGGGCCACCCTGCGGACCAACTACTTCCAGCGGGTCGACGGCGAGCGCAAGCCGTACATCAGCCTGAAGCTCGACTCGCCGTCGATCAGCGTGCTGCCGCTGCCCCGGCCCGCGTACGAGGTGTTCGTCTACTCGCCCAGGGTCGAGGGCGTGCACCTGCGCTTCGGCAAGGTCGCGCGGGGCGGGCTGCGCTGGTCGGACCGGATGGAGGACTTCCGTACGGAGGTGCTCGGGCTGGTGAAGGCGCAGATGGTGAAAAACACCGTCATCGTCCCCACCGGTTCCAAGGGTGGCTTCGTCGTGAAAAATCCGCCGAAGTCGGGGTCGCGGGAGGACACCCTGGTCGAGGGCATCGCCTGCTACCGGATGTTCATCTCCGGCCTGCTCGACCTCACCGACAACCTCGTCGACGGCGAGGTGGTCCCGCCCGCCGACGTCGTCAGGCACGACGGCGACGACACCTACCTGGTGGTCGCCGCCGACAAGGGCACCGCGACGTTCTCCGACATCGCCAACGCGGTGGCCAAGGAGTACGGCTTCTGGCTGGGCGACGCCTTCGCCTCCGGCGGCTCGATCGGCTACGACCACAAGGCGATGGGCATCACCGCGAGGGGCGCCTGGGAGTCGGTCAAGTACCACTTCCGCACGACCGGCGTGGACATCCAGAACACCGACTTCACCGTCGCCGGAATCGGCGACATGTCCGGTGACGTGTTCGGCAACGGCATGCTGCTCTCCCGGCACATCCGGCTGGTCGCCGCGTTCGACCACCGGCACATCTTCATCGATCCCCGGCCCGACGTCGCGGTGAGCTACGCCGAGCGCGCCCGGCTCTTCGCGCTGCCCCGCAGCTCCTGGGAGGACTACGACGCCTCGCTCATCTCCGCGGGAGGCGGCGTCTGGCCCCGTACGGCCAAGTCGATCCCCGTCTCCGCGCAGACGCGCGCCGCGCTCGGCATCGACGCCGACGTGACGTCGCTCGCCCCGGCCGACCTGATCAGCGCCATCCTGCGGGCCCCGGTCGACCTGCTGTGGAACGGCGGCATCGGCACCTACGTCAGGGCGTCGAGCGAGTCCAACGCCGACGTCGGCGACAAGGCCAACGACGGCCTGCGGGTCACCGCCGGCGAGCTGCGGTGCAAGGTGATCGGCGAGGGCGGCAACCTGGGCTTCACCCAGCTCGCCCGGATAGAGTTCGCGCTCAACGGCGGCCTGGTCAACACCGACTTCATCGACAACTCCGCCGGGGTGGACACCTCCGACCACGAGGTCAACATCAAGATCCTGCTGGACCGGGCCGTCCGCGACGGGGAGCTCACCGACAAACAGCGCAACCAGCTCTTCCTCGACATGACCGACGAGGTGGCCGAGCTCGTCCTGCGCGACAACTACGACCAGAACGTGGTGCTCGCCGCCGCCCGCGCGCAGGCCCCCGACATGCTGCACGTCCACTCGCGCCAGCTGCGCAGGCTGGAGCGGGCCGGGCTGCTCAACCGGGAGCTGGAGTTCCTGCCGTCGGACAAGATGCTCGCCGAGCGGCGTCAGGCCAGGCTCGGGCTGACCGCGCCGGAGTTCTCGGTGCTGCTCGCCTACACCAAGCTGGTGACCGACGCCGAGATCCTCGCCTCCGACCTGCCCGACGACCCCTACCTCGCCTCCTGGCTGGTGTCCTACTTCCCCTCCGCGCTGCGCGACGCCCGGATCCGCACCTACATGGACACCCACCCGCTGCGCAGGGAGATCATCACCACCGGGGTGGTGAACGACCTGGTCAACTCCAGCGGGACCACCTTCCTGTTCCGCATCGGCGAGGAGAGCGGCGCGTCCACCCCCGACATCGCCCGCGCCTACCTGGTCACGCGCGAGGTCTTCGACATGCCCAACCTCTGGCGCCAGATCGAGGAGCTGGACAACAAGGTCGACACCCCCACCCAGATCGCGATGGAGCTGGAGGCCCGCAAGCTCGTCGAGCGGGGCACCCGCTGGCTGCTGGGCAACCGGCGCCCGCCGCTGGACCTCGCCTCCACCGTCGGCTTCTTCGCCAAGGGGATGAACGGCCTGCTGCCGCACCTGCCCAAGCTGCTGACCGGGGTCGACCTGTCCGCGTTCGAGGAGCGGCGCGACGGCTTCGTCTCCCGGGGCGTCCCGGCCGAGCTGGCCGAGCGCGTCGCGGCGATGGTGCCCGCCTACTCCACGTTCGACCTGGTCGAGGTGGCCGCACGCACCGGCCGTCCCGTGCACGACGTCGCCGAGGTCTACTTCGACCTCGCCGACCGGCTCCAGCTCTCCAGGCTGCGCGAGCGCGTCGTCGCGCTGCCCAGGGACAGCCGCTGGAACTCCATGGCGCGGGCCGCGCTCCGTGACGACCTCTACGCCGCGCACGCCGCGCTCACCCACGGCGTCCTGACGCACAGCACCCCCGGACTGTCGCCGGAGGAGCGGCTGGCACGCTGGACCGAGGCGAACTCGGCGGCGGTCTCGCGGGCGCGGCAGACCCTGTCGGAGATCTGGGAGAGCGACAACTTCGACCTCGCGACCCTCTCGGTGGCACTGCGCGCGATCCGCACGCTGGTGGCCACCATCAACCTCCCGCGCACCGGCGCCTGACCCGCCCGACGCCCGGCCGGGCCTCCTTCATCGGGGTCCGGTCAGGCGGCGCGCCACACGGTAGGCGCGTCGCCCGGTATGACGGGTCCGGTTTCCCGCGGCACGGGCCGGTGCGCGGCCGGTCCGGGCCCGCGGGCTCCGTACGAACTCCGTGAACCTCGCACGGCTCACACGGGAAGGGGAACCTAGCTCACGATGACCTTGGTGAGACCGCCGAGATAGCCGATCACCTTGGCCGCGTGGCCGCTGTCCTTGGCCGGGACCGTGCTCACGTACAGCTGCGTCTCCACCGTGCGCAGCTCCTTGAGGATGAACCGCTCCTTCGTCAGCTTCCTGGCCTCGGGCGGGATACGGGTGTCCGACCCGCACGGGGTGACCTTGATCGACCGTGTCGTCGTCCTGATGAGGGAGTACAGGACGAGCGCGCCGCCGTCGGCGGTGCGCAGCGCGTGAACCGGGTAGTCGCTCGCCGCGAAGATCGAGTCGTAGCCCAGGCAGTTGTTCTTCTCCTCCGCGCGCCTTCTGGTGATCTCGTCGGCGAGCCCCGTGGTGTGCGGGCCCTCCTCGATCAGCCCCGTCGCGAACCCCCGCTCGCCCTCCTCCGCCGAGGTCGCGTGCAGCGGGGCCATCAGGCGCGGGCTGATCGCCACCGTCGCGTCCTCCTCGCCCAGCGCCGTCGCGTACCCCTCGGTGTCCGTGACGACCTCCGGGGGCCGGACGCCCTCGTCGAGCAGGGAGGTCGAGCTGACCCGCCAGTCCTCACCGCCCTGCCGCATCAGGGTGAGCACGGCGGTGCGCACCTCGCCCGAGGACTCCTCGCGGTCCACGAACGCGGCGAACCAGAGCGGACCCTGCTGGTTGCGCGGGACGAGCAGCCGGGGGGCGCCCCACGTGTAGTGGGGAAGGTCCTCGGCGGAGCCGCTGAAGGCCGCGATGGTGAGGGCCTCCTGCCCGTCGCGGGTCTGCTCCAGCATGAGCCTGCGGTCGGCGTCCAGGTGCGGCGTCGCCGCTCCCAGCACCCCGTCGGCGCCCACGACGCCCGCGAGAGCCCTCTTCGCCTCGGCGAGCGTGACCGGGGGCGGCGAGGGGGTGGCCGTGGGGTGGGCGGTCGGCGTGACGGCGTCGGCCGAAGGGCTCCGCTCGGGCCGGCCGTCGCCGGAACCCGAACACGCCGCGGTCGCGGTGATCAACGCCAGCGCGAGTGCGAGCACACCCCGTCGCCCGTTTTCGCGCACGTACACCTCCCGATACTCCCCGATGCGGGCCATGCTAGCCATGGTGGGGGAGCCAGCCGTACACGATGGGGTTCGGAGGTCGCGTACCCTTTACAGACGTGGCACTCATCGATCCGGCAGAACAGATCAACGAGCTTACCGGGACGCTGAACAGCATCCAGGACGTGCTCGACCTTGGCGCGATGCGCAAGCAGATCGAGGAGCTGGAGGATCAGGCCGCCGCCCCCGACCTGTGGAACGACCAGGAACGCGCGCAGAAGGTCACCAGCAGGCTCTCCTATCTCCAGGGCGAGATCAACAGGATCGAGTCGCTGGAGCAGCGGCTGGACGACCTCTCCGTCCTGTACGAACTCGCCGCCGACGAGGGGGACGACGACACGCGGGAGGAGGCCGACCGCGAGCTGGAGTCCCTGCGGGGCGACATCGGCGCCCTGGAGGTCCGCACCCTCCTGTCCGGGGAGTACGACGCCCGCGAGGCGGTCGTCACGATCCAGTCACAGGCGGGCGGCGTGGACGCGGCCGACTGGGCCCAGATGCTCCAGCGGATGTACCTACGGTGGGCCGAGCGCAAGGGCTACCCGACCGACATCTACGAGACCTCCTACGCGGAGGAGGCGGGCATCAAGTCGACGACCTTCACCGTCAAGGCCCCCTACGCGTACGGCACGCTGCGCGGCGAGCACGGCACCCACCGGCTGGTCCGCATCAGCCCGTTCGACAACCAGGGGCGCAGGCAGACCTCGTTCGCGGGCGTCGACGTGGTGCCGGTCGTCGAGACGACCGACCACATCGACATCAACGAGGACGACCTGCGCGTCGACGTCTACCGCTCCTCGGGTCCCGGCGGCCAGGGCGTCAACACGACCGACTCCGCGGTCCGCCTCACCCACCTGCCCACGGGCATCGTGGTCTCCTGCCAGAACGAGCGCTCGCAGCTGCAGAACAAGGCGACCGCGATGGCGGTCCTGCAGGCCAAGCTGCTGGAGCGCAAGCGCCAGGAGGAGAAGGCGGCGCTGAACGAGATCCGGGGCGAGTCGACCACGTCGTGGGGCACCCAGATCCGTAACTACGTGCTCCACCCGTACCAGATCGTGAAGGACCTGCGGACGGGCGCCGAGGACGGCAACCCGGGCGGGGTGCTCGACGGCGACCTGGACGGCTTCATCGAGGCCGAGATCCGCTGGACCCGACGCCAGGAGTCGGGCGCCGACGACTAGGACGTCCTTCTCCCGCCTCTGAGAGCCCGACACGGGCGGACACCCTCGCCCCCTGCGGGATGGATGCCTGAGGGAACTCCCGGTGAGCCGGGAGCCGGCGGGAAGACCGTGTTCCGGCCCTGGGCATGGCGGAGTCCTCACTCACGGGCGCCGCTGAGCGCCCGTGAGGCGGGTTTTCCACGCGAGACGGGAACAACCGCCTCGGAAGGGCGTGTCAGGCGCCGCTGAGGTGCTTCAGGGCCAGGGTGAGGAAGAAGAGCGCGATCAGCACCAGCGACAGGAGTGCGGGGGTCATGCCCCCGAAGGTGTGCTGGTGCATCCGCTCGCGATACGCGCGGCAGCGGGGGCAGCGGCCTTCGGCCACGGGGTGGGCGCACCCCGCGCAGACCAGGTCTTCACAGCTCATGATGTCCTCCCTCGTCGAGGTCAGAACTACTTTATGCGGTCGTTACCGGGCGCCGAATCGTTTTGTTTCCGTTATGGGCTTTCCATGTCAGTCTTCCCCCTAGACTGGGCTCCGGCCAACCGGAACGTCGATCGAGAGCAAAGACCGGCGCCCCCCGGCCGGCGAGAGGCGGAAGTGGCCCTCTGCCACTCCTGCGACCGTCCTAACCCCTAGACTGGCATGCCGTGATGCGCCCGTGATCCATTTTGATAATGTCACCAAGGTCTACGCGAACCAGAACCGGCCCGCGCTGGACCACGTCAGCGTCGATGTCGACAAGGGCGAGTTCGTGTTCCTCGTCGGCCCCTCGGGGTCCGGGAAGTCGACCTTTCTCCGCCTGGTCCTGAAGGAGGAGCGCCCGAACTCGGGCGCGATCCACGTGGCTGGCAAGGACCTCGCCCGACTGTCCAACTTCAAGATTCCACACCTGCGCCGCCGGATCGGATGTGTCTTCCAGGACTTCCGGCTGC
Organism: Streptosporangium sp. NPDC000509; assembly: GCF_042898365.1. Classification (NCBI taxonomy): domain Bacteria; kingdom Bacillati; phylum Actinomycetota; class Actinomycetes; order Streptosporangiales; family Streptosporangiaceae; genus Streptosporangium; species Streptosporangium sp. NPDC000509. Next base: position 187,621 of record NZ_JBIAYX010000017.1, on the reverse strand, counting down.
TCCCGAACAAGAACGTGTACGAGAACGTCGCGTTCGCCCTGGAGGTCATCGGCAAGCCCCGGCGTTTCATCCGTAAGGTGGTCCCGGAGGTCGTCGAGCTCGTCGGCCTTGAGGGCAAGGCACACCGGATGCCCGACGAGTTGTCCGGTGGCGAGCAGCAGCGGGTCGCGATGGCCCGCGCGTTCGTCAACCGGCCGATGATCCTGCTGGCCGACGAGCCGACCGGAAACATCGACCCCGCGACGAGCATCGGCATCATGAAGGTGCTCGACCGGATCAACCGGACCGGCACCACGGTCGTCATGGCCACGCACGACGCGGCCATCGTCGACTCCATGCGCAAGCGGGTGGTGGAACTGGAGGACGGCAAGATCGTCCGTGACCAGTCGCGAGGCGTGTACGGCCAGGCGTACTGACACCAGGACCGGATAGAGCGACAGGAAGAGCATGCGGGCAAACTTCATCTTCTCCGAGGTCTGGATCGGCCTCCGCCGCAACCTCACGATGACCATCGCGGTCATCGTGACCGTGGCGATCGGCATGGCGTTGCTGGGCGTCGGTCTGATGATCAACTCCCAGATCTCCAGCATGAAGGACTTCTGGGCGGACAAGGTCGAGGTCTCGGTCTTCCTGTGCAAGAAGGACGACCCCTTCCCGCAGTGCAAGGGCAGCGGTGGCGTGAACGCCCAGGAGCGGGCCGCGCTGAAGGGGGACATCGAGGCCATGCCCCAGGTCGAGAAGGTCGACGTGGAGGACGCGGCCCAGGCCTACAAGAACTTCCGGGCACAGAACGCCAACAACACCGTGCTGCTCTCCGCCATCCAGGTCGAGGACATGCCCGAGTCGCTGCGGGTCAAGCTCAAGGACCCCGACGCCTACGCGGCGGTGATCGAGGCGGTCAAGGGCGCCCCCGGGGTCTCCAACGTGGTGAACCAGCGGGAGCTGCTGGAGAAGTTCTTCGGGCTGCTGGAGAAGCTCCGCTGGGCGGCCCTGGTGGTGGCGATCATCCTGGTCTTCGCGGCCACGCTGCTGATCGGCAACACCGTGCGGCTCTCGGCGTACAACCGCAGGCGTGAGACCGGCATCATGCGGCTGGTGGGGGCCTCCAACCTCTACATCCAGCTGCCCTTCGTGATGGAGGGCGTCATCGCCGGTCTGATCGGCGGTGTGATGGCCGCGATACTGCTGATCATCAGCAAGGTCTTCCTCTTCGACGGGGTGCAGCTCTACCTCTCTCCCAACAGCCAGCTGTCCTGGGAGACGGTCGCCTCGGTGATCAGTATCACCATGATCTTCGGTGTGCTCATCTGTGTTCTGGCGTCCTTCGTCACGCTCCGCCGCTACCTGCGGGTGTGACGCTCCCGTGTCCTCGTACGCCCCGCGGGCGTGGCGCGTCCGTACGTCGCTCCGGGCCTCGCCCACGCTCGCGGGCGCGGCCCGACACTCCGGTCACCGGTAGGCTCCAGACATGCCACGTGAGACCGGGCGGAAGGTAATCGCTCAGAACAAGCGTGCCTGGCACGACTACCACATCGAGGACACCTACGAGGCCGGCCTCGTGCTCCAGGGCACGGAGGTCAAGTCGCTGCGGCTCGGCCGTGCCTCCCTCCTCGACGGGTACGCCGTCATCAAGGACGGCGAGGCCTGGCTGATCAACGTCCACATTCCCGAGTACACCATGGGGACCTGGACCAACCACGCCGCGCGCCGAACCCGCAAGCTCCTGCTCCACCGCAAGGAGATCGACAAGCTGGTCTCCAAGACCAAGGAGGGCGGGCTCACCCTGGTGCCGCTCGCCATCTACTTCAAGGACGGCAGGGCCAAGATAGAGATCGGCCTCGCCAAGGGAAAGAAAGACTGGGACAAGCGGCAGACGCTGGCCGAGAACCAGGCCAAGCGGGAGATGGCGCGCGCGCTCAGGCACAGGAACAGGTGATCGTGAGGGGCAAGGCCCGGCGAGCCACCGCCGCGGCGCTCGCGCTGGCGGTGACGACTCCCATGTTGTCCGCGTGTTTCGAGGAGCCCTCGGCTCACGAGGCGGTGCGCGACTTCCTGATCGGCTGGCAGACGGGCGACTACGCCGCCGCGGCCAGGCGCACGGACGGCGACGAGAAGGTGGTGAGCCGGGCGCTGGAGGACGCCAAGCTCCAGCTCGACGCGGCCTCGTTCCGTTTCGACGTCACGAGCATGCGGCGCGCGGCGGACGAGGTCGAGGCCGACTTCGACGCCGAGGTCGACCTGGGGGAGAACAACCCCCTGTGGGAGTACGAGGGCGTGCTGCCGCTCCACCTGGTCGACGGCCGGTGGAAGGTGCGCTGGTCGCCCAGCGTCCTGCACCCCCAGCTGCGCGAGGGGGAGCGGTTCGCCGTGAAGGTCACCCCCGAGGGGCGTCAGCCGATCCTCGACCGCAACGGTGACCCGCTGCAGGAGAAGGCCGTCCTGCACGTGGCGAGTGTGGTCCCGGCCACCCTGAAGAGCGGTCAGGCGGACGAGCTCTGCGCGAAGCTCTCCAAGATCACAGGATTTCCCCAGGACCGCCTGCTGAGCCGGATCCGCTCCGCGCCGCCCAACCTCCAGGTCCCCCTGGTCACCTTCGGCCGTACGAAGTTCGGGCAGTTGCGCGCGCAGCTGGAGGCGATCCCCGGGATCACCCTCTCCGCGCAGGAGCAGGCGGTCGCCCCCGCCTCGCCCACCCAGATCGTCGGCACCGTCACCGCGGTCACCCCGGAGAGCGAGCAGCAGCTCGGCGGCCCGCAGCGGGCCGGGGACACGGTCGGCAGGGCCGGTCTGCAGAAGGCGTACCAGGAGCATCTGACCGGTTCGACCGACACACGTGTGATCATCGTCGATCTCAAGACGCTCAAGGTGACCGAGCTCAAGAAGTGGCGGCCCGACCGCTCCACCTCGTCCGTGCAGACCACGCTCGACCGTTCCCACCAGAAGGCGGCCGACAGCGCGCTGCTCGGCGGCGGGGCTCCCGGCATGCTGGTCGCGGTCCAGGCCTCGACCGGCGACATCCTGGCGGTGTCCAGCACCGAGCAGTACGACCAGGAGAAGCACGCCCTCGCGGGGAGGTTCCCCGCGGGGACCGCCTTCTCGATCATGACCGTCGGGGGCATGCTCAAGGCGAAGATCGACCCCAAGCAGAAGATGGCCTGCCCGGCCGACAGGTCCGTCGGGGGGGCCGCGTTCCACCAGGAGGGCGCGCCCGCGGGGAGCTCGCCGAGCATCCAGGCCAACTTCGCCACCGGCTGCGTGACCGCGCTCGCCGCGCTGGCCCGCAGGATCGACGGCGCGGAGCTGGCGGCCGACGCCGCGAAGTTCGGCATCGGGGCGCCGTGGACGCTCCCGCTGAGGTCGTTCAGCGGCTCCATGAAACCGCTGAAGAACGACGCGGCCACGGCCAAGGCGATCGCCGGGCAGAACGTCCTGGTCAGCCCGCTGTCCATGGCGCTGGTCGCGGGAGCCGTCTCCTCGGGCACCTGGCGCCCGCCGGTCCTGGTCACCGAGCCCGAGGTCGCCGACTCCACACCCGACGCCAAGCCGTCCAAGGCGCCGGACCCGGTCAAGCTGGACGACAAGACGGTCGAGACCCTCCGCACCTTCATGCGCAGTGGAGTGACGGTGGGCTCCGCGCGTGCCGCCGCGGCACCCGGCGACCCCGTCCACGGCATCACCGCCGTCGCCTCGCAGAAACGCAAGCCGCTCGCCTGGTTCGTGGGGTGGCAGGGGGACGTCGCCGTCGCGGTGCTGACGCAGAGCTCGGACGCGACGGCCGGGGCGGCCGTCGCGGGGAGGTTCTTCCAGGGGCTTCACGCGGGGTTGTGACGTTCCGCACTGTTTTTTTCACCCTGAGCAACCATGGGGTGTCTTGTTTGCGTCCTTCTAAGTGACCGGGCTCCGCTTGGGGGGTTGCGGACCCGGTCGCAATGATGGGACAGGGCCTCATCTCGGGGGAAGCCCTGCCGTCAGAACCGGCTCGACCCTGCCGGTCGACCCCGGGGACGCCCGCGATTCGCGGGTGTCCCCGGGGTTTCGGCGTTCGGGGCTCCGCTGGTTCACGCAGGCGCCGCGCGGGAATTCGATTCGCGTCGGCCGTGTTGTAGGAGGTATCTTCGGATGGCTCGACCCCACGGGGTCGCGTTGAAAACTCAACAGGGGGTGACTGGTTTCGACTTTGGCTTTTCAAGCCAGGTGAAGCGGGTCGAGGACTGCGGACATAACCTCGTTAACACTGTGACCGCGACCAACAAGTGCCAATAAGACGCACTCCGAAGTCAGCCAGGGCAACCTGGCACTCGCCGCCTAAGCAGCGAGTGACTTCTGCCGGCCCGGGAGCGCCTCCGGCCCGGATCCGGCATCGCTAGGAGGCTCAACCGATCGACCCGGCCACGGGGAAGATCGGGAAATCTTACAGTGGCTGAGCCCGTCGGCGACTTGCCTGCGTGATTGCCGGGGCTGAGAAAAGCACAGCAGGCTGCACCCGGAGAAGCCCTGTCTTGGAGTTGAAGGACGCGGGTTCGATTCCCGCCACCTCCACCCCCGTTCCGCGCCGACCGCGCGGAACAGATCGCCGAAGGGCGGTCGAGTCGGCCCAGCGCCGCCTCGACCGCCCTTCGTCTTTTCCTGGCCACAGCGGGGTCGCTTTTTCGGAAGCCTTCGTCGCCGGGTGAACTCGCCTTCCGGTCGTGACGCCGCCCCGTGGTTCTCGCGGCTAGATGGTGAGCGCGGACTCGATGCGCCTGAGGTGGTGCCTGGCCAGGGCGAGGTTGGAGCGGTCGCGGTCGAGCACCAGGTAGAGGAAGGTGTGGCCGGCACTGTCGGACAGCAGCCTGATGATGTGATACTGCCTGGCCAGCGTGATGAGGATGTCCTCGACGGAGTCGTTGATGTTCAGCGCGGCCATGGTCCGCACCTTGGCCCGGACGACCTCGGTGTTGCCCGCGGCGGCGACTTCCAGATCGAGGTCGCGGCCTCCACCGATCGTGCCGAGAGACATGCCGCTTTCGTAGTCGACCAGCGCCGCGCCGATCGCGCCGTCGATCGCCATGGTCTCCTTGAGGGCGGTTTCGATGTTCATGATCTTCTTTCCCGGGCGAGCGACCGCACCCCGGCGCCTCGCCGAGGAGGGGATTTATCGGACATACAGATGGGGCAGTTTGTGGCTGTCGATACGTAAAGTACACTTAACTACTACCGTTAGTGAAGTGCAATATGGTCTAGTAGCGGATGAACAGCTCATTAGGGGAGATATCCGGAGTTCGTGGTAGGGGCATGGCCTGTCCTGTCCCACGGAGTCAGGGGTGTCGTGCCGCGTCCGGGCGTCTCCCGGCTCGTCCGGAGTGCGCGGGCGCCGGGGCCGCGTCGTCTCCCGTCCGAGCGCCCGTGAAAGAGCCGAGGGAGACACCCGGTGGTGAAGACCGGCCCACATTCCGTACGTGAACGACTCACCCTCCGCGAGCAGAACCAGAGGTGACCCTGTGCCGTCGTCGGCCGCCATCCAGCCGATGCCGTCTCGTGGAGCGGCAGGCCGCTCCCCTTCCCCGAACGGGATGACGGCGTGACCGCCGGGGAGCCGGAGGTCCTGGGCGAGATCGGAAGATGCCTGCAGCAACTCTCCCGCGAGAGGTTCTCCGGCGTGCTCCGCGTCGAAGGAGGCCCGGGAGGAGCGCTGTGGGTGCGGGACGGCCTCGTGGTGGCCGCCACGACCCCGGCGGCCCCCGGCCCCGAATCGCTGCTGCTGCGCTCGGGCAGGGTGTCGGAGAAGGACTGGACCGACGCGTACACGACCGGTGCCCCCGCCGACCGGCTCGCCGCCGAACTCGCCGAGCGCGGCGTCATCGGCGAGGCGGGTCTGGAGGCGGTGTGCCTGGCCGCGCTCTTCGACGCGGTGTTCGCCATGGTCCTGTACGGCGTCGAGTCGTGCGCCGCCGAACCGGTGGGCCCCGGCGACCGCCGGCCGCTGCTGCCCGTCCTGCCGGGCATCGGGCACGAACGGCTGGCACGGGAGACCGCGCGCCGCATGGGATACGTGGAGACCTGGCGACGGCTGGGCCTGTCCATGCGCGTCAGGCCCGTGCCCCCGGCCGTCTCCGTTCCCACGCTGCTCGGCGCCGACCGCATCCGCCGAGCCGTCCTGGACCGGGCGAACGGGCGCCGGACGCCGCGGGACATCGCCTTCGTCCTGGGCAAGGGCCTGTTCGCGGTGATGAGCGAGATCGCGAGGATGGTCGAGGAAGGGGTGCTCGACCTCGGCGGTTCCCCGGCGGGAGAGGTGACGCCCGTTCCCGAGCCCGCGGCGGAGGATCCGGACGAGAGTCCGGCCTCCCGGCTGCCGCGCCGCCATCCGGGAAACAGCAAGATCAACGAGGTGCTGGCCGCCGCCGGGGGAGGACCGATCCCCTCCCGGCCCCTCCTCGCCCTCCGGTCCCTGCCGCTGCCCTCGCCTCCGCCCTCCAGGGAATCGGAGGGGAATTGACTTCCTCCCCACGCCCACGGTTGAAGCCAGGGGATTCCAACCCTCACGGGTCGGATTTCCTGCTTCATCGCCGGTTGCCCGCCAGGAGGAAAACTCTCCCCATTGAGGTCTTATACCAGCTCCACAGGCGTTTTTCCTCTCCGCCAGCCCGGCGGCGAGGGTGGTGCGGGTCATACGTGCGGCGGCTTGGTTATCGCCACCGCACGCACATGCCAACAACCCGTGTGGTGTCTTGCCGCGTTTTCTTCCCACGCCTAAAGGCGGGATTCTCCACGTTGAAAGGAACACGATGACCAGGCAAGCGGTGCTCGCCGAGCTGAAGATCCTGCGCGATCAGGTGGCCGGCGTGATGGAGACGGCCGTCGCGTCCGTGGACGGGCTGCTCGTCGCGGCCGACAGCGAGGGGCCGAGGCCGGAGGTGCTGGCGGCGCTGGCCGCCGCCACGCTCGGCCTGGGCAAGCGGACGGGCTACGAGGTGGGCATGGGGGAGCTTCGTGAGGTGGTGACCCGCTGCCGCAGCGGGTACATCGTCGTCTACGCCGTGCGTCAGGAGGCGCTGCTCGTCGTGCTCGCCGACGAGGGATTGGACGTCTCCCGGTTGCACGTGGAGTCCCGGCCCACGGTCGAGCGGCTGGGCGCGCTCCTCGTCGCCACCTGACCAGGACTCCACCCGCCACCAGGACTCCACCCGCCACCAGGACTCCACCCGCCACCAGGACTCCACCCGCGACCGGGATCCCGCTCACTGCCGGAGGCGCACCCGCGACCGGGTCTCTCGTCCGGGAACCAGGTCGCACCCGCGACCGGGATCCCGTCGGCGAGCGGAGTCGTACCCGTGACCGGGATCCGGTCGTTCAGGACACGTCGACCCAGTCGAGGGTGCGCTCGACCGCCTTCTTCCAGTGCGCGTAGCCGTCGGCCCGCTGCTCGTCCGACCACCGGGGCTCCCAGCGGCGGCCCTCCTGCCAGTTCTGCTTGAGCTCGTCGGTCGACTTCCAGAAGCCGACGGCGAGCCCCGCCGCGTACGCGGCCCCCAGGGCCGTCGTCTCCGCCACGACGGGCCGGGAGACGGGCACGCCGAGTATGTCGGCCTGGATCTGCATGCACAGGTCGTTGGCGGTGACACCGCCGTCGACGCGCAGGACGTCGAGGGCGACCCCTGAGTCCTGTCGCATCGCCTCGACCACGTCGCGGCTCTGGTAGCAGATGGACTCCAGGGTGGCCCGCGCGAGGTGGGCGTTGTTGTTGAAGCGCGACAGGCCGACGATGGCGCCCCGGGCGTCGGATCGCCAGTACGGGGCGAAGAGGCCGGAGAAGGCGGGGACGAAGTAGACGCCGCCGTTGTCCTCGACCTGCCGGGCGAGCGCCTCGCTCTGCGACGCCCCCGAGATGATGCCGAGCTGGTCGCGCAGCCACTGCACCGCGGAGCCGGTCACCGCGATGGAGCCCTCGAGCGCGTACACCGGAGGCTCCTCGCCGAAGCGGTAGCAGACGGTGGTGAGCAGGCCGTTCTGGGATCGCACCAGCTCGGTGCCGGTGTTGAGCAGCAGGAAGTTGCCGGTCCCGTAGGTGTTCTTGGCCTCGCCGACGCCGAAACAGACCTGTCCGACGGTGGCGGCCTGCTGGTCGCCGAGGTCGCCGGAGAGCGGGACCTCGCCTCCCAGCGGGCCTCTCGCCAGGGTGGTGCCGTACAGGCCGGGGTGGGAGGAGGGGGCGATGGCCGGCAGCATCTGGCGGGGGATGCCGAAGAACGACAGCAGCTCGTCGTCCCAGTCGAGGGTCTCCAGGTCCATCAGCATCGTGCGGCTGGCGTTCGTCGGGTCGGTGACGTGCACGCCGCCGTCGGGGCCGCCGGTCAGGTTCCACAGCAGCCACGAGTCGGTGTTGCCGAAGATCGCGTCCCCGGCCTCGGCCGCCTCGCGCACCCCCTGGACGTTCTCCAGGATCCACTGGACCTTGCCGCCGGAGAAGTACGTCGCCGGGGGCAGGCCCGCCTTGTGACGGATGACGTCGCCCCTGCCGTCGCGGTCCAGGGCCGAGGCGATCCGGTCGGTACGGGTGTCCTGCCAGACGATCGCGTTGTGGTACGGGCGCCCGGTTCTGCGGTTCCAGACCACCGCGGTCTCGCGCTGGTTGGTGACGCCGAGCGCGGCGAGGTCGGAGGCGGAGAGTCCCGCCCTGTTCATCGCGGTCTCGATCACCGCCCTCGTGCGCTCCCAGATCTCCGTGGGGTTGTGCTCGACCCACCCGGCCCGCGGCAGGATCTGCTCGTGTTCGAGCTGGTGGCGACCTATCTCGTTACCGCCGTGATCGAAGATCATGAAGCGGGTGCTCGTCGTTCCCTGGTCGATGGCTCCGACGAAGTCAGGCATGGATGGTGCCTCCTCTGTGAGACTCTCCGGGAGATCTGCCGCTCTCCCCGTAACGGTTCTCGGCCGTGGTCGTCCCGCCCCTGTTCAGGCGGTGTCGGCTTTCTCGTCGGACGGCATCCGTCCCACCTCGGGCTCGGCCTCCTCGGGAGGAAGGAACCTGGAGATCAGGACCTGGTACAGGAACGCCCCGATCAGCCCTCCGATCACCGGCGCCACGATCGGCACCCAGAAGTAGAGTTGGCCGTACTGATCCTGCCAGGCGGTCTCATACCCGGTGAGGTACGAGGCAAGCCGGGGCCCTAAGTCGCGGGCGGGGTTGATGGCGTACCCCGCGTTGGTGCCCCAGGCCATGCCGATGGCCACGACGATCAGGCCGATCACGAAGGGGGCGAGGTTGGCCATCGGCGCCGAGTTGCGCGCGTCGGAGACGGCGAGGATGAGCAGGAGCAGGATCGCGGTGCCGATCACCTGGTCGCGGAAGGCGCCCCAGGTGCCGATGGGCAGGGTCCCGTTGCCCGGCAGGGTCGAGAAGACGCCCTGGGTCTTGATCGTGAGCCCCGGGTCGGCCTTCTGCAGCACCTCGCTGTAGTTGAAGCGGACGATGAGCGCCGCCACGAACGCGCCCGCGGTCTGTGCCAGGGCGTAGGGCAGGACCTTGCGCCAGGAGAAGCCCTTGAAGGCGGCGAGGGCGACGGTGACGGCCGGGTTGAGGTGGGCTCCGCTGGTGCGTGCCGCGACGTAGACGCCCAGGGTCACCCCGAGTCCCCACGCCCACGCGATGCTGTCGTGGTCGCCGATCTCGGCCGCCGCGACCTGGGCGACCACCCCCACGCCGAACAGGATAAGGATCATGGTGCCCGCGAACTCGGCTGCCATCTCGCCGAGAAGACCCCGGTTTTTCAGCCGTTCTGCCATATTTCCCCCTCACGGCGCCGCTCCGGATGCTCGGACGGTAGGCACGAATTCCAGGGCAGTCAACGATTTCGTGACGAGATTGTTGATTTTTGGTCAACAATCTAAGTAATTGGCAACGTCATCGAAACATGCCCTTATGTCCCTACTTGCGCTGTAACCGTCGGGTAAGAATCCCGTCGCCTTCCGGGATTCCGCGTGAGGACGTCCTCTTTTCCGAACCGCCGGGTGCCCCAGGCGCGGCCAAGAGCCGCTCGGGCGGGAACCTTTGCCGGGTGCGGAGGTCAACTCGCAGGTCAGAGGGGGATGAGAAGCGTATCTTCAGTGCGCTTGGAGGAATTCGATGGGCCGTCTCAGAATGTGCAGGGCCGGTGTGGCCGTCGTCGCGACGGGAGCCGTGCTGGCCGGATGCGGATCGACGGGGCCGGATGAGAATGACGAACAGAAGGCCAGGGTGGCGGCTGCGGCGAAGGCGTCGGCCGCCGCGGCCTCGCAGGCCAACCTCCTCAAGGCCAAGACGGAGGCCGCCGCCAAGGTCAAGGCCAACGAGCTCGGACAGGTGCCCGTCCTCATGTACCACCGGATCGTCGACAAACCCTCCACCCAGGACGACCGCACCCCCAAGCAGTTCCGTACCGAGTTGGAGCGGCTCGCCAAGGAGGACTACGTCGCGATCACCGCGGCCGAGTTCGTCACCGGGCGCATCGACATCCCGGCGGGCAAGCACCCCGTCGTCCTCACCTTCGACGACTCCTCGCCCTCGCAGTTCGATCTGGACGGGATGGGCCTGCCCAAGCCGAACACCGCCGTCGCGATCCTTCAGGAGGTCGCCAAGGCACACCCGGGCTTCCGCGGGGTTGGAACGTTCTATGTGACGCGCGACATGTTCGGCAAGGCGACGCCCGAGGAGGGGGCGCAGATGCTCCTCTGGCTCGCCGAGAAGGGCTTCGACATCGGCAACCACACCCGTGACCATCTCAACCTGAGGGGCAAGCCGAAGAAGGAGGTGAACACGGAGGTGGCGGCGGGCCACCGGCTCATCACCGACCTGATCAAGGTGCCGCCGGTCACGCTCGCCCTGCCGTACGGCAACCAGCCCGACGGCAAGGAGTGGGGACGCAAGGGCTCCTCGGGCGACGTCTCCTACGACTACGGCGGCGTCTTCCTGGCCGGTTACACCCCGGCGATGTCACCGTTCAACAAGAAGTTCGACCCGCTCGGCATCCCGCGCATCCGCTCGATGGACAAGAAGGGCGACTGCGCGAAGTTCTGCTCCGTGGCCTGGCTCGACTGGCTGAAGGCGAACGCCGACGAACGCTACACCTCCGACGGCGACGTGAAGACGGTCGCCTTCCCCAAGTTCAAGGCCCCCTTCGTGGCCAAGTCCTTCACCGACCGCGTCCTGCCCTACTGACCCGGCCCGGCCTGACCGGAAGCGGCCTGACCGGAAACGGTTTGAGTCAGCCCGGATTGACCTGAATCATCCCGAACTGATCTGAACCTGCCGAGGATCGGTCCTGGCCTACCGATCCTCGGCCGGACGGTCGATGTCTCTTCGATGTGCCCCGAGGTGGCCGAGCAGGATCCGGGCGTGTCCCGAGGTGGCCGAGCAGGACCCGAGCAGGATCCGGGCGTGTCCCGAGGTTTCCCGCGGGGCACCGGGATCAGCCGGGGAGTTCTTCGAGGGGGACCACCACGGTGGTCGTCGAGCCGTTGGGGCGCAGGGTCTCCACCTTCGCGTCGTCGCCGGGCTTGAGCTGCGCGAGGACCGTCGCCAGCTCCTGGGTCGACGGGGTGGGGGTGCCGTTGACCGAGACGATCAGATCTCCGGCCTTGAGTCCCGCCCTCTCCGCGCCGCTGTTCCTCTGTACCCGTACGACGCCGACGCCCGCGGGCTGCCCGTTCATGTCGATCACGGTCTGTACGACGACGCCGAGCGCGGCCCTGCGGGTGTTGGTGACCTTGCCGTCCCTGATGATCTGCGTGGCGACGTCCTTGGCGGTGTTGGCCGGGATCGCGAAGCCGATGCCGGGGGCCTGGGCGTTGCCGAGTTCGGGGTTGACGGCGGTCAGGGTCGGCACGCCGACGACCTCGCCCCTGAGGTTGACCAGGGCGCCGCCGCTGTTGCCCGGATTGATGGGGGCGGATGTCTGGATGGCCCCGGTGATCGTCGCGCCCGGCGAGCCCTCGCCCCCGGGTTCGGTGATCGTGCGGCCCAGCGCCGAGACGATCCCGTCGGTGACGCTGCCCGACAGGCCCAGCGGGTTGCCCATCGCCATCACGATCTCACCGACGCGCAGCCTGGAGGAGTCGCCGAAGACGGCGGGCCTCAGCCCGGCCGGGTCCTCCACCTTGATCACGGCCAGGTCGCCCAGCTCGAAGGAGTCGACCAGCCTCGCCGTACGCGGGGCGCCGCCGCTGGCGAGCGTGACCTCGAAACGCTTGGAGCTCCCGACCACGTGGGCGTTGGTGATGATGTGCCCGGCGTCGTCGTAGACGACCCCCGAGCCGAGGCCGTTGTCGGTGGTGATCTGCACGATGGACGGCAGCACCTTGGCGATCGTCCGCTCGTACGCGGCCTCCAGGGCGTCCGGGACGTACGTGGGCGCGGGAGAGCCCGGCGGGGATGCCTCGGCGGAGGTGCTCGCCGGCGCGCCGGGTGTGGGGGCGCCGGGTGAGCCGGCCATCCCGGATGTTCGCAGTTCCGGGCCCTGACCGCAGCCCGCGAGTGTCACGGCGGCGGCCAGTAGCGCGACGCCTGTCTTTGATCCCCCCATGCAAGGGTATTTGCCCAGCTCAGAGAGGAAGATACGCCTTGTGAGGGTTGTCGCGGCGGAGCTCGCCCGATCGTGAGCGCGTCGACCTCTCGCGCACCCCATGCCGGGACCAGCGGAGTGACATTCTGTTCATGCGGCAGAAAAGGCGGTCACCTGGGCGGATGTGCCTCCCGTAGCCGAAGCGTAATAAACGACGATGCGTCGAATCTTTCCGGGGTGACATAACCTGGCGCGTATGGCGGACGTCGGCGGCAATTCCTCCGGGCGCTCTCATGAGAGATACATCCCCTCATACGAGGCGCCCACGGCTCCCATACCCGCCATACCCGCCGAAGACGGCTCGATCATCAGCCCTCGGGTGCCCCGGCGGTTTCCCATCGGCGACGGCGAGGAGACCGTTCTGGTCTCCGGGCCTCCTGGATCGTTCCCTCACCCTTCATCCTCGCCGGGTACGGCGTCGGGTGACGGGCGGGACGAGCCTGAGGAGGACGCCGACCAGGTGCGTGAGTCAGGCGGTCTCGGCACGATCCCGGTCAGGCAGGTAGGCGGCTCCGCGGGGCTCTGGCGCCCTGATCGGACCGGCATGCCCGGCCGGACGGGTGGAGGGGCACTGGCGGGCGCGGCCGGAGGGCGAAGCGCGGCGGGGCAGGGCGACCGGCTCGGCAGCGGGCAGGACGGTGGACAGAGCGACGGGCAGGGCACGGCGGCCGGATGGCCCGGCGCGGCGCGGCGGCCCGGCGTGTTCGCGGAGTCCGGCGGGCAGGACCGGCCGGAGGCGCAGAGCGGGCCGCAGGTGCGAGGTGGGACCAAGAGGTCCGGCGGCCTGCTGATGCGGATCGGCGACATCCCGATCCGGTTGGCCTACAGCCTGGGTGCCGCCGTCCTCACCGGTGTCATCGTGGCCCTGATCTTCGTCCTGTTCTCCGGTGACCAGCCCAAGGACCCGGCGGGGGTCGGCAGGGCCGTGATGCCCGCCGCGAAGCCCTCGCCCACCGTCTCACCGATCACGCTGCCGGCCCTGCCGGGCGCGACCGCCCTGCAGGTCCTGCCGGGCACGCCGAGTACGGTGCTGGGCGCGGTGACCGACACGAGGTCCGCGCTCACCTACGCCAGCCTGGGGGCGCCGTGGGAGAGCAAGGCCGTGCCGTCGTTCTCGGTCGGCCAGCAGGTCGGCGCGACCCGTCTGCCGCGCACGGTCATCGCCTCGGGGCCGCTGCCCGGCGCCACCCCGGCCAAGGCGCTCAAGAGCGACGCCGACTACCGCAGGGCGGCGCTGAACGCGGTGAGGTGGACGATCCGCGGCCACCACCCCGCGGGGAGCAAGGTCGTCTGGACCGCCTCGCAGCGGCCCGCCGGAGGCAAGGGATGGCTGCTCGCCTACAAGGTCACCTATGAGGTCAACGGCAAGAAGCGCACCTCGCAGTCGGCGCTCGCCGTGATCGACGTGGGCCGTCGCAAGCCCTCGATGCTCTTCGTGACCGTGCCCGACGGGCGCAAGCGGCTCTGGGCCGACATCGCTCCGCTGATGGCGAGCGTCCGCGCCCTCTGACCTCTTCCACGCCCGTCCGGCCCCGGCTCACGGGGGAGGCCGACGGACGGGCACAGAACGGGTGTCCTCCACGCGGCGGGTGGGGGTCGGGAGTCTCGGCGTGCGGGATTCTCTCCGGTTGTCCACGGCGCGAGATCGTGTGCCCGGAAGGTGATCTCGCGCGTTGTGATGGAAGTACCTTCTAGAATATGGTTCTGGCATTGAATCCTGTCTGGAGGCTGTCATGGCGATCGGATTGAGTGAGGAGCACGAGGCGCTCCGGGAGTCGGTGACCAGGTGGGCGGAGCGCAACATCCCGTCCGGGACCGTGCGCGCCGCCGTCGCGGCGGAGGGTGAGGAACGCCCCGGTTTCTGGGCAGGACTGGCCGACCAGGGCCTGCTCGGCCTGCACATCCCCGAGGAGCACGGCGGCAGCGGTTACGGCCTGCTGGAGACCGTCGTCGCCGTCGAGGCCCTCGGCGAGCGCGTCGCCCCAGGCCCGTACGTCCCCACGGTGCTGGCCGGCGCCGTGATCCTCGCCTCCGACGGCAAGGCCCAGGCCGAGCTCCTGCCCGGTCTCGCCGACGGCACGCTGACCGGTGCGGTCGCGCTGGGCGCCTCCATCACCGGCACCCGCGCGAAGGACGGCACCCTCACGATCGGCGGCGTCGCCGAGCCGGTCCTGGGCGGCGCGTCGGCCGACGTCCTGGTGCTCCCGGTGAGCACCGACCGAGGCGAGGAGTGGGTCGCGGTGGACGCCTCCGCGGCGACCGTCACCCCGGTCAGGTCGCTCGACCTCACCCGGTGGGTGGCCAAGGTCGAGCTGGACGCGGTCACCGTACCGGCGGGGCGGATCCTCGACCGGCTGCGGGGCTCGCAGGTCCTGGATCTGGCCGCGATCCTGTTCGGCGCGGAGGCCGCGGGCGTCGCGTCGTGGTGCGTGACCGCCGCCGCCGAGTACGCCAAGGTGCGCGTGCAGTTCGGCCGCCCGATCGGGCAGTTCCAGGGGGTCAAGCACAAGGCGTCCCGGATGCTCGTCGCCCTGGAGCAGGCCCGCGCGACCGTGTGGGACGCCGTCCGCGCCGCCGAGGTGACGGGCGGCCCCGAGGTGTCGGCCGACGAACGGGCGTACGCCGCCGCGATCGCCGGTGTGGTCGCCCCCGACGCGGCCGTGCTCTGCGCCAAGGACGCCATCCAGATCTTCGGCGGCATCGGTTACACCTACGAGCACGACGCCCACCTGTACTACCGGCGCGCGCTCACCCTGCGCGCCCTGCTCGGCTCCTCGGGGGAGTGGGCGGAGAAGGTCGCGGAGCTGGCACTGAACGGCGTGAGCCGGGAGCTGGAGATCGAGCTGCCCGACGAGGCCGCCGAGCTGCGCGAGAGCATCCGGACCGAGATCGCCGGGATCGCCGCGCTGGAGGGCCAGGAGCAGAAGCGGGCACTGGCGAGCGCCGGATACGTCATGCCGCACCTGGCCAGGCCCTGGGGACGCGACGCCAAGCCGCTGGAGCAGGTCCTCATCTTCCAGGAGCTCAAGGCCGCGAAGGTCAGGCTGCCCCAGATGATCATCGGTGCCTGGGTGGTGCCCTCGATCGTCACATACGGCACCCCCGAGCAGCAGGAGCGCTTCCTGCCGCCCACGCTGAGCGGCGAGATGATCTGGTGTCAGCTCTTCTCCGAGCCCGGTGCGGGCTCCGACCTGGCGAACGTGCAGATGAAGGCCGAGAAGGTCGAGGGCGGCTGGCGGCTCAACGGTCAGAAGATCTGGACCTCGGTGGCGCACTTCGCCGAGTGGGGCATCTGCATCGCCCGCAACTCCTCCGAGGGGTCCAAGCACGAGGGCATCACCTACTTCCTGGTCGACATGAAGGGGGCCGGCGTCACGGTCAGGCCGCTCACCGAGATGACGGGGGAGAACCTGTTCAACGAGGTCTTCCTCGACGACGTGTTCGTCCCCGACGAGCTCGTCGTCGGCGAGGTCGGGCAGGGCTGGAAGGTCGCGAGGAACACGCTGTCCAACGAGCGGGTCTCGCTCTCCTCCGGTTCCGGCGGCACCGGCTCGTCCGTCCCCGACCTGCTCGGCCTGACCGGGCGCCTCGGCAGGGAGCTGGCCCCCGCCGAGCGCCAGGAACTGGCCCACGTGGTCTGCGAGGGCCACTCGATCGCCGCGCTCGGACTGCGGGTGACCCTGAAGCAGCTGACCGGCCAGGAGCCCGGCGCCGACGCATCGGTCCGCAAGTTCCTGTCCACCTCGCACGCCCAGCACGTCTCGGAGTGCGCGGTCTCGTTGCTCGGTTCCTCGGCCGTCGTCGCCGCCGACATGAAGCTCGGCGACGCGGGCTACTGGAACCGCGCGGTCCTCTCCACCCGGGCCATGACGATCTACGGCGGTACCACGGAGGTGCAGCTCAACATCATCGCCGAACGCATGCTCGGCCTGCCCCGCGACCCCGAGCCGGGGAAGTGAGCCGTTTGCCGTGGTGAGGGGACGTGCTCGGTTCGTCCTGAGTGCCCGCGCCCGGGGAGTGACCCACCTCCCGTCGTGAGCGTAAGGAAGGCGCGTTCTCGCCCGCCTGTGATCCTGCGGGCGGACACCGCAGGTAAAGACCGGTTATTTCAGTACAAGTCGGGTTTGACCCCTTCGGTTAGGCTTCGCGCATGTCGATGCGGTTCCGGCCAGGTGTGGTCGTCCGGAGCGCCGTGGCCGGCGCGATCCCGCTGCGCTGGTTCGGCGCCCTGATCCGCCGGGTCTACCCCCGGCTGGACGCCGAACTGGCCCGTGCCGAGGAGTTCGTGCCACGCGGCGGCACCGCTGTCGACGTGGGCGTCTGGTACGGGCCGTGGACCGCGAGGCTTCGGCGGCTCGGCTGCGACGTCGTCTCGATCGAGGCGAACCCCCGCCTGGCCGCCATGCTCGGGCGGACCTTTCCCGACGTCCGGGTGATCGCGGCGGGTGCCTCGGACAGCTCGGGCACGGCGCGGCTGTGGATACCCGGCGGTGGGCGGGGAGCGGAGGCCACGGCCTCGCTCGTCCACGGCGAGGGGGAGGGGGTGCCGGTGGACATCCCGACCGTCACCATCGACGAGCTGGACCTGAAGGACGTCCGTTTCATCAAGGTCGATGTGGAGGGTCACGAACTCGCCGCGTTGCGCGGCGCCGCGCGGACCGTCCACCGGGACCGGCCCGTCCTGCTGGTCGAGCTGGAGACCAGACACCAGGACATCGGCCTGGTCGTCGACCAGCTCGCGGAGTGGGGCTACACCGGCTCCGTCCTCACCGGTGGCACCTGGGTTCCGCTGGACGGCTTCGACCTGGCCGCCCACCAGGCGGCGGCGGTCGGCGAGGTGGAGCGGAGCTTCGTCTCCCGTCTCGTCAGGCCCGGCGGTGAGTACGTGAACATGGTGCTGTTCCGTCCCACCGTCTCGTAGTGCGCGCCCCCCGCGTGTCCGCTCTCGGCGCCACCGCCCCCCGCGTGTCCGCTCTCGGCGCCACCGCCCTCCGCATGTTCGCCCTCGGCGCCCTCGGTGCCATCGCCTCCCGCGTCTTTGCCCTCCGCGCGCTCACCCCCCGAGCCCTCGCCTCCCGCGCGCTCGCCCCCCGCACCCCCGTCCCGCACCCGGCCGCGGGGCACGTCTTCGCGTCGTTCCTGGTCCCGGCCCTGGTGGGGCTCGCCCTCGGGGTGCTCGCGCTCTGGCCCGCGCTCGGCTCCGGTTTCGTGCTCCGCTACGACATGGTGTTCGTGCCCGACCCGCCGATCCCGGCGCGGAGCGGCGGTTTCCCCCGTGCCGTGCCGAGCGACCTCGTGGTGGCCCTGCTCTCCTCGGTCCTTCCCGGCCAGATCGTGCAGAAGGCGATCCTGTTGGGGATCTTCGTGCTCGCCGCGACGGGTGCCGCGGCCCTGGTGCCGGGGGAGCGCCGGGTCGCCCGGCTGGTCGCCGCGGTCTTCTACGCCTGGAACGTCTACCTCGCCCAGCGGTTGCTGCTCGGCCAGTGGGCGCTGCTGCTCGGGTACGCGGGCCTGCCGTGGGCGGTACGCGCGGTCACCCGAGGGGGGATGTGCAGGACGGTCCTCGCGCTGATCCCCGCGGCGATCGGGGGCTTCCAGGCGATGCTCGTCTCGGCGATGGCGGTCGTGCCGGTGGCGGGCCGCCGGGCGCCGCGAGCGTTGCTCGCCGTCGCCGTGCTGAGCCTGCCGTGGCTGGTTCCGGCGCTGGGCAGCTCCGCCGTCACCGATCCGGCCGGGGTCCGGGCCTTCGCACCACGGGCGGACGGCCCGTTGGGCACCCTCGGCAGCCTGCTCACCCTCGGCGGCGTGTGGAACTCCGGAGCGGCCGTACCGGGACAGGAGACCTGGTGGTCGGCCCTCGTCCGGCTCGCGGTGGCCGTGGCGGCGGTGACCGGGTACGCCCTCCTCGCGCGGGGGTGGCCGTCGGCGGGCCACGTGGCCGGGGGCGGGCCGGTCGCGAAGAGCGGACGGGGCACGGCTGGAGGCGGGCGGGACAGCGGGCGGCCCGCGTACTGGGGTGGGCTGACGGTCGCCTCGGTGGCGGGGCTGACGGTGGCGTGTGCCGGGGCCTTCCTGCCGGGGGCGGTGGAGGCGCTGGTCGGGCTGTGGCCCGGCTTCGGGCCGCTCCGCGACGGGCAGCTCTATCTCGCCCCCTTCGCCTTGCTGCAGGCGGTCGGCCTGGCCGCGGTGACCGCGCGCCTGTCCCCGGTGATCCGTCCCGGCATGCTCGTGCTGCCCCTGCTGGTGCTGCCCACCTTCGCGATGGGGGCGTTCGGCCGGCTGGTCGCGGTCGACTACCACCCGGACTGGTCCGGGGTGCGGAGCGTCGTGGACGCGGATCCCGCGCCGGGGGCGCTGCTGACGCTGCCGTGGGGGGCCTACCGGGTATTCGGCTGGAACGGGGGCCGGGTGGTGCTCGACCCGGCCGTCAAGTCCTTCCGGCGCGAGGTCGTCTGGAACGACGGTCTGCCGGTCGGGCTGGGAGACGGTCGTAGGCTCGTCCTCGCGGGCGAGGATCCGAGGGCGCGCAAGGTCGGCGCGATCCTCGCGGGGTCCGGCCCGCTGACCGGCCCGCTGGCCGCTGAGGGGATCAGCCACGTGCTGGTCCAGAGGTCGAGCGAGAACTTGTTTCGTTCCAGACTGCCCGGCGCGCGGCTGATATTCGCTGGTCAGGAGCTCGTGTTGTACCGCCTCTGATCCTCTGGGACGCGAATACACCGAGATTTACCAGCTGGTAGCATTTTCCACACACTTTCGTCGATTGACTAGCTGATTACCTGTATCAGGTTCTACTGTCAGGCAGACCGCACGACCGCGCGTTGGAGGGAGAACTCGGGTGTTGCGAGTGATTGCCGCTCTGGCGGTAGGGGCAGTGCTGGCGGTCGGAGCCTCGGTGGCCGTCGTGAACGTCGCGGCACCGACCCCCGAGCCGCCCAACAGGCCGCTCTACAACTACGGCAACAGGTGACGCGCGAAGGCCGCGGATCGGTCCTGGCGCTCACCTGAGCATCCGGCCCTCGGGGGCGGAGACCCGCTCCGGATCACGTCGACGAGACAGGGCCTGGCCGCCGCATGCGCGAAAACCCTCGGTGCCGTCGTTCTCGCACGCCGGACAGCGACATTCACCCCATAAAGTGACACCTCGTCCGGAGAGTGCGGAGCGTACGGGGGCACGGAGCGCTCGGAGAATTCGGAGATAGGAGTGGTCGTGGCCGGACAGGGCGCCAGGGCGACCCGCCGGGCGTCGGGCCCGTCCCCCGCGGGCCTGGTGGCCGCGACGGCGCGGCAGCGGCCGTTGCTGCGCGGGGTGCGCGTCGCCGTCCTGAACTTCCGTGAGCCGTTGCAGTCGGTGGCGGGGGGCGCCGAGGAGTACGCCTGGCAGGTGAGCCGCCACCTGGTGGGGCAGGGAGCGTCGGTCACCTTCGTCACCTCCAAGGAGGCGGGGCAGTCCTCGGCCGAGGAACGCGACGGCATCGCGCTGCGGCGGATGGGCAACCCGTTCCTGGTCTATCTGCTGGTCCCGCTCTGGATGCTGCTGCGGCGCCGGCGCTTCGACGTCGTCATCGACTGCATGAACGGCATCCCCTTCTTCGCCCCCCTGGTCACCGGACGGCGCACGGTCGTCATCTCCCTGGTGCACCACGTGCACGACCGCCAGTTCTACGCCTTCTTCCCGCGCTGGCTGGCCCGTATCGGCTGCTTCATCGAGGGGCCGGTCGCCCGGCTGGTCTACCGGCGCCGCGCGACCGTCACGGTCTCCGAGTCCTCCAGGAAGGAGTTGCGCGAGCGGCTCGGCTGGCTCGCGCCGATCCAGATCATCCCGAACGGCAGCCCGGTGGCGCGCCTGGTCGCGAGCGGCGAGGGCGTGGCGGGGGACCCCTCGGTGGTCTACCTCGGCAGGCTCGTGGGCCACAAGCGCGTCGAACGGGTGGTGGACCTCGCGGGAGACCTCGAAGGGGCGTGGCCGGGCATCCACGTGCACGTCATCGGGCGCGGCTGCGAACAGGAGCGGCTCACGGCACACGCCGCCCGCCGCGGCCTCGAAGACCGGGTCCACCTGCACGGCTTCCTGCCCGAGGCCGCCAAGAACGCGATCCTGGGGGCGGCGCGGGTCAACGTCACCGCCTCGGAGTTCGAGGGCTGGGGGCTGACCGTGATCGAGGCCGCCGCGCTCGGCGTCCCGACCGTCGCCTACGACGTCGCGGGACTGCGCGACTCGGTGCGTGACGGTGTCACGGGCTGGCTGGTCGGGGAGGGGGAGGCGCTCGCCGACGTGGTGGACCGCGCGCTGCGGGAACTGTCGGACCCGGCCAGGCGCGAGGAGATCCAGCAGGCGTGCAGGCTCTGGGCGGCCGAATTCACCTGGGGGAGAACGGGCGCTACGATGACCGGACTAATCACCACAGAACTATCTAAAAACGGCCGCCACCTTCATGTATCCGATCTCTGTCTCGCCGTGGGTGAGACCGACCCGCCATAAGTGACGGTGATCCCCGAGGCGTGGATCACCCGCCTTTCCGCACCTCCCTCCGAGTTCGGAGCCTCCGACACCGGGCTCCGCCGCAGGCTCAGGCTGCTCGCCGGGTGCCTCTTCCTCGCCGCCGTCGCCTTCCACATGGCGCCGGGCATGCTCATCGCCGAGACGAAGCTGGACATGCCGATCAACCCGATCGGCTTCCTCTCCCAGGCGCTGAGCATGTGGGACCAGGACTACCTGGGACACCTGCAGAACCAGGCGTACGGCTACATCTTCCCGATGGGCCCCTTCTACACCCTGCTGATCAACGCGGGCATGCCTCCGTGGGTGGTGCAGCGGCTCTGGGTGACGCTGATCCTGTGCGTCGCCTTCGTCGGCGTCGCCCAGCTGGCCAGGGCGCTGCGGATCGGCGGGCAGCTCGCCGGGGTGCTGGCCGGTCTCGCCTACGCGCTCGCCCCGCACGCGCAGGCGCTCATGGGCTTCAACTCCGTGGAGTTCGCCCCCAGCGCCGTCCTGCCCTGGGTGCTGCTCTTCCTCGTCAGGGGCGCGCAGGGGGAGACGAGCCCGCGCAGAGCCGCCTGCCTGTCGGCGCTCGTGTTCCTGTTCGCGGGCGGCATCAACGCCGCCGCCGAACTGGCCGTGCTCGTGGTACCGATGATCTACCTGCTCACCCGGGCGCGCGGCCCGCGCAAGCGGCGGCTCATCGCCTGGTGGCTCGCCGCGATCGCCGCCGTGTCGTTCTGGTGGCTCGTCCCGCTGGTGATGCTCGGCCGCTACGTCTTCTCCTTCATGCCCTTCACCGAGAACGCGTGGACGACCACGGTCGTGGGCTCGCTCACCAACGTGCTGCGCGGCATGAACAGCTGGGTCGCCTTCCTGCCGGTGGACGGACGCCCCTTCCTGCCCGCCGCCTACGAGCACGCGACCGTGCCCTGGCTCGTGCTGGTCACCGCGCTCGTCGCCGGGCTGGGACTGGCCGGGCTCACCCTCGCGCGCACGCCCGAGCGGACCTTCCTGATCCTGACCGCGCTCGTGGGTGTCGCCGTCCTCGTCGCGGGCCACGCCGGGCCGCTCGCCGAACCCCTCAGGGCGCTGCTGGACGGCCCGCTCGCGCCGTTCCGCAACCTGCACAAGTTCAACGCGCTCGTACGGCTGCCGCTGGTGCTCGGACTCGCCGCGTTCGTCTCCTACGTGGGAGCGCGCAGGCCCGCCGTCCGCCTCCCCGCCGTGGTGGTGGGGGCCGGGCTGGTCGGGCTCACCCTCGTCCCCGTCGCCACCGCGGGCATCGCCCCGAGCGGCGCCTTCGCCGACGTCCCCGAGCACTGGCGGCAGGCGGCCTCCTGGCTGGACGACCGGGCAGAGGAGGGCACCGTGCTGGTTCTGCCCGGAGCCCGGCGAGGCGAGTACACCTGGGGGCGCCCGCTCGACGAGCCGTTCCAGCCGCTGCTGAAGAAGGCCCGCTGGGTGAGCAACACGATCGTGCCGTGGGGTACGGCCGGCTCCAACCGGCTCGTCAAGGCGATCGACGACCGCTTCGCCAACGGGCAGGGATCGGAAGGGCTCACCCGGACGCTGCGCCGGATGGGGGTGCGCTACCTGCTGATCCGCAACGACCTCGACAGGGTCGCCTTCGGTGACGCGTGGCCCGCCCGGGTGCACGAGGCGCTGGACCGCTCTCCCGGCCTGACCCGGGTACGCGGCTTCGGGCCCACGGTCGGCTTCGAGGACTCCCAGACCGGCGCGAGCTGGCTCGACCAGCCGTACGCGTCCCTGGAGATCTACGAGGTCACCGGGGCGCGTCCCGTCGTCGGCACGGTCGCGGCGCGGCGGCCGCTGCGGGTCTCCGGCGGTCCCGAGGCACTGCTCACCATGGCCGAGGAGGGGGTCCTCGACGACGACCGGCCGGTGATCCTCGGCGACGACCCCGGAGCGGACGCGATCCCCGCCGCCGACACGGTGCTCACCGACACCATGCGGCGGCGCGAGCTGGTGGTGAGCGACCTGCGCAGGCCGTACGGCGAGACGATGACGCCGGACGAGCCCTACGAGGGGTACGGGCCCGCCTACGACCTCACCGACCCCGGCTGGTCCGATCCCGGCACCGTCGCCGCCTTCATCGGGATCAAGGGGGTGACCGCCTCCTCCTCGCAGTCCGGGCTCGGGGTGACCCCGGGAACCCGCGACAGCGGGCAGCAGCCGTACGCGGCGGTGGACTTCGACCTGCGCACCGGCTGGCGCTCCACCGGCTGGAAGCCCGCCACCGAGCAGTGGCTGGAGGTACAGCTCGCCAAACCGACCTCGGTGCCCTTCATCCAGGCGGTCTTCGAACGCTCGGAGGAGACGGTGACGGTCTCCGAGGTCATGGTCGAGACCGACACCGGCAGGGTGCGCACCCGGCTCGGCCTCACCTCGCTGTGGGAGCGGCTGAACGTTCCGCAGGGCGAGACGTCCCGGATCCGGATCCGGGTCACCGGCGTCCTGCGTGACCCCAACCCCCGGGTCGGCATCACCGAACTGTCCATTCCCGGGGTCCGCGCGGAGCGCACGCTCGTGGTGCCGCCTGTCTCCTCGTCCGCCTCCTCGGCCGACCCCGCTTCGCCCGGGCAGACGGTCGTGACCAGCCGGACGGACACCGCCCCCGGCTGCATGCTCGGCTCCTACGCCTGGACCTGCGCGGACAGGCTGCGCTTCGTGGGCGAGGACGGTTACGCCTTCGACAGGCTGGTCCCCGTCGCCGAGGGAAGGCAGACGCTGGAGGGCAGGGCCGTGCTCACCGACCGGCGGGTGGCCGAGACCGTGCTGATGCCGGAAGGGAGCTTCCCCCGCGCCACCGCCTCCTCCACCGCGAGCGACATCCCGGCCACCGGCGCCTACGCGGCCTTCGACGACGACCGCAGGACCATCTGGTACGCCGGGGACAAGGACCTGGAGCCCTCGCTCTCCTTCGAGCTGGGCAGGGAGGTGAACCTGTCCCGGCTGCGCGTCGACTTCCCCGACACCAGGCTGGGCGCTCCGCCGGTCCGGGTCACCGTCACGACCGACGACGGCGTCCGGTACGCCTGGGCCTCGAAGGACGGGTGGATCCACTTCGCGCCGATGAGGGCGAGCCGGGTGAAACTCACCTTCGCCGCCCTCGGCTCCTGGCGGATGGAGGTGCTCGGGGTGGCGATCCCGGGGGTCGAGCCGCTGCCCACCCCGGACACGCAGCCGGTGAGGATGCCCTGCGGGCTCGGCCCGACGCTCACCGTGAACGGGGTCGCGACGCCCACCGAGATCCACAGCGGGACCCTGGGCGACCTGTTCAACGGCCGTCCGGTCGGCTACCGGGCCTGTGAGGCGGTGGAGACGCGGGACGGCACGCTGCGGGTGCGCGCCGCCGCGCTCCAGGGCTTCCGGGTGGACTCGATGGTCCTGCGCGCCGCCGACGCGGAGGGCGAGGGGGGCGGCGACGGTGCCGCGAACGACGCCAAGAATGCCGCAGAGAGCCCGAAGAGCCCAAAAAGCCCGAACAGAAGCGGTGCCGGGAGCATCGAGAGCACCGAGAGCACCGGGAACGCGGGGAGCGCCGGGAACGTCGCGGCGCCGGAGGTGATCCTGCGGCCCGCGACCGTGGAGAGCTGGGAGGCGGGGGAGCGCCGGGTGAGGGTCTCCACGACGGAGCCCTCCTACCTGGCGCTCGGCGAGAACTTCAACAGGGGCTGGCAGGCGTCGTTCGACGGACGTGTGCTGGAACCGGCGAGGCTGGACGGGTGGCGGCAGGCGTGGCTGCTGCCCCCCGGGAGCGGGACCGTGGTGATGACGTACGCCCCCGACGGCCTGTATCGGATGTCGCTGGTCGTGGGATGGGTGCTGGTCGCGCTGGTCGTCGCGCTCGCCCTGGTCCGCCCCCGCCGCCCGCTCCGCGAGCTTCCCGCGTCGCCGCCCGCGGTGCTGCGGGCGGCCTGGCTGTGGCCGCCGGCCCTCGTGCTGGGCCTGGTGGCCGAGGGGTGGGCCGGTGCCGCCCTGGCCGGTCTGGTGGCGGCACTCGCCCTGTGGCTGCGAGGCATCGCGGGGGCCGAGCACAGCGCGGGCGGCCGGCTGTACAGGATCGGCCGGGTGCTGCTCACGCCGTTCCCGGTGGTGGCGGCGCTCGGCGCGGCCGGTCTCGCGCTCGGCTACGGCGGGGAGACGGGGGCGGTGGGAGCGCAGTATCTCTCCCTGGTCGCGGTGGGCCTGTTGTTCGCCGCGGCGCGCGTGTCGAGGTCGCCCCGCCGTTGGCTACGGGCGTGGGAGAAGGACGATCACCTCCAACCCGTGGAGCGACGATGATCGGCCGGAGACCGCGCGGTGTGCTCGTCCTGGTCGCCGGTGCCTTCCTGATCACGCTGGCCGCGCTGGTGCGCCTCTACATCTATCCCAGCGGTCTGGTACTGCCCGCGGAGCAGGACCGGATCACCAAGCTGACCACCGAGTCCGGCTCCTACTTCGACACCGCCACCCTGCGCACGCACCGAGGCGTCCCGCTGGAGACGGCCGTGGCCAGATACGGGGACACGGTCAGGTCCACGCCGGACGTCGCGGTGTGGACGGAGTTCGTCTCCCTCGCCACCCGCGACGGGCGGCGCATCGACTACCACGAGCGGCGGGCCGCGTTCGACCGCCGTACGGGGCAGGCGGTCAACTGCTGCGAGAACTACGTCGACGAGAACGGCAACCCCGCCCCGCGCGGGCTGGTGTTCCGCTGGCCCTTCGGAGCCGGGCCGGTCGCCTACCAGGTCTACGACCCGCTCGTCCGGCGTCCGGTGGCTGCCCGCTTCGAGGGGATCGAGACCCTGTACGGCGTCCGGGTCAACCGCTACGCGCAGCGTCTGGTCAACGAGCGGCTCGTTCAGCGGGCGATGGAACTGCCGGGGACGGTCCTCGGGCTGGGCGGCAGGGAGACGTTCCCCGTCAACGCCTACCTCGAAGGGACCCGTACCTTCTGGGTGGAACCGGAGAGCGGGATGGTGATCGGGATCAGGGAGAACCTGGTCAAGACCCTGCGCACCGATGACGGCGCGGGACGGCTGGTCGCGCTCGCCGCCGACATGCGCACCAGCACCGGGGACGAGCGGTGGAACGCGGGGGAGGCGCGGCAGTTTCTTCGCCGGGCGACGCTCGTCAACCGGGTGATCCCGCTGTCGTGCGCCGTGCTCGGCGTGCTGTTGCTGGTCGCGGGCCTGCGCCTGCAGCGTCGCGCCTCCGCCGTTCCCGCCTCCGATGATCCCGCTGCCGGGAGCGGAGGCGCGGACGGTGAGGGCGTCGCGGGTGGTGCGGAAGGCCTCGACGACGGTGGCGAGGTCGGAGGCGGTGTGGGGGGCAAGGGCGGTGCCGGGGTCAGTGGCGGCGGCGTCGCCCCCGCCCCCGACCTCGGCTCCGGAGCCGCAGCGCCGGAGCCTCGATCAGCCGATGGCTGAGGTCGGCGAGCAGGACGGTGAACGCGGTGCACACCACCAGCGTCGTGAGCAGATCGCCGCTGAAGCTCTGCTGCCCGGTCAGCTCGTACCAGCCCACGATCACCACGAACTGCCACAGGAAGACGCCGTAGGAGATGCGGCCGAGATAGCGCATCACCCGGTTGCCGAGCAGCGAGCGCAGCGGCGAGGGTTCGGAGGTCTGCAGGGCCACGGGAGAGAGCAGGGCGAGGACGAAGACCGTGTAGAGGGTCATCTCGAAGATGTCCGTCCACAGGTCCTGGACCTCGAAGAGGCGGCCTCCCGCGATGGGGCTGGCCGCGACGACGTAGACGAAAGCGGCGATGATCCAGCAGGTCACCCACGACTCGCGCACCCCCCTGGTGAGCCGCCGCACCGGGGCGTCGGTGTCGGTCTCGGCGTGAGCCCAGAACGAGACGACGGCGAGGGCCATGCCCGTCGCGAAGTAGAGCATCGACCGGGGGAGCCAGAGCCCGAGTTCGGGGCGGTGCGCGGGGATGTGGCTGAAGACCGCCCAGAGGGGGGAGACCAGGGCGAGGGCGCCGATGCCGACGAGCAGCCGCTTGGCCCTGGCCGCGGGGTCCGCGCCGCGCCGCCCGAGGGCGCGCAGCGCGACGGCGAGGAGCGGGAGGGCGAGATAGAAGGTCATCTCGACCGAGAGGCTCCACATCTGCCCGAGCCCCGGCGGGCTCGCGCCGGCCCACCACGGCTCCGGCACGTAGTTCTGCACCAGCAGCAGGAAGGGCAGCCAGTTGACGGGTTCGGCCGCCTGCGGCCACGACCACAGCGGCAGCGCGACGGCGACCACGAGCCAGTACGCGGGCAGGATGCGCAGCGCGCGCTTCCACAGGTAGCCGCCGGCGCCGGGGGGCGCCTCACCCCGCACGACCTCGCCGGCCCAGGGCCGGTAGAGGAGGAAGCCCGACAGCAGGAAGAAGATCGGCACCCCGATGTCACCCCTGGAGAGCAGGGCGGGCAGGAACCCCTCCCTGAGGGAGGCGCCCGTCGTGCTCGCCACGTGGTAGAGAAGGACACCGAAGGAGGCGACCGCGCGGACGCCGTCCATCGCGTCGAGATGCCCGCCGACCGCGGGAAGATCCCGCACGTCCCTGCCGGTGGACCCCTGGTGAACCGGCATAGAACCTGTTTCGGTCACTTTTCGGCATCCCTGGTGACTGTGGATGTTTGCCAGCACTAACATATCGCGAAATGGAACTTGTTATAGGGTGAGCGGGATATATGTGTAGCGGGCGGCCCCAGGAGGAGCGATGCGTCGCGTCATCGGTTTGATATTCATCGGACTCGGGGCGTTTCTCATCGTTCTGGCACCGCTCGTGCGGTTCCAGGTGGCGACCGGTCTCATCGCCGCCCCCGCCGACCAGTACGGCATCAGCAAGCTGGAGGCCGTCGACGCCCAGTACTTCAGCCCCGGGGACCTGAAGGTGGTGAAGGGCGACCTTGACATTACCGTCACCACCAGGGGGGACGTTACCGCGGCCGAAGGCGACCGGGTCGTCTGGGAGGAGGCCACGGCGGTCAACGACGTCACCAACCAGAACCCCCTCATCTCGTTCAGCGAGCGTCGCAGCGCGTTCAACAAGTACACGGGCGAGGGCGTGAACTGCTGCAACGTCAACGTCGACAAGACCCCCGTGCAACTCCAGGGGCAGATCTACAAGTGGCCCTTCGACGTCGAGAAGAAGACGTACAGCGTGTTCAACGCGATCACCGGCAAGGCGTTCGACGCCAAGTTCGTCGGTGAGGAGCGGGTCGGAGGGCTCTCGGTATACCGGTTCGAGCAGGCCGTCCCGCCGACCAAGATCGACACCGTCACCGTCCCGGCCTCCATCCTCGGCATGGACGATCCCGGCGACGTGCAGGCGGACCGCGTCTACGACGGCGTCAACACCTTCTGGATCGAGCCGGCCACCGGCTCGCCGGTGCGGCAGGAACAGCGGCGCCACGACGTGCTCAAGACCTCGGACGGCGTCGAGCGCTCGCTCGCCTTCGCCGCCGACGTGAAGATGACCCAGAACACCGTGGACGACCTGGTCAAGAACGCGCTCGACAGCAGGAACAGCATCACGCTGCTCAAGACCATGATCCCGCTGGTGCTCCTGCTGATCGGCCTCGCCCTGGTCGTCACCGGCGCCCTGCTCGTGAGGCGCCGCAGGGACATGTGAGAGACCGGGGGCGCCGGGCCCTCGACGGGGAAGGTGTGGAGGGAGGCCGTGGGCACGTGCCCGCGGCCTCCCTTTTCCGTTCGCCGCGAACCTTGTGGACCATCGTTCCCTGGACGTGTCGCTGGAACATGTTCCATCGTTTTCCCCGCTTCATTACTCGCGAGTAGCTTAGGTTTTCCATCGAAAGAAAGGTTCTCCACTAGAACGCGTTGCAGTTAGTTTGACGCGGTCGTACAGTCGCAGCATGCGGACACGTGTTACCGACATGCTCGGGATTGAATTTCCGATCTTCGCGTTCAGCCACTGCCGTGACGTCGTCGCCGAGGTCAGTCGCGCGGGGGGGATGGGCGTGCTCGGCGCCCTCTACTTCACCCCCGAGGAGCTCGAGATGGAGCTCAAGTGGATCGACGACCACGTCGACGGCAAACCGTACGGCGTCGACGTGGTCATGCCCGCCTCGTACGCGGGCTCCGACCTCGGCGTCGACTCGCCCGAGGACCTCGTGGGACGGCTCCAGGGGATGATCCCCCAGGGCCACCGGGACTTCGTCGACGGCCTGCTCGCCTCCCACGGCGTGCCACCGCTCTCGGCCGACGCGGACGCGGGCAAGGTGCTGCTCGGCTGGACCGACGCCACCGCGCGCCCGCAGGTCGAGGTGGCCCTGCGGCACCCGATCGCACTGCTCGCCAACGCGCTGGGCCCGCCCCCCGCCGACGTGGTCGACCAGGCGCACGCCAAGGGGGTGAAGGTCGCCGCGCTCGCCTCCACCCCGCGGCACGCGATCAAACAGGTCGAGGTCGGGGTGGACATCGTCGTCGCCCAGGGCACCGAGGCGGGCGGGCACACCGGGGAGATCTCCACGATGGTCCTCATCCCGCAGGTCGTGGACGCCGTCGACGTCCCCGTACTGGCCGCGGGCGGCATCGGCGACGGCCGCCAGATGGCGGCCGGGCTCGCGCTCGGCGCCGAGGGCGTGTGGACGGGATCGATCTGGCTCGCCGTGGAGGAGGCCGACACCTCCGAGGTGGTCAAGCGCCGCATCCTGGGGGCGACCTCGCGCGACACCGTGCGCTCGCGGTCGTGGACCGGCAAGCCCGCCCGGCTGCTCAGGAACGAGTGGACCGACGCCTGGGAGTCCCAGGAGTCGCCCGGCACGCTCCCCATGCCGCTGCAGTTCATGCTGATCTCCGACGCGCTCCGCAGGATCGGCCGTTCCGACGCGACCGAGCTGGCGACCTTCCCGGCCGGGCAGATCATCGGCGCGATGAACCAGGTCAGGTCCACCAGGGACGTCGTCTTCGGCATGATCGAGCAGTACGTCGAGGCAATGGAACGATTGGGTCGCATTACCGGTGAGTAGGTAGCTCATGTCCGAAGGAATGGGCTAAGAACTCATCAGAGCCGATGAGTTTGGAGAATGATGGCGTCCCCGCAGGTCACCGACCATGTCACCGATCCCCCGACAGGACCTTCGCGGTCCTTTCCCGGGGGGCGGCGGGTGCTCGGCGCCGCGCTCGTCCTCATCGTGGTCCAGCTTGCCTGGCGGGCCGTGATCCTGCACCGGGGCGGCTTCTTCGGCGACGACCTCAACATGGTGGGCAGGGCCGCGGCCGAACCCTTCGGGCTCGACTACCTCTTCGGCGTCTACTCCGCGCACGTGATGCCGGTCGGGATGATCGCCAACACGGTCGTCACCTCGCTCGGCGCGTACGACTGGACGGTGACCGCGGCGGCGCTGCTGCTCTTCCAGCTCGCCGCCTCGCTCGCCGTGTACCGCATGCTGCGCGTGCTGTTCGGTGCCCGCTGGATGATCCTGGTGCCGCTGTCCCTCTACCTGTTCACACCGCTCGCCCTGCCCGCCTTCTACTGGTGGGCGGCGGCGGTCCAGGCCCTGCCGCTGCAGATCGCGATCGCGATGGCGGTCGCCTCGCACGTGACGTTCCTGCGCTCCGGGCGCGGCGTGGACGCGGTCGTGACCGGGCTGTGGTTCCTGTTCGGGCTCGGCTCCTTCCACCTCAAGGCCGTCTTCGCCATCCCCCTGCTGCTCGTCCTGGTCACCGTCCTGTACTTCCCCGTCCGTGAGCGCCTGCGCTCTCTGGCGACGGTGTTCGGCGCGTACGCGGTCATGGCGGGCGCCTACTCGATCCTGTTCCTCCTGCAGCTCGACCGCCTGCACGGCCAGGAGATCGGGGCGCCCTCCTCCGAGGTGGCCGGCCGGGCCATGGCGCGGATGCTGGGCGTCACCCTCCCGGTGCTCGCGGCCGGGGGACCCGGGCCCTGGTGGTACAAGTTCTACGCGGTGCCGCCGCAGGCGATGGTCGGCGCGGCCTGGGCGCTCATCGGGGTGGTCGTCGCCGTCACCCTGCTCCTCAGGCGGGGAGCGTGGAAGGCGTGGCTGATCCTCTGCCTCTACCCGCCCCTCCTCATGGTGCCGATCCTGGCCGGACGCTCCCTGGACCGGGCCCTGGGCGAGGAGGCCCGCTACCTCGCGGACGTGACCCCGGTGATCGCCCTCTGTCTGGGGCTGGCGATGCTCCCGCTGCTGGGCGAGGCGCGCCCGTACCGCTGGCGGATCCCGGCCCGCGTCGCCGGGACCGGCTGCGCGTTGCTGGCGATGACGGTCGCCGCCTTCTCCGTCTACTCCGCGCACAGATACGTGATGGGGACGGAGCCGGGGCGGGCCGAGATCCGCTCCTACCTCGCCTCGGTGCGGGCCACGCTCGCCTCCGCCCCGCCGGGCAGTGACATCTATCCCCAGCAGACGCCCTACGACCAGTTCGGCTTCGGGTACGGGGACGAAGGGCTCAGTCACCTCACCCTCAGCCCGCTCGCCCCGCCCGAACTCGCCGCCCTCATGCGCAACCCCCGGCCCGCCGTCGCCCCGCTCGTGCTCGACCCCACCGGGCGCCGCCTCGTCCCGGTCCGCCTCACCGGCCCCTACGTCGCCGCCCCCGGCGGCTGCTTCCCCCAGCTGGGCGGCACGATCTCGATCCCCCTCGCGCACAAGGGCGGCATGGTCGTCCTCGGCCTCGACTACCGCTCCACCGCCAGGACGGCGGCCTACGTGCAGGTGGGGGAGCAGGAGGTCGAGATCGTCCTCGAACGGGGAACCGGCAGGATCCACATCCCCTTCACCGCCCCCGGCGCCTCGGTACGGATGGAGGTCCTGTCCGCCGACACCCAGGTCTGCGTCATCGGCGGCCTCTTCGGTGGCCCGGTCCCGGGCTAGAGGACGGCTCCGAAGCCCGGTCGGTGATCGGTGGTGCGGTCGCGCCGGAGCGCGGCGTCCTCTTCTTTTGCCGCGAGAGGTATGACTTTTGCTGGTTTTCGGCATATACGTATGGGCAAGTGGAAAATCTTGCTTTAGATTACGGCCAGAGCGGCATTAACTCCTTCCCATCACAGCGAATCAGGTCCGGCATCCGCCATCCGATCAGTCACACCGGCGGTGCCGCATCCCCCCACGCCGCGCCGAAAAGCGGCCTCCTCACCGAGATGGAACGGTCATGCGGAAATCCCCCCTGTTATCCGTCTTACTGCTCACCGCGCTCTCATGGCTCGCCGTACCCGCTCAAGCACACGTGGCAGTGCCGCCACAGGTGCCGGGCGTCACCCTGCGCACCTACGACGTCCAGGTCGAACTGTCCAAGCTCTGCACGCTCAAGCCCGGTCAGACACCCAACGTGGACAAGCTGATGCCCACGATCGACTGGAGCTCCGACGCCGACTTCGGCCTGACCGACATGTTCGTCACCGAGGCGATCGGCAACATCTCCATCGCCACCGCGGGCACCTACGAGTTCCGGCTCACCAGCGACGACGGCTCTCGGCTGCGCATCGACGACACCGTCGTGATCACCAACGACGGGCGGCACGGGCCGATCGCCGTGGACGGCACGATCACCCTGACCACCGGCTACCACGCGTTGCGCGTCGACCACTTCGAGCACCTGTACGGCCAGCAGCTCAAGCTGGAGTGGAAACCACCGGGATCCTCGGGGTTCGCCCTCGTGCCGAACTCGGTGCTGAGCACGGACGCGGACGTGGTGCGGGTCACCGCCCCCGGGCGCAAGGAGTGCGAGAGCGGCGCCGACTCCCCGGGCGACGGGCTGCCGCTGGAGTCGGTACACCCCGACTTCACGCTCACCGACCTGCGACCGGAGGGTTTCCAGCCGCAGGTGACCGCGATGGACTGGCTGCCCGACGGCCGGTTGGCGGTCGCCACGTGGGGCGGCTCGGAAACCAAACTCGGCGAGGTCTACCTGCTCGACAACGTCACGGGCAAGACCTCACCCGCGCAGGTGACCACCAAGAAGATCGCCGGTGGGCTCCAGGAGCCCATGGGCATCAAGTACGTGGACGGCAAGCTCTACGTCTCGGAGAAGTCCCGGCTGGTGGAGCTGAACGACACCGACGGCGACGAGGTCGCCGACAACCTCAGGACCGTGGCGACCTGGCCGTTCGGCGGCAACTTCCACGAGTTCGCGTTCGGGCTGCTCTACCGTGACGGCCACTTCTACATCAACCTCTCCGTCGCCATCAACTACGGCGGCGCCACCACCGACCCGCAACCGGCGCCGGACAGGGGCACGACCATCAAGGTCGACAAGGCCACCGGCAAGGTCGAGTACGTCGCCGGCGGCCTGCGCACGCCCAACGGGATCGGCTGGGGTCCGAACGACGACCTGTTCGTCATGGACAACCAGGGCGGCTGGCTGCCCGCCTCGAAACTGGTGCACGTCAAGAAGGACCGGTTCTTCAACCACTACACCAACCCCGACGGCCGGTTCGACGACAACGTGGTGAGCGCGCCCGTGCTCTGGCTGCCGCACAACGAGATCGCCAATTCCCCCAGCACGCCACTGCTCATGAAGCAGGGCAGGTACGCGGGGCAGATGCTGTTCGGCGACGTCACCTACGGCGGGATCCAGCGCGGCTACCTGGAGAAGGTCAACGGCGAGTACCAGGGCGCGGTCTTCCGCTTCACCCAGGGCCTTGAGGCAGGGGTCAACCGGATCAGCCTGGGACCCGACGGCGCCGTCTACGCCGGAGGTCTCGGCGCCGGCGGAAACTGGGGCCAGCCGGGCAAGCTCACCTACGGACTGCAGAAGCTGACCCCGGGCGACGACAAGACCTTCGACATCCTGAAGATGCGCGCGATCGAGGGCGGCTTCGAGCTGCAGTACACCCAGCCGCTGTCGGCCGAGACCGCCGCGTCGCTGGCGGCGAGGTACCAGGCCACCCAGTGGCGGTACGCCGCGGCCTCCACCTACGGTGGCCCCAAGGTGGACGAGGAGCCGCTGACCGTCACCTCCGCGGACCTGAGCCCCAGCGGGAAGAAGGTCACGCTGAAGATCGCCG
The DNA here is from genome assembly GCF_042898365.1 of Streptosporangium sp. NPDC000509. Classification (NCBI taxonomy): domain Bacteria; kingdom Bacillati; phylum Actinomycetota; class Actinomycetes; order Streptosporangiales; family Streptosporangiaceae; genus Streptosporangium; species Streptosporangium sp. NPDC000509. Next base: position 153,570 of record NZ_JBIAYX010000017.1, on the reverse strand, counting down.
GTCTCAAGCCGGGGCGCGTGGTGCACCTGCGGTCGCCGCGCCCGTTCGGTTCGGCGTCGGGGCAGCCGCTGTGGAGCACCGAGGCCTGGTACACGCTCAACTCGATGATCGACGGTCCGGAGACGGACACCGTGTACGAGGCGGAGAGCGCCTCGCACAGCGGCGGCGCGAAGCTGAACACCGATCATCTGAGCTACTCGGGAAGCGGCTTCGTCGACGGTTACCAGGCCGTGGGAGCGGCCACGCAGTTCGCCGTGCACGCGGCCAGGGAGGGCACGTACCACGTCGGCCTGCGCTACTCCAACGGCCCGCACCCCGCGCCCGGCACCAAGTCCCTGAGCGTGTACGTCAACGGGACCAAGGTCAGGCAGGTGCCGCTGCCCACCACGGAGACCTGGGACCTGTGGGCCACCCGGGTCGAACCGCTCACGTTGAGGAAGGGCGCCAACCTCATCACCTACAGGTTCGACAGCGGTGACGTGGGCCACGTCAACCTGGACTCCATCACCGTGGCCGCGCAGCGGGTGTTCGAGGCCGAGAACGCCTCGCTGAGCGGTGGCGCGAAGGCGAACCAGAACCACCAGGGCTACACCTACAAGGGCTTCGTCGACGGCTACTGGAACCAGGGCGCGAGCACGTCGTTCTCCGTGTGGTCGGACTCGACCGGCACGCACAACGTGGGGCTCCGCTACGCGGCCGACGTCGGCAGGTCGTTGAGCGTGTACGTCAACGGAGAGAAGGTCAGGCAGGTGCGGCTGGCCGCCACCGGCGGCTGGGACGCCTGGGCCGTCCAGACGGAGCCGCTCAATCTGAACCGGGGCACGAACACGATCGCCTACAAGTACGACTCCGGCGACACGGGCAACGTCAACCTCGACCACATCACCGTGTCGAAGGCGCAGCGGATCACGCTGTTCGACGGGTCCAGCCTGGCGGCGTGGGAGAAACGGGCCGGCGGGGCGGCGACCTGGCCGATCGCGAACGGCTCCGTGGAGTCCTACGGCGGCGACATCCGTACCCGGCAGACGTTCGGCGACTTCAAGCTCCACGCCGAGTGGTACGAGCCGGACTACCCGCCGGACGTGACCGGGCAGCAGCGGGGCAACAGCGGCGTCTTCCTCCAGGAACGCTACGAGATCCAGGTCCTGGAGTCCTACGGTGACACCACGCCGGCCGCCAACGAGGCGGGTGCGATCTACAACAAGCGCGCGCCCGACCGCAACATGGCCACCGCCTCGGGAACGTGGCAGACCTACGACATCACCTTCCGCGCGGCCCGGTACACCGGCGCGGGAGTGAAGGTCGACGACGCGCGGGTCACGGTCGTCTGGAACGGCGTGGTGGTGCACGACGACGTGGCCGTCGACGGCGGCACGGGCGACCACATCCCGGAGAGCGCGGCGTCGGGCGGGATCCGCCTTCAGGACCACGGCGACGCCGGCGAGAACCCCCGCTTCCGCAACATATGGATCGAACCCGCCTCCTGACCTCATCCGCCCGGCAGGCCGTCCCGCTCTCCGCGCGGGGCGGCCTGCCCTTTGCGTGAGGCCACCCGCCGGGCCGTGAGCGCACCGCGACGCCCCCGTCCTCCCAGCCGTTCGTCCGGGAACCGGGCTCCGCCCGTGGCGGTGCCGTTCACGCCGGTCCGGGCCGTGCCGCCTTCCCGGCCAGCTCCTGGACACCCTTGAGGAGCCTGTCCACGTCGGACTCGTCGGTGTACGGCGCGATTCCGGCCCGGATGGCGCCGGTGTCGCCGAGGCCCAGGCGGCGGGAGCACTCCAGCGCGTAGAAGCTGCCCGCGGGGGCGTTGACGCCGCGTTCGGCCAGGAAGCGGTAGGCGTCGGCGGACCTGACGTGGTCGACGGAGAACAGGGTCGTGGGGGTGCGGGCGCGCGACGCCGCGCCGTAGAAGGTCACTCCGGCGATCTCGGCCAGCCCTGCGTCGAGCCGTTCGAGCAGGATCCTCTCGTGCTCCTCCAGCGCGCCCATCGAGCCTTCCAGGCGTTCGCGCCTGGTCCCCTCACCCGGTACGAGCCCGGCGAGGAAGTCGACCGCCGCCGTCGTGCCGGCGAGCAGCTCGTAGGGCAGCGTGCCCAGCTCGAAGCGTTCGGGCACCGCGTCGGTGGCGGGGAGCAGGTTGTCGGGGTGGACGCTCTCCAGCAGGCCGGGGTCGGCGGCGAGCACGCCCAGGTGGGGGCCGAGAAACTTGTACGGCGAGCAGGCGTAGAAGTCGGCGCCCAGCCGTCCGACGTCGACCAGGCTGTGCGGCGTCAGGTGCACGCCGTCGACGTAGAGCAGCGCCCCGGCCGCGTGCACCCGTTCGGCGATCGCCGGGATGTCCGGACGGGTGCCCAGCAGGTTCGACGCGGCCGTGACGGCCACCAGCCGGGTGCGCCCGCCGAGCAGGTGGGCGATCGTGTCGACGCTCAGCTCGCCGCTTTCCGGGTCGAAGTCGGCCCGGCGTACCGTGACCCCGCGCGCCTCGGCGGCATGCACCCAGGGCCGGATGTTCGCGTCGTGGTCCAGGGTGGTGACCACGACCTCGTCACCGGGTCCCCACTCCTTGGCGAGCGCGCGGGCCATGTCGTAGGTGAGCTGCGTCATGCTCCGGCCGAACACGACGCCGCCCGGGGTGGCGCCGAGCAGGTCGGCCATCGCCTGGCGCGCCCCGGTCACGATCCCGTCGGCGCGCCGCTCGGCGGCGGTCTCGGCCCCCCGGTTGGAGACGGCGGCCCGCAGCGCACCGGCCACGGCCTCCGCGACCGGCTCGGGCACCTGCGACCCCCCGGGTCCGTCGAAGTGCGCCGCACCCTCGTCCAACGCGGGAAAGCGCGCTCGTACAGCCGCCACGTCGTATGCCACAAAACCTCCAGGACCGCTGCCGGCCATCGGTGTTCTTGTCAGGCGTCCCCATTGGAGCGGAACGTGGCCAGAGTACTTCGTCAGGTTGATTTGGATAGGTGGTGTTCTGGCTGGGGCGGGCCGGGATATCGCGGTGGCAGGTGGGGGACGCGCTGGTCCACGCGTGGACGAGGGCTTGGAGCGTGGACAGCACCCGGGTCATTCGCCCCGGTAGGAGGGTGGGCGCTTCTCGCGGAAGGCGCGGGAGCCCTCCTTGGCGTCCTGGGAGCCGATGACCGGCCAGCCGACGGCGTCGGAGACCTTCAACGCCTCGGCCTCGGGCAGGCCCAGGGTCTCGCGGTAGGCGCGGAGGATGGCCTGGACGGCGAGGGGGCCGCACTCGGCGATCTGGGCGGCGATCTCCAGGGCGGTCGTGAGTGCCTCCCCGTCGGGGACGACCCGGTTGACCAGGCCCATGGCCAGCGCCTCCCGCGCGGTGACGGCGCGGCCGGTGAGCAGGATGTCCATCGCGAAGGCGTACGGGATCTGGCGGGGCAGGCGGATCGCGGAGCCGCCCATGGGGAAGAGGGCGCGGCGGGCCTCGAACAGGCCGAGGGTGGCGGACTCGGCGACCACCCTCATGTCGGTGCCGACGAGCAGTTCGGTGCCCCCGGCCACGGCGTACCCCTCGACCGCGCAGACGATCGGCTTCGTCGGCAGCGCGCCGGAGTCGCGGAGCAGGCCCTTCCAGTGGAAGTCGGGGATGGCCGCGGCGCGCTCCCTGACCCGGGCGTCCTGCGAAGGGGTGCCCATCGCCTTCAGGTCGGCGCCCGCGCAGAACGTCCCGTGCGCGCCGGTGAGGACGGCGACGCGGACCTCGGGCTCCTCGGAGACGTACGCCCAGGCGTCGGCCAGGCCGACCAGCATGTCGGTGGAGAGCGCGTTCCTCGCCTCCGGCCGGTCCATGGTGACGACCACGACGTGACCGTCACGCTCGATCCGGCAGTGCGGTGTGCTGATCGGCAGGAGTTCCACGGGACGACCTCCGTTGGTTCAACCAGGTGCCTGGTGGGGGAAATTCTGGACGCGTGCCGGCTCCCGCGCGGTGTGGCCGCCCGGGGACCGTTCGCTCCCGTGCGGGGGTGGGAACGAGGTCTCGGCGACGCCGGGAGGGACGTCTCCGAGGAGGGGCGATCTCACGCGGAAAGAGTGGGGCCTGTGCTGGGTCAAGCGCTTGCTAGGCGCACCTCCCGAGGTTAGTCTGCCCATGCGCACAAGAACAGATTCTTGTTCTATATACCCCGTTCCGCCAGGGCTTGTCGCGATAAAGAGAACGTGATGCACTTCGGTGTACCGGGGCCTTTCCAGCGAAAGGATGTCCGATGGGTACGCTCGGTTTCTGGAGACTGGCGCAGGCGGACCCCGACTGGGTGGCCGCCGTCGACCCGGACGGCGCGGAACATCGCGCCGGTGACCTCCTCGCCCGTGCCAACCGTCTCGTCCACGGCCTGAGAGAGCTCGGCCTCCAGGCGGGCGACGGCATCTGCGGCCTCGTGCCCAACGGCTCCGACGGGCTCGTCCTCTATCTCGCCGCCCTGCAGGCCGGCTGGTACTACACGCCGATCAACTGGCACCTCACCGGCCCCGAGATCGGCTACATCGTCGCCGACAGCGAGGCGCGGGCCTTCTTCGTCGACGAGCGGTACGCCGAGGAGGGCCTGCGCGGCGCCGCCGAGTCGGGCATCGCCCCCGAGCGGGTCTTCGCGTTCGGGCGGGTGGAGGGCGTGCGGCCCGTCTCCGAGCTGACCGAGGGGCGCCCTGACACCGCACCCGCCGACCGTACGGCGGGCGCCACCATGCACTACACCTCCGGCACCACCGGCAGGCCCAAGGGGGTACGGCGCCCGCTCAGCGGCATGGACCCGGACGACGCCGCCGAGCTGATGACGTTCCTGCTCACCCTGTTCGGCATCACCCCCGGCAAGGAGAACGTCCACCTCGTCACCTCGCCGAACTACCACACCGCCGTCACCCAGTTCGGGGGGACGGCCCTGCACATGGGGCACACGCTCGTCTACATGGACAAATGGGACGCCGAGGAGACGCTCCGGCTCTGCGAGAGGTACCGCGTCACCAACTCGCACCTCGTCCCCACCCACTTCAAGCGCCTGCTCGCCCTCCCCGCCGACGTGAGGTCGAAGTACGACCTCTCCTCCCTGCGGTGGATGATCCACGCCGCGGCCCCGTGCCCGGTCCCCGTCAAGTGGGCGATGCTGGAGTGGTGGGGTGACTGCGTCTACGAGTACTACGCGGCCACCGAGGGCGGCGGCACCATCGCCACCCCGCAGGACTGGAGGAGCCACCCCGGCACCGTCGGCACCGCCTGGCCGATCAGCGAGCTGCTCATCGTGGACGAGAACCTGGAGCCCGTGCCGGCGGGGACCCCCGGAACCGTCTACATGAAGATGCGGGGCCTCAGCTTCGAGTACAAGGGCGACCCGGCGAAGACCGAGGCCAACCGGCTGCGCGACCACTTCACCGTCGGCGACATCGGCTACCTGGACGAGGACGGCTTCCTCTTCCTCTGCGACCGCAAGGCCGACATGATCATCTCCGGCGGGGCGAACATCTACCCCGCCGAGATCGAGAACGAGCTGATGGTCCACCCCAAGGTCGCGGACGTGGCCGTGTTCGGCATCCCCGACGAGGAGTGGGGCGAGCAGATCAAGGCCGTGGTCGAGCCCGCGCCCGGCGTCGCACCCTCGCCCGAGCTCGCCGCCGAGCTCGTCGAGTCGCTGAGGGGCCGCCTGTCGACGATGAAGTGGCCGAGATCCGTCGACTTCGTCACGGAGATGCCCCGCGAGCCCAACGGCAAGCTCCTCAAACGCAAGCTGCGTGACCCGTACTGGAAGGGACGCGAACGTGCCATCTAGCGAAGACCCTCCGGCGCCGCTGCGGGCACGGCACGTACTGGAGTTCCCCGGCGGATACACGCGCACGACGGGACCGGTGATCGGGCGCTTCCTCACCGAACTGCGCGACGGGCGGCTCTTCGGGGTCCGCACGGCGGCGGGACGCACGCTGGTGCCGCCGCTGGAGTACGACCCCGAGACCGGCGACGCGGTGACCGAGGAGTTCGTCGAGGTCGGCCCCGCGGGCACCGTGGAGAGCTGGGCCTGGGTGACCGTCCCCAGGAAGGGCCACCCGCTGGACCGGCCGTTCGCCTGGGCCCTCATCCGGCTGGACGGCGCCGACACCTCGCTGGTGCACGCGGTGGACGCCGGAGATGTCAGGGCGATGCGCCCGGGGCTGCGGGTGCGCCCCCGCTGGCGGGCCGAGCGCACCGGCCACATCACCGACATCGAGAGCTTCGTCCCCGAGGTCACCAGGATCGTCTCCGAGGTCCGCGCCGAGTACACGGTCACGCCGGGGCTCGCGTTGCGCCGCTTCCTGGAGGGGGTCGCCGAGGGCGTCCTCATCGGCTGCCGGTGCGGCACCTGCCACAAGGTCTACGTGCCCTACCGGCTCTCCTGTCCCGAGTGCGGGGTCTCGATCACCGAGGAGGTGGTCGTCCCGGACACCGGCACGATCACCACCTTCGCCATCAACAACCTGCCCGACCCACGGGCCCCCGAGGTGCCGTTCGTCTCGGCGTACATCCAGCTCGACGGCACCGACATCCCGATGATCGCCCTGGTCGGCGGGATCGCGGCCCACGAGGTGCGCCAGGGCATGCGGGTGCGGGCCGTCTGGGTGCCGCAGGAGGAGCGGACGATGTCCATGTCGAACATCAAGTGGTTCGCCCCCACCGGCGAGCCGGACGTGGAGCTGTAGATGCGGGAGATAGCGGTCGTCGCGTTCGCGCAGACCCGGCACAGCGCCGTCGACGAGGGACAGAGCGAGGCCGAGCTCATCCTGCCCCCGCTGGAGGAGGTGAGGGCCGCGACCGGGCTGCGCAGGTTCGGCTTCACCTGCTCGGGGTCGTGCGACTACCTGGCGGGCGCGCCGTTCTCGTTCGTCTCCGCGCTCGACGCGCTCGGCGCCTGGCCGCCGATCTCGGAGAGCCACGTCGAGATGGACGCCGCCTGGGCGCTGTACGAGGCGTGGGTCAGGCTCCAGCACGGCGACGTCGACTCGGCCCTGGTCTACGGCTTCGGCAAGTCCTCCCAGGGGGACCTTCGGGAGATCATGACGCTCCAGCTGGACCCGTACTACCTGGCCCCCCTCGGGCTGGACCAGGTCTCCTTCGCCGCGCTGCAGGCGTCGGCCACCGGGGCGAAACGGGCCGAACTCGACGAGATCGTGCGGCGCAGCCGGGCCGACGGGAGGGCGAACCTCTACGCCCTCGACCTGCCGGACCCCTCGGGCGAGGACGCGGAGGTCGCGCCGCTGCGGCCGTACGACGTCGCCCCGATCACCGACGGCGCCGCCGCGGTGGTGCTGGCGGCCGGGGACCTGGCCAGGGAGCTGTGCGAGCGGCCCGCGTGGATAACGGGGATCGCCCACCGCATCGAGCCGCACTACCTGGGCATGAGGGACCTCGCCCGGTCGGCCTCCGCCGCCGACGCCGCACGCGCGGCGGGGGCCGGCAAGGGTGACGTCGACGTGGCCGAGCTGCACGTCCAGTTCAGCCACGAGGAGCTCATCCTGCGCGAGGCGCTGGAACTCGGCGAGGGCACGCGCGTCAACCCGAGCGGCGGCCCCCTCGCCGCGAACCCGGTCATGGCCACCGGCCTCATCAGGATCGGCGAGGCGGCCGCCCGGATCATGGACGGCACCGCGAGCCGCGTCCTCGGGCATGCCACGAGCGGACCCTGTCTCCAGCACAACCTCGTCACCGTGATGGAGGTATGAGGTGGAGCGAACCCGGCGCAGTGAGCGGAGTGGGCCGCGCGGCGGAGCAAGCGGTCCGCGTAGCGAGCGAGGAGCGGTGAGCGACCATCATGAGTAACCCCTGCGCGGTCATCGGTGTCGGCCAGACCCACTACACGACCAAGCGACGCGACGTCTCCCTCGCCGGGCTGGTCCGCGAGGCGGCCCTGCGCGCGCTCCAGGACGCGGGCCTGACCTGGAAGGACATCGACGCGGTCGTCATCGGCAAGGCCCCCGATCTGTTCGAGGGCGTGATGATGCCCGAGGCGTACCTCGCCGACGCGCTGGGCGCCGCGGGCAAGCCGATGATGCGGGTCCACACGGCGGGCTCGGTCGGCGGGTCCACCGCGCTCGTCGGCGCCTCGCTCATCCAGGGCGGCGTGCACGACCGGGTGCTGGTGGTGGCGTTCGAGAAGCAGTCGGAGTCCAACGCGACCTGGGCCCTGTCCACCCACCTGCCGTTCAGCGCCTCGCTCGTCGTCGGTGCGGGAGGCTACTTCGCCCCGCACATCCGCGAGTACATCCGCCGCTCCGGCGCCCCCGAGCACATCGGCCACCTGGTGGCCGTCAAGGACCGGCGCAACGCGCTGAAGAACCCGTACGCCCACCTGAGGATCCCCGGCATCGACCGCAAGATGGTCGAGTCGACCCCGATGCTCTGGGAGCCGATCCGCTACCTCGACACCTGCCCGTCCTCCGACGGCGCCTGCGCGATGGTGCTGGCCGCGCAGGACAAGCTCACCGACAGCACCCCCGCCTGGGTGCTCGGCGCGGCGACCCGCTCCGAGCCGATCTTCCGCGCCGGTCGCGACACCGTGAACCCGCAGGGCGGCAAGGACTGCGCGGCCGACGTCTACCGGCAGGCCGGGATCACGGACCCGCGCAGGGAGATCGACGTGGCGGAGGTGTACGTGCCCTTCTCCTGGTACGAGCCGATGTGGCTGGAGAACCTCGGCTTCGCCGCCGAGGGGGAGGGCTGGAAGCTCACCGAGTCCGGAGCGACCGCTCTGGACGGCGACATCCCGTGGAACGCCTCGGGCGGGGTGCTGTCGAGCAACCCGATCGGCGCCTCGGGGCTGATCCGGTTCGCCGAGGCGGCGCTCCAGGTGAGAGGGATGGCGGGGGAGCACCAGGTGGACGGCGCCCGGCGGGCGCTCGGGCACGCCTACGGGGGCGGCGCGCAGTTCTTCGCGATGTGGATGGTCGGCAGCGACAAACCCTGATCCCCCAGGAGGGGTGCGAATGGAGTTCAACCACGCGGATCTGTTCGAAGGACTCGCCGACGCGATCGGGGACCGCACGGCCGTCGTCTGCGGCGACCGCCGCGTGACCTACGCCGAGCTGGACGCGCACGCCAACCGGCTCGCCCACTTCCTGGAGAGCAGGGGAGTGCGCGCCGGGCAGCACGTCGGAATACACCTCTACAACGGCATCGAGTACGTGGCGGGACTGCTCGCCACCCTCAAGATCCGCGCCGTGCCGGTCAACGTGAACTACCGCTACGTCGAGGCGGAGCTGCTCTATCTCTACCGGGACTCCGACATCGTCGCCCTGCTGTTCGACGTGGAGTTCGACGCCCGGGTGGCGGCGACGGCCCCCGACGCCCCCGCCCTGCGACACCTGATCGCCGTGGGAGGGCCGTCCCAGGTCGAGGGCGCGGTGCCGTACGAGGAGGCGCTCGCCGGGCAGCCGGAGACGCGCGGATTCCCCGAACGCTCAGGCGACGACCTCTACATCATCTACACCGGTGGCACGACCGGCATGCCCAAGGGCGTGATGTGGCGTACCGAGGATCTGTTCTTCGCCTTCGGCGGCGGCAACCCCTACGGCGAGCCGCGCGCCACCCCCGGCGAGGTGATCGAGGCGGCCTCGGCCGCGGGCGGGATGACCATGATGGCCGCGGCGCCGCTGATGCACGGCGCCGCCCAGATGGGCACCTTCATCACCTGGTGCATGGGCGGCACGATCGCGTACGTCCGCAGGTTCGACGCGGCCGAGGTGCTGCGGACGATCGAGCGGGAGAGGGTCCTCACGCTCAACATCACCGGGGACGCGATGGCCCGCCCGCTCGCCGACGAGATCGCCGGCGGCGGCTACGACCTGTCCTCGCTGTTCGCGCTGAGCTCCACTGGCGCGATCCTCAGCGGTTCGGTACGCGAACGGCTGGAGGAGCTGCTGCCCGGCAAGATGATCATCGACAGCTTCGGATCCACCGAGTCCGGCTACACCGCCTCGGCGGTTCCCGGATCCTCCCCCGAGTCCGGGCTGCGCTACCAGGCGAACCCGCACGCTGGCCTCGCCGTGCTCAACGAGTCGCTGGAACCGGTCAAGCCAGGCTCTGACGAGCTGGGCACCGTGGCCAGGAGCGGCCGGATCGCCTCCGGCTACTACAAGGACGAGGCCAAGACGGCCCGCACCTTCGTGACGGACAAGGACGGGGTCCGCTGGCTGCTCACCGGAGACATGGCCAAGGTCGAGGAGGACGGCACCATCGCGGTCTTCGGCCGGGGCTCCGCGTGCATCAACACCGGCGGGGAGAAGGTCTTCCCCGAGGAGGTCGAGGCGGTGCTCAAGGGCCATCCGGCGGTCTTCGACGCGGTCGTGACCGGCATCCCGGACGAGCGGTGGGGTACCCGCGTCGCGGCGGTGATCGAGCCGCGTCCCGGCACGGCGCCGACGGCCGAGGAACTCGACGCCCACTGCCGGGAGAAGATCTCCGGCTACAAGGTGCCCAGGACCTTCGCCTTCGTCGACGAGATGGTCCGCTCCCCGGCGGGCAAGGCCGACTACCGCTGGGCCAGGACGACCGCCGAGGCCGCCCGTTCCTGACGGTTTCACCGGGGCACCCCTCCCGCACGTCACCGGCCCTCCTGGCCGGAGGCCGTCAGGACGTCGTCCTGTTCGTCGCCGGGGGCCGCTGGACGGGCTGGGCTGTCGTACTGCCGGAAGCGCGGCGTGGACCCGCCGGGCACAAGATCACTGCGTGGCTGCGGTGAAAGATTCAGCAGGGGGGCGCTGGGGCTGTCTCGGCCGTATCGCTCGACGAGCGCGTTGCCGATCAAGGTGAGGTGGTCTCGCACACCAGGCGGGCCGGTCACTTCGAGCCATTCGACCAGTCCGGCGAGCTCGCCCGCGAGCGCGTACTCGTTGTAGCCGCGGATCACGACCTCGATGCGGCCGTCGACCGTGGAACCTCCAACCTCAAGCCGGTCCCCGAGCGTCATTCGGAGCTTGCCGATCCCTTCGGGAGTGCACACGGCCTGGATTTCGAGGGGTGTTCGCCTTCGGTCGACTTCGTCGGCGATCTCCCTCCAGCTCTCGGCAAGGTCGAACCCCTCGGGTCGGTGCACGGGATCGTCGGTCGGCTCGACGGATGACACGCGATCGATCCGGAACGTCCGCCGACCGGCGTCGGTGTTGGTGACGAGGTACCACGTCGGTCCTTTGGCGACGATGCCCAGCGGGTGGACGGTTCTCTCGGTTTCGGTGCCTTCGCGGTCGACGTAGCCGAGCCGCACCTGGACGCCGCGGATCACCGCGTCCTGGAGTTCGTCGAGGAAGCGAGGTGGCCGGTGCTCGACCCGGCTCGCCCCCCATCGTTGCGGGTCCATGACCAACGACGACGCCGCCGCCTCGGCCTGCACCCGGAAGGGCTCCGGCAGGGCATGGACGAGCTTGCGCAGAGCCGCTTTCACGGCCGGCGTCGCAGCCGAGACCGGGCTGGCAACCAGGAACAGGGCACGGGTCTCACTCGCGGTCAACCCGGACAGGTCGGTGCGGGCGCCGCCCACGAGGCGCCAGCCGCCGCTTCGGCCCTGCATGGAGTACACCGGCACCCCGGCCATGGCCAGGGCGTCGAGGTCGCGGCGGGCGGTGCGCTCGGAGACCTCCAGCTCTCGGGCGACCTCTGCCGCCGTCACCTGCTCGCGCCGTTGCAGCAAGAGGAGGATGGCCACCAGCCGGTCGGTTCGCACGCCGACAACACTTTCACGTAAAACCGGTCATGGGGTGACCGGTTTCGGTTGGCAGGATGGCGGCATCACCTCACCGACGAGGTCGACCACAAGCGAACACCCCCGGCCCGTCAGGGGTGCGCCGACGTCATCTCCGGGAACCTTCGTCGCCCGATCACCCCGAAAATACAGAGGAAACGCGATGCCCAATCCAACCGATTTCCCCAAGCCCACCCTTGTTCCGGTCAACGGTGTGGAACTCGAAGTCTTCGAGGCGGGCCGAGAAAACGCGGAAAAACCCATCGTGCTCTGCCACGGCTGGCCGGAGCACGCCTTCTCCTGGCGGCACCAGATGCCCGTCCTCGCCGCCGCCGGCTACCACGTCATCGCACCGAACCAGCGGGGTTACGGCAACTCGTCCCGCCCGGCCGAAGTGACGGACTACGACATCGAACACCTGTCGGGTGACCTCGTCGCACTCCTCGACCACTATGGATACGAAGACGCCGTCTTCGTCGGCCATGACTGGGGTGCGTTCGTCGTCTGGGGACTGACCCTGTTGCACCCCGACCGGGTGAACAAGGTGATCAACCTGAGCCTGCCCTACCCCGAGCGCGGAGAGAGGCCCTGGATCGAGTCCATGGAGGACATGCTCGGCGGCGACTTCTACTTCGTCCACTTCAATCGACAGCCGGGTGTCGCGGACGCCGTGTTCGAAGACAACACATTCCAGTTCCTCCGCAACCTGTACCGGAAGAACGAGCCCCCCAGAGAGCCTCAGCCGGGCATGGCGCTGATCGATCTCGCCAGAGCGGAAACACCACTCGGTGAGCCGATCATGAGCGACGGCGAACTGGCCGTCCTCGTCTCCGCCTTCGAATCATCGGGATTCACGGGCGGCATCAACTGGTACAGGAACCTCGACCGCAACTGGCATCTGCTGGCGGACGTGGACCCGATCATCCGACAGCCCGCACTCATGATCTATGGCGACAGGGATCTGGTCGCACGGGGTGCGAACCTGGCGGAGTTCGTGCCCAACGTGGAGGTGGTCAGCTTTGATTGCGGCCACTGGATCCAGCAGGAGAAGCCGGAGGAAACGAACCAGGCGATTGTGAAGTGGCTGGAACAGCAGGACGCCACCTGACCGCGATATGACAGGCCGACCTCCGGGAAGTGGCCGGTCCGCTCGACACCGAAGACGTACGTGACCTCTGCGGCTCCGGTAATCATTCGTTGTCCGCGATAGCTATCATGATCGTCTTTGCCGCTGATTTCCGCACCCGGACCCCTCGCGGGCCCGGTGGGGCGTGAACCGCTCGGGCGCCCGATCCGTTTCCGGAAGGTGATGCGTTTTCTGCGGACCGTCGTCCCGCTCCTCCTCGTGGTCGGCTGCTCGGGGACCACCACCGTCGCCGTCGAGACCACCGCGCCCGCCGGGGAACAGCCGGGTGCCGTCGTCGTCCGGTACGTCAGCTGCGGTGGGATGACGTGTGAGGGCGGCGACAGCATGAGCGTCACCGCCGACGGACGGGCCGGCTCGCTGCGTGACGGAGAGCTGGTCGTCGTCCCCCTCCCGGCGGCCGAGTTGCGCGACCTGCGGGCAGGGCTGGTCGAGTCCCTGGCCGGGAGGGAGGGCACGCTCGACCGTACCGGAGGGGCCACCGACCAGCCCTTCGCCGTCGTCACCGTGGTGGACTCCGGCGGCAGGACCCACGAGACCAGGCTGGAGGGGACGCCGACGGCGGAGGACGCCCTCGTCGTCGCCGCGACCGAGCGCCTCTCGAAACTGACCGCGCGGATCCGCGCCACCGGCACGCCCGATGTCACCGCGCCGGTCACGGTGACGATGTACGAGGACCCGAGCACCAGGCCGATCCGGCAGGCGACCTGGCCCGAGGGCATCACCACCCCGATCGAGGCCGCGTCCGGCGGCAACTTCGGCACCGAGACCTACCGGGGAGACGAGGCGAAAGCGCTGCGTACCGCCCTGGGCAAGGCGGGGGAGAACGTGACGGTGACCGCCGGAGGCAAGACCCTGATCGCCCGCTGGGAGGCCGTACTTCCTTGATGCCGAGCGGCGACACGCTATGGCAAGGCATCTGTCACCCGTCTTCGAGATGCTCCGCCTTCTTGATTGATTGACTGTGTTTCACGAGACACGGGCGCGCGCGAGGATCGTGAGGTTGAGCGGGCTCGCGAGCCATGCGTCGCTGTGTCGAACCGGCGCACACCGTCGACGAGGAAGAAGAGACAGAGTGAGCGAGCAGGAGAGCTGGCAAGAGCTCAGAGACCGTCGAATGGCCGAGCCGGGCGCGGCTGAGGCCTATGAAGCCACGCGTCTCGCCTACGAACTGGGCAGAACGGTTCCCGCTGCTGAGCCGGGGCCGGACCACGGGGAACCTCAAGCTCCGTGAAGTGCCTGCCAGCGAGGCCTCGACGTAACTTCAAGGGATGAGGGGTTGTTCGGTTGTATGAAGGGTTGTATTCAGAGGCCAGCTGGGGCCAAATACTGAGGCGGGCTGCCCTCGGGCAGTCATCATCAACGTATGGGCGGCGAGAGAGCAATTCTTGGGGGCAACGCGACGCTGGCCGCGCTGCTCTCTGAGGCCGGGTGTTCCCACGGTGCGCTCGCGCGTCGGGTGAACGAGCTGGCAGGACGTCAGGGAGTGGTGACGCGCTATGACAAGGCATCTGTCACTCGTTGGCTACAGGGAATGCACCCGCGAGGCCATGTCCCGGAATTCATAGCCGCTGCGCTGGCCGAACGGCTTGGGCGTGCGCTCGGTCCGGTCGATGCCGGGTTCCTGGCAGAGCCTGATGGCACACCGCCGGTGTCCGGACTACTGGGGAAGCTCACAGCGAGTTCCGCGGTGCCGGCGATCCTGAAACCGAGCGCTTCGGTGCCGGCGAGGGCATCGTGCCCGCCGCTGACGCGATCGCCCGCGTCCTGCGTGTCAACTCCTGACCTCGGGGCGCCACCCGTTTGAGTCGGCGCGGCGGTGTCGGACCCCCTATGCCGTGCCGCCGCGCCTTACATCGCCCGGCCGTCGCGTCGTTCAGGTCACGCGACGGCAAGGGCGGGGCCCCTATCTCACCTTCCCGCGTACGGCGCTACGCCTGCGTTTCGATGCGCTCGAAGATGTCGGCGTCGGTCTCCTTCTGCCACTCGGGCAGGTCGTCCCAGTCGGCGACGTAGGACGACTTCGGGTCTTCGATGTGCTTGTAGATCTGCGCGATCCAGCACAACGCTACGAATCGGCCCTTCTGAGCGCGAGTCAGCTTGGCAGTCATGCCTCCGCTGACCGTGATGAAGTCCCGCACCTGCCCGAACACGGCCACCGCGGCCTGCCGCTCCCAGTCCGGGGTGTCCTCCCAGGGAGTGACGTAGCCAGGCTTTGGCTCACCTGGGTAGTGCTTGTGGACTCCGGCGATCCACGCCGCACGGAAGATCCGGCCCTGCTCATCCGTCATGGTTGGCACAGTGTCCTCTCATTGTCAGGCAATACGCGCAAGTCGAGAGATGTGGTCGGTGAACTGCGCGACACGATTGTCCGCCATGAACGGGGCGAGCTGCGTATTCAAGATCTGCAGTTTACGGCCGACGTAACCGGCCGACTGGGTCTGCTCGGCGAGCGTGATGGCCGCGCCGCCGTAGTGCAACGCCTGGTCCAGGTCGCCGCGCTGAATACCGAGCATGGCCAAGTCGGTCAGAACGCTTCCCTGTTGCCGCAGAGACACCGCCTGGCCCAGGGCCTCGAAGAGCGGGCCTTCCGCGAGGTCTGCCCGGCCGAGTTCGAGGTAGCAGGTGCCACGTTCCTCGGCCAGACGAGAGCCGTCGAAACGCAGCCACCCGCTGCTGGTCCCTGGTCCGGTGAGTGTCAGCACCTCATCAGCGGCCTCCAGTGCCCGGTTGCAGGCGTCCAGGTCGCCGAGACCGGCGAACGCCTGGGCCTGGACAGCCGCGACCCAGTGACGGGTCGACAGGTGGCTATCGCCTTGGACGGCGACGCGGGCCGCCGCCGACAGCACGGAGACGGCCTCGGCGAAACGACGCTCGTACATGCTGATGAACGCGTGGCGGGTCAACGCGCATGCCCATAGATCATGGGCGTCGGCCGCTTTGCTGGCATCAACGGCCAGGGTGTAGCAGTGTGCGGCGTCGGTGTACCGGTTGCCATCGAAGAAGATCTCCCCGGCCAGCTGGAACAGGTCCCCGGTGAGGGCGCACAGCCGCTGGTAGACGACGCCAGTGCGGGCCTGCTCCAGGCGCGTGGCCAGCACACGAAGCTGCTGGCCGACCACTGGGTAGACCAAGCGTTTGGACGGCGACAGGCTGAACACCTGCCATAGATGGGCGTTGAGCTGCTCGTACTGGACGAGGTCGGAAGCGGCCACCGACGGCGCCGCCCAGGCGGCGTCGGTGCTGTCGAGCTGAGGCAGCGCCACAAGCGTCCCCGTGACGCTTAGCAGGCGAAGCAGTTCACGACGGTTCATATCGTCACATTCACTCAGATTCGTGCCAGGCGCGGGCACGGCCAGGCCGGTGATGGACCGCCCCAGCAAGGAGGGGGAGGAAGCCAGATCCTCGGTGGAGGGGTTGAGAAGAGCATCGAGCTCTGCCGGGGTCACCTGGAGCAGCATCGCGAGCTTTGGGCGGACGAAGGGCAGCGGCTCACATTCCCCGCGTTCCCATCGGGCGATGGTTGACCGATCGGCCCCCACATGTTCGGCAAACGACTCCTGGGTGTAGCCCAGGGATCTTCTCCGCTCCGCGAGGTGTTGCCGTCTGGTCGTCACAAGACCTCCAGGGCACGCTGTTTGCCGACGTCAGCATACGCGATGCGTCACCGATGCGTCACTGATGCATCATGACCGCTCTGGTTCGTGCCCAGCCGCTCCGGTTGGCTGGCGACCACTAACCCTTGACGGAACGGAATCCTGCGATGCCTCACCGTGAGCGCACGCCTCAGTCTGCCTTACCCGAGCGGGCCCCCTTCACCGTCGCCGCACCTCCCACCCGAGCGCGGGCCGCAGCGGACAGTTTCTTCGCCGACCTGGCCGCGGATCTCCCCACCAGCGACGCGGCAACCATGGTGATCACACATCTGCTGCCCGGTCAGATGGACTTCCTGCCGGTGCTGGACCGCGTCGCCAGCGTCGCGGCGGTACTGCCCAAGCCCAAGTCCGCCGATCGGCGCACCCTGGAGGCGGTCACCGCGTCCTACCGGTGCGACCCGCTGAACCGCAGCAACTTCGCCGCCCCCGCCTGGCTGACCGCGTATCTGGACGACCGGGCCGCAGGCCGGCCGCTGGTACTGGCCGACATCGGCGGATACTTCGCGCCAGCGCTGGCCGCGGTGTGCGAGGCCCTGCCGGGACGCATCGCCGGGGTGGTGGAGGACACCGAGAACGGCCTGCGCCGCTACCTTGCTCTGCCGAGGCTGCCGTGCCCCGTTTACACGGTGGCCCGCAGCCCGCTCAAGGAGCCCGAGGACCGTCTCGTGGGCGAGGCGATCGTGTTCTCCACCGAGTCGCTGCTGCGCCGGCTGGGCGAGGTGCTCCCCGGACGGCAGGCGTGCGTGCTCGGCTTCGGGAAGATCGGCGCCGGGATCGCGGCAGCCCTGCACGCCCGGCACGTGCGGGTGACGGTGCTCGACACCGACCCGGTCCGCCAGGCCCAGGCCATCTCGATCGGATACGGCTGGGCGAGACTGCCTGACGCGATAGCAGCCGCGGACCTGGTGGTCAGCGCGACCGGCAGCCGCGCCATCGGCATGCAGCACCTGACGCTGCTGCGCGACGGCGCCGTCCTGGCCGGGGCGACATCCGGCGACGATGAGTTCGACCTGGCCGGCCTGCACGACCCAGCGGCTGCGTTCACCAGCACCGAACTGATACCCGGGGTGGTCCGCTACACCCGTTCGGGCCGGTCGTTCCTGCTGCTGGGCGGCGGCAACGCCGTCAACTTCCTGCACACCTCGGCTCTCGGGCCGGCGATCCACCTCATCAAAGCGGAGATCATCGCCGCGGCGGCGCGGCTGGCCACCGAACTCCACGACCCGGGCCTGTACGAGGTGCCGACGGCGGTCCGCGCCCGCATCGCCGCCGCGTGGGTGGAGGCGTTCCAGCCGCTCGACGACACCGCGGTCTGCGGGTTCGGAAAGGCACCCACACGATGATCATCGCGGTTGAGGGAGTGAGCTGCACCGGCAAGACCACCCTTGCAGCGGACCTAGCTGGCCGGTTCGGCTGGGAAACGATCGGCTGTTACTACTACGTGGCTGACGACCCGTCGGTTCTCGGTGTACCCGTGGCGGCCACCGAAGCTGAGCAACTGGCGGCGTTGACCGCGCACTTCGCGATCGAGGAGGAGCGCGCCCGGCGAGCTCGCGCCGCGCTCGCCCGCGACGGCGCGGTCATCATGGACCGCAGCGTTGACACGCTGCTGGCGCATCTGGGCGCCGTCGGCCGCATCCAAGGACTGAACGCCGCCGCCCGTGCTCGCGTCATGGTCGCCGAGCGGATCTCGGCCGACGCCGCGGTGGTGCCCGACCTGACGCTGCTGCTGGCCGCGGACCCCGCAGTGCTGGCCGCACGCGCCACCACTCGGCCCGGCCTGCCGCCCATGTACTACGACCCGCTGTTCGCCGCCCACTTCAACGACCACTTCGCTGCCCCGATCGCTGCGCGCTGCGTACGGCTGGACGCCAGCCGCGGCCGGGGCGAGGTCGTGGAAGCGGCGTTGACTCACATCACCCAGGCCGCGGTCACCCGGACGGGGAGGTGGTGACGGTGTTCGCTTTCGGGTTCTGCGTCGACGAGCAGTACCTGCTGCCCTCCTTGGTGGCGATGGAGTCCTTGGCCGGCACCTTGCCGCCAGCCGCCCGGCGGGAAGCGGCGGTACGGGTCCTCACCTTGGACCTGACACGTCAGCACGCCGCCACCATGGCCGACCTCGCGGCCCGCGTCGGGTTCGGGTCGTTCGACCTGGCGTGGGTACGGCCGATGCGTCAAGCGCTACTCGTGGACGACGACTACATCACGATCACCGCCTACCTGCGGTTCCAGTTCACTCCCGCGTTCGTGGGCCGCCCTTATCTGATCTACGTCGACGCTGACACCCTCGCCGTCGACGACATCACCCCGCCCCTGCACACGCTGGGCAAGTACCGGCTCGGCCTGGTGGCCGACGAGTTCATCCCGGCGGTCGGCCGCGGCCTGGCCCTGCCCGGCCTCACCGCCGACCGGCCGGACCTGGCGGGCCAGCCGTACTACAACAGCGGGATGTGGTGGGCGCCGGTCGAACTGCTCGCCACCGTTCGGGCCGGCGTGGGCCGCGTCCTGACGACCCAGGGCCGCTACATCTTCCACAACGACCAGGACGCCCTGAACCTGTGGCTGCTCAGCTCCGACGCCGCCCACCCGGTGCCCGGACGGTTCAACACCTACGAGCTCGCCCGGTTCCTCGACCGCAGCAACTGGACGCGCCGCTACACCACCCGAAACCCCCACCCAGGCGACCTGGCGCTGCTGCACTTCGTGGGCAGCCAGAAACCCTGGCTCCCCACGTGCCCCCCGACCGAGCACACCCGCGTGTACCGGACTCATCTGACCGCCACCATGCGGACTCTGGGCCGGCTCGGCGACCTCACCCTCGACGCCCCACGCTGGGGACGCAGATGATCGCCGTGCAGGCCGCCGAGGTGGCCGAAGCCGCCTGCCGCGCCCTGCTGGAGATCACCCCGGTGAGCGTGCACCCGGTGAGTGCCGCCCCGCACGCGGCCGTGTACCGGGTGACCCTCCCTGACCGGCCCGTCACGCAGGCCATCGTGAAGGTATGGGCCGTGGGAGCGCACTGGAAAGCACACAAGGAGGCTTACGCCCTGCGGTCCCTCACCGGCGCGGCCGGGTTCGGCGTGCCTCACCTGCTCGCGTGCGGCGCCGTACCTGATCGGAACGCTGCGGCCGTCGTCATGAACGATCTCGGACCGTTTACCCTGGGGCAGGTCGGCCGTACCGGCGGCATCACCCGCACCGAGCAACTGACCCTGCTGGGACGGCTTCTCGCGGCTTTCCACACCACCCCACGGCCTGCCCCGGGGCCGCTCATCACCGCAGTCGGGGGCAGGCGGGAGATTGCCGACCTGCGCGCCTACCTGCCCGCCCCGCTGGTGGAGGCCGCTGGGGAGCAGTTGGAACGGGTCGCCGAGATGCCGGCCGGTGAGGTCGTGTGGTGCCACGGCGACCTGCACCCGGAAAACGTCATCCTGACCGGCCAGCGGCCGTACCTGGTCGACTTCGAGCAGTCCGCGCTCGCCCCACCCGAATGGGACATCGCTCAGACGGCGGTGACCACCGACGCTCTCACCCCGCCCGAACTGAACGCGATCTGCGCCGGCTACGGCAGGCCCCTGTCGCCGCGCCGACTAGGTGACCTGGTCACCTTCCACGCGTTGCGCGGATGGCGGTGGGCCGCACGGCATGAAGGCAGGGACGCCGCGCTATGGCAGGCCCGGCTGCAGCTCGCCCTCGCCCGCTACCCCGGCCCGGACAAGGAAGGAACCTGCGACCGTGGATGAACCGACCGTGTCGGTGGTGATCCCCGCATACAACGAAGAGCACTACCTGCCCAAATACCTGCCGAGCGTGCTGGCGTCCCTGGAAGTGTGGGAGACCAGCACCGGCCTGCGCGGCGAGGTGATCGTCGTCGACAACGCCAGTACCGACGCGACCGCCGCGGTAGCCGCCAGGCTCGGCGCCCGGGTCGTCACCGAACCCGAGCGCGGCATCGGCCGGGCCCGCAACGCCGGCGCGACCGCCGCCCAGGGCGATTACCTGGTGTTCATCGACGCCGATGTGGAGTTTCCCCTGTACGGGATCCGCGACGCCATGCAGGCGATGACGTTGAGGTGGTGTGTCGGCGGTGCGATCCAGCCCGAGTACGAACCCACCAAGCGCGGCACCCGCCTGCTGGTGTGGGCCTGGGCACTGTACCGGCGCCACCGAGGCGGCGCCCAGGGCGTCACCCAGTTCTGCACCCGCGAGGCGTTCTTCGCCGTCTGCGGTTACCGGCCAGAGCTGTACATGAGCGAAGACGTGGAGTTCTTCGCCCGTCTGACCAAGCTCGGCGAGCTGCGCGGCCAACCGGTGACCTACCTGCCGCACCTGCGGGTGCGTCCGTCCAACCGCCGGTTCGAGACGTGGTCGAGCTGGCGCATGTACTGGTGGTGCAACCCGATCACCGCGAACCTGCTGCGCTCCTCCCGCCGCTTTTGGCGGCACTGGTACGACACGACCGTTCGCTGATCAGGAGACTTCGTGACGCGACTACTTCCCGCGCCGGACGCGACCGGCGTCTACACCTTCCCCGCTGATCTTGCCGCTGCTCACCACGCCCATCAGGAGGACCTCGCCGCCCGTCTGGCGGCCGGCGATGACACCGTGACACGGGTGAAGGCACCGTACGGCGGCCACACCTACCTGATCGAGCGGCGTCGGCCGTCCGGCGGGCCACTGGTGGTGATTGAACCGCACCACGACGATGTGGCCCTGTCGGCGTCTGGCTTGTTGCTGACCCGGCCTCGCCCGCTGACCGTCGTGACGGTGTTCACCCGGTCGACCACCGCCCACCCCCGCGCGCTCGCCGACCACCCGACAGAGGACGCGGTGTCGAAGCTGCGAGCGGAGGAGTCCCGGCAGGCTCTCCTACCCCTGGACGCCAAGCGGGTCCTGCTGGGATACCGAGACGCCGACGCGCCGTATGGGCCCTATGATCCGCGGTTGCTCGATGAGGTGAGCGCGGACCTGCAGCGGACCCTGGCCGGGCTCGGCGAGACCGAGCTGCTCGCGCCGGCCGCGGTGACCCGCCACCCCGATCACCTGATCGCGCACGAGGCGGCCCGCCGCCTCGGCTGTACCTGGTTCTGGGAAGACGTCGCCTTCTGGCAGACCTACGCCCTGTCGTTCGACGACCGGCACCTGTTCCGGCAGCGCACCCGAGGCAGCATGCGGGCCGAGCTCGTCGACATCACCCCCGCCGCCTTGGACAAGCTCACGCTGCTGTACCTGCACGCCTCCCAGTTGCACCCCTTGGAAGGCATGTGGCGGCCCCTTCGGTACGCCTGGACGACAGCACACGAGCTACGGCCCGCCGCCGGTCCGGCGTCGTACGCCGAGCGATTTTACCGGACGGAGCAGCCATGACGGGCACGGTGCTGTTCGCCTGGCGGCGCATCCCGCCGCCGTTCCTCATCGGCGGCGCCGAGGTGTCGCAGCAACTACTCGCTGAGGAGTTCGCCGCGGCTGGCTGGCGGACCGTCTACCTCGCGTCGCACGAACCGCCCTGGGGCAGCGCCAGCGAACTGCCTGGCATGCTGACCCACCTGCGGGCGCAAGGCGTGCCGTACGAGCATCACGACCGGTCGAGGGAACTGCGCTACACCTGGCACGGGGTGGAGGTTCGCGCGGTGTCACGCGACCGCCTGGACTCCGCCTTGCACACGCTGCTCGGCCAGGTACGGCCTGACCTGGTGATCACGTGCCAGGAGGGTTCGGCGGAGATCGCGGTAGCCGCCCGGGGCCGGGCGAAGGTCGCCGGGTGGCTGCACTCGGTGTCGAAGACAGGCATGCACGTGCTGGACGGCCGGCCGCACGTCGCGCTGGCCACCTCCTGGTTCGTGCTGCAGCGCACACCGGCCGGGCAGGCGGCCGTGCTGTTCTACCCGCCGTTCCAGCGCTACCAGGCCCGCGAGACGGCCGCCCGCGGCCGGGACCTGCTGATGGTGAACCCGGTGCCGGCCAAGGGCTCCGAGCTGGTGCACCGCCTCGCCGGGCTGATGCCGCACCGCACGTTCACGCTGGTGGAAGGCTGGTGGGACACCTCAGCGGAGTTCCAGCATTACCCAAACGTCACATGGGTGCCCCGCACCTACGACATGAACACCCTGTACGAGCGGCACCGGTTACTGCTGGTCCCCTCGACGGTCGAGGACGCCTTTCCCCGCGTCATCGTAGAGGCCGGCCTCGCCCGGCTACCGGCCCTCGGCTCGGCCCGGGGCGGCATCCCCGAGGCGATAGGCGATCCAGGCCGCGTCGCCCCGCCGGACGACCCGGCTGCGTGGAAGGCCCGCATCAATGCCTTGACACCGGAGCGGCTCACCGACGCCGGGGAAGCGGCATGGCGGCGGGCCGCCCCCATGACCCGGCTGTGCCTGCCGGAGCTGGCGGCGGCCGGCGTCCTTCCGTGACCGGCTCCCGCTGTTCAGGGGCATGATGTGAAGGCGGCTGCCACCTGGTCGCGATGGCTGGTCCACCAGTGCAGCAGCCGCTCACCGGAGACCCACAGCTCATCCGGGCCGTGGTCGTCCTTGTCGTAGTGCCACTGCAACTGCCAGTAGTCCGTCATGCGTTTCCACCACAGCCTGTCGACGGCGTCGGCCAGGGCCTCACCGGTGATGGTCATCACAGACCGGTATCCGGCGGTGAACGCCGCCACCCGCTGCAGGTCCAGTCGGCCATCGCCGGTGGTGAACCAGACTTGTGCGGTGCGTACGACTTCCTCGCTGTAGGGGCGCACTGCGAGCCGGTCCCAGTCGAGGACCGCCGTGACCGCCCCGTCCTCCCACAGCATGTTGAGCGGCTGGATGTCGCCGTGGGTCCAGCCGACCGGCCCGCGCGGCACCTCATCGGCGGGGCGCTGGTGGGCGTGTACGGCCAGGAGTCTCCTGCGTTCCCTCAACGCTTCGGCGGCTGCCGTGTCGAACGGGGTCGACGTCTCCAGGGCGGCGATGACCTGTAGGAACCGGTCGGCTTCAGTGTCTGCGGCCTCCGGTGCGGTCACCTTCGCGCGGGGCTGCCCGGCCGGCAGCTCCAGCCTTGTTCCGGAGGTGGCGAGCGCCTGGTGGATGCGGCCTACGAGCGCGCCGAGGGTTGTGGCGTCGCCGCTGCTCAGGTCGGCGCCGGTGCGGTGGGAGCCTGCTGCCCACGGCAGCAGGCAGTAGCTCCGGCCGTCGATGTCGGCGACCGTGTCAGCGGAGGCGGTCAGCTGCGGCGCGCACACTGGTAGGCCGTCGTCGGCCAGGACTCGAAGCACGTTCAGGCTCCGCCGTGCCTTGGGCACAGGCACGTCGACGATCTCTTTGAGCGCGAAGGCGCCCTCCGGGGCCTCGATACGCCAGTTGCGGTTCATCATCCCTGCGGGCAGGAACACCGCCCGGTGTGCCTGCCCCAGGCCGAACGCCGCCATGATCTCCGCGAGATCATGGTCGGCGATTCGGCCCCGACCGGATGTCTGTGCGTCTGCGGCCTCATCAGTCACGCTCACGAGGCTACGCCACAGCCTTCGCTTTTTCCGCTCTTGCTCGGCCAGCCGCCCGAGGGTCATGAGCAGCACGTCTCCCTCCAGCATGATCAGTGGTCCATCACCATCCAGCCCATTCTTGGCGCAGCTTCTTCTTGTCGATCTTTCCGACCGCGGTCACCGGCAGCGATGGCACGATGACGACCTCCTTCGGCCGTTTGTACGACGTGAGCGCTACGTGTGCGGCCGACCGGATCTCGTCGGCACTGACGTCGGGGTGGTCAGGCACGACGAAGCCGACGACCGCCTCGCCCCAGTCCGGGTGCGGTATCCCGGTCACGGCCACCTCCCGTACCCCGGGCACGCGAGCGAGAACCTGCTCGACCTCGGCGGAGTACACGTTCAACCCCCCTGTGATGATCATGTCTTTCTTGCGATCGACGAGATAGAGATATCCGTCGTCATCGAGATAGCCCAGATCACCGGTGTGCAGCCAGCCACTGCGCAGCGCCTCGGCGGTCTCGGCCGCACGATTGAGGTAGCCCTCCATCGTGTACGGAGTGAATGCGACGATCTCACCGACCTCGCCCGAGCCGCAGACCGCCCCGTCGTCGTCGTGGATCTCGACCCGCGCCATGGCCACGGCCTGCCCGCAACTGGACAACCGGTGCGTGGCGTGTTCGGGCTGATGATCGTCGCGGCGCAACCGGGTCAGGAAGTTGGGCGCTTCCGACTGTCCGTACAGCTGCATGAACACCTGCCCGAAGGTGCGCAGCCCCTGCTCCAGGCGCTCCACGGCGATCGGTGCGGCGCCATAGAGAATCGTGCGCACCGAGGTGGTGTCCACGTCCGTGCGCTTCTCCGCCGCATCGAGCACGCGGTAGATCATCGTCGGCACGAGGAACAGATAGGTGACGCGATCGCGGCCGATGCGCTCAAGTACGACGTCGACCTCGAAGCCTTCCTCGACGAACACCGACGCGCCCTTCGTCAGTGCCGCCTGGAGCAGGAATCCGGCACTGTGCGGCAAGGGCGAGGTCAGCAGGAGGACGTCTTCCGCGAAGATTTCCATCTCGACGAGGTGCGTCAACAGGTTGGCCGCGATGCCTCGCTGGGTGTGCACCACGCCCTTGGGCCGGCCGGTCGTGCCGCCCGTGTACATGATCAGCGCGTGGGCTTCCGGTGGCACGGCCGGTTCCTCTGCCAGGGGAGCGTGCGCGACCGCCTCGTCCCACGAGCCCGGTCCCCCGTCCCCGCTGTGGACGACCACCTGCGGGTCGGCGCCGAGAGCCCGCGCCGCGTGGACCGAATCCAGTCGATCCGCCTCTACCAGGCACACCCGGGCATCGGAGTCGGCCACGATGTAGGCCTGCTCGTCGGTCGACAGCATCAGGTTCACCGGCACCTTCGCCGCACCCAGCAACGTGATCGCCAAGTCGGCCACCACGTACTCGACTCCGTTCCGCAAGATGATCGCCACCGGATCTCCTGGGCCGACGCCACACTCCTGGAGGTGGCCGGCCACGGCTCGCGACATCCGGTTCAGGTCGGCGTACGACCAGATCCGGCCGCCGGCCACCACCGCCGGGCGCGCACCATGGCGCCGGACGGCTGCCGACAGGTAGTTACGAAGGATCACGTCGTCTCCCATCGCGATCAGACCCGGGTGACGATCGGGTGACCGAGCCATTCCACCGCGTCCGCGAGAGCCGCCGATCGCACCACCGGTTCGCCGCTCAGCTCGCCGTACGCGGCGTGGACGTTCAGGACGAACCGCTCGGGATCGAGCAGGTGCGTCCACTCCGAAAGGTCGGCGCTCCGCGCCACGCCCAGGGGAGTCAGACCCTCCGCCATGCCGCGCCGGCCCTCGTCGAGCACGAAACGGTAATACGCCTCGTGCTCCGCGATCGTCTCCGCGAACCCCGCGGCGTCCAGGATCTCGCCGTGGCCCGGCACGACGACCTCCGGCTGAAGGGAGGCCATCCATCCGAGAGAGTCGATCGCGCCGGACGGCCTACCCGCCATGACCATCGGCGTGTGGCCCGGGAACAACAGGTCACCGGTGAACAGGACCGCCACGTCAGGCACCCACACGATCAGGTCACCATTGGTGTGCGCGGTGTATCCGGGGTGCAGCAGGTCCACCTGTCGATCGCCGAGGTGGATCGACATGTCGCCGGCGATCGTCAGCTCGGGCGCCCGCAGGGTCAGGTCGCCGAACTCGGGCTTGGGCTCCCAGAAGCGGGGAAACGACCCGAGTGTCGTGTCCTCGAGCAGCCCGGCACGCATGTTCTCATGCCCGATCAGGCACGTCGTGGCGGGCAGCAGGGAGTTCCCGTAGGTGTGATCGCCGTGGTGATGGGTGTTGATCGCGTATGCCAGCGATCGTGACGGGCAGGCCGCCTCGACGGCCCCCAGGAACGCCCGCGTGCGTCGTTCCGTCGTACAGGTGTCCACCACCGCGATCGATGTGTCGCCGGCGACGAAGCCCGCGTTGTTGATCCACCAGGTGCCGTCCGGCTGAATCCAGGCATAGACGTCGTCGGCGACCTCCACCAGGCGGCCGTCGGGAAGCGGGGGGCCGGCCTGACCGGGCGCGCTCATCGCACACTTCCCAGCCGGCGCTTGGCCAGAATCGCCGACACCGCGACCGCGATGACGACCGCCGCGCCGTTGAAGACGGGTTCGACCCAGTCGTCGGCGCCGGCGAGGGTCAGGCCGTTGATGCTGATCGCGACGAAGAAGACGCCGACCAGCGTGCCCAGAACGGTGAATCGCCCCAGTTTGATAGTCGTCGCCCCAAGGAAGATCGCCGCCAGCGCAGGCAGTGTGTACCCGGCGCCGACGCCGGCCGCGGCGCTGCCCGTACGTGCCAGCAGGAGCACGCCCGCAAGCCCGGAAAGCGCCCCCGAGACGGCGAACGCCAGCATCACTGATCGAGAGACGGGAAGGCCCACGAGCCGGGCCGCGGACGGGTTCGAGCCGATCGACAGTAGCGTCCGGCCGAACACGGTGAGGCCGAGCACGTATGCGACGACCAGGGCGACGGCGACCAGCAGCCACACGGGCCGGGGCACACCCAGCCAGTACTGGCTGCCGAAGGCGGCGAGGCCGTCGGGGATGCCGAGCAAGGTCGTGTCGCCGGCCAGGTACGAGCTCGCGCCTGCCAGCAGCGTCGACATGCCCAAGGTGATGACCAGTGAACTCGCGTTGAAGTACGCGATGATCACTCCGTTCACGAGCCCGATGACCAAGCCCGTCAGCACGCCTGCCGGCACGCCGACCGCCAGCGGCAGGTTCAGCTCTGTCACGACCTTGGCCGTCGTGATGGAGGAGACCATCACGATGGCGCCGACAGAGAGGTCGAAGTGTTCGGCCACGAGCGGGATCAGGGCGGCGAGAGCGACGATGACGAGGATCGACTCGTTGGCCAAGATGTTGCGGATGTTCGCCACGGTTGGGAAGGTGCCCGAGGTCTGGGGCCAGAGCGCGAAGAACACCGCGATGGCCACCAGAAGGAGCACCAGGCCGAATCGCTCGACGACGTGCAACAGCCAGCGCGTCGGCGTCACGCTGGTCACCCCGTTCCCCGGCTCGGTGGATTGACCGTCGGTGGGGGGATGTGTCGCCAAGGTGGTACTCATTCTTCCTCCGCGGAGTTGAACAGGGCGTGCACGACCCAGTCGCGGGTGATGTCGGACCCCGTCGCGCAGGCGATCGGGGTGCCGCCGTCGAGCACGTAGACGCGATCTGCGAGGTGGAGCAACTCGTCGAGGTCCGAGCTCACCAGGAGCACACCGGCGCCGCCGCGGGCGACGTCTGTGATCTGGTCGTAGATCTCGGCACGTGCCCCGACGTCGACTCCCTGCGTCGGTTCGTCGAGCAGCAGGAGCTTCGGATCCTGGCGTAGCCACCGGGCCAGTACGGCCTTCTGCTGGTTGCCGCCGGACAGGTTGACCATCGCGGTGTCGGGAGCCGCCGTACGGATTGAGAACCGGGCGATGTCGGACACCGCGTCTCGGAGCTCCTGCCGCCGGCGGAAGAACCCTTTCCGCTGGTAGCGGTCGAGGCCGGCGGCCGAGAGGTTCATCTCCAGGCCGAGGTCGCGGAACGCGCTGTGCCGGGCCCGGTCCTCGGGCACGTATGCCACGCCGTTGCGGATCGCCGCTCCGATGCGGCCACGGCGGATCGGGCGGTCGCCGAGCACGACCCGGCCGGCCGCGTAACCGTGGACGCCGAAGATCGTCTCAAGCAGCGATGTCCGGCCGGAGCCGACCAGCCCTGCCACCGCGACGATCTCTCCGGGACGGACTTCAAGGTCGACGCCGCGCAGGGGACCTCCGGTGAGTCCCTCGACCCGCAGGATCGGAGCAGCCGCTCGATCGGCCTTTGCGGAGGCGCGCTTCTCGAGGATGCCGCGCTCCTCACCGACGATCAAGCTGGTCAACTGGCGTCGGTCGAGACCTTCCATGGATCGGGTCGTCCGGTGGACGCCGTCGCGGAGCACCGTCACCGAGTGGCTGTGGTCCAGCACCTCGTCGAGGCGATGGCTCACGTAGAGGATGGTCTGGCCGTCGGCCACGAGAGCATCGAGCCGGTCGAGCAGCTCATCGACCTCGGCGTGGGGGAGGCGAGCCGTCGGCTCGTCGAGTACCAGGAGGTTGACTCCGGTCGTGTCCGCGTCGCGCAGCCCACGTGAGATCGCCACCAGGGTGGCCTCTGCCGGACGGAGGTCGTGTACGGAGCGGCGCGCCGTCACCGGGACACCGAGCCGGTCGAGCACGCTCTGCGCCTCGTCGTGTGCCCTCCGCCAGTCGATCGCTCCGTACATCCGTGGCAGATCCCGTCCCAGCAGGTTCTCCGTGACGCTCAAGGCGCCGAACAGTCCCAGGTCCTGATGGACGAAGCGAATGCCGGCCTGATGGGACCAGGCAGGGGTGATGCCGTCGGCATCGCGCGAGTGCGGCCCGACCGTGATCGTCCCGCCCGGATCAGCGCGGTAGACCCCGGCCAGAATCTTGATCAGGGTCGACTTGCCCGAGCCGTTGCCACCCACGAGTGAGTGGAATCGGCCCGGTGTGATGGAGAACGTCACGTCGTCGAGTGCCCGCATTCCCGGGAAGCTCTTGGTCACTCCGGCCAGAGCGAGGGCGCTGGCCGGAGCGACGACCGAGGGGAGTGCCTGCCCCACCTACGACACACCCCAGATCCGCTTGTAGTTGGCGATGTACGGCGCATCCGGCTTGTTGCCGTCGTACGTGTCGACCTTCGGCAGGTGGTCGGCGTCCATGCTGCCGAAGCCGAACCCGGCGTCAACGGCACGCTCACCGGCGAACATGCGGTTCACCCCGTCGGCGGTCGCCCAGCCGGTCCAGCGCCAGGGCCGTCCGAGTGCGAACGACTGGGTGCCGTCCTTGATGAGCTTGACCGACGCGGGGACACCCTCTTGGCCGACGAGCAGGATCTCGCGGCCGCCGGCTCGCGCTTGCTGCACCGCGGTGCCCACCCCCAGCGAGATCGCCGCGTCGACGGGCACGGTCACGACGTTCGCGTTCGGGGCCTTCTGGAGCGCGGCCGAGACCTTTCCCTGAAGCTTGCCGGTCGCGAGATCCGCTCCGGTGTAGGAGAGGATCGTCACCGTGCAGCCGCCACAGCTTTTCAAGCGCTCGTACGCCGACTCACCGATGTGCCGCGTGCCGGCCGAGTCGTCCTGACGGAGCTGGATGATGTTCGCCTTGCCCTCCGTCTTGGCGATCACCCAGTCGGCCTGGCCGGGCCCGACGTACTTGTCGGTGAAGGTGGCGTAGTCGGTATTGTCGGGGCCCCAGACGAGCTGACCGTCGAAGAGCGCTGTTCCGTTTCCGGCTGCGTACTTGTCGTCACAGTCGAGTGCGTTGGCCGCGAAGACCTTGGTGCCGGCCTCCTTGGCTGCTTCGACCGCGCCCTTGACCGGTGCGCAGTCGATCCCGAACAGCACGAGCGCGTCGGCCTTCGCCGCGACCGCGGCTCGGACCTGGGCGTTGTACACCGAGGGATCGAGCTTGCCGTTGGCGAGGGTGGTCTTCCAGCCGAGTGCTTTGCCCGCCTCGACGAATCCCTGCGCCGGCATGCTGCAGCCCGGCGCCACGGTCGAGCACGCGATGGCCCAGACCGTCTTGCCCGGCTGGGCCTTCGGGCCGTCGGCAGGCAGCGCCCGATCGGTGCCGGCGAGATTCTCCGCCGTCACCTTCTGTGCGGCGGCGATGACATCGGCGCTGGTCGTCCTGTCGGCCGACGCCGTGCTGTTCGATTCGCCGGAGCCGCATGCCGCCAGGACGGCGGCCGCGGTGACCGTCGTGAGGATCGCCCGAGTTTTCTTCATTTCTGTCTCCTTATGAGCGTGCTCGACCTGCCGAGACGGTCGTGTCGGCCGACGAGGTGATATCGAGCTGGCCCCCTGGAAGGTTCTGTGCCGCCGGTCTTACTCGCCGGCGTTCGAGACGTGGTGCTCACGCTCGGTACCCATCCATTCGGGTCTCTCGGGGGTCCAGCCCGCGCCGGTGCGCACCACCTCGTCGACCCACGCTCCGGACTCGTCGAGCCCTTCGATCGCCTTGCGGGAAATCGACGGGAGCAGCCGGCCGCCTTCCTTGACGATGTCGCCGCCGACCATCACCGTGTCGATGTCGGCGACCGTCACGTGCATGACGATGGCATTGATCGGATCGACGATCGGGTGCAGCCGGGGCGTGTCCGCCCTGATCAGCAGGAGGTCGGCTGCCTTGCCCACCTCGATCGAGCCGCAGACGTCGCCGAGTCCGAGGCCACGAGCGCCACCCAGGGTCGCGAAGTGAAGGACGTCCTCGGTCTTCAACGCGACGCCGTCGAGCGCCGAGGTGCCCTCGGCCTCGATGACCGGCTGGTGGTAGCGGCCTCGCTCGCTGGCGAGGGCGAGTCGCATGGCGGTGAACAGATCGGGCGAGTTGTTCGACTGGATGTCGGCGCCGAGCCCTGTCGTCACTCCGGCGCGGTCCGCGGCGCGCAGGACCGTGTAGCCCAGTCCCATGCCGACTTCGGTCTCCGGCGTCGAGGAGACGGCACATCCGACGTCGGCGAGGATCTTGAGGTCGTCGGCGTCGGCGCAGTTGCAGTGCGAGTGGAGTTGCTTCTCCCAGAGCAGTCCGGCTTCGTGCCACTGCTGGATGTCGGACCGGTGGCCCGGTCGCCACCGGGTGTTGGTGTGCGGATGGACCAGACCGTCCAGTTCTGCGCCCATCCGGATCTCCTGGGCGATCTGCTCGAACGGCACGCGGGCCATCTCGTGCGGGGAGACACCGAACCGCACTCGGTCGTCATCACCGCTGAAGTAGGTGGATCGGATCCGGCGAGCGTCGTCGTAACGCTGCTCGGGGCTCGTGAACCAGGGGTCGTCGACCGGCTGGTTGTAGAACCCGTAGCACCAGACGGCACGGATGCCCGAGTCCTTGATGGCGGTGACGCCCGCATCGGCGTGTTCCGGCGTCACGATGCAGTGCGAGAAGTCCACCGTGCAGGTCGTCCCGGCGTCCAGCATGCTCGCGGCCCCGCCGTAGGTGCCGTTGTAGACATCGACTGCTCGATGACTTCCGGAGTGGTTGCGGCGGATCGTCCAGAAGTAGTCGTCGAGCGTGAAGTCGGACGTCAGCGCTCGCATCGTCGCCTGCCAGAGGTGGTGGTGCGTGTCCACGAAGCCCGGAAGGATCCAGGCCCAGGAGACGTCGCGCACCTCGACTCCGGCACGCGCGAGATCGTCCCCGATCTTGGTGATGATGCCATCGGTGATCTCGAGGTCGACCTTCTGGAATTGACGGAGCCGGGGATCGCCGACGACCACATGAGCGCCGGTAAGGACGTAAGTGCTCAACTACTTGCCTTTCAGGAGGTGCCTACGCTCTGGGGAGCGGCTTCCGCCGCCATGGGACCGCGGGGGCGGGTGCGCCGAGTCGAGAGGAGATGGTCCCGAGCGGGCCGCCGTCGAGGACGACGTGGTCGCCGGGCTGGAGCCAGCCCCTGAAGTCCGGTGAGCGCGAGCCCTCGAGGAGACAGCCGCCAGGAAGGGTTCCCGACGCGATCACGTCTCCCGGATGGACGCCGGCGCCGAACGAGGCGTAGGCGACGAGCTCCTCGAACGACCAGTCCATGCCGGTGAACGGCTTCGCCAGCACGGTCTCGCCGTTGATCTGGACGGAGACGTCGAAAGAGAAACCGTCGACGCGACGGAACATCGTCGCCTCCGACACCGGCAGGATCCACGGCCCAAGGGAGACCGCGGCGTCCTTCCCCTTGCCTTGGCCGATCTGCATGACGCGCTCCTCGGCCTGGACGTCCCGCGCGCTCCAATCGCAGTACAGGACGTATCCCCCGATGCACGCGGCCACCTCGTCCTCGCTGAGGTTGGCGCCCCCCGAAGTGAGCACTGCGGCGATCTCGAACTCGAAGTCGAAGTCGGTGCTGCCGGGCGGGATCGTGACCGGCGCATCCCAGGAGTGCAGCGACGCCGGATTCGCGAAGTAGAACGCCGGCCGATCGAACCACGGTTGAGGTAGCTCGTCGAGCACGTCGCGGGCCTTCCGGCAGTTCCGCACATGGTCGAGGAACCCAACGCAGTCGCGCAGGCTCGCCGTCCAGTCGACCGGGAGCTCGGGGTGGAACTCGATCGTTTCGTATGACGTCGTGGTACTCCCGGAGAGCGCCTCGAGCATGCACGGCGCGCCATCGAGCGGGCGAAGGCGATCGCCCGCCACGTGGCCCACCACCGGCTTGCCGCCGCTGTTCGTACGTCCGATCGGCACTGTCCACCTTCTTACACTCAAACTACTTTTTACACTCCGGTGTAGGTAGTTTGAGTGTGCTCTATCACACTGTCAAGAGGTCTGGGGCATTTCGGCGTTGTTCCCTGTGGGTTACCTGGCGGTTCAGGCGCTCGGGTCGGATCCGAGCCGTTCGAGGAAGAGGCCGTCCGCCGTGACCTTCGCCGGCGCCCGCCGGTCGGCGGAGCACGAAACGGCGATCGCGACCGGGGGGGATCCCGCATACCGGGGGGAGTCGGACGGCTCGTATGTCGTGGCAAGGGTACATCCCCCCGGCCCTCATCTAGCGGATGAGCTGGTGAATCTCGTCATCGAGCCCGAGCTCACGGAATCCCCATCCGGTGATGTCGCCGCTCGTCGGCGGTGAGTCGAGGTGGCGGGCCGGGGCGAGCCTCGCCGTCTTCATCGCCGCTTCCGCCTCGGAGAGCAGGCGGGCTCAGTCGTCGCTGTTCCTGTCCGAAAAGCGCCGGCTTTGGTCGAGGATGCGGCGAGCCCGAGCGACGATCGGCGCGTCGATCATCTGGCCGTCCATCACGGCGACGCCGTCGATCTCGCGGTCGACGACGTCACGAGCCCACGCGGTCTCCTTGGCGGTCGGCGTCATCACGTCGTTGACCACCGGCACCTGGAGCGGATGGACGCACAGCTTCGCGCTCAGGCCAAGCCGTTTCGCACGCCGACTGTCGGTAAGGGTCTTGGCCAGGTCGCGCACGTCGGTGGTCACCCCGTCGACAGGGCCGGGCAGGCCCGCCGCCGCCGACGCGATCACCAGCCGGGAGCGCGCCACCAGCAGCGCCTCGTCGTCATCGGGTGCGACTCCCAGCTCCGTGGCCAGGTCGACGTTCCCCAGCGCCACGCGCGCCACGCCTTCGGTTCCGCAGATGGTCTCGACACGCACCAGGCCGGCCGCGGTCTCTATGAGAGGGAGAACGCGGACCAGGCGCCGCGCTTCGCTGTGCACGCGGCCGACGTCGGCAGGGCTCTCGCACTTGGGCAGCATGATGGCGGTCGCCAGTCCTCCGACCGCGCCGATGTCGGCGCTGAATCCTTTGCTGCCCGCCGGATTCACCCGGACGATGGCCGAGCCGTCCCGTTCGAGCCAGGTGCGAGTCGCCTCTCGGGCCGCCACCTTCCGGTCCGGCGCGACCGCGTCCTCAAGGTCGATGACGACGACATCGGCCCCGGATCTCACCGCACGATCGAATCGATCCGGACGATCACCGGGGACGAACAGCACGGAGCGAGCGTGGTCGAGCCGATCGGTTTCCAGTTTCATGCATTATCCTTCCTTTCATGCATCATATGTCGACATCCCCGATCGCTCGTGACCTCCCGTTGCACGGCGTCACGGTCATCTCCTGCGAACAGGCGGTCGCCGGCCCGTTCGCGACCCGTCAACTCGCCGACCTGGGCGCCCGGGTCATCAAGATCGAACGACCCGGACGCGGAGACTTCGCGCGCGACTACGACGACGCTGTGCGAGGGATGTCGAGCCATTTCGTGTGGCTGAACCGGTCGAAAGAGAGCGTGGCGCTGGACCTGAAGGACCCGAAGTCGCGCGACGTCATGGCCGCGCTGCTTGAACGGGCCGACGTCTTCCTGCAGAACCTGGCTCCTGGCGCGGCCGACCGGCTCGGGCTCGGCGCGGCGGATGTGCGCGCACGATGGCCGCGGCTGATCACGTGCTCCATCAGTGGGTACGGGACCAGCGGCCCGCTGCGGGACGCCAAGGCGTACGACCTGCTGATCCAGTCCGAGGCGGGGCTGGTGTCGATCACCGGAACCGAGGCCCAGCCGGCGAAGACCGGCATCCCCACCGCGGACATCGCGGCCGGAATGTATGCCTTCTCCGGCATCCTGGCCGCGCTCTACGACCGCGAGCGCACCGGTGTCGGCACCGCGCTGGACATCAGCCTCTTTGACGCCCTCGTCGAGTGGATGGGATATCCGCTGTACTACGCGGCATATAGCGGGAACGTGCCGAGGCGTACCGGAACGAGCCATGCGGCAATCGCTCCCTACGGCACGTTCCGGGCGGGAGACGGGACCGACGTGGTGCTGTCGATCCAGAACGAGCGCGAGTGGGAGGCGTTCTGCTCGATCGTTCTCGATGACCCCGCCGTGTCGACGGACCCCCGATTCAACACCGGAGCACTCCGGGGGCAGCATCGCGACGAACTCGATCGCCTGATCCACGATCGCCTCGCGACGCTCACCGGCGAACAGTTCCAGGTACGACTTGAGCAGGCGGCGATCGCGCACGCGCGCCAACGCGATCTCCACAGCGTGCTCGAGCACCCCCAGCTGAGCGGTCGGGACCGATGGCGCGATGTCAACTCCCCGGTCGGCCGCCTCCGAGCGACGCTGCCTCCGATCTGCATGGAGGGGGTCGAGCCGCGGATGGACCGGATCCCCGCGGTCGGTGAGCACACCGAGGCCGTCCTGGCCGAGCTGGGACTTCCGGGAACTCTTCGATGATCACCTGCGCGGCGGACGCCCAGCAGGGAGCCACGGTCACCGGCGTTATCCTGATGACCCGGTGCTTCGACCCGTGAAGGATGCGACGTGCGACCACAGCAGCAGCCGGGCACCAAACGCGACCAGATCGTCGACGCCCTCCGTCAGCTGATCCTCTCGGGTGAGATCCGCCGCGGCGAGCGACTTCGTCAGGACGCACTGGCCGAGAGCTTCCAGACGAGCATCACGCCTGTGCGCGAAGCGTTCAGCATCCTGGAGTCCGACGGTCTGGTCGTCTCCGAGCCGCACCGCGGCGTCCGTGTCGCGGCGGTCGACCTCGCCAAGGTGGAGACCGTCTACATCCTGCGCCGCCTCGCCGAGACCTACGCGATGAGACGGGCGAC
This sequence comes from Streptosporangium sp. NPDC000509, assembly GCF_042898365.1. Taxonomy (NCBI): domain Bacteria; kingdom Bacillati; phylum Actinomycetota; class Actinomycetes; order Streptosporangiales; family Streptosporangiaceae; genus Streptosporangium; species Streptosporangium sp. NPDC000509. The sequence continues at coordinate 117,914 of NZ_JBIAYX010000017.1, read as the reverse complement.
CGTGCGAGTCTCGGCCCTCGATATCCGCACCGTCGAGACGCTCGCGGCCGACATCGAACAGGCGGGATCGGCGCACGACTCGGAGCGGGTCCGCAGGCTCAACCGCGAGTTCCACTTCTTCTTCTACGACCGCTGCGGCATCCCCGGGCTGGCCGACCACATCGCCTCGCTGTGGATATCGTTCCCCTGGGACGTGCTCCTGCGCTCACCGGAGCGTCTCCACGCGTCGGAACGCGAGCACCGGGAGATCGTCCGCGCCGTCCGATCGGCCGATCCGGACGCGGTGGCAGCGGCGGTCGAAAACCACCTTCGGCAAGGCTTCCTGGCCGTGACCGCGCATCTCGGCGGAGACGGCGCCACCGACCCTTTCGACGACGACCTCGCCTAGCCCGTCATGACGGTCGGGCGAGCACGCCGTCGAACGTCAGGTCGAGCAGTTGGCTGTACGCCTGCGCGAGGTCGAACGGCGCTTCCTCATCGGAGCCGGCGATCCAGTCGTACAGAATCCCGAAGTAGCCGCTGTACAGGATCGTCGCCACGCGCGCCGGGTCGGTCGCCGTCCGAAGCTCGCCGTGGGCGATCGCCCTGGCGATCATGCCTTGGAACACCTCGACCAAGAGATGCGGGTCGGCATCGAACGGCCCTCCCGACTCGCGCCAGCCCATCAGCATGCGGATCGCCAGCGGGCGCTGTAGCTGGTTGATCGTCACCAGGGCGTCGAAGTAGTGGCGAAGGACCTCTTCGAAGGAGCGCGTCGCCATCACCTCCTCCGACAGCTCTTCCTGCACGAACAGACGCCGCCGCCCTCCCCACTCCGAGATGAAGTCGCGCTTGCGCGGAAAGTGGTTGAAGGCGGTCTTCCGCGCGACATCAGCTCGTTCGGCGATCTCGTCGACGGAGGTGCCCGCGAAGCCGGACTCGAGGAACAGTGCGCAAGCGGAGTCATACAAGCGATCGTGCACGTCTTGCCATCGTCGCCTGCGGCGACTGATGGTCGGCTCGACATGCTCAACGCTCATCGGGTCTCCGTCTCGTCTCCGTCTCGTTCGCTCACGTGAACACGTAGCTACACTGCAGTATAACTTAATTGGCCCCCCCTGTAGGGCGGCATTCACTGTCTTGGCGCCGCACAATGGGCGCTTTGCGCAACATGTTCAGAAGCGGGGTGTCGACACGAGGGCGATGTCGTTGCAGGTGAGTCGGGGGCGGGCTGGGGTGGACCGGGGCGCCCTGTCGTGATTTCGAGGTTGAAGGGCGGATGTCGCGACGGGATACGGTTGCGGGTGTTCGCCATGCCGGAAATCCGTTGTCGCGTTGCCGTCCGCCACCACCGGCAAGCCCGTAGAAGTACCCACGGCCGGACGCTGCCGCACTCGTCGCTGGTCGGGGCAGGTGGCCGCTCGCCGTCAAGCGGCGCGGCGCCGGGTTGGCCGACGCAGGGAAAGCGCTTACCGTTGACGGGTAGCCTGGCGTGGCAGGCTCCGCCGAGGAAAGGCTTTCGTGGTGATCCACTCAATCGACCCCAGGACCGGTGAGTCCTTCGGAGATCCCTTCCCCCTCACCTCGGACGACGAGGTGGACGCGAGCGTTGCGGCGGCTCTCGCGGCAGGGGTCGCCTGGCGTTCCGCGGACCGGGCGGCGACGTTGGAGGCGGTCGCGGCGGTGCTGGAGGCGAACGTCGAGGAGCTCTGGCGGGCCGCCGACGCGGAGACCGCGCTCGGGGAGACCAGGCTGCGCGGGGAGGTGGCGCGGGCCGCCGGTCAGTTCCGGCTCTTCGCCCAGGTGCTGCGGGACGGCGGGCACGTGGAGGCGGTGATCGACCACGCGACGGCCCAGCCGCCGGTCCCCGACCTGCGGCGGATGAACCACCCGCTGCCCGGCGTGGCCGGGGTCTTCGCGGCGAGCAACTTCCCCTTCGCCTTCTCGGTCGCGGGCGGTGACACGGCCTCCGCGCTGGCCGCCGGATGCCCGGTGGTGGTCAAGGCCCACGACGGGCATCCCGGCACCTCGGAGCTGTCCTGGCAGATCATCCGGGGTGCCCTGCCCGACCCGGCGCTGCTCGGTCTGGTCCGTGGGCTCGACGCGGGGAAGCGGCTCGCCCGGCACCCGTCCGTGGCGGCCGTCGGGTTCACCGGCTCCATTCCCGGTGGCAAGGCGATCCAGGCGCTCATCGCCGAGCGGCCCGACCCCATCCCGTTCTACGGCGAGCTGGGCAGCGTCAACCCCGTCGTCGTGCTGCCCTCGGCCGCCCGCGACGGCCTCGCCCAGGGGTTCGCCGCCTCGCTCACCCTCGGCACCGGGCAGTTCTGCACCAACCCCGGGCTGGTGTTCGTCCCCGACGACGCCGACCTCCTCGCGTCCATCTCCAAGGCGGTCTCCGAGACCGCGGGCGGGCCGATGCTCACCGAGCGGATGCAAGGTGGTTTCCAGCACGGGCTGGCCAGGCTCGCCAGGCTCACCCCGCTCGCCGAGGGGAGGCCGGGTGAGGGGGCGTTCGCGGTGACCCCGCAGGTCTTCGTCACCGACCTGGCGACGTTCGCCGCCGACCTGCCGGAACTCGTGGAGGAGTGTTTCGGTCCGGCCGCCCTCGTGGTCGTCTACGCCGACGCCGCCGACCTGCCTGCCGTACTGGAGCGGCTGGACGGCTCGCTCACCGCCACGGTCCACGCGACCGACCCCGCCGAGGCGCGCGAGAGCGCCGAGGTGCTGATCAGGAAGGCGGGACGGCTGATCTGGAACGGCTGGCCGACCGGGGTGGCGGTCCGCTGGGCGATGCACCACGGCGGTCCCTGGCCCGCGAGCACGGCCGCTGCCCACACCTCGGTCGGCGCCGCCGCGATCCGCAGGTGGCTCGTGCCCACCGCCTACCAGGACTGGCCCGCCGAGCTCCTGCCGCCGGAACTGCGCGACGACAACCCCCTCGGCATCCCCCGCCGGGTCGACGGGGCCCTCGTGGAGGGGCACGCCTGACACCTCCCGCCGGTCCCTGGACCCGCCGGAGAGGCGCCTTGTTGCGGCGTGCCCCCCACCGGCCTCGCCGATGCCTCTTCGGCGTGCCGGCTCTACCGGCCCGAGGGAGAACCCGAGGACCGGACGGCTCGTGAACGACGGGCCGTCCGGGTCCGCGGTGCCGGGCCGACGTGTTCTCAGCCGATCTCGCCGACCCCCGCGTGCCGGGAGACCGAACGCTCCACCGACGCGGCCGGGTCGATCCCGGTGTGCAGGGCCGGGGTCCAGCCCGCGTCGGGGCCGAGGTCGGGGTCGTGGGCGGCGTTGTAGACGGAGACGAGGTCGACGGGGGAGACCTTGCCCCCGACACGGAGCAGGTTTCCCCTCGCGGTGAGGGCGGTGCCGCCCCAGTCGTAGAGGAGACTCGACGGGGCGACCGCCCGGCTCAGCCGGAAGAGGTTGTTCTCGGCGAAGATCTGTGACTGCACGCCCACGCCGAGGGCGTACTCGAAGGTCGAGGCGTCGGGGATCTCGTAGTAGTTGTTGTAGACGTGCACCTGGCCGAAGCGCACGCGCGGGAGCCGCTGGAGCACGTTCTCGAAGTGGTTGTGGTGGAGGGTGACGTTCAGCTTGCCCGTGTCGTTCGCCGGGTTGTTGGTGGAGCCGATCAGCATCGTCTTGTCGTGGCCGGAGAACCGGTTCCAGGAGGCCGTGACGAAGTCGGAGGCGTGGGTGATGTCGAGCTGCCCGTCGTGCACCTGGTAGGGCCTGCCGAAACGCAGCGGCTGTCCCGAGTCCGGATTGTCGCCGTCGGTGAAGGTGTTGTGGTCCACCCACACGTGCGTCGAGCCGGTCACCGAGATGTTGTCGTACAGGGAGTTCCAGTTGCCCTCGGCGCCGTCGGTCGGGGTCCACCGGGGGAAGCAGTCGGCGGTGTCCTCGAAGAGGATGTTGCGGATGATGACGTTGTCGACCTTGTCGACGTGCAGGTTGACGCCGCGGATCCGCGCGTTCTTGCCGAGGCCGACGATGGTGGTGTTCGAGCCGACCTTGAGCCTGATGTTCGCGCTCTGCCTGGCGGCCGAGGCGACCCGCGCGTCCTCCAGCGGGCCCGAGGGGTCGCTCTCCCTGCCCCACACCGCCGGGTCGTACGCGGCGAGATAGCCCTCCAGGGTGTAGCCGCCGGTCGCGTAGTCGGCGCAGGTCCTGTCGGTGTCGATCGTCCCCTTCACGTAGATGATCTTCGGTGAGGGGGCGGCGAGCGCGGTGGCCAGCTCGGTGCGGGTGGAGACGGTGTGCACGTTCGACGCGGGCGCCGCGGCTCCACCGGTGGTGCCGGAGCCCTCGGCGGCCCAGCCGTCGTTCGCGGGCAGGGTCCGGCGGCCCAGGTCCGGCCTGCGCCCGGCGGCCTTCGACTCCGACTCCGACTCCGACTCCGACGAGGTCGTGGTCGTGGTCTCGGGGGCGCCGGTACTCAAGGAGGTGGCGGACGCGGCAGGGGCGGAGAGGACCGCCAGGGACAGCAGGGCGGTGAGCGCGACGGCTCGTTTCATGGTCTTCCTTCACGAGGTCAGGTGGGAGGGACGCTGCGGGGCAGGGCGGCGAGGCGCGTACGGCCCCGGGGTTTTTCCGGATACCGGAGCGGGCGCGCCCAGGTCAGGGGTGGGTGCGCCCGCTCCAGGGCATGCGCGGGTCCGGGTGAGGGCGGGTGCGCCCTCGGGGACGACGCCCGCTTCCGGGCAAGGCCGCCTTGCGGCGCGGCCGAAGACGGGCACGCCCGATCCAGGGTTCTCGGGGTTCCGGTCAGGGGTGGGCACGTCCGCTCCAGGGCACCCGCAGTTCCGAGTAGAGCGCGAGCCGTTCCGCGCTCGCCGCCGTCACCTCGGCGATCCTGGGCAGCACCCGGCGCTCGTCGCCGACCTCCTGGAACACGTCCGGTATGGCGAGCGGTTGCGGCGCGAGCCGTACCGCCTCCAGGACGCGCATGAAACCCGCGGTCCTCTCCAGCGGTACGAGCAGTTCGGCGCCGTCGCGGAGGTGGGCGACGAGGTTCTCCAGCAGGTCGGTCCTGGGGTGGACGACCGAGGTCCCCGCGAACTCGACCCGGTCCTCGGTGTAGGTCAGCCGGATCCGCCCCCTCTCGCCGTGCACGATGAGGTACGGCTCGTGCCGCCGGTCCGCGCACAGCGAGGCCGCGACCGTCACCGTCGTCCCGTCGTCCATCCGCATCCGCGCGCACGAGGTGTCGTCCGCCTCGATCGCGTTGGCCCGGTAGAGCTCGACCTCGACGTTCTCCACCGCCGCGCCGGAGACGGCGAGCGCGGTCGCGGTGGCGTGCGCGAGCGGGTTGGTGAGAACGCCGTCGCCCGTGGGAACGCCGCCGGCCTCGCGCCTGCCCGCCCACGGCACCCGGTCGTAGTAGGAGTAGGGACGCTCCCACGCGCCCGCCGCGCCGATCCCGGTGACCCGGCCGATCGTCCCCTCGGCGACCATCCGCCGGATCGCGGGGATCGCCTCGGAGCCCAGGCTCTGGAATCCCACCTGGCAGGCGAGCCCGGTCTCCTCTGCCACCGCGACGATCCGCAGGTAGTCGGCGTACGTGGCGGCGGGCGGCTTCTCCAGCAGCACGTGCGACCCGGCGCGCAGCGCCTTCTCCGCCAGCTCGGCGTGGGTGTGGATGGGGGTGCACAGGATCGTCACCTCGGCGCCGGTACGCCCGATCAGCTCGACCAGGTCGTCGGAGAACTCCGCACTCTCGGGCAGGCCGTCGACCGGCCGCACGTCGCACACCCCGGCGAGCCTCACCAGCCCGGTCTCGGCCAGCCGCCGCACGTTCGACAGATGCCACCAGCCGTGCCCGTGCGCTCCGGCGAGCACCACGCGAACCGGTTCCATCACGCCATCTCCCATCGCGGTCCCGGGCCCCGGCATCCTGCAACCGGTTGCAAGAAACATTGATGACATCCGTGATTAACGTCAAGGGCCCAATTTGGTAAGGCGCTTCCCATCTGCGGATTTTTCGAGATTTCCGATCGCCAGGGCGACGCGAGCCCTCACATATCGTTTGGCAGACCGCTCGATCCCGGCGTTGACAGTCGCGCAACCGCTTGCACTAATGTGCTTCAAGGCCCCATGGTGGGCCAGGGCGAAGGAGCACGGTGGCAGCGACGATCAGGGATGTGGCACGGGCGTCGGGAGTGCACGTCTCGACGGTGTCCCGCACCTTCTCCGCGCCACACCTGGTGAACGCCGAGACCCGCAACCGCGTGCTCGCCGTCGCCGAGGAGCTCGGCTACCGGCCCAACCGTGCCGCCCGGGCGCTCACCACCGGCAGGACCCACAACATCGGCCTCATCGTCGCCGACATCTCCAACCCGTTCTTCCCGCCTCTGATCAAGTCCGCCCAGGCGCAGGCCAGAGCCCGCGACTACCACGTGTTCGTGGCCGACACCGACGAGGACCCGCTGGTCGAGGAGGAGCTGATCCAGACGCTCGCCAAGCAGGTCGACGGGGTCCTGCTCTGCAGTCCCAGGTTGTCCAACCGGGTCATAGAGCGCCTCCGCGCCGACGTGCCGTTCGTGGTCGTGAACCGCAGGGTGAGAGGCATGCCGACGATCCTGATGGACGTCGGCCAGGGTGCCCGCCTCGCGATCGAGCACCTGATGCGGCTCGGCCACCGCAGGATCGCCCTGCTCCTGGGGCCGGCCGGCTCGTGGACCAGCGGTGAGATGCGCGCCGCCGCGACCGCGACGGACGGCGTCGAGCTGGTGATCCTCGGCCCGAACGCGCCCACCGAGCAGGGCGGCCTCGCCGTCGCCGCCGAGGTGATCTCCGCCGGGGTGACGGGCGTGCTCGCCTACAACGACCTGGTGGCGATCGGCCTCATCGAGGGCCTGTACGAACGCGGCGTACGCGTCCCGGACGAGGTCAGCGTGGTCGGCGTCGACGACATCGTTCCCGGGCGGCTGAACCGCCCCAAACTGACCACCGTGGCCATGCCCACGGCCGCCGCCGGGCGGATGGCCGTGGACCTGCTGCTGCAGTCGTTCGACGCCGGCGCCACCCCCACCCTGGCCACCCTGGACACCAGCCTGGTCGTCCGTGAATCCACCGGAGAGGCACGCAAATGAGCTTCGGAACCACCCCGTCGGGCGAGCGAGTCGAGCGGCACGTGCTGTCGAACGGGCCGATGCGCGCCGCGATCCTCAGCTACGGGGCGATCCTGCAGTCGCTGGAGGTCTCCGGCGTCAACGTGGTCCTCGGCTACGACAACCTCGACGACTACCTGACGCGCAGCCGCTACTTCGGCGCGGTGGTCGGCCGGTACGGCAACCGCATCGCGGGCGGACGCTTCACCCTCGACGGCCGCGACCACGAGCTGCCGATCAACAACGGTCCCAACAGCCTGCACGGCGGGCCGCACGGCTTCGACACCCGGGTCTGGCGGATCACCCACGCCTCGGACACCGCCGTGACCCTGGAGTACGTGAGCCCGGACGGTGAGGAGGGCTACCCCGGCACGCTCACCGTCGCGGTCACCTACACGCTGACCGCCGACGCGATCCGGATGGACTATCGCGCGGCCACCGACGCGCCGACCGTGCTGAACCTCACCAACCACTCCTACTTCAACCTCGCCGGGGGCGGCGACGTCCTCAAGCACGTGGTCCGTATCGACGCCGACCACTACCTGCCGGTCGACGCCACGCAGATCCCGACCGGGGAGATCGCCCCGGTCGCCGGGACCCCGTTCGACTTCACCTCGCCGCGCGAGATCGGCGAGCGGATCGCCGACCCGCTGCTCGGGGACGGCTACGACCACTGCTACGTCCTGCGCGGTGGCATGGAGGTCCGCGAACCCGCGGGCGGGCTCACGATGGAGGTCACCACCACCGAGCCGGGCGTGCAGTTCTACACGGGCAACTTCCTGGACGGCGTCGCCACCGCGTACGCGAAGCACGCGGGCCTGTGCCTGGAGACCCAGCACTTCCCCGACTCGCCCAACCAGCCCGGCTTCCCCTCGGTGGTCCTGCGTCCCGGCGAGCGGTTCGAGTCCACCACCACCTACCGCTTCACCTGACGGGCGCCGGGACCTCCGGAAGAATTTCCGGGGGTCCGGGACTCATGTCCCGCCAGGCTCCTCGGCGGGCCGGAAAGGGAGGGCGGAGGAGGCCGAGGCGGGGTCTGCCCCGCTCAGGCCTTGGCCGCGGCGCTCTCGCCGCTGAAGGCCGCGACGGCTCCCAGGCCGAGATAGACGAAGCCGCTGGTGACGTCCAGGCGGCGGCGGGCACGGGCCGAGCGGCGCAGGCGGCCCGCCAGGGCCGAGGAGAGCAGGGCGAAGGCGCCGTCGCTCGCGATGCCGAGCACCGTCCAGATCAGGCCGAGCAGCACGATCTGCGGGGCGATCGGTCCGGCCTGCGGGTCGACGAACTGCGGCAGGAAGGCGAGGAAGAAGATCGCGGTCTTCGGGTTGAGCACGTTGACCACGAAGCCCTCCCAGAACATCCGGGACCTCGTCGCCGTCTTCGGTTCGAAGGAGTCCTCCCCGTTCGAGCGGGTCATGAGCTTGCGCACGCCCAGCCAGACGAGATAGGCGGCGCCGAGATACTTGACGATCATGAATCCGGTCGACGAGGCCGCGAGCAGGGCACTGACGCCCAGGGCGGCGGCGGCCACGTGGACCAGCGAGCCGAGGTGGATGCCGAGCACCGATATCAGTCCGGCGGACCGGCCCTGGGCGACACTGCGGGTCACGATGTAGAGGACCGCGGGCCCCGGTACGAGCAGCAGGGCGAGGGTCGCGGCGGCGAAGAGCGCGAGTGTGGACAAATCCGGCATAGCCGGATCGTAGAGGGCGTCGACTCCCCGGCGCCTCGCATTTTCACCGCCGGTCTGCTCCGCGCGGACCCCGCCCGGAGCAGACCGTTGTTCAGTTCCGCGCGGACCCCGCCCGGAGCAGATAGCCCAGCAGGACGGCCGTACCGGCCAGAGCCTGGGCGGCGAGGAACCCCGTGAGGGAGGAGGGTTGGAGACCCAGGGCGAGCGTCAGCGGCAGGCACCCGAGCACCGCGAGATCCACGCCGGTCAAACCCCAGATGAGCGGGCCTGTCGGTATCGCCCCTCCTCCCGTCTCGATGACCGGCATGGAGTGGTCGATCGGGTTCCGGCGGGCCATCCGCAACCCTCCGGCGGCCAGCGCGGGGGCCGCGAGCGGTCCGAAGAGCCACCACGGGCCCGTCCCGAGCGCGCCCGTCAGGGACATGAAGGCGAGGGCGACGGTCAGCCAGCCGCCGCCCAGCAGCGCCGGCAACAGCGATCTGGCGGTCAGAGCCGCGCGGGCGCCGATCCCGAGGAGCCGGGCCAGAGCCGGATTGTCGCCGTCGCGGCGCGCGCCCGAGATGCCCGCCGTCGCGGCGGTCAGCGCCCCGGCGAACACGACTCCCGTCACGACCGTGCCGACCTCACCGGCCGCGAGCGCCGCCAGCGCGGGGAGCGCCGTCCCCCCGAGCAGGGCGGCCAGACGGCCCGGGCGCCGCCCCAGGCGACGCCAGTCCTGCCAGGCCAGGGCGAGCGGTGCGGGCAGCGGCGGCCAGGGGCGCGAGCGCAGGGTGCGCCCCCGCCAGTGGTTGTCCTCGGCGATCCAGGTCAGGGCCGACGGGTCCATGCCGACGGCGGCGGTGCCCACGTGGCCCGCCCGGGTGGAGGCGGAGAGCACGGTCCGCGCCGGAATCCCGGCCAGGGCCGACCACGCACGCCACCCGAGCAGGGCGGCCGACACGGCGGCGAGGGCGGCCACCACCGCGCCGTGCGACGCGGGCACGTTCGCGATCTCGGCCACGAAACGCCGCGTCGGGCCGCTCGCCGCGGACAGCGCCGTCACCGCGGCCAGCAGGGCGGTCACCACGACGACCGCGTTCAGCCACGGCTGCCAGCTCTGCGACGACTGGGCGAGTACGGTCAGCGCCACGCCGCCCACACTCGCCGAGACCCCCAGGATCACCGCTGTGGCCAGCCGCAGCGCGAGCAGGTCCGGCGCGCCGAGGACGGCGAGCGCACCCACCCCGAGCGCGACCCCGGCCAGGACGGACCCCACCAGGAGAATCGTCGCCGTCCGGCCCAGCACGCCACGGCGGTGCAGCGGGGACAACAGCAGCCAGGCGGCGTCGGCGGCCGGCAGCGCGACGGGACCGATCGCGCGGGCGGCGAGGAGAAGGCCGGCGTAGGCGAGCATGACCAGGGCGAGGCCGGCTCCGGCTCGCCACGGGTCCACCTGCCGGGAGAGCGAGGCGAGCGCGGAGGAGAACGGCTGGGCCAGCACCACGAGCAGCATCGCGAGGCCGAACAGCCGCACGTAGCGGTCCAGCCAGCTCATGGGGGCGCCGCGGCGCGCTCCGACGAAGGCGCGGACGCTCCGGACCGTGTTCATGTCGTGGTCCGCGTTCACGATCGGCTCGTCGCCTGTCCGGCCTGCAGCACGACCTGGCGGGCCCGGGTGTTCTCGGCGAGCCGGTGGTCGTGGGTCGCCATGACCACCGTGCCGCCGGCGCCCGCGTAGCCCGTGAGGATCGTGGCCAGGTGTTCGCGGAACGCCTCGTCGAGCCCGCGCTCCGGCTCGTCCAGGAGGAGCAGCCTGCTCGGCCTGAGCAGGGCGGCCGCGAGTGAGAGCCGCTGCCGCTGGCCGGTGGAGAGGGCCTGCGGCGACGCGTCGGCCCGCTCCCGGAGGTCGAACGACTCCAGCGCCGCCTCGACCTCCAGCCGGGCCGGAGCGTGGACGGCGTACGTCAGCTCCAGGTGCTCGCGTACCGTCAGGCCCGGATACCAGGCCGGTTCGTCCCCGACCAGGGCGACGTCACGCCAGAAGCCGGCGTCGTCCCTCGGAGGGCCGCCCAGGACGCGCAACGCGCCGGAGGGCGTGGGGTGCAGCCCCGCCAGGCAGCGCAGCAGCGTCGATTTTCCCGCGCCGTTCGCGCCGATCACGGCGATGACCTCGCCGGGGGCCGCCGTCAGGCCGATGTCGCGGAGCACGGGGTTGCCGCCGAGTTCCACGCTGAGACCGCTCACCGTGATGATCGCTGTGGACACCGTTCGAGCGTAGCCACTGCCGGCCCCGCGCGGGCCATGACGATCACCGCGACCCGTGGCGGCCTGCCCGCGCGTTCGGCCGGGGATCGATCACGGGCGTGTCAGGGGCAGGTCACCGAGGTCAGGGCGCTGAGCAGTGCTGTGGTGGCCGGGGGGTCGGGGGGCTCGCCGTAGGTGGCGGCGTAGACGTGGCGGGTCGAGCCGGGAAGCTCGGTCGTGGTGACCTTCGGATGCCGGTGGGCGTGCAGGGCGAGCCCCGGCAGGGCGCTCACCCCCACCCCGGCGGCGACGAGGGCCTGGACGGCGACGACGTCGTCGGTGGTGAAGGCGATCTCCGGCTCGAAGCCCGCCCTGGCGCACAGTTCCAGCAGGTGACTGCGGCACCGGTCGCAGCCGCCGATCCACCGGGAGTCGCGGTACGAGATCAGCTCGCCGACCGGACCGGAGGTGATGAGGTAGCTGGGATCGTCCAGCAGGGGGAGCAGCCGGATCCCGTCGGCCTCGGGGGCGGTGTCGTCGTAGCGAAAGATGACCGCCACGTCCACGTATCCGGCCTTGAGCATGCGCAGCGCGTCGGGAGGCTCGGTCTCGGTCAGCCGCAGCTCCAGGCCGGGGTGTGTCCCGGCGAGGGCGGCGGCGGCCTCGGGCACGAAGGTTCCCAGGGCGGAGGGGAAGGCCGCCAGCCTGACCCGTCCGGCGCGCAGGCCCACGTGCGCCGACAGCTCGGCGGACGCGGAGTCGAGACGACCGATGATCTCGATGGCCCGTTCGGCGAGCAGGCGGCCCGCCTCGGTCAGCCGGATGCCCCGGCCGGCCCGCTGGATCAGCTTGGCCCCGGTCTCGGCCTCGAGCTTCGCGAGATGGTGACTCACCGACGGCTGGGAGTAGTGCAGCTCCCTCGCCGCCGCGGTCACCGAGCCGTGCCGGGACACCGCAGCGAGGACGCGAAGTCGCACGATATCGAGCATGTATCAACTTTATCTATGAATAGCGAGAAAAATGGGCATTAGACGTTATGGATCCCCCGGAGCATCCTTGAGGCATGACAACCTTGACGCTCACCCGCCCGGGCCTGGCCGAGCTGGTCGCGGGGGTCCGGGAACTCGCCGACCCGTCCGCCGACCCTCGGACGACGGCCTTCGCCGTGGCGGCGCTGCTGCGTGAACGGCTGCCGTCCCCCGAGATCCTCACCGAGGAGGAGCGCCTCGGCGACCCCGACCACTACGTCGGCCACACCCTGCACACCGAGGACGCCTTCTCGGTCGTGGCCGTGGTCTGGCGGCCGGGCCAGAAGACCGTGATCCACGACCACGTCGCGTGGTGCGTGTTCGGTGTGCTGCAGGGCGTGGAGTACGAGACCCTCTACCGCGACCACGGCGACCACCTCACCGAGATCGGCAGGACCGCCAACCGGACCGGCGAGGTGAGCGGTTTCGCCCCGCCCGGTGACATCCACCGCGTCCACAACACGGGCGACGAGACGGCGATCTCGCTTCACATCTACGGGGCCGACCTCGGCGCCGCTCCCACCAGCGTCCGCCGCGTCTACGACCTGCCCGTCCGCTGAACGAATCCCGCCCCGTCCTGTCAGCGAGCGGGCGACGGAGCCGGCCGAATCCGGGCGCTCCGCTCTCGGTGAGCGGGTGAGCGGGTGAGCGGGTCCGCGTGAATCCCGGTGGCCCCCTCCTGATGAGCGGGTGACGGACCCGGCGCAGAGACCGTTGCTCGCCTACTTCTCGACCTCGGGCTTCCCGTCCGGATGCAGGCTCTTCCTGATGGCGTCCAGGCGGGCGGCGCCCTCGGCGTCGATGGCGGCGCGCTCGACCTCGATCATGCGGGCCTCGACGGACCCCGAGGTCAGCTCGGCCTCACCCAGGGCACGGGCGTAGCGCTTCTCGATCTTGTCGCGGACCTCGTCCATGGTGGGGGTGTCGCCGGCCGGGGTGAGGCCCGACAGATCGGCCATCGCCCTGTTGAGCTCCTCCTGCACCTTGGCCTGGTCGAGCTGGGAGAGCAGGCGCATCCGCTCGGCGATCTTCTTCTGCAGGGCCATCGCGTTGGTCTCGACCGCGGCCCGTGCCTGGGCCGAGGCTCCCGCTGCCCGTTCGTGCGCCAGCCGCGACTCCTGCTGCGCGCCCTCGGCCGCCACCAGGCGCGAGGCGAAGGCGCGGGCCGAGTCCTCGTACGACAGGGCCTTGCTCTCGTCGCCCGCGGCCCGGCTCTGCTCGGCGAGCAGGAGGGCCTGGCGGGCGTTGGCCTGGAGCCGCTCGGTCTCCTCCACCGAACGGGCGAGCCTCATCTCCAGCTCACGCTCGTTTCCGATCACCGCCGCGGCCTGCTGGCTCAGCCGCCGGTGCTGCTCCTTGGCCTCCGCGATGGCCTGCTCGATCTGGACCCGGGGGTCGGACAGCTCGTCCAGCCGCCCGGAGAGGGCGAAGACCAGGTAGCGCCAGGCCCTACGGATGACCTTGAACATGGGGGACTCCTTATCGATCCAGCGCGTCGCGCGTGATCTGTTCGGTTTCGTGGAGGCCCTGGCGGACTCCTTCGAGGGTGTCGGCGAGCTCGTCCAGCACCCGCAGTGGCTCCAGCGGCCCGTTCGCCGACACCGCGGACAGTTCCACCAGCCGGGCGAGGAGCCCTTCGATGCCGATCGCGCTCGACTCCATCCGGGCGAGCACCCGCTGCCGGGTCGCGGAGAGCCGCTCGACCACGGCCCGCTGGGAGTCCAGCGAGGCGAGGGCACGGTCGAGGTCCTCGGCCAGGCCGGGCCCCGCCTCCTGCCGGGCCCGCGCCAGCCTGGCCCGCTCGTGCCCGAGCATCTCCAGGTCGAACCTGGCCAGCGCGGTGCCGGTGAGCGAGGCCTGCTCGGCCAGCCGCTCCAGCGTGGCCGTCGAGTCGTCCACCTGGGGACGCATCAGCGCGACCCTTTCGGCGAGCGGGCCGCGCTCCATCGAGGCGCTCAGCTCGCCGAACCCGTGCGCGGCGGATCCGGCCCGGGTGAGCCAGTACTCCTCCTGGCTGCCGGGGGTGACGGCGGGCCGGTCGCGGTCCCCGCGCTCCGACAAGGCCGAGATCCCGGCCTTGGTCAGCCAGACGACGACACCGACGAACCCCGCGGCGATCGGGTGCACGCTGACGGCCCACGCGGCGCCGCCGGCGGTCGCGCCCAGCAACAGCCCCCACGGGTCCTTGAGTTCGTCGACGAAGCGTGCCATCAGAAGTTGGATACCACCGCGGTGAACACCTGATCGATACTTCCCGGCTCGCGAGAGTCGTACGCGGCGGCGGCGGTCGCCTCGGAGATCTGCTTCAGCACGTCGAGGTCGGCGTCCTGGCCGTAGGCGATGGTGAACATCCGCACCGTCTCCTGACCGGCCTCGGTACGCAGGTCGGGCAGCAGGTTCTCCAAAGAGAGGCTCTCGGGGTCCTCGTTCTTGCCGTCGGTCAGGAAGACCACCGCGTTGATCGCGTCACCGCCGCGCAGCTTGCGCACCCGCTCGTGGGCGGCGAGCGCGGTGTCGTACAGGCCCGTGCCGCCGTCGGGGGTGAGGCCCTCGAGCCTGGCGCGCAGCTTCTCGCGCTGGGCCTTGTCGACGGCGGAGAGCGGGGCCAGCTCCAGGTGGTCCTTGTCGCCGTCACGCTTGGTGGAGAACATCCACAGCCCGACCTTGTCGTGCGCGGCGAACTGGGGCAGCGAGTTGATCGCGGCCTGCTTGGCCAGGTCGAGCTTGCTCTTGCCGGTTCCGGGCACGGTGGCGCCCATCGAGCCGGAGACGTCGATGACGATGAGGACGTTCGCGGGCTTGCGCAGGTCGGCCCAGCCGGTGAGCACCTTGTCGAGCACGTTCGGCGCGGGCGGGCTGAGGGTCGTCCTCGGCTCGGCGGGCAGCAGCCCGTTCGCCTGGGTGATCAGCTTGCCCGGCTTGCCCTCGTGGGAGCGGAAGGCGAACTCGGCGAACCGGTCCTGCTGCTCGGGGGCATGCAGGTGGGCGAGGAAGTCGGCCGCCACCGCCCGCTTGGCGTCGTCGACCCACGGGGCGCTCAGCACCGCGTACGGGTTGTCGGAGTAGAGCGTGCCCTCCTTGGGATAGATCGCCGCGAGCGGCACCTTGGGCTTGGCGTGCTTGCCCAGCGTCGCGGGGTCACCGGTCGGGTTGCCCTGGTTGTAGTCCCAGACCGACTTCTCCTCCACCGCGACCGCGGAGATGTAGCTCAGTCCCGCACCCGCGTCGTCGGCCCGCTGCAGGTTGGACAGGAACGTCAGCGTCGTGTCGCCGTAGTGCACGATCGAACGTTCCACGTCCCGGACGAAGTCCCTGGTCCTGGCGTCGGCCACGTTCTTCTCCGACAGGTCGCCCGACAGGCCGGTCGCCGCGAAGTAGGCGCCGATCGTGGCGTTCAGGCCGCTGGTGGAGAAGTTGGGGTTGGTCTTGCCGAGCTTGAAACGCCCCCACTCGGGGTGGTCGTACTTCGCCCACGATCCGGCCGACACGGCGAGGACGTCGGACCAGCCGAGCTTCTTGTCCGGCCAGCCCAGCGCCTGGGCCATCGGCATGGGCATCGCGACGACCAGCGGCGTCTTGGCGATCGACGGGTTGTCGGCGGCGACGAGGGAGGCGGAGTCGTTTCCGGTGGCGCGCTGCTGGAGCAGGGTGATCCAGCCGCTGCTGGCGGGCGACCACACGTCGGGGCGGGGGCCGTCCTGGCGTTCGTCCCAGCCCCTGGCCAGCGCCTGCATCGCGCCGCCGCTCGCCTTGGTCTCGATGACGACGTCGGCGCAGCGCCCCTGCACGGTCTTGCCGTTGTAGTCGGAGGCGATCGTCCGAAGCAGCTCGGCCTTCTCCGACGAGGCGGTGACGGTGAGGGTGACGCCGTCGTCGCACGCCTTGGACTGCTCACCGGTCTTCGGCGCCCCCGACGTCCCTGACGCCCCTGACGCCCCCGACCTTCCGGGTTCGTTTCCGCCGACGAAGATCCGCAGGGCGACGATCAGAGCTCCGGCGAGAATGATCGCGACGATGAACGGCGCGAAGTTCCTACGCCGGCGCTGCGGTTGCTGGTACAACCCTGCCTCCTGGGGGGATGTCTGTACTTATCCGACGAACGAACCGCCCCGAGAGTTCTCCGCGACCGGAGTTCGTCGCGGGCGCGGCAGCGGGCAGGGGGAGGGAACGCTCCGCGACCGGAGACGCGAGCCCCGGAGAAACAGGGGTGCCCGTACGCCAAGGGCACTCCCGGTAAGCACCGGAAGTGCCCGATGGATGTCGGCCGCCGGACCGTCGCGGAGGCGTACAGCCTGTCAGATCGCGATGGAGGCGTACAGCCTTCAGACCGCCGCGGAGGCGTACTCCTGGAGGAAGAGCGCCTCGGCGGTGGCGGTGCGGCGCAGCTCCTCGATGTTCACCCGCTCGTTGGGGGCGTGGATCGCCGCGTCGTCGTCCTCGGCGCCGAAGAGCAGGATCGTGGCGGCGGGGAACTGCCTGACGAAGGTGGAGACGAGCGGGATCGAGCCACCGGCGCCGACGTCGCGCGGGGGGCGGCCGAAGGCGCGCTCCATGGCCCGGTTCAGCGCGGAGCGGGCCGCGCCACCGGTGTCGGCGAGGTAGCCGGAGCCCATGGTGTAGTCTCCGACCTCCACCTGGACACCCCAGGGGGCGACCTGCCGCAGGAAGTCGACGACGGCCTCGACGGTCGTCTTCGGGTCGCCGGCCGGGGGAACCCGCACGGTCACCCGGGCCCTCGCGACGGCCTGCACCGCGTTGATCGCACCGGAGACCGTCGGCACGTCCAGGCCGGTGACCGTGATCGCGTACGAGGCCCACAGGCGGTCGGCGAGCGAGCCGGAACCGACCGTGGAGACGCCGTCGAGCACGCCCGCGGTGACGCGGAACTCCTCCTCCGACGGGCCCGAGCCGAGGAAGCTGCCGCGAGGCAGGCCGGGCACGCGGATGTCGCCGTGGTCGTCGTGCAGGGCGGCGAGCATCCGGATCAGCGCGGCGAGGGCGTCGGGGGCGGCGCCGCCGAACGAGCCGCTGTGCAGCGACTCCTTGAGGGTGCGCACCTCGACGGTGAAGGCGCCGGTGCCGCGCAGCGAGGTCGTCACCGCGGGGTCGCCGACGCGGGGGTTGCCGGTGTCGGCGACCACGATCGCGTCGGCGCGGAACAGCTCGGGGTTCTGCTCGACGAAGGCCTCCAGGCGCTCGCCCGCGTACTCCTCCTGGCCCTCGACGATGACCTTGACGCCGACCGGGAACCGCCCCTGGAAGGCGCGGAGCGCCGCGACGTGGGAGATGACGCCCGACTTGTCGTCGGCCGCGCCACGGCCGTAGATCGCGCCGTCGATCTCCGTCGGCTCGAAGGGCGGGGTGCGCCAGAGCGCGAGGTCGCCGGTGGGCTGCACGTCGTAGTGCGCGTACAGGAGCACGGTCGGCGCACCGGGCGGGGCGGGGGCCTCGGCGTAGACGGCGGGGTAACTGCCCTCGACGGGGATCTGCCGGACGTGCGGCAGGCCGGTGCTGCGCAGCAGTTCCTCGGTCACGGCGGCGGCCGCGTGCACGGGCTCCTCGGGGTGGCCGGGAAAGGCCACCGAGGGGATGGAGACGAGCCGCTTGAGGTCGGCCACCGCCTGGGGCAGGCCGGTGGCGACGGCGTTCTCGATCTCGTCAGGAGTCACGACTTTCCCCCGCATCTCAATATCTGGTGCGTCCTATTGGATCACAGCCGTGAGTACGGCCGCTCTCGCGCACGATTCCAGCACATCAGGGTTCCGCCAAGTGGAACCGGAGTTTGGGTAATGATCGGCCCGCCATCTCATCTGATCGCGGATTTCGTCGTTGTTACATGACGGTTTTGCGGATTCCGAGGTTCTCGCACTTTAATGCCACGTTTTCACTTGGCAAGCGCTGTTCTGGCAGGCAGACTGTTGGAAGCCCAGCTCAACGAGGGAAGATCGCGATGACGCACCCTGAAAACACCGACGTGACCTCGCTCATGAAGGCCGCCCAGGACAACCTGTGGATGCACTTCACCCGGCACAGCTCGTACGAGGGTGCCGAGGTGCCGATGATCGTGCGGGGCGAGGGCTCCTACATCTACGACGTGCACGGCAAGCGCTACCTCGACGGACTCGCGGGGCTCTTCGTGGTCCAGGCGGGGCACGGCCGCAGCGAGCTGGCCGAGGCCGCCGCCAAGCAGGCCCAGGAGCTGGCGTTCTTCCCGCTGTGGTCGTACGCGCACCCCAAGGCCGTCGAGCTGGCCCAGCGGCTCGCCGCGGAGACCCCCGGCGACCTCAACCGGGTCTTCTTCACCACCGGCGGCGGCGAGGCCGTCGAGACCGCGTGGAAACTCGCCAAGCAGTACTTCAAGATCACCGGCAGGCCGCTCAAGCACAAGGTCATCAGCCGCCAGATCGCCTACCACGGCACCCCGCAGGGCGCCCTGTCGATCACCGGCATCCCGGCCTTCAAGCAGATGTTCGAGCCGCTGGTCCCGGGTTCCGTCAGGGTGCCCAACACCAACCACTACCGCGCCGACGAGATCACCGGCATGCCCGGCATGACGCCCGAGCAGTACGGCTACTGGGCCGCCGAGCGCGTCGCCCGCGCCATCGAGATGGAGGGCCCCGACACCGTGGCCGCCGTCTTCGTCGAGCCGGTGCAGAACGCGGGCGGCTGCTTCCCGCCGCCCCCCGGATACTTCCAGCGCCTGCGCGAGATCTGCGACGAGTACGACGTCCTGCTCGTCTCGGACGAGGTCATCTGCGCCTTCGGCCGCCTCGGCACCATGTTCGGCGGGCAGAAGTTCGACTACGTGCCCGACATCATCACCTGCGCCAAGGGCATGACCAGCGGCTACTCGCCGATCGGCGCCATGATCGCCTCCGACCGCCTCTTCGAGCCGTTCAAGAACGGCACCGAGATGTTCGCCCACGGCTACACCTTCGGCGGCCACCCGGTGTCCTCGGCCGTCGCGCTGGCCAACCTCGACCTGTTCGAGCGGGAGGACCTGCTCGGCCACGTCACCCGCAACGAACCGGTCTTCCGCTCCACCCTGGAGCGCCTGCGCGACCTGCCGATCGTCGGCGACGTGCGCGGCTCCGGTTACTTCTGGGGCATCGAGCTCGTCAAGGACAAGGCGACCAAGGAGACCTTCAACACCGAGGAGTCCGAGCGCCTCATCAGGGGCTTCCTCTCCGGCGCCCTCTACGAGGCGGGCCTGTACTGCCGCGCCGACGACCGGGGCGACCCCGTCATCCAGCTCGCCCCGCCGCTCATCTGCGGGCCGAAGGAGTTCGACGAGATCGAGTCCATCCTCCGCTCGGTGCTGACAGAGGCGTGGAGCCGCCTCTGAGCGCGCACGTCCGCGCCTTCCGGGCGCCGGATCCGCCGGAGTGACCCGCGCCGCACCCGCACAGACCTCGGCGCCACTCCGTTGAACCAAGGAAAGGAAATCCCATGAAGATCGGCGTGCCTGCCGAGGTCAAGAACCACGAGTACCGCGTCGCCGCGACCCCGGCGGGCGTGCACGAGCTTGTCCGCCACGGCCACGACGTCTACATCCAGCGTGACGCGGGCCTCGGCTCGCACCTCACCGACGAGGAGTACCTCTTCGCCGGCGCCAAGATCCTCGACACCGCGGACGAGGTGTGGGACCAGGCCGAGATGATCCTCAAGGTGAAGGAGCCCATCGCGGAGGAGTACCACCGCATGCGCCCCGGCCAGGTGCTCTTCACCTACCTGCACCTCGCGGCGGGCCGCGAGTGCACCGAGGCCCTCCTTGAGCGCGAGGTCACCGGCATCGCGTACGAGACCGTCCAGGTCGGCAACACCCTGCCGCTGCTCGCCCCGATGTCCGAGGTCGCGGGCCGGCTCGCCCCGCAGGTCGGCGCCTACAACCTCATGCGCTTCAACGGCGGGCGCGGCGTGCTGCCCGGCGGCGTGCCCGGTGTGGCGCCCGCCAAGGTCGTCGTCATCGGCGCGGGCGTCTCCGGGCTCAACGCCGCGCAGATCGCGGTCGGCATGGGCGCCGACGTCACCGTCCTCGACCTCAACGTCGATCGCCTGCGTTTCATCGACGCCATCTACCAGGGCCGTCTCAAGACCCTCGTCTCGACCTCGTACGCGATCGAGAAGGAGGTCCTGGAGGCCGATCTCGTCATCGGCGCGGTGCTGATCCCCGGGGCCAAGGCCCCGACCCTCGTCTCCAACGAACTGGTCTCCCGGATGAAGCCGGGCTCCGTGCTCGTCGACATCGCGATCGACCAGGGCGGCTGCTTCGAGGACTCCCGCCCGACCACGCACGCCGAGCCGACCTACCAGGTCCACAACTCGATCTTCTACTGCGTGGCCAACATGCCGGGGTCCGTCGCCAACACCTCCACCTACGCGCTGACCAACGCCACGCTGCCCTACGCGGTCAAGCTGGCCGGCCTGGGCTGGAAGGAAGCGCTCCAGCAGGACGCCTCCCTCGCGCCGGGTCTCAACACCCACGCGGGACGGCTCACCAACGAGCAGGTCGCCATCGCCCTCGAACTGCCGTACGTGCCGGTCTCCGAGGTCATCGCCGCCTGAGCCGGATCCCGCACGTCCCGCGCGGTCAGGGTGCGGGACGTGCGGGATCCACAGGTCCGGCCGGACCGGTTCGTGAGAGGCGGCCGGCGCCGGTCACGGTGATCGGCCGGAGCACGGAACGCGGCCGGTGCCGGTCACGGTGACAGAGCCGAGCGCAGGGCGCGGGCGGTGATCAGGACGTGCTCGATCTCCGCCGGGGTCGGCCAGGGGACGCCGCCGGGACGCAACAGCGCGGCCCGTACGGCGGCCAGGTGCTCGACCGCGCCCAACGGCAGCCCGCTCCGCTCGGCCAGCCACGCCGTGACGTCGGTGTGGTCGCGCAACGGCCGGGTGACGAGATCCCAGGTGCCGAGGATCTCGGTCAGGTCGGCGATCCTCAGGGGGGCGCCGCCCCGCCGGGCGACGGCGGCCGCGGCCAGCTCGGCGCGGGCGACGAGCTCCGGCTCGGCGGTCCGGCCCCACGGAGGAGAGGGCGGGTCGGACAGCCACCGCTCCGCCTCGCGGGAGAACCCCGCGGCCGACAGCAGCGCGGCCAGCTCGACCGCGGCCCGGTGGTGCCCGGCCTGTGCCGCCTGGCGGAACCAGTGCTGACCGCCCTGCAGGTCGCTGTGCTCGGCGATGAGCAGCAGGCCGAAATTGAAGGCGGCCTCCGGGTCGCCGCTCGCCGCGGCCCGGCTGAACCAGTGGCCGGCCCCCTGCGCGTCGCTCATCTCCACGCACACGAACCCGGCCGTTCGCTGGTCGTCGATCCTGCCGGTGCAGGCCGCCCGCTCGAACCAGGCACGCGCGGTACGCAGGTCACCGAGGGAGAGCGCGATCCCGCCGAGCTGGGACGCGGCACCGGGGTGCTCGTGCCTGGCGGCCAGCCGGAAGAACGCCTCCGCCCCCTCGGGATCGAGATTGGCCTGCAGGAACAGCCCGAGATGGTAGGCCGCGTCGGCATGACCGTTCCTGGCGGCCGATTCCCACCAGCGCAGCGCCTCGTCCTCCTCCCCGGCGGCGTAGGCGAGGAAGCCGAGATCGTGGGCCGAGGCGAGGTCACCGTCCATCGCGGCCCTGCGATGCCACTCCACGGCGGCCTTCACCTCGCCGCCGTCCTCGCAGAGCAGCGCGAGCCGCCTGGCCGCCGCCCGGGAGCCCGCCCCGGCCGCCGTCTCGAACCACCGCCGGGCGGCGGGGACGTCGCCGTGCTGGTCCAGCAGGAGGGTCGCCAGGTTCACCGCCGCCTCGACGTCTCCGGCGTTCGCCGCCAGCTCGTACCACCTCGCGGCCTCCGCGGGGGTGCCGTGTTTCTCGTGCCAGATGCCCAGGTTGTAGGCGCTGTCGAGGTTTCCCGCGGCCGCCGCGCGCTCCCACCAGTGCCGCGCCGCCGAACGGTCACCGCACTGGGCGAAGTGGCGGCCGAGCAGGTGGGCGGCCTGTACGTCGCCGCCGTGCGCGGCGAGCAGCAACTCCGTCTCGCCGTCCATGTCGTTCTCGTGCTCGGTGCCGCGGGGGGTGGGTATCAGCCCCGCGGTCGTCTCCGGGTCGTCAGGCCACCCCATGATCACACTCCTCGCCGACGGCGCCCAACCGACAGATCACAGGGTGACACGTAAGCGCTCCGTGACGGAGGGTAATCGCGGACTTTCGCTCGACACCCCGCCTCCCGGTCCGCTCCGGTGCTCGGACGAGGCGTACGAATCCCGCCCGCACGCCTGTCGAGTCATCGGGGTGCCACGTCCGGTGAGTGTGGACGAACGCCTCCCGGCCGAGGTCGGCAGATCCTGTTGAAGACACCACGGTCGGTCGGACGACGAGCCAGACCTCACCGGGAGGCGTTCACCTCCATCCTCACGGTCAGACGAAACGGATGAACCCCACGTACATCCCCATCGAGCAGACGTAACGCAGCGAGCCCGCGTCCCGAGCGCCCAGCCGTACGGTGGCGGGAAGTGTCACGTCGCGGCCGTCGATCGTGAGCGTCCGGGTGCAGCCGGGGGCGCCCACCAGGTGGAAGACGAGCTCCGTGGGGAATCCCGCGCGGGCGGTCACCACACCCGGCCGGTAGCCCTGGTCGGTGGCCCAGATGTCGATCCGCTGGACGCCGCCGGAGTGTACGGCCGCCCGCGCCTGATCGCCCGTCGTCCCCGCCGGGCCGTCGGGGATGCCGCCCGCCGGGCCGTCCGCCGCTCCCGCCTCGTCCGTCGCCCCCGCCATCGGGTTCCGCGCGGTTCCCGCCGGCGTCTCCGCCGCCATCGCCGGGCCGCCGGATCCGGGGAGCCACCCTCCGAGGCTCAGTCCCGAGGAGATCGTCCACAGGCCCGTCGCGAGTGCGGCGACCCCGGCCAGCGCCGCCAGCCTGGTGGTCGCGGCCCGCCGCAGGACCAGCCCGAGAAGCGCGAACGCGGGCGTCGTCCCCACCACGAACCCCGCCATCACCGCGCCCCCGCCCAGCGCCGACCCGCTGGAGACCGCCACCGTCTCGATGCCGAGCGTCACCCCGCACGGCAGCAGGATCGTCGCGGCACCGAGCGCGAGCGCCCTGGGAGCGGGGACGGTGAGTCCCGCGAGTCCCGTGATCCCGGACATGCCGCCGCGACGGGACGTACGTCCGCCCGATGCGACGCCCGGGTGGCATCCGGTTCGCGGCCCGCGCCCGAACATGCGGATTCCGAAGCCCGCGACCGCGATCCCGGCCGCGACGAGCAACGCGGCCCTGACCTGAGGGCCGAGCAGCACGGCGGACCCGGCCAGTCCGAGCAGCGCCCCGGCCACCACGTGGGAACCGAGGCGCCCGGCGAGGAAGAGCGCGACGACCACGGGACCCGAAGGCCCCGCCCCGGCACCGCCGTCCTTGCCGTCTCCGCCGGTCTCACCGTGCTCGTCGGCTCCGTCGGTCCTGCCGGGTTCGTCGGTCCCGTCGCATTCGCGGGTCTCGCGGGTCTCGCGGTGCCGGCGGGAGCGGGCAGGAAGGTCACGAGAGGTGAGACCGGTGAGCAGGCCACCCTGCACGACCGTGCACGAGGCCGTACCCGCGACCAGTCCCGCGGCGAGCCCGGCGGCGAACAGCGCGGCCGGCCCCGCGCTCAGCGGACATCCCCGGTAACCATCCCGATCCCCACTGACCCAACGTAATCTCAGCGGAGGATGACCGATAGTGACATTTCCTTACCGAGCGCTCACGCTGTCCTTACCGGACTTCCACATTCCTCGCGGTATCCCCCGGTGGCCCTTGACGGGCAGTGCCCGCATTCGCCCGGCCGATCGGGGCCACGGAGCCTACCGTCCGTGGTGCACGGCCCCGATCGTCACGGTGTGGTCTGGGTGTTCGCGAAGATCGAGGTGTCGAGGGTGAAGTCGACCGGCTCGGGCAGGTGCAGGCGCGAACCCATCTCGACCCGGGTGGAGGTCCGGTACTCGTCCTCCTTGGGGTCGCTCAGGACGGTCACGGTGGCGGGGGAGACCACGGGGTCGATCAGAAGCATCACGGGGACACCGCCCGAGGCGTAGATGGCGGGCTTGCGGTCGCGGTCGTCGAAGGTGCTGCCCGGGGACACGATCTCGGCGACCATGAGGAGGCCGGAGGAGAGCAACTCGCGGGCGCCCCAGCGCGGGCAGTCTTCGGGCGCCAGCACGAAGTCGGGAACGATCGGGTCACGCGGTCCGTCTATGCAGACGTCCACGTTGCCGCTGAAGCCATCCCACTCTTTCTCCTCAAGGAGGGGAAGAAGGGCGCGATACAGGCGCATCGCGATCCTGGCGTGCTCAGGGGTGCCCATCGGGCTCACTACCAGTCTCCCATCGATGATTTCGGTCCGCAGCCCTGGAAGCTGCGGAAGCGCGTCGAAGAGTTCGCGCGCCGTTCCTGGCAAGGGCTGGGACGAGGTCTCGGGGGAGGGGCACAGCTTGGCGTGGCTTCGTCGCGAGGTCATGGCCATGACGATATGTCCCTTCGTGTTCTTCTGAACACGGTGAGTATCGCAAGTGGTGTGGGGCGACGCGAGCCTTTACCGGAATGTGGGGCGTCAGATCCAGCCGGGGCGGACGAGGCCGGATTCGTAGGCGATGACGACCAGCTGGGCGCGGTCGCGGGCGTGGAGTTTCATCATGGTCCGGCTGATGTGGGTCTTGGCGGTGGCCGGGCTCAGGAAGAGTTTGCCCGCGATCTCGTCGTTGGTCATGCCGGTGCCGACCAGGGCGAGGACCTCGCGCTCGCGGTCGGTGAGCAGGTCGAGGTCGCGGGCGTGGCGCGGCTCCTTGGCCCGGCTCGCGTACTCGGCGATCAGGCGACGGGTCACGCCGGGGGAGAGCAGGGCGTCGCCGGCGGCCACCACCCGGACGGCCTGGATGAGCTCGGCCGGTTCGGTGTCCTTGACGAGGAAGCCGCTGGCGCCGCCCCGGAGGGCCTCGAAGACGTACTCGTCCAGTTCGAAGGTCGTGAGGATGATGATCTTCGGTCCCGCGGGCATCTCCCGGGTGGCGGTCAGTCCGTCCATGCCGGGCATGCGGATGTCCATCAGGACCACGTCCGGCTCGTGCTCGGCGGCGAGCCGCAGGGCCTGGGCCCCGTCGGAGGCCTCGGCCACCACGGTCATCCCCGGCTGCGCGTCCAGCAGGGCACGGAACCCCGCCCTGACGAGGGCCTGGTCGTCGGCGAGAACAATCTTGATCATCGGGATTCCTCCGGGATCGGCAGCAGGGCCTCGACGCGGAAGCCCCGGCCGTGGTGCGTGGCGGTGAGCGTTCCCCCGAGCGCCGATGCCCGCTCCCGCATGCCGGGAACGCCGTTCCCGCTGCCCAGGCTCTCCCCGGGGGCGTCGCCGCCCGAGTCGGTGACCTGGACGGTGAGCGCGTGGGGAGCGTAGTCGAGCACGATCGTGACCGAGGCGCCGGGAGCGTGCCGGGTGACGTTGGTGAGGGCCTCCTGCACGATGCGGTACCCGGCCCGGTCGACGCCGGGAGGCAGCGGCCCGGCCTCGCCGACGATCTTCTTGGTGACCGGCAGCCCGCTGCGCTCGATGAGCTCGTCGAGCCGGTCCAGCCCGGCGGTGGGGGAACGGGGGGCGCCGTCGCGCAGGACGTTGAGCACCGACCGCATCTCGGTCAGCACGTCCTTGGACGCCTGCTTGATCGTGGTGAGCGCGGTCCGCGCCTGCTCGGGGTGATCGTCGATGAGGTGCAGCGCGGTGGACGCCTGCACGTGGATGAGGGAGATGTTGTGCGCGAGGACGTCGTGCAGCTCCTGGGCCATGGTGAGCCGCTCCTCGCTGGCCCGCCGCCGTAGCTCCTCCTGCTCCACCCGCGCGTGCTCGGCCTGCCGCTCCCTCCTGGCCCGGGAGACCTCGGCGGCCACCACCGCGAGGCCCATCAGCGCGGCCACCGCGAGATCGTGAAACCAGCCGGTCGTACGAACGGGGGCGAACCAGGACGTATAAACCACGAAGAACACGTAGGCCAGGCCCCATATCGACCAGGCCACCCGCCGGTGCCCGGTGACCACGGCGGTGTGGAACGCGATGATCGGACTGAGGAAGACCGGCCCGTAGGAGTAGCCGAGGCCGATGAAGATCACTGTGGAGCCCGCCGCGACGGCCAGGCTGAGCACCGGACGGCGCCGGCGTACGATCAGGACCAGCGGCCCGGCCAGCAGGAGCACCCAGCCCAGCGGGTCGAGCGGGATCCTGAGTATGCCGGGGTCGTGGACCTGCCACCACTGCACACCGCGGGTGACCACGCCCTGGAAGACCCCCACGAGCAGCGGGAGCAGCAACTCGGCCCAGCGGGGTTTGACGTGCACGCTCAGCACTGTACGTGCGCCCACAGGCAGGGCGCGTCCATCCCGTGAGGCATGAGGCGATACATCCCCTGCGGTAGGGAAGGGGCTGACAAGTCTTACGGGCTGAGTCAAGCTGTCTGCGGGAGGTCATCATGATCAATCGTCGAGTCGCCGCCCCCCTGGCGGGGGTCCTGGTGGGAAGTTCCTTACTGCTCGTCCAACCCGCCGCCGCCTCTCCACAGGCGTCACCGGTACGGCCGGGTGCGGAGAAGAAACCCGTCGCGGAGGGGTACGGGGGCGCGGTCTCGACCGTCGACCTCGACGCCAGCAAGGTCGCGCTGGGCGTGCTGCGCCAGGGCGGCAACGCCATGGACGCGGCGGTCGCCGCCGCGGCCGCCCTGGGGGTGACCGAGCCCTACTCGGCCGGGCTGGCCGGGGGCGGGTTCATCGTCTACTACGACGCGCGCCACAAGAAGGTCCACACGATCGACGGCAGGGAGACCGCTCCGAAGGCGATGGGGCCGACCTCTCTGGAGGGCATCCCGTTCGAGGAGGCCGTGACCAGCGGGCTGTCCGCGGGGGTGCCCGGCAGCGTGGCCCAGTGGGAGCTGGCGCTGCGCAAATTCGGCACGCTCTCGCTGAAGCAGGCGCTGAAACCCGCGACCGAGCTCGCCTCCAAGGGATTCAAGGTCGACCAGACCTTCTACGACCAGACAGCCGCGAACGCCGCCCGTTTCAAGGACTTCACCTCCACCGCCAAGCTCTACCTGCCGAACGGCGCCCCGCCGCCGGTCGGTTCCACCTTCCGCAACCCCGAGCTGGCCGAGACCTACCGCAAACTCGGTAAGCAGGGCGGCGGGTGGCTGTACGGCGGCTCCCTGGGCGCCGAGGTCGTGGCCACCGTGAAGAAGCCGCCGGTCACCCCGGGCTCCACCCGTAACGTGCGGCCGGGGCTGATGGAGCTGGCCGACCTCAAGGCCTACCGGGCGCTCGAACGGCCGCCCACGAAGGTGACGTACAAGGGCATGGACGTGTACGGCATGGCGCCGCCGTCCTCGGGAGGCTCGACGGTCGGCGAGGCGCTCAACATCCTCCAGGTCCTGCCGAAGGTCGGTGAGCACGAGTATCTGGAGGCATCCAGGCTCTCCTTCGCAGACCGGGGCAAGTACGTCGGCGACATCCCGGGCGTCCCGCTCCAGGAGCTGCTCTCCGACGGGTTCGCCAAGGAACGCGCCTGCCTGATCGGCGAGCGGGCGCTGACGAGCCCGGTCGCGCCCGGTAACCCCGACGGGACGTACGGGCCGTGCGCGCCCGCTCCCTCGGCGGAGGCCACCCCGTCGGCCCCCGAAGGGCCGGAGACCACGCACCTGGTGGTCACCGACCGGTGGAACAACGTGGTCGCCTACAACATCACCATCGAGTCGACCGGCGGCAACGGCATCGTCGTCCCCGGCCGGGGTTTCCTGCTCAACAACGAGCTGACCGACTTCACCTTCGGCCCGGCCCCCGGCGACCCGAACCTGCCCGCCCCGGGCAAGCGGCCCCGTTCCTCGATGGCGCCGACGATCGTGCTGGACGACGGCAGGCCACTGCTCGCGCTGGGTTCCCCCGGCGGTTCGACGATCATCACCACCGTGCTGCAGATCCTGGTCAACCGCTGGGACCTCGGCATGTCGCTCCCCGAGGCGCTCGCCGCGCCCCGGGCCACCCAGCGCAACACCCCTCAGACCCAGGCGGAGCAGGCATACATCGACCGCTACGGCGCCGAACTCACCGAACGGGGCCACAGCCTCGTACTGAACCCCGAGATCGGCGCGGCCACCGCGGTCGAGTTCCTGCGGAACGGGAAACTCCAGGCGGTGGCGGAGCCGACCCGTCGCGGCGGAGGCAGCGCGCTGGTGGTGAACGAGCGCAGATAGGGTTCCCGTACTCGCGGCGGCACGTACGGTGACGGCGCGAACGGATAACGGATCCGGCGGCGTGGTCTCGGCCGCGCCGCCGGGGACGCCGAAGGGCGTCGGCGGGACGTCTAAGGACGTCCAGGGACGTTCGGGAACGCGAAAAGCGCCGAGGGCGATGCCTTCGGCGCTGCGGACTCCCCGGTCGTCAGAGCAGCAGGTACGCGGCCACGGCGACGACGACCAGCACCCCGACCACCACCGCCGCCGTGATCGGCAGGACGAGCGACCGCTTCTCAGGGGCGGCCTCGGGGTCCTTACGCTGGGCGAACGCGCGGAACGCCTGGGTGTTGCCCGCGGGGTCAATCTGCTGAGGATCAGACATGGAGATGACTGTAGCGATACGGGATACCTCCCAACACTGATTTGTCCACTTTCACGAGACGGATTCCGCTGCCTGACCGGGGGCCGAGAGCTGGGGGACCGGGGCGTCGGCCCCGGGCGGATCGGGGAGACGTCCGCCGGTCGGCGGGACCGGGGGCGGACCGCCGATCCCGGGCGGATCGGGACGGCCACCCGGCGACCGGTGGGGAACGGGCACTGGGGCCGGGTCGCCGACTGGGGGGATCGGGTCGGAAGCCTGGTGCCCGGCTGAGAACGGGTGCTGAGGGCCGGACCGCCGACCGGGGCGGATAGCGTGGTGTCATGCTCCGGATCCTGTTCTCCGCCCGCGTGGTGGTGCTCCACCTGCTCGCGGTCGGGGCCCTCGTCGTGTGCGGGCTGCTGGGCAGGTGGCAGCTCGGCGTCTTCGAGGATTCCGGCATGCCCCAGTCGCTGCGGGATCCCGCCCCCGTGGCGGTCGCCACCCTCACCGCGCCGGGGAAGCACATGACGGCCGACGCGGTCAGCCGCCAGGTGACCGCCGAGGGGACCTTCGACGTCTCGAAGCAGCTCCTGGTGGCCGAGCGCGACGGGGGTCTGTGGCTGCTGGCCCCGCTGGACCTCGGCGACGGCACCTCCATCCCGGTCGTACGCGGCTGGGTGGCCACGGCGGGAGATCCCGCCGTCACGGCCCCTGCCGAGGGGCGGGTGACCCTCAGCGGGCGCCTGCGGCCCTCGGAGTCCACCGACAGCGTCCAGCGCCGGACCAGGCAGCTGCCGCCGGGGCAGGTGCTGACCGTGTCGTCGGCCGAACTGGTCAACCTCTGGCGGGGTACGAAGCTGCGCGACGGTTTCGTGATCGCCACCGCCCAGTCACCGGCTCCCGCGGTCGCGGCCAGGCCGGTGAGCGCCCCTCCGCCGACCGAGCCGGGCGGGCTCACCTGGCGCAACCTCGCCTACGCCGCCCAGTGGTGGATCTTCGGGCTTTTCGCGGTCTTCATGTGGTGGCATTTCGTTCGTGACGCGCTGCGCGGCGGCACGCGGAAGATCGACGCCACTCCCACCGCCCCTGAGGCCGACACCGCCACTGACACCGACACCGGATCCGGTGCCGGTCCCGACTCCGCCTCCGACGCCGGGATCGCCCCCGGCCCGGGGGCCGCCCACGAGGGCGGCGCCGGTGGAGAGCCGGAGACGCCCGCCCTACCGGCCCGTACCGCCCCGTGAACCGAACCCCAAGACCGAGGTAACCGACCGTGGAATCCGCTCTCAAGCCCTTTCGCATCCTGGCCTACATCGTCGGCGTGATGCTGCTCATCCTGGTCACCTGCATCGTGCTCAGGTACGGCTTCGGTATCGAGGAGCCCTCGAAGATCGTCTCTCCGATCCACGGCTTCCTTTACATGCTCTATCTCGTGGCCACGATGAACCTGGGCATGAAGGCACGCTGGACGTGGCAGTACATCCTCGGGGTGATGCTCGCGGGCACCGTGCCGCTGCTCTCGTTCGTGTTCGAGCGCAGGGTGACCCGCCGGGTGGAGTCGGAGCTCGCGACCGCCGCCGCCACCGCCTGACCGATCCGGGCCGGGGCCGGAGGCGGGTCACGGTGCGTCCGACCGGGACCAGGTCAGGTCCGGAAGCGGGCCACCCGGCCCGCGCCGGGTTCGAAGACGGGCTCGCGAGATGCGTCTGAACGGCCCGGCCCGGCCCGGAGGCGGTGTGTGGGGTGCGTCTGAACGGCCCGGCCTGGAGGGGGGTCTGTGAGGCGCGCCTGAACGGCCCGGCTCGGAAACGGGATCGCGAGGCCGGGCCGTGCGGGGGGCGTCCCGCGTCAGCGGCCGAGCCCCCGGCGACGCGAACGCTTGAGACGCTCGCGCTGAGACGGGTCGAGCATCAGATAGCCGACGACCGGGGCGGCGACGACGCCCAGGAGGATCAGCAGCGTCAGGAAACCTGGCAGGAACAGCCACGACAGGAACACCACTGCTCCGGCGCCGATCGCGTACTTCTGGACGGGCGACATCCTCAACATCCTCCGAACGCGGGGCGGACGCCCCGTCTGTAGTTCATTGTGCGTCGCCCGTCCAACGTGTGAACCCATCGCCGTGGTTCCAGCCGAGATATATCGCGATTTTCCCGGTGATGGCCGTCCCCTGCCGCAGGTGTGGCAGGAGGGCGTACCGGGCTGTCCAGGCGGCGCCGGGTTGGTAGTTTGGCGGTTTCGCCGGGAACGAGAGTGAACATGTTCCACCGGAAACCGACATGATCATGCTCGTAGGTGCCGGGTTCGGCGACGGGCACCACCGCAGGAGTGACGACCGGACGGGCTCGACCATGCTCGCCGGCGGCGAGAACGATCACGCGACCATGTGGAGGACAGGCTGTGGACGGCACTGAGCGGGAGCCGGCGCGAGGCGAGCTCAGTGCGATCGGGCAGGCACTGGCGATCCTGGGAGACCGGTGGGTGCTGCTGATCCTGCAGCGGGCGTTCCTGCTGCGGATCCGGACCTTCGCCGGCTGGCACGAGGCGCTGGGCATCTCCGAGTCGGTTCTCGCCGCCAGGCTCAGGGAACTGGTCGACCACGGCATCTTCGAGCTGTCGGCGTACCGCAGCGGTCGCACCCGCTACGAGTATCGGCTGACGGAGCGCGGGCTCCGGTTGTGGGCCCTGCTGGTGGCGATCCACGCGTGGGAGCGAGACTGGGTCGAGCCGAAACGGCGCCCGCCGCTGCTGCACGAGCAGTGCGGTCAGGACGCCAGGCCGCACCTCGGGTGCGGTTCCTGCCTGCGGCCGATGAGTGCCCGCGACACCCGGACCGAGCCGGGCCCGCTCGCCACGTTCTCCCGGATCGGGACACCGCGACGGCACCGCCGCACGGTCCGCGCCGACACCCCGATCGACCTGATCGGCTACTACACGACGTCGATGGAGATCCTCGGCGACCGGTGGAGCACCAGCGTCCTGGCCGGGGCGTTCCTCGGCATCCGCCGGTTCGTCGACTTCCAGTCCGGCCTCGGCGTCGCGCCCTCGGTGCTCACCGACCGGCTGCGCCGCTTCGTCGAACTGCGCGTCTTCGACGCCCGGCCCGACGGCTCGTACCGGCTCACGGACAAAGGACTCGCCTTCTTCGAGGTCTTCGCCTTCCTCGTCGACTGGGCCCAGCGCGAGTTCCCCGCCCCCGAGGGCTCGGCCCTGTCGATCACCCACGCGTTCTGTGGCGCCGCGTTCCAGCCGGTCCTGCTGTGCAGGGCGTGCGACCGACCGCTCCAGCGACGCGAGGTGCGCTTCATCCTCCCCGATGACCCGATGACGACGCTTGAGGGTTCGCTACCCGGGTGACGGCGCTCGGAGGTTCACGACCGGAGGGACGGCGCTCGGGGGTTCGCTACCCGGAGGGCGTCTCCCGGACGCGGAGTGAGTCGACCGTCCAGCGGGCCGCCTGGAGGGCTCCGGCGCTGCCCCTGCCATCGGTGTCCGGAACGGTGAACCGGTGGTACTGCAGCGCCGTCACGATGTTTCCCACACGGATGACGATCACCGAGTTGACGCTCGAATGACCGTTGCTGATCTGGTAGGCGTAGGCCTCGTCGCCGAGCCCCGGCACATCGGCGAGAGCGCTCACGGTCCGCGTGTCCTTCACGTCCTGTGCGTGGAGGCGAAGGTATCTCGCGTGCGCGAGCGTCGCCTTCGATTCACGGACGACGGTGATCTTCAGCGTGTTCCTGAGACTGCCGGGCGCGGTCGTGTCAGCCGCCTGCCACTCGCACGTCGCCTTCTCTCTCGACGGGGAGGGCGCGAGGTAGAGGCGGCCCGCCTGCTCCTCCGAGATCAGGGAGCACGGGTCAGGAGCCTTCGCGAAGAAGGTGGGCAGCGGCGCCGGAGCCGCGTTCGTCGGCTGGGACGCGGGACGGGACCAGAGCCAGAACGCCGTACCGCCGCCGGCCAGGAGGACCAGCGCGGCGGCCACGACGATCAGGAGGGGGCGGCGTGATCCGGCGGGCCGGGGGGTGAGTCCCCGCAGGATCGTGCGGGCGGTGTCGGCGTCCGGGCGGTGGGCCGGGTCGGCCGTGAGCAGACTCTCCACCAGCGGGGCGAGCGGGCCGGAGGTCGCCGCGCCGGTGCCCCCCGAGGCGGGGCCGGATTCGACGAGGTCCCCCAGGGGAGAGGCCGGGACGGTGCCGTCCGCCGGGCGCGGGCCGGTGTCCGGCACCTGTCCCTCGACGGCGGTGAACAGGAGGGCGCCCAGGTCGCGCAGCTCGTCGGTGGTGTCGAAGATGGCGAAGCCGGTGACCACGACCCTGCCGTCAGGGGTGAGAAGCACGCTCTCCGGGCCTGCCAGAAGGTGAACACCGCGCTCGTGGGCGGCGGTCTGCGCGTCCAGTACGCGCAGCCCGACCTCGGCCGTCCGCTCGGAGGTGAGCGGCCCCTCGGCCCGGACGGTCTGCAGCACCGAGCGGCCCTCGACCGACTCCAGGATCAGCCAGACCTGGTCGGGGAAGGAGACGACGTCGTGCAGGGTGATGACGTTCGGGTGCCTGAGGTCCGCCGCGGCGCGGATCCTGGCGAGAAGGCCGTCGCGCTGCGGGCCGGGTGGCGGGAGCGCCATCCCGGTGACCGTGACGTCGCGCTGGAGCAGTTCGTCGCGGGAACGCCAGGTGGTTCCTGCGCGGTCGCGGCGCTCCAGCAACCGATAGCGACCGGCCAGCAGGTTCGGGTCGCTCATACCGGTTCCTCGGGTGCGCTGGTGTCGAACCGCGCCGGTCGCCCGAGGGCCGCCGGGGGAAACACGGGACGAGGGCGCTCAGTCAAGGTTGTTCAGCTTCTCGGCGACCTGGCGGGCGGCGCGAAGGGCCTGCCGGCGCATTTCGGCGTTCGGGCGCTCGCCCTTCTGTGACACGTCGACCTCGATCAGCAGGTTGCTGATCCGGAAACGAACCGTGGAGTGGACCCGGTCCAGC
This sequence comes from Streptosporangium sp. NPDC000509, assembly GCF_042898365.1. Lineage (NCBI taxonomy): Bacteria > Bacillati > Actinomycetota > Actinomycetes > Streptosporangiales > Streptosporangiaceae > Streptosporangium > Streptosporangium sp. NPDC000509. The sequence goes on along the minus strand of NZ_JBIAYX010000017.1, from coordinate 84,315 downwards.
GCGGTCACGTCGAAGGCGAAGGCCTCCGCGCCCACCCGATCGGCCTTCCTGACGGCACCGGTCGCGCCGAGAGGGCCTTCTCCCTTGTCGGCGATGGTCCTGGTGCGTTCGGAGACGAAGAACTCGTGGGCCACCTCCGGGGCGGCCTTCGCGTTCACGGGGGCCTTGCGGGTGAGTGAGACCCGCAACCAGTGCGCTTCCGACGGCCCACCCCAGCCGCAGGAGGACCCCTCTTCCGCCCGCGTGGTCGTCGCGGGCTCGGGGGTCGCGCCGGGCGCCACGGCCCGGCTTTGGGAGTCCGCCAGCAGCGAGCAGGCGTCGGGCGCGGTGGCGAACCGTCCGGCGCCGGTCGTGGGCGACGGGGTCGCGGGCGCTTCGGAGTCGTTCGACGTCATCAGGACCACCGCCCCGGTCGCGGCGAGCGCCACCGTGGCGAGCGCGGCCCCGGTGATCAGGGCGGTACGGCGGGGCTTGGCCACCCGCCTTCCCGGCACGGTCTCCTGCGTGGAGAGGGGCGGGGCGGGCGGGCCGGGGGAGACCGGGGAGAGCGGCTGCGGAGGCAGTCCCTGGGAGATCTGCCGCAGGGCCGTGCGCAGTCCCGCCTCCCCCGGGCGCAGTCGGGGATCCTTGGACAGGGCCGCCATGAGCACCGGAGTCAGATCCCCCGCCCTGCGGGGCGGTGGCACCTCCTGGGTGAGGATCGCGCCGATGGTCGCGGCCGGGGTGTCGCGACGGAAGGGACTCCGGCCCTCGACGGCCGTGTACAGGGTCGCCGCGAGGGACCACAGGTCGGTGGCCGGGCCGTCGTCGGTGCCGCGCAGCCGCTCGGGGGCCATGTAGCCGGGGGAGCCGATCAGCGCGTCCGGGGAGGTGAGCTGGACGTCCCCCTCCAGGACGGCGATGCCGAAGTCGGTCAGCAGCACCCCGCCGTCCACGGCGAGCATGATGTTCGCCGGTTTCACGTCGCGGTGCACGATGCCCCGGCTGTGTGCGAGGGCGAGCGCGTCCAGCACGGCCAGGCCGATCACGGCCGCTCGCCGGGGCGGGAGCGGCCCCTCGGCCTGGATCGCCTGTTCCAGCGAACGGCCCTTGACCAGGTCCATCACGATCCACGGGCGGCCGTCCTGCGCGACGACGTCGTGTACGGCCACGATGGACGGGTGCCCCAGCCGAGCGGCGGCACGCGCCTCGCGCAGGGTGCGTTCCCGCGCCTCGACGCGTTGCGCCTCGGGCAGGTGCGGGCCGAGCTTGACCTCCTTGATCGCGACCTCGCGGTGGAGCAGCTCGTCGCGGGCCCGCCACACGACGCCCATCCCGCCCGCGCCGAGCTTCTCCACGGCCCGGTAGCGACCCGCCAGTATCGGCAGCGGCCCCGCCATCCGATCAGTCATCGGTTTTCAGGGAGTCGTTGAGCCAGCGGGCCACCCGCAGCGCGCCTTCGGCGATCTTGCCGTCGGGGTCCTCCTTGACGCCGCCCCGCTCGTACTCGACCTCGGCGATCAGGTTGCTGACCCGGAAGACCACGGTCGCCTTGTAGGAGCCGTTGTACAGGTTGATGGCGTTGTACGTGCCCGAGGTGAACGCCTCCTCGCCGACGCCCCGCAGGTCCTTGGGCGGGAGGGGTTTGGGGGTGACGAACTGGCCCTTGTCGACGAGATCCTTCTTCTTGCCCGCCAGATACTCCCTCGCCCTCATGACCTCGGAACCGTCCTGCCTCTGGGCGATCAACCGGACGCGCAGGTCGTACTTCTCGACGTTGGGCTTGCGCCAGTCGTGCTGGTTGAGCCAGTTGCAGACGGAGTGCTCGACCTCCGAGCTCTTGTATCCCGGTACGACCTGGCTCACCTGGTCGTCGTCGAGCAGGCCGCAGGCCCGGGGAGCCGTGGCGAAGCGGCCCTTGGCGCCCGAGGGCTCGGCGGCGATGGTGTCGTCGGCGTTCGTGACGATCGAGGTGAGGAGGACGCCGATGGTGACCGCCATGCCGAAGAGCAGCGCGCCGGTGAGCGCGACGACGGGCCGGGGGACGAGCACCCCCGTCGTCCGCTCGGGAGGCTCCGTGGACGCGCCCGATGGTGTGGGAACGGGAAGGGGGGCCGGCTCACGCGAGGTGGGGGCGTCCTGCGGGTTCTGGTGGGGCGGTGTGGGAGCGGAGGGGAAGGGCGCGCCGGGGTGAGGCTGTCCCTGCTGGGGCGTGCCCTGGTGGGGCTGTCCCTGCGGGGGGAGGCCGGGGGCGGTCCGCTGCTGCGGTGAGGGCTGGTTCTGCGAGGGCTGGTTCTGCCAGGCGATCGGCGTGCCCGGAGAGGAGGAGAGCGCGACCTGCGGGGGGACGGGGGCGTCCTGCTGGGGAAGCTTCGCCGTGATGTCGGACATCTGCTCGGTGAGGGTCTTCCTGAAGGGCGCGGTCTCCTCTCCCGGGCGGGACGGGGCGGCCTCGTCCTCCTGCCTGCCCGCGACCCCGGGACCTCCGAGGGGCGCGGTCGCCTCGTACCTCTGCGGCCCTGTCGTGGTGGCCGCTCCCGGGGCCCCGGGAGCGGCGGGGCCCGGAGGGGGCGTCTGCCCGAAGGCCCCGGGGGTGAAGGGGATGGAAGGGGAGGAAACGGAAGAAGGGGGGCCGGAGGCTCCCGGCTCCGAGGTTCCCCCGACGAAACCTCCCGAGGTCGAAGGGAGCGCGCCGGTGGGAGGCGGCGCGGCCGGAGGTCCTGGACGGTACTGGGAGACCTCGATCAGGGCGCCGCGCAGGGTGACCGGGTCGGGCCGCTGGGAGGGGTCGGCCGCGAGCAGATGGAACAGGACAGGTGCGATCGGGCCCGCGTTGTCCAGGGAACCGCCGGGCGACGGCGGACGGCCCTCGACGGCGGTGTAGAGGGTCGCGCCGAGTGACCACAGGTCGGCGGCGGGGCTGGTCACCCCCTCGGGGGAGGTGAAGAGCGGGGACGGCAGGGACGGCGCGGAGAGGACGATCTGCTCGTACGGGCCGAGCAGCACCGAACCCGGCCGTACGTCGCCGTGGAGCATGCCCTGCCGGTGCGACACCACGAGCTGGTCCAGCACGGCCACCCCGACCACCGCGGCCTGCTGCGGGGACATCGGCCCGAACCGGGCGATCACCTGTTCCAGTGAGCTCTGTTCAAGCATCGGCGCGCCCTCGGCTCCGGCGATCCCGGGTCCCGGCGCGGTGGGAGCGGCGTGCGCGCCCGCGTGCCTGCCCTGCGTTCGAGGGACCTCTGGATGGTTCATCCGCTCGCTTTCTGCTTGTTCAAGGCGTTCGCGACCCATGTCGCGGTGGTGTGAGCGCCCGCCTGGATCGCCGGGCCGTCCTTGCTGCCGTCGACCACGGTGTAACCGACGTCGAGGACGAGGTTGTCCACGCGTACGACCACGTAGCTCTGCTCCAGCCTGCCTGTCTTGCGATTCTCGTAGACGTCGTAGCCGAACGCCTCGTCCCCGACGGGTTCCACCGCCATCGGCGCCGTACTGCGCGAGGAGCGGATACCGGCCTGGATCTCCGGCCAGCTCCAGGCGTTCTCCCCGCTCGGTATGACCTCATGGCGCCGGTTCACGAACAGCTCGTGGGCCTGCCGCGGGCTCTTGCCCCACTGGTCGGCACCGGAGGGACGCACCTCCAACCCCATGCCGCTGGTGGCCCACTGGCAGCCACCGTCGTTGGTCGGCTTGCCCTCGCCCGCCAGCGCGGGCAGCAGCTGCCTGGCCATGGAGCCGGGGACGAGCGCGCACACGTCCACCGGCGTGGCGAAGGCGCCGGGGCTCTCGCTGAGCCTGACCCGTTTCTCGGCGGCCGTGGGGTTCGAGGTGAGCAGGAACGTCACCCCGAAGGTGACCGCGACGACCACCGCGATCCCGGCCGTCTCGACGGCGGCCCACCGCGCCGTACGGCTCAGGCGCGACGTGGGCGGCAGTACGGAGACGGGGGCGGGAGACGGCGGGGGGACGGGTGGCGCGGCCGGTGTCCCGGTCGCCGTACGACCGGAGGCCAGCTCTCCCAGCGAGCGGGCGACGGACTCGAAGGACGGCCGGGTCTCGGGAACCGGGTCGAGCATGCGCGTCAGCAGCGCGCCCAGCTCGCCCGCGCGCTCCGGCGGCCTCGGCGGTTCGGTGAGCACCCGGCCGATCGCCGCGATGGGGCTCTCCGCGGGGTGTGGCGGCACCCCCTCGACGGCGAAGTAGAGCGTGGCGCCGAGGGACCACAGGTCGGAGGCGGGGCCGCCGCGCTCGCCGCGCAGCCGTTCCGGCGCGATGTAGTTGGGCGAGCCGACCAGATGGCCGGTCCGGCCCGAGGTGGCCTCGCCGTCGGCGACCGCGAACCCGAAGTCGGTGAGGACGGCCTTACCGGTCCTGGTGAGGAAGACGTTGCCGGGCTTGACGTCGTGGTGGACCACCCCGGCGGTGTGCGCGGCACCGAGCGCGCTGAGGATGCCCACGCCGATCCTCGCCACCTGGTGCGCGGGCAGCGGGCTCCGGTCGCGGACGGTCTGCTCCAGGGAGGTGCCCGACAGCAACTCCATGACGAGCCAGGGCTGATCCCGATCGATGATCACGTCGTGGACGGTCACGATCGAGGGGTGCTTGAGCCGGGCGGCGAGGTTCGCCTCGCGGAGCGCCGAGGCGAAGATCTCCTGTCGCCTGGCGGGATCGAGGTCAGGCGGGAGCCGTACCTCCTTCACCGCCACGTCGCGGCCAAGCGTCTCGTCGGTGGCGAGCCAGACCGTGCCCGCCCCGCCCTCGGCGAGAGGGTTCAGCAGCCGGTAACGGCCCGCCAGCACTCGAGTGTCGATCCCGTTCACCCCGTTCGCTCAACCCATCGCGGACAGCAACATAGTCACTTAGTGGCACATGAACCAATGAACAATGATTCCGCCCCATCCATCGCCCCGTGGCTTCTGTTCTCGTAGTGTTACGAGCATCCTCATGATGCCCCTGGGACACGACGGAACGGGAAGAGGGGAACCGTCTCCTGCGAGTTCTCCGAACGCCTGGAGATCGTCGAGACGCTGCTCCGACCCCCTGGGAAGATCCTCAAGCGGAGCCGGAGCGATCGGCGGCGACGGGCCGCGACCGGGGAGCGCGGGAGTTTCGAGCCGGTCTGAACCAGACCGGGCTGGGAGCCGAATCGAGTCGGGTCGAGAGCTGATCCGGGCCGGGTTGAGAGCCGGGTCGGACTGGAGCCGGGGTCAGTGGGAGTCGGACCACTGCTCGTGGGCGGTCCACAGCCGCTGCCAGAGCTTGGCGCGTTCCAGGGGGGTGACGTCGGGCAGGTGCAGACCGAAGACGTCGGCGAGGATCTGGAAGTAGTCGCGTTCGGTCCGCGCGGTCAGGGAGTGCTCGCGGTCGCCCCGACGGCTCAGGATCAGCCCTCGCATGACGTCGACGCCGCCCGCGTCGCGCCGCTGGATCGTGGCCACGCGGACGAAGCCCGACTCGGGCGAGGTTGAGAGGAACTCGTGCATCGCGGCGAACTCCCGCATCTCGGCGGGCGCGCCGCGAAAGTCCATGCCGAGGAAGTCGCCACGCGGGTCGTGGTCGAACCGCCACCCGCCGGGCTCCACCTCGGAGGGACGCAGGCCGTAGGTGAAGGGACCCTGCCGGTACGTGCCCTCGACGAGCGGGAGCGGGTCGTGGAGCGCGTCGCCCAGGCCCTGGTCGACGAGCCACCTCCCTTGAGGATTGCCCGGAGCCGGCAGCCCGGAGACCGTGAGCACGAGGTGGCCGCCGTCCACGTTCGCCGGGCCCTGGGCACGGCCCTGCACCCCGCCGCGATGCCGGGTCACCCGGTAGCCGAGCGCCTTCAGCAACTCGGAGAAGGCCCCGTTCAGGTGGTAGCAGTAGCCGCCACGGCCCCGGACGATCCGCGCCGCCGACTCCACCGGGTCGACGGTCGTCGGACGGCCCAGCCAGATCTCCATGCACTCGTACGGCACGCGCTCGACGTGTGCCCGGTGCAGCAGGTGCAGTGACTCCACGCTCGGAGGTCCGTCGACCTTCACGCCGATCCTGCGGAGGTACGCGGTGACATCGATCACCCTGTCACGTTAACGCCCAGGTGAGCGCGTACCTAGCCTCGGACGTGCGCTTTTCCGGGAATGGCATGCACTTTCCGAAAGGTTCGCCCGCGCGGACGCGTCCGGCTTATCCGATCGAGGTCGCGCCGGACACGTCGGTGGCCTGACCGCCTCCCCGCGAGAGGAACGGTCGGGTTGGGAGCGGCCACGGACGGGCCGCTCGGCGGAAGGCCGACGCGACCCGATGCCCGCTCGTCGGTTCAGCGTGCGTCGCCGGAATCCGCCCCGACCTCGGAGTCGATGAACCGAAGGACACGGGCGCCGACCAGGTCGGGTGCTTCCAGAGGAAGGCCATGGCCGACACCCGGCACGATCTCGGCGCGCGCACCGGGAATGAGCGTGCGTGCCCGCGACAGTGCTTTGCGAGGGTTGAGCAATGTGCTGCGCCCGGCGAGCAGGACGAGCGCCGGGACGCGGATCGAGCGCAGTTCGTCGTCGGTGAAGGGCCTGGCCGAGGGGCGGTAGGACGGACGGTACGTGCGCGTGCTCAGCATGATCGGCGCCATCAGCCGGGCCGGAGCGATCAGGGCGTGATTGGCCAGCACACGTGCGAACCAGGGGCGGCACCGGAGAGGGAGGGCCATCGCCACCAGGCCGCCGAGCATGGCGGCCATGAACCGGACGGGCACCTTCTGCAGGCCCCCGGGGTCGAGCGGGGTGATGGAGGCGAGGCGTCCGTCGCCGTACACGCCCTGGTTGAGCGTCAGCCAGCCGCCGTAGGACAGGCCGACCAGATGGACCCGGTCCAGGTCGAGCTCTTCCAGCACCTCGTTCAGCCAGGCGGCGTTGTCCCGGGAGTCCTTCACAACGGTGTGCTGGACGCTGCGGCCGGGGTCGTCGATGGTGTCGACGGCGTAGACGGGGTGGTGTGCGCCGAATGCCGCGATGAGGGGGTACCAGGTGGAGGAGTTCGCGCCGTGGCCGTGCAGCAGCACGATGGGCTCTCCCCGGCTCGCGCCGGCGCGATACACGCGCACGGTGCCGAAGCCGGTTTCGACATCGTACTCCTCTCGGAGGCCCGGCCACAGGTCCATGGCGTCCTCGTAGGCCCGGAGGAACCTTTCCTTCGCCTCGTCGTCGACGAAACGACCGACGGCCGTCCTGGTCATGGGCGCCCCTTTCGTTTTTGGTAGTACGATAGTACTACCAAAAGCCGTTGAGGGAGTGAGTCGCGTGCCGAAGCTGGCTGACCACGGTGAGCGTCGCGCCCAGATCATCGAGGCGCTCATGAGCATCGCCGGGAGCAAAGGGCTGCACGCGGTCACCATGCGCTCGGTCGCGGCGGAGGCGGGCTTCGCGGTGGCCGTCGTGCAGTACTACTTCGAGTCCAAGGAGAAAATGCTGCTGTTCGCCCTGCAACATCTCGCCGAGCGGCTGCAGGATCGTGTCGGGCGGCAGTTGGGCGCGGTCGGCGCGGACGCGAGCCCTCTGCGCGTCGTCGAAGCCGTCCTCGTCCAGGCGGTCCCCGCGGACGAGGAGAGTCGCATCTTCCACCTCGTGTGGACCACGTACGCCGTCCTGTCGGTGACGGATCCGGCACTGGCCGCCCAGCCCTTCCTCGCCGCCCCGGACCGGATGCAGACCTTCATCACCGACCGGCTGCGCGAAGCACAGGACGCCGGAGAGATCGACGCCGGTCTCGACCCGTGGAGCGAGGCGGCCGGGCTGCTCGCCATGTCGGCGGGCCTGGGCACCGGTGTCCTGCTCGGCCAGCACACCGCCGAGCAGGCCGTGCGCGTCCTGCGCTACCACCTCACCCGCATGACCCCGGGCCGCGAGGAAGACTGACGTGACGTTGAGGGCCTCGCCGCCGGGTGCGCAGAACCTTCACAATTCACCACAGGTCTTCTGCACGGCTCAGGTCTACGCTGCCGAGCATGGCAACCCCTCAGCAACGCCGTGTCCTCGTGGTCGAGGACGACGAGACGATCGCGCGGGCCGTACGCCACAGGCTGGCCGCCGAGGGCTTCGACGTGCAGGTCGTCGGGGACGGGCAGACCGCGCTCGCCGCCTACGCGAAGACGGGACCCGACGTGGTGGTGCTCGACCGGCTGCTGCCCGGCCTCGACGGGCTGGAGGTGTGCAGGAGGATGCAGGCCGCGAGGCCGGTACCGGTGCTCATGCTCACCGCGCTGGGAGAGGAGACCGACCTTCTCGTGGGGCTCGGGGTCGGAGCCGACGACTACATGGCCAAGCCGTTCAGCATGCGCGAGCTGGTCGCCCGGGTACACGCCCTGCTGCGCCGGGTCGAGCGGGCCTCCCAGCTGGCCGTGGCCGACACGGTCATCCGCCTCGCCGACGTCGAGATCGACACCGCCGAGCGCCGCGTCTACGTGCGGGGCACCGAGGCCCAGCTGACCAGGACCGAGTTCGACCTGCTGTGCCGCCTCGCCGAGCGCCCCGGCCAGGTCTTCGAGAGGGAACGGCTGCTCGCCGACATCTGGGGCTTCTCCGAGGCCGCGGCCACCCGTACGGTCGACAGCCACGTGCGGGCCCTGCGTCGCAAGCTCGGCCCCGGAGTCGTCCGTACCGTCCACGGCGTCGGCTACGCCCTCGTCAAACCGTGAACGGCCCTCCCGGTCCGCCGATCGCCGTTCACGGTCCGACAGGGGCGCCCGGCCGCGACCGCGTTTCCCCGTGGTGCCACGGAGCCACGCTCGACGGTGCCACGGACCCACGTTCGTGTACGGCCGCGAACGGGGACTTCCGCTCGCCTCCGAAACGGCGCTCGCGCCCGGAGGAGAACCGATCGCCCTCTCCGTCACTCAGACACTCATGTGCCCTTCCACTCCAACATCGGGACGCGCCGACCATTGAGACCTCTCGACTTCCTGGGCCGGATCAAGATAAAGCTCGGAATGGTGATCCTGCTGGCCGTGGTGACGGCGTTCGTCGTCAACGAGGTCGGCATCAACGCCGGCTACTCGCGCGACGTGCGCGTCGCGGTGGCCGTGGTGTTCGCGTTGATCATGGTGCAGCTGCTCGGGCGGGGGATGACCAAGCCGCTGCGCGAGATGGCCGCCGCCGCGCAGACCATCGCGAAGGGCCGGTACGGCCTGCGGGTCACCGCGTCCTCCCGTGACGAGGTCGGCGAGCTCGCCCGTGCCTTCAACGCGATGGCCGCCGACCTGGGGGAGGTGGACCGGCAGCGACGTGAGCTGGTGGCGAACGTCAGCCACGAACTCCGTACGCCGATCACCGCGCTCCGTGCGGTGCTGGAGAACGTGGTCGACGGGGTCTCAGAGCCCGATCCCGTCACTCTCGGCACCGCGCTCGCCCAGACCGAGCGGCTGGGCCGCCTGGTCGCGCAACTGCTCGACCTGTCCCGCCTGGAATCCGGGGCACGGCTCATCGAGCGCGAGGACGTCGAGCTGCGCCCGCTGTGCGAGCAGGCCCTGCGGGAGGCCGTGCTCGCGAGGGAGGGGGTGGTGGCGCGCTGCGAGGTCCCCGAGGGCCTGAGCCTGCGCGCCGATCCCGATTTGCTCGCGCAGGTCCTCGCCAACCTGCTGGACAACGCGGTGCGCCACAGCCCCGCGGGCGGGGCGGTGGTGCTGGCGGCCACGGCCAGGGGAGAGGGGGTCCGGCTGAGAGTGAGCGACCAGGGGCCGGGGATCGCGGTCGAGGACCGGGCGCGGGCGTTCGAGCGCTTCTCCCGCCTGGACGCGGGCCGGGCCGCCGACGACGGCGGCGCCGGGCTGGGCCTCGCCATCACCAAGGAGATCGTCGAACTCCACGGCGGCTCCATCCACGTCGACGACGGTGTCGGCTGCCACATCGTGGCCGACCTTCCTGAAAGGATCGAGATGAACCCCCCGTCCCTCCCCGGCAAGGACCCCCTCCCCTCGGGGGAGGACGCCGCCGCCCGGGGCGAGGAGCCTTCGAGCGAGGCTCCCGCGGAGCCCGCGGAACCTGCGGCTCTCGCGGCCTCCGCGCCGTCGGTCCCGCTCGTGGCCGGTACGCCGCCGGTCCCGTCCGAGACCTCCGCGCCGTCGCTTCCGTCCGCGGCCGGTACGCCGTCGGTCCCGGTCGTGGCCGCCACGTCGTCCGTCCCGCTCGTGGCGGGGCCGTCGTCCGGACGTCGCGAGGTCGTCGAGGTCGCCGCAGTCACCGGGGTCACCGGGACTCCCGTGTCCGACGAACCGGTGGAAGCCGGTCGCGCGTCCGGGGCCGACCAGGGTTCCGTGGCCGTCGAATCCAGGGAGCAGCCGGTCGAACCGGCGGAGAGCGGTCGCACGCCCGAAGTCCCTGAGACGGTCGCGGCCGGACAGGTGCCCGCTTCTCCGGGGCCGGGGCCGGGGCCGGGGCCGGGGTCGGAGTCGGAGTCGGAGTCGGGACCGAGGTCGGGGTCGGGACCGGCGCCTGCCGCCCTCGCCCCCGGAGCCGCCGCCCTGCCTCCTCCCGTACGACCCTCCCCGCAGCCGTACCCTCCACGACCCGTGCTCGCCAGGGACGGGAGCGCGCGTCAGCAGCCGGTCGTGACGCGGAACTGGCCGGGAGCGTTCGCCGGGGTCTTCCTCGGTGCCATCGCGGGGCTGGTGTGCGGTGTGATTGTGGGCATCGCGCTCGCGACCGTCGACGCCTTGCTCGCCGCTTTCGCCGGATCCGTCCTCTTCGCCATCGGCGCGTTCGTCGGCACGGTCATCGGCGCCACCACACCCACCAGCGATTTCCTGGCCTCCGTCGAACCGCTCCCGCACCGGCCTCCGGGACGGGAACCCGCCACGCGACGCGTCGCCGCAGGGGGCACAGGGGCTCCCCGGCGGGAAGGTGAGGCGCGGGCGGCGGGAGTCAGGGAAGGGGCGACGGGCTCATCGGCGGGCTCCCGGCCGGGCGGGGGGAGCGGTCCCAGGACTCCCGGAGAGTACAACGGTCCCGGAGCTCCGGGAGGGCACAACGGTCCTGGGGTTCCCGGAGGCTACGACGGTCCCGGAGCTCCGGGAGGATACAAGGCGCCGCCGGTCTTCCCCCGCCCCGAGCTGCCGGACACGCCCCGGTGGGTGCTTCCGGTGTCCGCCGCCGTCGGGCTGCTCGCCGCGGTCGCGGTGCCGTACAGCAGGGCCGGGCTGGGGCTCGTACTGGTGGCCGCGGCGATGGGGGCGGCGACGATCCCCGCGGTGCGCAGGAGGATCACCCCCTGGTCTGCGGGGATGGGGGCGGTCGCCTACGGGCTGGTCGCGACGGTGATGTTCAGGGACGCGGACTGGCTGGTCGGCATCCTTCTGCTGGCCGGGTTCCTGACGGCCGCGCTCGCTCTGTCGGGGGCCGGGCGCGGCTGGCTCGGGGTGATCAGGGGCGGCGCGTCGGTGATCCTGGGCCTGCTGCCGGTGCCGTGGTTCCTCGGGGCGAGGATGAAGGGCCTCGCGTCCCGTCGCCGGGTGATGCCCCTGCTGCTGGGGGGTGGGCTGACCGTCGTGCTGCTGGCGGTGTTCGGGGCGCTGTTCGTCTCGGCGGACGCGGTCTTCGCCGAGGCCGTCGAGCGGGTGTTCAGCGCGCAGGAGTGGGCGGAGTCGCTGCCGCTGCGCATCTTCCTCTTCGTCGTCTTCGCGTGCGTGGTCGCCTCCGCCGTGCTGGTCGGGCTGCGACCCGTGGCCGAGCCGAAGGCCCCCGACCTGAAGGTCACGGTCGGCCGTGGTCTCTGGGTGACCCCCCTGACGGCGCTCAACCTGCTGTTCGCCACGTTCGTGGGGATGCAGCTCACCGTGCTGTTCGGCTCCACCCGGTGGGTGGTCTCCGCCACCGGGCTGACCTACGCGGAGTACGCGCGTTCCGGGTTCTTCCAGCTCGTCGTCGTCAGCGTGTTCGTCCTCGCGATCGTCGCGGTCGCCTCGGGGACGCTGGATCTTAAGGGTTCCGACCGCTGGCTGATGGCCGGACTGCTCGGCGTGCTGTGCGTGCTCACCCTGGTGATCCTGTTCTCCGCGCTGCACCGCCTGGACCTGTACGCGGACGCCTACGGGCTTTCCCGGCTGCGGGCCTCGGTGTCGGCGACGGTGCTGTGGCTGGGCGGGGTCTTCGCACTGGTCCTCGCCGCGGGCGCGGCCCGGCTCACCGGGCGCGGGCACGCACGCTGGCTGCCCAGGACCCTGGTGCTGATGACGAGCGTCTCTCTGCTGGCGTTCGCGGTGTGGAACCCCGACCTGCGGGTCGCGGAGACCCAGATCGCCGTACGGGGTGTGGACCGGATCGACCTCGAATACCTGGGCGACCTCGGCGCGGAGGCCGTGCCCGCCCTGGACCGGCTGCCCGAGCCGTCTCGTAGTTGCGTCCTGCGGGACGTGGTCGCGGCCAACGACCTCGCCGGACCCGATTCGTGGAACGGCTGGAACCTGGCCCGCCGCGAGGCGAGGGAACTGCTGGCTCAGCGGCCGGTGCTCAGCACGGTTTCCTGCCCGCAGACGATCTCCCGCCTGGAGATCCCCGACCAAGACTGAACGACGGCCGCGCTCACTTCGTCTCCGCGCCTTCCGGGTCGCCGGCGAGCGTGCGCGCGGCCGCCGCGTCGTCCTCGCTCCAGCCCCAGTGGCCGTCGCGTTCCCCGGTCTGCTCGTCGATCCACCGGTTGTGGGCCTCCCACGCGGCCTGCTTGCTGGTCCCCAGCGCGGCACCGATCTGCGACCACGAGGCACCTGCCCGGCGGGCGGAGCGTACGGAGAGCTGACGTCCGTAGCCCGCCTTCCGCGCGATCACCTCGCCCAGCGCGAGGAGCTCCAGCGCCTCACCCCGGGTCAAGGGTTCGGCGCCGGGGTCGAGCGGCGCGAGCTCGGCGTCGTCCTCGTCGGCCGGTGCGGTCAGGGCCTCCCGGGTGCGTAGCGCGTCGTAGCGCGCGGTCGCGGTCAGCAGCGTGAACTGACGTTCAAGATCCTCTGGAGTCGCCATGGGTCGAGTATTTCGTCATGCTGCCTTGACGTCAAGGAGGCTTGACGTCAAGGCAGCATGACGTTAGTTGGCGGCTCTCTTGGGAGTCATGTGAGAGGGCCGTCGTGCCCGTTCATCAGAAGTGGCCGATGCTGGCTGAACTGGAGGTGAGGGCCCAGCGGTGGAGCGTGGTCCTCTCGGCCTCGCGCATCTGGGTCCTCAGCCCTTCGGCGGTTCGGTCGCAGATGATCAGCGGCTCGGGGACGGGCCAGGTGGCGATGGCGTGGAAGAGGCGACTGCTGGTGCCGTACAGCACGGCCCAGCCCGGCTGGGTGATCTCCAGCATCGCGGCTTGAGCGCGGGCCTCGTGGTCCCAGGTGTAGTGCGGGACCGAAATGACAGCCTGGCCGTCGCGGTGGCGGCCTCGGGCGGCGGACAGACAGCGGCGGATCATGAGATCACCTGCCCGGCCTGCGCCTCCCGTGCGATAGCCTCCTGCCGTTCGGTCTCGGCCCGCAGGGCCTCCAGGTTGTCGGCGTCGACGGTTCGCTCGGCACCGGCGTGGAAGGCGACCGAAGGGAAGGGCTCCTCCCGGCTGGCCCACAGCCGCCCGGCATCACTGAGAATCAACCGCCAGCCGGGGATGGTGGATTCAGGGTCGGTGGATTTGGCCTTGTTCACTGATTGGACCTCCATCCGATAATGGGCTTGTCCGATCGTTCGCAGTGATGGACGAGCCCGTTTTTCATGAGGTGGGCAAAGACGCGGAGGGGATGCCGTACGGGCTGGATGGCCAGTACGAAGGCGAGGTGACCGCTGAGCGCTTTCGGATCCCGCCTGTTTGAATTCTCTGTCCATCACACGCGGTAAACCTGTGCATCGGTAGGTGGTGCTGGGGGAAAATAAAGGGATCGACATTTCCCCTCGGTCCGAGGTGCGTGATGAAAAAACTTCCAGTATGGGCTGTTCGACTCCGCGAAGAGCGGTGTGCCCGGTTTTGGTCGCAAAAGGAGATGGCCAAGCGCCTGGCCGAAGCGGCTGACGAGTGGACCCGCGAGCGCCTCCCGGTCAGGGAGTCGCTGGTGCGATCGATCAAGGGGTGGGAAGCGGGGAAACACCGGCCCAGGGAGCCTTATCTCACGCTGTACTGCCGGGTGTTTGGTTTCAGTCAAACCGAATTGTTTGAGGATAACGCCCCTATTCGTCCAGACGCATCGGCATCACTGGGCATCGAGACGCTTGATCCATTTGTCGTAGACGGTCGACCGGCCGACGCGGAGTATGTGATGACGCTCCGGACCACCGGGCAGGCGCTTGTCGCATTGGACACCGCGTACGGGGGAAACGAGATCTTCCCCCTCGCAGTGCGGGTCTTCCGGACTGCCAGTGCCAAACTCGCCGCGGGAAACTTCACCGCGACCGTTGAGCGAGACCTCGAAGCCGCTGCCGGAGAGGCCGGAGAGATCGCCGCATGGCAGGCCCATGACGCCGATCGGCAGGATGTCTCACGTCAGATCATCCACGAGGCGATGATGCTCTCCCGTCTCGCGGGAGATCGCAGCATGGAACTGCTGGAACTGGCTCACCTCTCGATGCTGTCCCAGTTTCAGCGTCGCCCGCACGAGACGTTGCGGATCGCCGACGACGTGCTCGCCGGTGGTGACCTCCCGCCTCGTGTCGAAGCGATATTCCAGGTGCGGCGAGGTCGGGCGCTCGCCGCACTGGGTGACGGGACGCGGGGGTTCGAAGCGCTCCATCGGGCCCGGTCCGCGCTCGCCGAGAGCATCGGCACTCGTGATCCGTACTGGTCGTGGTGGATGGACGAGGCCGAGTTGGCCGGGCATCAGGGGATGGCCTACGCGGAGCTGGGCGAGTGGGGCAAGGCTGTCACACCGCTTACGGAGGCTTACGAGCATCACCTGACGCGGGGACGTTCTCGCTATAACTGCGGGGCCCAACTGCTCAACGGCCTCGTACACGCACAAGCGTGGCAGGAGGCCGAGCCGGTCATCGTGGAGGTGATGGCACAGGCGAGCGAGATCGCCTCGGCACGTACGGTCAACCTGCTGCTCCGTGTCGCCGACCGCATCGAGCTCGCGGGAACGGGGCCGACATCAACGTTGGCGGACTCGGCCCAGGACCTGCGCCGTGTGCTGACCAGCGCGTAAGGCTCACGAACGAAACCCGCGTGGCACTTTGTCGAATTTCTAAGTTTGTTGTTTAACCTCCGAGCCGCGTATTTGTTGCGGTAGGCCATGTGAGGCGGCATATCGGGCTGTAACGGCTCGGATGCTGGACGCGAAAGCGGCCACCGCCTCATCGTCGAGTCACCAAGACATCACGATGAAGGCGGTGGCCGTGAGGCCCACGCTGACACGCGCTGTGATATGCAGCCCAGACACGCACTAGAAAGATCTCCGTACCGAAACCCTGGCGAAGCTGTCAGGCTTCCGCAGCGAGTTCTACGCCTGTCTGACCACTCGGGCCGATGGGCTACACCCATGCAGGTTCCCGCAAGTTACCGACCGGTACGGCCGGGTTTTGGGTCTACCGGGTCTCGATGGCGTTGCAGCCAGCCACAAGAGGATTCCCAGTGATCCGAACGATCCTTGACACGAATGCGGCGGATCATCGTCGTCTGGAAGGAGACAGTGGTGAGGGTAAGCAAGGGGTCACTGGCCATCGGCGCGGTGCTGGGGCTGGTCGTCGGCGGATCGGGGATCGCCGTCGCGGGAGCGGCGGACACCGGCGAGGTGATCACAGCGTGCGTGAGTACGAACGGGGCGGTACGGATCCCGCCGGCCTCCCCCTCGCCCGGCGAGACCATGCTCGCCCCCGCTCCCACCACTACGGCGTCCCCTGGCAGGTGCCTGGCCACTGAGCGGCAGATCTCCTGGAACCAGTCGGGCCCCGCCGGTCCAGCTGGGCCGGCGGGCGACAGCGGCCCGGCCGGCCCCAAGGGAGAAGTGGGTATCTCCGGGCTGGAGGTAGTCACGCGCGACGTCACGTTCCCTGCCGGTGCACAGAGAAGCGCCACAATCACCTGCCCGGAAGGCAAAGTGCCCATTAGCGGAGGGTACGCGTATGGGCGTGCCGACCACTGGTACCTTGAGGACAACATGGCGGTGGGCTACCTGGGCTTGAGCAAGGACCAAGACGGCAAACTGGAAAACACCTGGGGCTATCGGGCCAGCAATCACAACACCTGGCCGGTCACGGTCCGCACGACCGCTCTGTGTGCGATCCTGCCCTGAACCAGTGGCGGGCGTTTGCGCGGCCCGCGCTAGTAGGGGCATGACGAGCATCGGAACGAAAAGTCCCGTTAGCGGCGGCCCCAGCTAACTATTTGATCTTCTGCTCGCCCTGGTTGCTGGGACTGCCCTACTTTCGGCGGCTATACGAGTAAGTCCTAAGTCGTTTGGGATGCGGGAATGGTGAAGGGTGTTGAGGATCGATGTGTGACGAACGACCTCAACACCCTTCTCACCGCACTCTGCGTGGAGATCGACGGCTGGCTCAGCGCAACGACCCGGATCGGCCGTCCACCGAAACTGACCGACGCCTAACTGGCTGCTCATCACCCCTGGAGGATCAGGGCACCCAGTGGTTGCCGGTTACGGTGATCATGACTTGGAGTTGGATGCTGGTCGAGTAGTAGTCGTTCGCGGTGAACGGGGTGTTGAGCATCTTGTTCCACAGGGCGTCCAGCCAGGCCTGGCTGCCGGAGTCGGTCATCGCCGCCACCGCGAACGGGGCGAAGTGGGCCGGCGCGCTGCCGCTGGAGATCTGGGTGCCGTTGAGGGAGTAGCCGATCGCGATGTTGTTCGGGTTGCCGCCGGTCTTGCTCTTGATCCAGGTGTTGAGCTTGCGTGCGGCGGCGAGGGACTTGGCGTCGCCGCTGGTCACCGCGTCGTTGCCGATCCGCCACGGGTCACGGCAGGCGTTCCACCAGAACTTGCCGTCGTTGGCGGACTCCAGGACCTCGCCCGGCGCGGGCTTGGGGGTGGTGTTGGTGTTGACGACGAAGTCGGCCAGCAGGCCGGTGTTGGGCGCGTAGGTCGACTGCTGGGAGGCGATCAGATTCTGGTGGTTGGTGCGGACGGTGTCCCAGGTCGTGTCGCCGGTGGCCTTGCGGAACGCCCTGAAGTGATCGATCATCCAGTCCGAGGAGCGGCTGATCCAGTAGTACTGGTCGCCGGAGCTGCTCCAGTCGCCGAGCTTCATCAGCTTGGTGGTCGGGTTGACCTCACCGGCCTTGATCGCGTTGATGTGTTTGATCGCGAGCTGCCGGTAGTTGTAGGTGCCGGTGCTTCCCCACTGCCGGTCGGCCAGGAGCAGGCCGTAGGCCACGTCCAGGTCGCCGTCGGTGGCGGAGTCGCCGCCGTTGACGCTCTGGCAGGCGGTGTTCTGCTCGGCGGCGAGCAGGCCGGGGGTGATCGACGACGGGTGGGCCAGGACGTACTTCACCAGGCCGTCGAAGATCTTCTTCGCGTCCGGGTCGGCCCCGGCCATCGTGGCGGTGATGACCATGCCGTAGCCCTGCGCCTCGGCCACGTACGGGTGGTCGGCGTCGGGGGAGATGATCTGGTACCAGCCGTTGCCGCAGTTCTGCTTGACGAAGGCGGCCTTCCAGCGCCGGTAGTAGTCGACCACCTTCTGGTCGAGCGTCGCCTGGGTTCCGGTCGGGCGCAGCATCCCGGCCGCGTAGGGGATCTTGTGGGAGCCGAACGGCACGCCGGGGGCGCCGGGGGACGGGGTGGCCGTGGGGGTGGGGCTCGGGGTCGTGCCGCCCGTGCTGCCGTAGACCTCCATCTCGTACAGCGAGTAGCCGTACACGGTGCCTCGCGCGGTCCCGTACATCCGCACGTAGCGGCCGGTGCCCGAGAGGGTCAGGTCGTCGACGCCGCCGTCGCCGGTGGTGGTCGAGTAGACCGACGTCCAGGTGGAGCCGTTGGGCGAGACCTCGATGCGGTACGACTTCCCGTACGCGGCCTCCCAGGTCAGCTTGACCCGGGAGACGGTGGCGGAGGCGCCGAGGTCGACGCGGATCCACTCCGGGTCGTGGCCCTCGGCGGAGGCCCAGCGGGTGGCGGCGTTGCCGTCGAAGGCGGCGCCGGGAAGCAGGGTGGAGTCCTCGGTGGAGGAGGCGGTGGCCGGGCGGCCACGGGAGAGCAGGGAGTCGGCGGCGAAGCCGGCCGGTGCCGCCAGTACGAACAGCGATGCGATCAGTGCCGACGCCAGTGCCAGGGCGAGGACGGGCGAGGGGCGTTGGAGGCGTTCGAGGCGCGGTCTCGCGTGCACAGGGGTGCCCTCTCTGCGATCATCTAGTTAGGAAAGGTTCCTAACTAGGGAAAGATGGCACCATCCCTGACACGCTACGGTCAAGGGGACGGGGGGCCCAAATTCCTCCCATACCTAGAACCGGGGAAATCCGGGACAGCGGCAGGGAGAACGAAGACGAGCGCTGGATGCGGCGCAGACCTTTCGGGTGATTGAATCCCCGCATGTCGTTCGATGTGTTGATCAGGGATGGCTGGGTGCTCGACGGCACCGGAGCACCGGCTCACCGGGCCGACGTCGGTGTCAACGGAGACCGGATCACCGCCGTGGGCCGCCTGGAGGGCGCGGACGCCGCGACCGTCGTCGAGGCCGCCGGGCGCCACGTCATGCCCGGCCTCGTCGACTGCCACGCCCACGGCGACGCCCTCGTCTTCGACAAGGAGGTGCAGTTCGCCGCGCTCCGCCAGGGCGTGACCACGTTCGTCCTCGGCCAGGACGGGCTCTCCTTCGCCCCCTCCACCACCCCGGAGACCTTCGCCTACGCGACCCGCTACTTCGCCGCCGTGAACGGCGTCCACCCCTCGGCCGACGGGCCGATCGGCGTGGCGGAGCTGCTCGCGGGCTACGACCGGGCGACCGCGCTGAACACCGCGTACCTGCTCCCGCACGGCACGATCCGCCACGACGTGATGGGCGCCGCCGAGCGGGCCGCCACCGCCGACGAGCTGGCCGCGATGCTGGCCCGCGTCGAACGCGGCCTGGCGGAGGGCGCCGTCGGCCTCTCCACCGGCCTGGAGTACGCCCCCGGCCGCTACGCCGACGCCGCCGAGATCGCCGCGCTCTGCGCACCGCTGGGCACCCTGCCGTACGTGACGCACATGCGCGGGTACGGTGCGGCGGCCCCCGCCGGGATGGCCGAGGTGAGCGACATCGCCCGCCGCTCGGGCGCCGCCGTGCACGTCTCGCACTACCACGGCCCGGCCTCCACGCTCCTGCCACTTGTCGACGAGGCCCGGCTCATGGGGGTCGACCTCACCTTCGACACCTACCCCTACCTGCGGGGCAGCACGATCCTCGCGATGGTCGCGCTGCCGCCGTGGGTCCCGGCCGCCGACGTCGGGCGCACGCTGGAGGTGCTGGAGTCCGAGCCGATCCAGTGGGACGAGACGCTCTGGCCGAGGATCACCTTCTCCCACGTGCCCGGTGTCGAGTGGGCCGAGGGGATGACGCTGCCCGACGCCGCGGCCGAGGCAGGGCTGGAGCCGGGGGAGTTCTGCCGCAGGATCCTGATCGACACCCGGCTGGAGGCCGGATGCGTGGCGGCCCGCCCCGACGAGGGCCCCGAGGGGGAGGCGTCGGTCCGCGCGGTCCTGCGTCACGCGGCTCACACCGGCGGCTCCGACGGCATCTACGTGGGCGGCCACCCGCACCCGCGTGGCTACGGGGCGTTCGCCCGCATGCTCGGCCACCACGTCCGCGAGACCGGTGACTGGACCCTGGAGCAGGCCGTCGTCCACCTCGCCTCGCACCCGGCCCGCCGCTTCGGCCTCGAAGGGCGGGGCCTCGTCCGGCCCGGCCAGGTCGCCGACCTGGTCGTCCTGGACGCCACCGCGGTCGCCGACCTGGCCACGTACGCCGTCCCGCGCACTCCGGCCACCGGGATCGGCGACGTCCTCGTCTCCGGGGTCCCGGTGCTCACCGCGGGAGCACTCACCGGCGCCACCCCCGGCAGAGCGCTACGCCCCTGAGAAACGCCGTCACCCCTCGGCAGGTCGCCGGGCTTTCGAGGAACGGCGCCGCCCCCGGCGGCCCTTCGGACACGGCCCTGGAGAGGGTGCCGTGAGGATAGGGTCCTCAGGGCGGCGAAGGGGGACGCGATCCCCCACGCCCGGATGCGGCGGCCGATAAGCCGTCGAATCCGTCAGGCGACGCGGAGGGGGACGGGACGTGAAGGGCATCGTGGATATCGCGGACCCCGGGGCGGTGCTGGGGGCCTCACTGTTCGGCGGGGCGTTCACCTTCCCCGTGATGGTGGCCCACCGCGGCGCGCTGGAGCACAACATCGCGACCCTCGCGGCCTTCACCCGCGAGTACGGGCTCACCTTCGCCCCGCACGCCAAGACCACCATGTCGCCCGAGCTGGTGAAGGCGCAGCTCGACGCGGGCGCGTGGGGGATGACGGTCGCCACCCCCAGCCAGGCGCTCACCCTGCGCGGGTTCGGCGTCTCCCGCATCGTCCTCGCCAACCAGGTCTTCGACCCGGCGGGGCTGACCGCTCTCGCCGCCCAGCTGGACGAGGATCCCGCGTTCGAGTTCCTGTGCTTCGTCGACTCGACGGCCGGGGTCGAGGCGCTCTCCCGGCACGCGGGAACCAGGCCGTTCCGCGTGCTGGCCGAACTCGGTCACGAGGGCGGGCGCGGCGGCAGCCGTACGCTCGCCCAGCTGCTGGAGGTCGCCTCGGCCGCGCAGGCGGCCGAGGGCGTGGAGTTGGCGGGTATCGCGGGATACGAGGGCTCGCTGGGGTCGGCGGAGGAGGTACGGGCCTACCTGCACCGGCTGCTGGAGGCGCTGGAGCACCTGCGGGTGCGCGACCCGATCCTGTCGGTGGGCGGCAGCCAGTGGTTCGACGTGATCGGCCGCGAGCTCGCCGCCTGCCAGGCGAGGGTGATGCTGCGCAGCGGCGCGTACGTCTCCCACGACGACGGCTACTACCGCGAGCGCACCCCGTACACCCGGATCGACGGAGAACTCCGCGCGGCGCTGGAGATCTGGGCGCACGTGCTGAGCGTCCCGGAGCCCGACCTGGCCGTGGTCGGGTTCGGCAAGCGCGACGCCCCCTTCGACGAAGGGTTGCCGATCCCGCGCGGAGCCGTCGCGGGTGCGACGGTGCTCAAGGTCCAGGACCAGCACACGCTCCTGAGGCCGGCACCGGGCTCGCCGGTGCGGCCGGGCGACCTGGTGTCGTTCGGTATCTCCCATCCGTGCACCGCCTTCGACAAGTGGCGGACCATCCCGGTGGTCGACGAGGAGTATGTCGTCGTCGATCTGATAAACACCTTTTTCTGAATTTCCATCGCTGAGGATTGGTGAGATGAGCGACAAGCAGGAGCTGAGGACGAGCGAGGGCGCGGCACCCGTCGGGGCGTACTCGCAGGGTCTCGTGGTCGGCGACTTCGTCTACACCTCGGGCATGGGGCCGCTCAGCCCCGAGACCGGCGAGGTCGTCGGGACCGACGTGGCCGAGCAGACCCACCAGGTGATGCGCAACCTCGGCGCGATCCTCGCGGCCCACGGGCTGGGCTTCGACGACGTGGTGAAGTCGACCGTGCACCTGGAGCACCTCAAGCGTGACTTCGCCGCCTACAACGAGGTGTACAAGTCGTATTTCACCCGCCCGTACCCGGTTCGCACGACCGTCGGCTCGGACCTGATGGACATCCTCGTCGAGATCGACTTCGTGGCCTACAAGCCGCGTTAGAGTCTGACCGACTTCGTGGGAGGGCGGCGGCTTGGACAGCTCGCTATACGTCTACGTCGAGGACGTGCGCGGGGAGGGCCTTGAGGCGGTCCTCGACCGGATCACCGGATACGGCGTGACGGGCGTGACCGTGGCCGCGGCCTACCACCGTGCCCGCGACGTCACCCCGCACGGCCGCCCCCGGGTGACGCTCCGCAACGACGGCGCGCACTTCACGCCGCCCGCCGACCTGTTCGGCGGGCTGCGCCTGGTGCCGCCCGTCCAGGACGGCGCCGAGGACGAGCCACTGGCCACCCTGCGCGAGGCCACCGCCGAACGCGGGCTCGCCCTGCACGGCTGGACCGTCTTCCTGCAGAACACCACGCTCGGCCTGGCCAACCCGGACGTCACCGTACGCGACTGCTTCGGCGACCGCGGCTCGCCCGCCGACCTGTGCCCCTCCCACCCCGACGTGCGCCTGTACGCGGTCGCGCTGGGCCGGGCCGTGGCCAGACAGGGCGTCGACAGCGTGGTGGCCGAGGCGCTGCACTACGGAACCTTCGGTCATGGCTACCACCACGAGCGCAGCTTCGTCCCGCTCGGGCCGATGGACGCCTTCCTGCTCGGCCTGTGCTTCTGCGGTTTCTGCATGCGCCGCGCCGCCGACCTGGGCGTGAACGCGGAGGTGGCGCGCGAGGAATGCTCCAGGATCGTGGGCGCCGTGTTCGACGGCGACCCTCCCGCCCAGGGTGAGGTGACCCGCGCGGCCCTGACCGCGTACGCGGGGCCCGAGGTGGTCGCCTACGCCCGGGCTCGCTCGGAGACGGTGACCTCGCTGGTCTCCGAGGTCTCCACCGCCGTCACCGACGAGGGCTCGCGTCTCGTCTTCCTCGACGGGACCGGTGCGGTGAAGGGCTACACCGACGGGCTGCCCTCGCCGGGGCTCGCCGCGCACGACTCCTGGCAGCTCGGCGTCGACCTGGTCGCCCTCGGTGACCTGGTGCCCTCGCTCGGCGTGCTCGCCTACGCCCGCGACGTGGCCAGGGTGGCCGACGACGTCGCCGCCTACCGCCGTTCCACGGGCAAGGACAAGGAGTTGCGGGTCGTGCTGCGCCCCGGCCTGCCCGACACCGACTCGGCCGACCGGCTCGCCGCCAAGGTCCGCGCCGTACGGGCCTCAGGCGCCGACGCGGTCGACTTCTACGCGTACGGGCTCATGCCCTACCCGATCCTGGACCGCATCCCGGGGGCGCTCTCCACCTGAGACCGGCTCGTCCCGGAAAACGGTCGACCACCGGACCGCGTATCCAGGTGGGCCTCGAACGTCCGAGTGCTCTTGTGCGTTCGGTATGCCCTATGTGTCCTCGTACGGCCTTGTGTGTCCGGGCGGCTATCGGGCGTTGAGACGGCCCCGCGTGTCCGGGCGGATTTGGGCGTTCGAGGCGGCCTCGTGCGTTCGGATGGTCTTGGGTGTTCGGGCGGTTCGCGCGTTCAGACGGAGCGGCCGGAGAGGGCGGTCGCGACGCCGAGACCCAGGTAGACGATCCCGCTGAAGTGGCCGATCAGAGGTGCCCTGTTCCTCAGCCGCCCGCCCACGGCACCCGCCGCCACGGCGTAGATCAGGTCGGAGAGCAGGCCCAGGAAGAGCAGGGTTCCGCCCAGGACGGCGATCTGCAGCGGCACCGCGCCCGCCTCCGGCTCCACGAACTGGGGCAGGAAGGCGAGGAAGAAGAGGATCACCTTGGGGTTGAGCACGTTGACGACCACCCCTTCAAGGAAGATCGCCCGAAGCGGCTGCGGCGGGGTCTCCCGGCTCGCGAACTCCTGCCTGCTCGTCAGCGCCCGGATGCCCAGATAGACCAGGTAGGCCACCCCGGCCCACTTGATCACGTTGAACAGGGTCGCCGATTGTGCGATCACGTACGAGAGACCGGCCGCCGCGGCGGCGATGTGCACCAGCGTGCCCACCTCGACGCCGAGCGCACTCGCCATCCCGGCGGCGCGGCCCTGGGAGACGGCGCGGGCGATGATGTAGATGTGGTTCGGGCCAGGCACCAGGACCAGTGCCAGCGACGCGACCGAGAAGATCAGCAATGTGGACGGGGAGACCATGCCCCGACGATAGGGGCGGCCCGGCCCTCGCCGTCAGGGCCAATGCCTGGACCCTTTGGTGTACCAATCGGTCCAGGTTCGCCCCCTACTGATGTACCAATCATTCCCCGTTCGTCCCCTGCGGGTGGAATGTCGATTCCGTCAGTGCCCCGTGCGATACTCGCCGACGTGGGGTGGAACAGCACGCGGAGTGTTCTGATCGGGCGGTCGGCGGAGCTCGATCGCCTGACCGCGGTGCTCGACACCGCGGCCGCTGGGCAGGCCGGGGTCGCCCTCGTGGGAGGCGACGCGGGCATCGGCAAGACCCGCCTGATCACCGAGCTGGCCGGACGGGCCGAGGCGGCGGGGTTCGCCGTGCTCGTCGGCCAGTGCGCCGAACTCGGCGACGCCCTTCCCTACCTCCCGCTCGCCGACGCCCTGCGTTCGGCACGAGGAGAGCTGCGCGCGGCGCTCGACGAGCGGCCCGTCCTCGGCAGGCTGCTGCCCGGCGGCACCGACCAGGGCAGGGAGAGCACGTCGGGCCTGACGCAGCAGCAGCTCTTCGGCTCGATGCTCGGCTTCCTGGCCACGCGGCCCGTGCTGCTCGTCCTGGAGGACCTGCACTGGGCCGACCAGTCCACCCGCGACCTGCTGGTCTTCCTCAGCCGGATGCTGCAGACCGAGCGCGTCTGCCTCGTCGGCACCTACCGCACCGACGACCTCCACCGCCGCCACCCCTTGCGCCGGGTCCTCGCGGAGCTCAAGCGCCTCCCCTCGGTGACGCCGGTGGAGCTGGAGCCTCTCGACCGCCACGAGATGACCGACTACCTCGCCGCGCTCGGCGGCACCGACGCCGGCGTGATGAGGAAGGTCGTCGACCGGGCCGAGGGCAACCCGTTCTATGCCCAGGAGCTGCTGGACGCCGCCTCCGAGGGCTCCTCGATCCCCGACGGCCTGGCCGGCCTGCTGCTCTCCCGGACGGAGCCGCTCTCCGACCCCGCGCAGCGGGTGCTCGGCGGCGCGGCCGTCGCGGGCCGCCGGGCCGACCACGACCTGCTCCAGCAGGCCTCGGGCCTCGACGACCTCGCCTTCGAGGAGAGCATGCGGGAGATCGTCTCGCGCGGCCTGCTCCGCCCCGACGGGGAGTACGGCTACGCCTTCCGGCACGCGCTTCTCCAGGAGGTCGTCTACAACGACCTGCTGCCCGGCGAGCGGACCAGGATGCACGCCGAGTTCGCCCGCCTGCTGACCGGCCGAGGAGGTTCGGCTGCGGAGCTCGCCCACCACTACCTGGCGGGCCACGACCTGCCGGGGGCGCTCGCCGCGTCCGTGGAGGCGGGACGCAGGGCCGAGCGGCTGGGGGCACCCGCCGAGGCGCACCGCCACTTCGACCAGGCACTCGGGCTCTGGGACCGCGTTCCCGACGCCGAGCGGCTGGCCGGGATCGACCACATCGCCCTCGCGGCGCGCAGCGCCGCCGCGGCGGCCGACAGCGGCGACAACCACCGGGCGATCTCCCAGCTCCGAAGCCTCCCGCCCTCCGCCGAGATCAACGAGCGGCTTTCGTACTACCTCATCGACGCCGAGGACGCCGAGGGCTCGATCGCCGCCGCGTACGCCGCCGTCGAGGCCGCGCCGGAGGGGCCCGTGCTCGCCCGCGCCCTCGCCACCTACGCCCGTTCGCTCTACTGGACCGAACGCCACCACGAGGTCGAGGCCCTCGCGAGGCGTGCCCTGGAGGCGGCCCGCGCGAGCGGCGCCGCCGACGCCGAGACCAGCGCGCTGATCACCCTCGCCGCCCTCGCCGCGCTCGCCGACGACATCTCCCACGCCAAGGACCTGCTCGCCTGCGCGACCGCGGAGAGCTCGGGCAACCTCGCCATCGACCTGCGGGCCATGTTCACCTACGCCCGGGTCCAGTACGAGAACGGCGACCTCGCCGAGGCGGCGACCACCACCGACCGGGGGCTGCGGCTGGCGCGCGAGAGCGGTCTCAACTGGAGCACCTACGGCACCGACCTGCGCTTCCTGCGCCTCCTCATCCACTACGTCGCGGGGGAGTGGGACCTGGCGGAGAAGGTCGCCTCCGGGTTCGCCGTCCGCGTCGGCACCCCCTCGGAGGCACTCCTGTCGTCCTTCGCGCTCTTCGTCGAGGTGGCCAGGGGCCTGCCCGTCGTCGAGGACCGCCTGTCGTGGCTGGAGCCCTTCTGGCCGGACGACGTGACGATCGCCGCCATGAGCCGCGGCCTGGCCGCCGAGCACGCCCTGTGGCGCGGCGACCCGGAGACGGCGCTCGAACACGCCCGCGCGGGGCTCGACGTCATCCTCCCCAACGACCCCGCCGTGATCCGGCTCAGCGGCACCGCCCTGTGGGCGCTGACGGACCTGGGCCGCGCGGAGGAGGCCGACGCCTTCCTGGAGCGGGCCAGGGTGCCCGCCGCCGTCGGCCCCGGCTCCGTCCGGCGGGGCCCTCTCGGTCCGGAAGGGCTGGCCTGGCTCGCCAAAGCCGAGGCCGAATGGCACCGCGCGCACGGCCGCTTCGACGTCGCGGCGTGGCGAGCGGTGGTCGAGGCCTTCGACTTCGGATTCGTCTACGAGGTCGCGCGCTCGCGGTGGCGGCTGGCCGAGGCGCTGCTCGTCGAGGGCGACCGCGCCGACGCGTTGAAAGAATGGAAGCTCGCCGTCGAGGCCGCCGAGTCACTGGGTGCCCGGCCGCTCGGCGCGGCCCTGGCGGAGCTGGGACGCAGGGCGCGCTTCACCTCCACACCGCCGACCCTGCTCACCGCCCGAGAGCAGGAGGTGCTCGCCCTGGTGGCCGAGGGCCTGCCCAACCGGGAGATCGGCGAGAGGCTGTTCATCGCGCAGAAGACGGTGAGCGTGCACGTCTCCAACATCCTGGGCAAACTGGGCGTCTCCTCCCGCACCCAGGCCGCCGCCGTGGCCCACCGGGACGGTCTCGTCTGACCCGGGCGGATCCGCGTGGGCCGCATGGCTCAGGTGGCCTCGGCAGGGCCGGCCGACGGCGTGACTCGCGCTGGTACGGCCCTTGACCGGCGTGACCCGTGGTCGGTGCGGCCCGCGACGGGTGGCCTGCGGCCGACGTGTTCTGCGACGTCGTCCCGTGAGGTCAGGCTCTGCCCTGGCCGCTGCGCGCGGTCAGGGCGAGGTCCCGTACGACCTGGATCAGCTCGGCCGGATCGAAGGGTTTCGTGAGGTAGGCGTCGACCCCGATCCCGAGGCCCCGCCGCTTGTCGTCCTCCTGTGCCCGCGCGGTGATCAGGACCACCTTGATATGACTGGTCCCCTCGTCGCCCCGCAGCCTGGTGGCCGTCATCCAGCCGTCCAGCCTGGGCATCATGACGTCCAGGGTGATGACGTCGGGCATCACGTCCAGCACCCGATCCAGGCAATCCTGCCCGTCGGAGGCCGTGTCCACCTGGAACCCCTCCAGGGTCAGGTTGACCGCGATGAGCTGACGGATGACGTCGTCATCATCCACTACCAAGACCTTGCCGAGAACCTCTCCCACGGCGTGAGGCTAACTCCTCTATCCCGTCCACGCGCGGCTTTCCGAAGATGTGTACGCGTAGCCATCAACGCGTGACGGGTTTCCTCTCCCTCACGCGGTGGCCCAGTGCACGTGGCCGTCGGGGCGGACCAGGGCTGCGCGGACCTCGTGCCACTCGGCCGGCGCGTCTCGCCCGAGCGATCCCTCGTACGCGGTCGTGCGCAGGTCGCGCGCGTAGTCCGCGATCGCGGGAGGCAGGCTCCCGGCCCCCATGCCCAGATCGAGCAGCACGTGGCGGGCCTCGTGCAGCAACTCGTAGACCGTACGACCGTCGCGCAGCGGCAAGTCGGGGACGCGGACACCGGTGAGCGGGTGGGCGCCGGGATCGGCCGGCGGGTAGGCGACGTCCAGCGCGGCCAGCCGGTTGGCGAGGTCCAGCGAGAGCTCGGGGTGCGCGCCGATGAGCTTGCCGAGCAGCGCCCGCAGCGCCTGCCCGTCGGGGGTGAACGCGGTCATCAGGGCCGTCTGCGCCTTGCTGCTCTCCAGCAGGTTCGTGCCTATGGGATGGCGCTCGGCGTGGTAGCCGTCGAGCAGGCTCTCCGGGGCGCGGCCCAGCAGCACGGCGGCCAGCCGCCAACCCAGGTTCATCGCGTCCTGGACGCCCACGTTGAGCCCGACACCGCCGGCCGGGAAGTGCATGTGCGCGGCGTCGCCCGCGAGCAGGACCCGGCCCGCCCGATACGCCGCCGCCTGCCGGGAGGCGTTGCCGAACCTGGACAACCAGACAGGGTCGCGCATCCCGAGGTCGTGCCCGATCACCCGGACGACGTTGGCGCGTAGTTCGTCCAGGGTGAGGTCACCGTCCGCGCCGCCGGACCCGGGCGTGACGCCGACGACGCGGTGGTGGCCGTCCGGCAGGCCGACGACCATCACGCCGCCGTCACCGGTGTGAACGGACATGGGCCCCTGTGGCGGGTCGTCCAGGCGGACGTCGCCAAGGAACCCGTACACCGTGGCGTCGGTGCCGGGGAAGGCGATGCCCGCGGCGCGGCGGACCAGGCTGCCCGCGCCGTCGCAGCCGGTGACGTAGCGGGTGCGGATCTCGTACGGGCCGTCGGGGCCGACCACGCTCAGCTCGACGCCCTCGGCGTCCTGTACCAGCCCGGTCACGGCGTGCCCGCGCAGCACGCGGGCGCCCAGCTCGACCGCGCGCTCCTCCAGCAGTTCCTCGGTGCGCGCCTGGGGAAAGAAGAGCGTGTACGGGTGGCGTGTCGGCAGCGGCCGGAAGTCGAGGCGGCTCTCCAGCAGCCCGAAGTGCCCGCTCGGGATCGCGATGCCCTCGTCCGTGAACGCCTTCTCCATCCCTCGCATGGCCAGCATCTCGATCGTCCGCGGGTGCAGCGTCAGCGCCTTGGAGTGCGGGCTCGGCCGCTCAGCGCGTTCGAGGACGAGGACGGGCACGTCCGCGCGGCGCAGCTCCGCGGCCAGCCACAGTCCCACCGGACCCGCCCCGACGACGATCACGTCTTCCATCGCGATCTCCTTTTCTTGGTCAGTGACCAACAGTGTGCCTTGGATATCCTTGGTCGGCAACCAAGAGATGGGGAGATCCGGTGGCGAACGTGCGGCGCCAGGTCGAGATCGTCACGACGGCGCTCGACCTGCTCGACGAGAAGGGGGCGGACGCGGTCAGCCTGCGCGCGGTGGCCGAGCGGATGGGCGTCCGGCTGAACACGGTGTCGTGGCACGTCAAGACCAAGGGGCGGCTGCTGGAGCTCATGGCCGACGCCATCGTCGCCCGCGTGTCGCAGGAGGGCCTGCCTCCGGCCCCGGCCGCCAGATTTCGCGAACTGGTCCACCGCTATCGGCAGGCACTGCTGTCCTTCCGTGACGGCGCGAAGGTGGTGGCGGGGACGTACGCGGCGGAGGAGAACACGCTGCGCACGGGCGAGGCCCTCGTGGGCGCGCTGCTGGAGTGCGGGCTGAGTGAGCGCGAGGCGGCGTGGACGACCTGGACGGCCGTGTACTTCGTACTCGGCCTGACCCAGGAGGAGCAGGCCTCGTCGGCCTCGGTCGGCGAGGCGTTGCGCGCGGCGGTGACGACGGACACGCATCCGGCGCTCACCCGCACGCTCGGCCATCTCACCGGGGGGACGTTCGAGGAGCGCTTCGCCTTCGGTCTGGACCTGATCGCCGGCCCGCTGCCCGCGTCCTGAGCCGGGTTACGCGGGGCCCGTGCCGTGCGGGGGACGGACGGGCGGGGGGGCGACGGAGACGATGACGACGGTGGCAGGCCCGCCGCGCGACCAGAGCGAGTGGCGAGCCTCCGCGTCGAAGTGCAACGCGTCCCCTGTGGCCAGGACGATCTCCTTCGCGCCGACGCGTGCGACGACCTGGCCGCGCACGACGTACAGCCACTCCTCGCCCGCGTGGACGGCGGTGCGCCCGGGTGTGTCGGCGGTCAACTCCAGTCGCACCGCCTCCAGGGCGGAGCGGGGGCCGAGGCCGGCCATCATCGCGTACGGCCCGTCGGGGCCTTCGTGTACGGGTGCGGTGGAGCCGCGCACGACGTGGTGCTCGTGCGGGCGCTCGTCACCGACCAGCTCTCCCAGTGAGACGCCGTACGCCCGCGCGAGCTGGAACAGCGACCCGATGGAAGGCTGACGCTCGCCCTTCTCCATCCGCGACAGATGGGCGGCGGAGATGCCGGTCCACTCGGCGAGCGTGGTCAGCGTCAGCCCGCGGGCGCGCCGCAGCTCCCCGAGCCGCGCCGCGACCCGCTTCTCCGAATCGTCGTCTCCAGGGTCGCGGCTCTGGTCCGCCGGCACGCGAGAGGTCACGCGGAGATCCTAGCGATCGACCGCCCTATTTGCCTAAGAGGCAATGTAATTCGCCTTTGAGGTTGACTTGGGAGAGGTGGGGGCCGCACCCTTGACACAGATCGAAGGGAACCAGAGCATGACGATCTCCGAACAGGCCCCGCCTCCCGAGCTGGATCTCGACGAGGCCCCCACATACGCGTCGGCTCCCATCGAGGAGCAGCGGCTGCACCGCAAGCGCCAGCTCGCCGCCGCGTTCCGGATCTTCGCCAGGTATGGGTACGACGAGGGCGTCGCCGGGCACATCACCGCGAGGGATCCGGAGCTGACCGATCACTTCTGGGTGAACCCCTACTCCGTGCACTTCTCCAAGATCAAGATGAGCGACCTGCTGCTCGTCGATGCGCAGGGCCGGATCGCCCACGGCACGCGGCGTACGAACAAGGCGGCGTTCTGGATCCACTCCTCCGTCCACGACGCTCGCCCCGACGTGGTCGCCGTCGCCCACGCGCACACCGTCCACGGCCGGGCCTGGGCGGCGCTGGACCGGCTGCTCGACCCGATCGTGCAGGAGTCGTGCGCGTTCTGGCGCGACCACGTGCTCTTCGACGAGTACCGAGGGCTGGTGCTGGAGCGGGACGAGGGCGAGCGGATCGCGGCCCGGCTGGGCTCGACGCGGGCCGCGATCCTACGTCACCACGGCCTGCTGACGGTCGGCCGGAGTGTGGAGGAGGCCGCCTGGTGGTTCATCGCGATGAACCGCGCCTGCGAGATGCAGCTCCTGGCCGAGGCTGCGGGCAGGCCGCGGATCATGACCGACGAGGAGGCCGAAGTGGCACACCGCCAGTTCGGGAGCGCGAACATGGCCCGCAACAACTTTCGGCTGCTGTCCTCGCTGATCTTCGAGGAGGAGCCCGATGTCCTCGGTTGACCCGCCGTCCCTGGCTGACTCGCGCCGGACGTACGTACTGGTGCACGGCTCGTGGGCCGGGGGCTGGATCTGGTCGCGGCTGGGTCCGTTGCTCGAAGCGACCGGTCACGAGGTGCACGCCCCCACACTGCCCGGCCTCGCGGAGCGCGGCGACGACCCGCGCGGCGCGGAGATCGGCCTCTCCACGCACATCGACGACCTGCTCGGCTACCTGGAGCGCGCGGGCCTGGAGCGGGTGACGCTGGTCGGGCACAGCTACGGCGGCATGGTGATAGCCGGGGTGGCCGGCCGCGCGCCCGAACGGGTGTCCGCACTGGTCTACCTGGACGCCTTCGCGCCCGAGCCAGGCCAGTCCTGTTTCGACCTGGTGCCCTGGCTGCCGGACGTGTTCGCCGAACTGGCAGGCGGCGGGGAGATCGCACAGCCGCTCGACCCGGCCGTGCTGGGCGTGGACGACGCCGCCGACGCCGACTGGCTGCGTGCCGGCTCCACCCCGATGCCGGTGCGCACCCACCGCGAGCCCCTGCCGGGGCCGGGGCGACCCGAGGCCATGCCCGTCATGTACGTCCGTTGCCTGCGCTTCGAGGCGTTCGCCGAGACCGCCGCCAGGTTCCGCGCTCTGGGCCTGCCCGTCGCCGAACTCGACTCCCACCATTTCGCCCAGGTGAGCCGTCCCGCCGAACTGGCGGACCTCCTGCTCGCCGGTGTGCCCGCCCGGACGGAGAGCATCGCATGACCTCCCTGGAGCGGATCAACCCGCCCACGCTCTGTCAGCCGGTGCAGAACCTCTACTCCCAGGTGGTGATCGCCCCGGCCGGCCGGACCGCGTACATCGCCGGGCAGGTGGCCCTCGACGTCTCCGGCGAGCTGGTCGGCCCCGGCGACCACGCCGCACAGGCCAGGCAGGCGTTCCACAACGTCAAGCTGGCCCTGGAAGGCGTCGGAGCCACCCCCGCCGACCTGGTGCGCCACAACATCTACGTCGTCGGCCACCGCCCTGAACTGGTGCCGGTCATCTTCGGCGCCGCACAGGAGGTCTACGGCGATCCCTGGCCGCTGACCGCCAGCACTCTGCTCGGCGTGCAGGTTCTCGGCCTGCCCGGCTGGCTGATCGAGGTCGAGGCCACCGCCCTGCTGAGGTCCTCCCTGTAGTTCCGGACACCGGCGGTAGACCCCCGCGACAGCTCGTCGAGCTTTCATCCGCCATCGGCGACGCAAGGTCACGAGAGGAGAGTCCGGCACGACGCGCCTGAGCAGCGGTGAACGCGGGGGCAGGGCCGCCTTCGGATATGAGCTTTGTCGGCCGGATCGCCCTGGGCGATTCCGGCCACAAGGTGTTCGCGTTCGGTTAGATCTCTCCGCTGCGGATGCCTGTCAGGAAGTCGTTCCAGGCGGTCGGGGAGAAGGTCGGCGCGGGGCCGGAAGGGTCCTTGCTGTCGCGGACGGCGACGAGGCCGGGCAGGTTGGTGGCCACCTCGACGCAGTCGTTGCCAGTGCCCGAGTAGCTGCTCTTGCGGGACTCGGCGTCGGACAGGTCAGGGGAGATCATGTTCGCTCCTCACCGCGACGAGGAAGGCCGCGGATTCCTTGGGGGATAGGGATGTTCCGGCAAGGCGCTCGAACGTCGGAACAAGCCGCCGTACATGATCGGTCGCTTCTACGTACACATCACCTGCCGGCCCTTCCACGTACCCAACGTCAGGATCCGTTGGCTCAGTGAATCCCAGGACGGAGAAAGCTCCCTCCAAGCCCCGGTGGAGTCCGGTGAGGTACGGAAGGACCTGGATCACGACGTTGTCCCGGTCGGTGAAATCCAAGATCGCGTCTATCTGCTGGACCATGACACCAGGGGCGGCGGACCTTCGTAGTGCGGCCTCGTCGACCACAGCGTGGAGCGTCGGGGGTGACTCGTCCATCAGCACGAGCTTCCGGGCCATCCTCGCGGATACGCGACGGTCCAGCTCTGACTCACTCAGATCTGGAAGCCCGTGCCGGAACAACTCGCGTGTGTATGCCTCGGTCTGGAGCAGGCCGGGCACCAACAGCGGTTGCCACGTACGAATGCATGATGACTCCGTCTCCATGTCGATGTAGCTGCCGGTGAAAACATCGCTGTACGTGGTCCACCAGCCGCGCTGGCCGGCGTCCTTGCAGAGTTGGATCAGGCTCGCTCTTGTCGCGGAGTCCGCTCCGTAGAGATCACAAGCATTTGCGACATCTGTAGCACTTGGTGCGATGCGCGCATTTTCGATTGGGATGTCGCGGCGGCCCGGGGACTCGTATACGTCAGCGACGACAGCAGGCTGTACGCACTCGACGCCGCCACCGGCGCGGCGCGATGGAGCTTCCCGGTGGGCAAGGGCTTCACCTCCGGCCCCGTTCGGTCAGGTAGCCCGAAGCCTGCCGCCTGAAATCGATGTTCACGTTCATGGGGAATCCCAGCATGGCGGTAGGTAGAGCATGAGCCGGCGCCGATAACATGTCGCCAAGGTCGGGACCGGCCATCTATGTTGCAGCCCATGTCGAATATCTCCATGACGGATCGGTGCGACTGCGGTGCGACGGCCGGTCCCCTGGGCATGTGCGTGGACTACTACCACGGGATCCTGGCCGAGGAGCAGTCGGATCCGCAGATGTACAAATGGCACGGGCCCGTGGTCATGACGTATCTTCTGCAGCATCCTTCCAGAGCTCATGAGAAATACCTCGACGGCCAGTTTCGCCAGTTGCAGCTCTACGTGGATCAGGGCCTTGACGCGTGGCTCCGCCTGTCGGCTCATCAGGTGGCACGGAACAACCACCGGGCACGGCTGGGCTACGACATGACACCGTTGGCGGCATACGCGTCGCTCCCGAAGGGTGAACCTTCCGGCTTCCGCGCCTCGTTCAGCGGATTACCGTTCAGGGACGGCAGCTTTGTGTTCGACGGACATCTGGCGTACGGGGATCACATCAAAGCCATCGCCGAAGCGACGGTGGAGTCCTGGAGCTCCGTTCAGAGTTGATGCTCGAAGGCCGGCGTGAGGGGTGCGTAGACATCGGCCGAGCACATCAGAGCCCTGACGGGTAGACGGTCGACGCAGCACGACAAGTTTTGGACAAGCCGGCGTGGCTAGCGTGCACCGTAGCTAAGTCGGGAGCCGCCATGCCTTCTTCAGCGCCAGTCGGTCCGCGAATTCGTCTGGGCAGCAGAGATGGCAGCTCTTTCCAGGTGGCATGCGGAGTATTGATCGCGTTGATTGGCGCGGTGGCAGCCTTCGCCTTCAACGCGATCTATGCGAGGGGCTGGATCGATCTGGAGGTTTATCGAGAAGGCGGAGCAGCGGTACTGCAGCGTACCTCTGTCTACAGCTTGATCGTGGGTGACAATTGGTTGAAGTTCAGCTATTCGCCGTTCGCGGCGATGCTGTTCACACCTCTCGCGTTGGTGGGAATGGAGGCCGCCGTCGCCCTATGGGTGCTGATCTCCATACTCGCCCTTGAGGTTTTGATATGGATTCTCGTCGGTCGCGCCGCGGTGGAGCGCCATAGCCGCCGGACTGCTCGTACGTTGTTGGTCGTTGTCGCGATGCTTCCCTTGTATCCGGTAACGCTGACGTTGTGGAATGGGCAGATAGGTATCATCCTGCTACTGGTGATAGTTGTAGACCTGACGCACGGCAAAGAGAAGTGGCACGGCATAGGAACGGGCGTCGCCGCCGGCATCAAACTCACCTCGCTGATATTCATCCCCTACCTTCTCGTCACGCGTCGCTTCCGGGCCGCCCTGATGGCCGGCCTCGGTTTTCTCGGCACGGTGGCCCTCGGATTCCTGGTGCTGCCGGCTGATTCACGTGATTACTGGGGTGGTGAATTTCTCGACACGCAACGGGTGATCGCCGGGCAGGGTGTGAATTTCTTCAATCAGTCGCTTCGCGGCATGCTCATGCTCGTGTCCGGCTCCTGGCCCACCGTGCCCCTCTGGCTCGCCCTGTGCGCGGTGGTCGGCGCGGGTGGACTTTGGGTCGCCGCACGGACCGCGAAGGAGGCGGGAGAGCTCGCCGGAATCACCGCCTGCGCCATCGTGGGACTACTTGTCTCACCCGTCTCCTGGCCACACCACTGGGTCTGGTGCGTACCGCTCCTGGTGCTCTGGGCGCAGCGTGCTCAGCGCGTGGACTCCACGCTTGAGAAGGTGGGTGTGGGGCTCTTGTGGTTCGTCTTCCTGCTGCCCGGATATATCGTCCTGGCGACGCTTTTCATATATCCGTCCCACGTCGGAACGTGGCTGATGTCGCTGACGGGTAGTTACGTGCTCGGTGGACTGTCGATATTGCTGGCGCTTGCGGTTCGTTTCGGCCGAAGCGATTGGCGGCAAAGAAGGCACGGGTCGGTCGACGGCTAGGACCTTCGAGGGGCAGGAGAATACGGCCTGACCTGGGCGTGAGTCGGCAATCGGTCGTATGGCCACGGCATACCGCGCTGTATCCGGGATCAGTTGTTCGCCGTCAAGGCCGCGCGTGCGGCGGTGAGGATCTCCTCGGAGAGAGGGGAGCCCTTGGTGGCCCGAGCCAGGACGAGTGCGCCGAGCATCGTGCACAGCCGGGCGAGGCCGTCCTGGTCATCGGTGGCGAGCCGTTCGGCGAAGTCGCTCACGCCTTCGGCGTAGACGCGGTGGGCCTCGCGATCACCGAGTTCCCGTGCCATGTCGATGGCGAGCCCGGCGACGGGGCAACCGTCCGCAGGGTTGTCGCGGTGCTCGACGGAGAGGTAGGTGTCGATCAACGCCTGCTGGGCGGCGTGCGACTCCGGTCCTGTCGTGCGGTGCCGGGCGAACTCGTCGAAGGCGTGGGCGGTGGCCTCGTCGACGAGTGCCTCCTTGGAGGCGAACTGCTTGTAGAAGCCGCCGTGGGTCAGACCGCACTCCTTCATGAGGTCGGCGACGCTGACCTGCGTGCCCCGTTCGCGGAACAGCCGGGAGGCGGCTTCCACGACCCGCTTGCGGTTCTCCTGCGCTTGCGCCTGCGACACGCGGCCCATCGGCCACCTCCCAAGTTGGATGTCGGTTGACATCTATCTTACCCTTCGGTTTAGATTATGGATGTAATCTAAATTCGGGACTCGGTCATCGGAACCGTCCACGACGCTGGGAGCAAGCATGGAACTGAAGGACGCGGTCGCAGTGGTCACCGGCGCCAACCGGGGATTGGGTCGCCAACTGGCCATCCAGCTTCTGGAGCGCGGAGCGAAGGTCTACGCGGCGGCCCGCCGCCCCGAGAGCGTGGACGTGGTCGGCGCCATCCCGCTCCGCCTGGACGTGACCGACGAGGAGTCGATCCGAGCCGCGGCCGGCGTCGCCTCCGACGCGACGCTGCTGGTGAACAATGCCGGGATCTTCACCGGCACCCCCCTGGTCGCCGGTGATCTGGACTCGGTGCGGTTGGAGATGGAGACGAACTTCTTCGGGCCGCTCGCCGTGACGCGGGCCTTCGCTCCGGTCATCGAGAGCAATGGCGGCGGCGCCGTGCTCAACGTCCTGTCCGTGCTGTCCTGGCTGCACCCGGCCGGCTCCGGGGCCTATTCGGCGGCCAAGTCCGCCGCGTGGGCCCAGAGCAACGCGATTCGCGAGGAACTGGCACCCCGCGGCATCTCCGTCTCTGCACTGCACGTCGGGTACATGGACACCGACATGGCCGCCGACGTTCCCGCCGAGCGGAAGACCGACCCGGCCGAGGTCGCGGCCCAGGCCCTGGATGCCATCGAGAAGGGCCTTCCCGAAATCCTCGCCGACGAGATCACCCGGCAGGTCAAGCAGAACCTGGCCGCGACACCGAACCCGGCCTGAGGCGCAACCCGCGGCATCCGTCCCGCGTTGCCCACGGTGACATCGAACTTCTCGGCGGCCGGTCCCGGCTACACCCTGCCTTCGTGGAAGTCCCGGTACGAGGGCTCGATGGGGTGATGCTTCACGAGTTATCCCCAGAATCGGGTTCGGCTCGTTGGCGATCGCTCCATCCCGCTGATCCTGGGGCCTCGATCCTTCATCGAGCCCAAGGAGGGCGTGCGTGATCACGACACTCGTCACCGTCACCATCCTCTCGGCGGCCCTCGCGGGAAACTCGCCCTTTCCCGCGCCCCGCCTCTCCCCGGAAGCCTGCGAGACCTGGGGCCACCTTCTCTCCTTTCCTTCGGCCGCCCCATCGGACGGCTCTCGCCACCGGTTCTCGGAAGAGGATTTCCTGCCGGAGGAGATTCGCATCGCTCTCTCCGCCATCTGCGCGCCCTGGACCCCGCTCTCGCCGGATGCGGGTGGCGGCGGAT
Organism: Streptosporangium sp. NPDC000509; assembly: GCF_042898365.1. Classification (NCBI taxonomy): domain Bacteria; kingdom Bacillati; phylum Actinomycetota; class Actinomycetes; order Streptosporangiales; family Streptosporangiaceae; genus Streptosporangium; species Streptosporangium sp. NPDC000509. The sequence continues at coordinate 46,997 of NZ_JBIAYX010000017.1, read as the reverse complement.
CGACATCCCCACAGGGCTCCTTCCCACAGGGGTCCCCTGCCTCGGCTTCCCCGCAGGGCACCTTCCCGGCCTCGGCTGCGAATCCGGTCCTGGCCTCGGTTCTGGGGGCGGTCGGCGAATGGCCGCCCGGGTTCCCGGGAGCGGATGCCGGCTTCGCTGACCCTTCCGGCCCGGAGGCGGGAGGGGCAGCGGAGCCGGCGGACGACTCAAGTGACAGGGGAGACGCCTCGGCCTCTTGGATGAATCCGGCATCGTGGGCAGGACTGAGAGATCCCCGGCCCTCCTCCCGGGCGCGAGCCAAACGGCCGCAGCGCCCTTCCGGGGGACGAAAAACGCCCTCCGATCGTGGGGTGGTGCCTCCAGGCGGGGCGCTGTCCTCCCGTGGGGCAGGGCCCCCGCGTGGGGCGGCGTCCTCCCGTGGGAAGGCCCTCTCCAGTGGGCGGATGGCACCTTCGCGAAGGAGAGCGGTGTCCTCGCGCGAAGGTGTCCAGGGCCTGCGGGGCCGGATCGCGGCCACCGCCGCGCTCCGTCAGGTCGGCAGACCGTACGTCTGGGGTGGCGGTTCGAGCGCGGGTCCGACCGGCGGGGGCTTCGACTGCTCCGGGCTCGCCCTGCACGCCTGGGCCAGGGCGGGGGCCAGGCTCACCCACTACACCGGCACCCAGTTCAGACAGGGCCGCCGGGTGGCCTTCTCCCGGCTCCGCCCGGGAGACCTGGTCTTCTTCGGCGGAGGCGGCGGAGACCCCACCCACGTGGGCGTCTACGTCAAAGGCGGCGTCATGGTCCACGCCCCCAAGACCGGCGATGTCGTCAGGACGATCGACTTCACCGCCTCGCCCTACTACCTCTCCCGCTATCGAGGCGCCGTCCGCCCTGTCCCGCGCTGACTCGCCCCGTCCGGCCTACCTGATCTGCCCCGTTCCGCGCCGACTCACCTCGTCAGGCCTGCCCCATCCGTCCCATCTCGCGCTGACTTGCTCCGCTCGCCCGACCTCGTCCGCTCCACTCCGAGCCGACTCGCCCCGTCCGGCCCAGGCCGCACTCGATTCGCCTCCGTCTCGGAGATCACTCGCCCGCCCAACCGAGTGTCGGTTCCCCCCAGGATGCTGGTAATGTAATCACGCGTTGGCCCCCTTAGCTCAGGGGATAGAGCACCGGCCTCCGGAGCCGGGAGCGCAAGTTCGAATCTTGCAGGGGGCACCAGCGATCCATCAAGGGGAAACCCGGAGACGACCCGCGGAGACGCGGGTCGTTTTTGCTTTCCTGAGTCCTTTCAGCGGCGTCCGTCTCGCCCTCGCCCAGCGGCGCTCAACCCGTTTGGGGGGTGGTCGATTGTGGGTAGTTTGAGGCTGCCTCAGCGTGCGGCCGTGGGTGCTTCGTCAGGTGGCCGGTCCTGGATGGCGCTGAGCGGACAGGGGAGGCCCTTCGGATGAAGGTCGTTGCGTTGTCCTGCACGCAGAAGCGTCTCCCGTCGCTGACCGACGCGCTGCTGGAGGCGGCGATCACCGGCGTTGTCCGGGAGATCGGTGACGCGGAGATCCAGCGGATTCGGTTGATCGACCATCGCATCGCGATGTGCGAGGGCGAGGACACCTGCCTTGATCCCGAGGTGGGCCGGTGTACGCTCGACGACGACTTCGAGCACGTCGTCGGTCTGGCCGAGGGCGCGCAGGCGATGCTGCTCGCCATGCCGGTGTACGCGGGGAACGTGCCCGCGATACTGAAGATCTTCCAGGAACGTCTGAAGAGCTTCATGAACGCCGGGCAACGCCCGTTCGGCAACCTGCTGGTGGGGACGATCGTGCATTCGCGCACGATGCTGACCGAGCCCGCACTGGGATCGTTGTTCCCGTGGTACCTGCGCCTACGGAACAGGAACGTGGCGTCGGCGTGCTTCACCCAGAACGATCACCAGGACCTGACCCGCACCGCGGCGCTCGACCTGTGCGTGGCCGTGGGCCGGCAGCTCGGCATGACGCTCGACGGCGGCCGGTCGCCGGCCGACGACCGCACGGCACTGCCGTTGGTTCAGTCACCGGCTCGTCCGCGGTGCGGCGACCCGACCGCGTCCTCTTCCGGAGAGTGAGGGGATTCCGCGCGCCAGGTGCATCCGTCGCCCACCTGTTCACACGAGACCGTGACGCCCGGTTCCACGTAGCGGGCGGCGATGGCGGTGTTGAGTTCCTGGCAGTACGGGCACGGTGACGGGAACGTCAGGACGACGCCGTCGCGTGCGGCCCGTTTGCGGTACCGGAGGATCCCGCAGTCGGCGTTGCGCAGGACGGTGCCCGACGGCTGGGGCTCACTGGTCACCGCCGAGTCGTACAGCAGCAGCTGACGCCGCAGCCGGGTCATGAAGTGATCGGTGGCGGACACCCCGGCGGGCCGTTGCGCCCGCAGCAGCTCCGCGGTGATGCGGGAGTTCGCCTGGATCCACGCGGCCAGACCCTCTTCGCCGTGCTCTCCCAGGATGAACTCCTCCGCGGCCGCCTGTGCCTCGAAGAACCGCTGGCGCCACAGGTCGACCTTCTCGGCCGGGTCGAGGGGAGACGTTTCAGTCAGGTCGAGAGGAGCCGGTTCATCGGTCATGGTCCGCGTCCTTCCCGGCGGCGTCCCCGGCGGCGTCGTCCAGTTCGGCGAAGACCTCCTGGGCGACGCGCAGCCCGTTGTTGGCGACCGGCCAGCCACCGTAGTAGGCGAGCTGGATGATGACTTCGATGATCTTCTCTCGTGACATCCCGAGGTGCAGGGCGGCGCCGATGTGGCCGCGCAGCTCCCAGTCGGTCCGTGCCAGCGCGACCGCGGTCAGCGCGACCAGTTCGCGCTCCTCGACGCTCAGGTGCGGGCGGGTCCAGATCTCGCCGAACAGGTGGTCGACGGTGATCCGCAGGAACTCCGGGTAGGAGCCCGGGCGTGGTTCGCGGCCGAAGACCTGCTGGAACATGGCCTCGCCCCGCTCGTGCCGGGCAGACGGCTGATTCATCGATCAACTCCCTCGTGTTGGTCGAACACCGGTCGAACAGTTGTCAACGTCCACGACGCCACGAAGGCGACGACCAGCAGCGCGGCGCCGCTGCCGAAGGCGGCCGGAACACTCACCCGCTCGGCGATGAGTCCCACGACGACCGGTCCGACGACGGCGCCGACGTCGGTGCACATCGAGAAGACGGCGACGCCACTGCCGGCCCGGCCGACGACGACGTCACCGATCAGCGCGGCCGGTGCGGCGTTGAGCAGCGCCGATCCCGCCGCGTACACGCTGAGCAGGACGACGAGCCAGGCGTACCCGTCCACGAACATCAGGGCCGTGATCGCCGCCGCGGCCACACCGGTGCCGGCGATCATGGCGAACCGGCGGCCGGCCCGGTCGACGACCCGGCCGGCCGGCATGATCAGCAGCGCCTGGACGACGGCGGATGTCGTGAACGCCCACCCGACCCATGTCACGTCATGTCGCCACGCCACGATCACCGTGGGGACCAGTGCGCCGCGCAGCCCGAACAGGACCCACCCCTGCGCCAACGCCGCGAGGCAGGCCACCACGTAGCGTCGGTCCCGCAGCAGGACCGGTAGCCGGACCACGTCGCGGCCGGGCTCCGCGCCGGCGCCTCGGCCGGTGTGGAGGACCGTCGATGCCAGCATCGCGGCGGCGAGCAACAGCACGGCGTACGCCACGAACGGCGCGGACAGGCTGATGAGAGCGAGGAGCCCGCCCAGCGCCGGTCCGCAGATCCCGCCGAGCAGGAAGCCCGCTTCGAACACGGCACCGGCCCGGCCCCGCTGGTCGGCCGGCGCGATCGCCAGGAGCGTCGCCAGTGCGGACACCGAGAACAGCACCGACCCGACGCCGCCGAGGCTGCGGAACACGAGCAGTTGCCCGTAGGACCCGGCGAACGCGGTCAGGGCCGAGGAGACCGCGCACAGCAGCAGGCCGGCGACGAGGACCCGCCGTTCCCCGAAACGAACTCCGAGCCGGCCGCAGAACGGACTGGCGGCCAGCCGCGTCAACGCGAACAGGGCGACGAGCGCTCCGATCTGGGTGGGCCCGGCCCCGAACGTCGCCGCGTACACCGGGAGCAACGGGAGCACCAGTCCCAGGCCCAGCATGACGCAGCCACCGACGACACTGAGGACGTAGACCTCGCGGGGGAGACTCGGCTGGGCGGTGGCAACGGGTGGGACGCTGCCGGGGCCGGCCGCCGTCACTGTCCGATCACAGGATGATGCTGAGCTTTCCGTGCTCGTACAACGTCTCGTGGTCGAGCACCACGACCCGTTTCCTGATCCGGAACGACTCGCTCTCGACCACGAGCTCGAACCGGTATTTTCCGACGTAGACGTCAGAGCGTCCGTGCCCGAACCGGTACACGACGACGTTCGCCGCCACGTCGAGGTGCGTGCCCCGATCGGTCAGGATCTCCACGTTGCCGATCATCCGATTCGTCCGCGACCGGGGGTTCTCGCACCACACCTCGCCGTTGAGGAGCTGTTCGATCCGCTGGCGCAGCCGGGCGGCGTCGTCGTCGATGAGCCCGAGCGCGTCGGCCGTCTCGCCGCGGACGTCGGTGGCAGGCACCGAGTAGCGGATGTCGTCGGTCAGCATCTCGTCGCACCACTCGCGCAGGCGCCACTCGTCGAGCAGCCGCGCCTCACGGAAAAGGAACTGGCTCACCCGGTGCCACAACCGCACCTGGGCCGCTTCGTCGACCGTCAGCTCGATGGTCATCGTGGTTGCGCCCCTTGCATCTCGGCCCGGTGGGCGATTTCGAGGTGACCGTCGTCGCCGTGCATCAACCGGTCCCACTGCCGCCAGAACTCGCGGGCCGGAAGCTCGTCGGTCGTCTCCGGGACCTCCTTGTTCATACCGCGGGACAGATCCGAGTAGCGGACCGTGCGGTTGAGATAACCCCGCTGGCACGACTCGACGATCTCGATGTCGTCGGGGGTGGCGAAGCCCGCGGGGCCGAGGAACGTCAGGTAGTGACTCTTGCGGAGTTCCCGGATGTCCGGATCCTCGTCCTTGGGGGTGAGGGCGACCGAGGTGATGGCCATCTGGCCGGCGCCGACCGGGTCGATCTTGCGGATCGTGATCGCGATCGCGTCGATGATCATCAGGTTGGGGAAGATCAGCACCGCGCGATTGGTGCCGGTGATGCGTTCGGCGCGTTCGGCGCCGAACCGGTCGACGAACCGCGCGGCCGTCGCCTCGATCCGCGGCCGGACCTCGGGGCCGAACATCGGCGTCCAGTAGGCGAGCGGGCGGGCCGCCGCCGGTGGCAGCTCGTTGGCTCCGTGCCCCAGTCCGAGGGCGCGGCCGAAGCCGCCTCGTCGCCGTGGCGGCACCGACCCCAGCGACTCCATGTAGCCGACGTAGCGCTTGTGCAGGGCACGGAAGTGGTAGATGTCGACGCTGTTCTCCATCATGAGCTTCCAGTTGGCCCGGGCCCCGTGGAGTTGCGCCCCCTGGATCACCTCCATCCCGACCTCGGACTGGTCGTCGATCAGGTCGAGGTACTCCGTCGCGCCCGCCAGGTACTCGGTCAGGGTGCGCGGCTGCTCCGCATCGAAGGTGACGAACACGAAACCTCGGTAGCCGTCACTGCGGTGCTGTGCCAGGCCGAAGTCCGCCTTGCGGAAGCCCGGCCCGTACCCGTCGGGGATCGGGACCCCGACCAGGTCGCCCTGGTTGGAGAACGTCCAGTCGTGGTACGGGCACCGGAACGATCTGGCCTGCCCGGCGGGCTGCGAGCAGATCAGGGCACCGCGGTGGGTGCAGCTGTTCGCGAAGACCCGGATCACCCCGTCGGACCCGCGCGCCATGACCACCGGGCGCCCGCCGACGTCGCGTGACACGTAGGAGCCCGGTCCCGGCACCTCCGATTCGTGCCCGACGTACAACCAGCAGCGATCGAAGATCCTGGTCATCTCCTGTGCGGCCAGGTCGTCGTCGGTGTAGGCGCGGCGATCCACCCGGAACGAGAGGCGCTCAAGATCGTCGAGCACGATCGGGTCGCCCACCGGCCGCCGCGGTTCGATCGTCACTGCTCCCTCTTTCGCTGTAGCGTCTCGACCGCGCCGATGACCAGCTCGGCCGTGCGCACGGCGGAATCGCCGCACTCCGGCTGCGCGGCGCGCAGCCGGGCCCGGTGGTCCCGGGCGGGATCGAGCAGGTCGGTGACGGCGTCGGCGACCGCCTGCTCGGTGACGCCGGCCGGCTCCAGCGCCGTCCCGAAGCCCGCCCTGTCCACGAAGTACGCCTGGATGGGCTGGTCCACGGCCAGCGGGATCACCAGCATCGGTGTCGCCGCCCGGATCGACTCCGCCACGGAGTTGTAGCCGCCGTGGGTGATGAACACGTCGGCGCGTTCGAGCACCTCACGTTGCGGTAGATAGGGGGCGGTGAGCACTTCGTCGGGCAGTGCGAGCTCCTCGGCGAGATCTCCCACCGCGGCGATCACCTGCGCACCGGTCGCCGCCGCCCCGGTGATCACCGTACGCAGCAGGTCCGGCCGCCGGTAGAAGATCGTGCCGAAGGAGACGTACACCAGCGGGCGGTCGGGGTCGATCCGATCCAGGCCGGAGAAGGCGACCTCGTCGCCGCGGGTCCCCGCCGCACCCGGCAACCCGACCAGCTGCACACCGTCGTCGGTGACCGCGTCGTCCCCGACGAGGGCGGGAATCGTCGGCATCAGGTTGAGAATCGGCGAACGCGCCGAATGGGTCCGGGTCGACCACAACACCCCGTGCCCGGTCAGATAGGCGCCGACCTGCTCGTCGTACGGCCAGCGACCTCGTCGATGCTCGCGCGGGCATACTCCGCCCAGGTTGGCCCAGATCATCCCGTACGGCACGCCGGATGCCTCCGCGCCGACCATGGCCGACGCCGTGACCGGCAGCGAATCGACGAGTACGAAGTCCGGCGCCGTCTCGCGGAGCGCCTTGGCCGTCTGCTCCGCCACCGGCGACGACCGGAGCATCGGGCCGATCTTCGCCGGGTCGCCGCTCCACGGCGCCATCTCGACCTTCCCGATCGCGTGGACCGGCGTCTCACCCAGGGCCTGGCGACGCTGTTCGTCGAGCGTGCCACCGTCGGCGGACAACAGCAGCAGCGCGACCTCACTGCCGGCGGTTCGGAGCGCATTGAGCACCGGAATATACGGGTTCAGGTGACCATGCTGAGTCGTGGTGAGGAGGGCAACGCGCATCAAATCTCCGATTCATGGAAAGAAGACGACCAGGCCGACTCGGAATCCGGCTCCGGGTGCACCACAGCAGCTACGACCGCGACACCCTCCTGCCTTCGGAAACGAGTCGAGACGGCGACGGGCGAACGGCGGAACTCCGCCTCCGGACAGGCGAAAACGCCCGGCAGGCGAAAGGGGCCGTCGACGTCTGGGCACTGCTATGAAGCTCTACGCATTCCCCACCATCGCCGAGGGGACACATCATGTCAACGACGTCTAAATCGTGCTTTTGGCATGAATTTTATGAATTGATATGGATTGTACGTTTTTCGAGGTAACTTCTGATCAAGGAGGGCATTCCTGATGAGTAATGTGATTCAGGCACTCCTGAAAACAAGCCTGGAGCACACCGCGGTGGCGCGCGGGAAGCCCGGAACATCGGGTCGCGAGGCTGAGGTCGACGTGAGTTTTCGCGGCACAGACGTTTTTCGCGGCACAGGCTAGGAGACGTGCCCGAAGTGCGGCTCCGCCCTGTGACGGAAGGGACTCTCACCGTGTTCCGGGTGGAGGCTTCCGTAGACGTCACCTCGGCCGCGCTCACCTCCCGGAGGCGGTCCCGGTCCTGCGGGCCCCATAATGATCGACGGCATTTGCCGATCAATAGGGGGTTTTGTGAAGAAGCTCATGGTCGCCACGTCTCTCGTCCTGGCCGGTGTCGGCACGGTGGCCGCGCCCGCGCCCGTGCTGGCCCGGTCGACGACCTCGGGGGCCGCGTCGTCGCTCGTCACGGCGACGGGCGGTGAGGCGTCCGCCGTGAAGTGTCAGACCCGCAGCATCAAGTCGCTGGCGAACAGCAGGTACGTGTCCGCGGAGTTCGGCTGGTCGGGCGACAAGTACGGGATGCTGCGCGCCCGCGCCACGAAGGTCGGCCCCTGGGAGAGGTTCTCGATCTGCTACAACGGCCGCAACTACACGATCAAATCCCTGGCGAACGGCAAGTACGTGTCCGCGGAGTTCGGCTGGTCGGGAGGCGACCGCGGGATGCTGCGCGCCCGCGCGTCCTCGGCCGGCACCTGGGAGAGGTTCCACATCGCCTCCTGCGGGACGGGCTGTGTGTCGATCAGGAACCTCGCCGTCCCCTCCCCGAGCTACGTGTCGGCGGAACTCGGCAACAAGGGCGACAAGTACGGGATGCTGCGCGCCCGCGGCTCGAAGGTCGGCCCCTGGGAGAAGTTCAGGGTGCAGTAGACCGCATTTCGGGCATCGATTTCGGGCATCGCCGTGGGCCGCCGATCCGGGTCCGGCGGGCGGTTCGCGGCGGATGCCATAGGAACGGGGCCGGTTCGCGGCGAATGTCACGGGAACGGGACCGGGGACCGGTTCGTTGGCAGGTAAACCAGGCGACCGGCCGCGATGACGGGGTGTGACGACAGGCGGGCGGAGTCTCGGCCGGATGGCCGGATGACGGTCGTCGCCCGGACAGGGGCGGTCCTTCGCCGCTTCACGGCGGCGAAGTGATCTCGCGGGGGTTCCGTTCCAGAAGGGGTGCTTGATGCGTACCACCACGGATGCCGACGTGCGGCGGGTGTTCGACCGGATGGCGGATCGGTACGACGACCAGATGCGGGTCTGGGAGCGGCGCCTGTTTCCGGGGAGCAGACAGTGGGCCGTCGAGCAGGCGCGCGGCCGTACGGTGGAGATCGCGGTCGGCACCGGGCTCAACCTGCCGCTGTACGGCGCCGACGTCACGGTGGTCGGCATCGAGCTGTCCGAGCGCATGCTGGAGCTGGCGCGGCGGCGGGTGGCGCGGGAAGGGCTCGGCGAGCGGGTGGAGTTGCGGCAGGGCGACGTGCAGCGCCTGGAGCTGCCCGACGGCCACGCGGACACCGTGCTGTCCACGTTCACGATGTGCACCATCCCGGACCCGGCGGCCGCGGCGCGCGAGGCATACCGCGTGCTCAAGCCGGGCGGCAGGTTCGTGCTGGCCGAGCACGGGCCGTCGAGCAACCCGATCGTCCGCGCCGGGATGCGGGTGGTGGAACCGCTGTTCGTGCGGTTCGCGGCCGACCACCTCACCCGCGACCCCCGGCCGTTCCTGGAGCAGGCGGGGTTCCGGATCGAGTCGGTGTCCCGGATGACACGCGGCGTCGACTTCCGGGTGCTCGCCGTCCGGCCGTGACCCGCCGCCTTCCACCCGCGTGATTCCGGTGCCGGTGAGGCGCTGCACCCTCATGAGCGGGGTACGAGAGGGAACGGGCATCGACGAGGAGGCACCCGTGGAGTACGTCCTGAAGGAGATCGCCGACCAGCCCGCGTGCTGGCGGCAGGCGCTGGATCTCGGCGCGGCGAGTCCGGCGGGGCTGCCGGAGACGGGTGAGCGCGTCGCCGTGATCGGCTGCGGCACCTCGCTGTACATGGCGCAGGCGTACGCGGTGCTGCGCGAGCGTTCCGGGCAGGGGGAGACCGACGCGTTCCCCGCCTCCGAGCTGCCGGCGCGCCGCTACGACCGGCTGGTCGCGATCACCAGGTCCGGGACCACGACCGAGGTGCTGCGCGTTCTCGACGCGGCGGGCGACGTCCCGACGGCCGCCGTCACCGCCGACCCGGCGACCCCGGTCACCGGCCTGGCCAAGACGGTGATCGCGCTGGAGTTCGCCGACGAGCGTTCCGTGGTGCAGACCCGGTTCGCCACCAGCGCTCTCGCCCTGCTCCGCGCGCACCTCGGGGAGGCCCCCGCCGACCTCGCGGCCCAGGCCGAGACCGCGCTCACCACACCGCTCCCCGAGGGGGCGATCTCGCGGCGGCAGTTCACCTTCCTCGGCAGCGGCTGGACCAACGGTCTCGCCCAGGAAGCGGCGCTGAAGCTCAGGGAGGCCGCTCTCGCCTGGTCGGAGGCCTACCCCGCGATGGAGTACCGGCACGGGCCGATCAGCGTCGCCGACGAGAACAGCCTGGTGTGGTTCTTCGGCGGTCAGGAGAGACTGCTCGACGACGTCGCCCGCACCGGAGCCCTGACCACGGCCACCACCCTCGACCCGCTGGCCGACCTGATCCGGGCCCAGCGGCTCGCGGTGGAGCTGGCCCGGTCGCGCGGCCTCGACCCGGACAACCCGCGCAACCTGACCCGCTCGGTGATCCTCGGGTAGTCGCCCTCAGCGGCGCCGGGCGGCGTTCAGCAGCCAGCGGCGGACCACGGCCAGCGCCAGCGGCAGCGGCACGGTGCCCGCGCCCAGACCCACGTCGACCAGCAGGTCGAACACCTCCTTGCGGCGGGCGGCGGTGTCGATCGCGGCGTCGATGAAGCCGGGTGACTGGGAGGCGAGGGCGAGCACGTCGGTGGTACGCAGGTGCCGGCCGAGAGCCTTTCTCAGGCCGCGCCGGTAGGCGGGCAGCGGGTCGTCCGCCGCCTGGACGGCGGCCTCCCCGGCGAGCCGGCCGGAAAGCAGCGCGTAGAAGATGCCCTCGCCGGTGAGCGGGTTGATGAGACCCGCGGCGTCACCGGCGAGCAGCACCCGCCCCGAACCCGGCCCGGGACGGCCGGGGGAGAGGGGAAGATGGTGGGCGCGCAGGTCGCGGGCGTTCACGTGGGGCAGCAGCTCGGCGAGCCGTCCGTGCAGCACCTCCTTGCCCGGCAGGCCGGTGGCGTGCAACCGGGGCAGGAGCATGCCGTAGCCGACGTTGGCGGTCCCGTCGCCGATCGGGAACGACCACGCGTACGCGGGCCACCCGTCCTGCTGCATGAAGATCGACTGGACGTCGTCGTCGGCGGGCACATCGGCGTAGCCGCGCACGGCGATCGCGGTGTGCTTCTCGGGGGAGGGGGGAACGCCGATGAGGCGCCGTACGGTCGAGTTGGCCCCGTCCGCGGCGACCACGGCGCGGGCGGTGACGGTGCCGTCGAGAACCACGTGATCGCCGAGAGCGGCGAGCGCGCGGACCTGGTGGCGGCGGACCTCGACACCGCGGGCGCGGGCGGCGTCGACGAGGCGGGCGTCGAAGACCTTGCGAGGCACGACGTGGTTGGACCTGGCGGAAGTGGCCGAGACGCGGGCGCCACCGGGGGAGACCACCGCCAGGCGCCGTGTCGGCCGGTAGTCGGCGATGAGGTCGGGAACGCCCAGCAGGGCGAGCTCGTCGCGTCCGTGGGCGGCGATGCCGTCACCGCAGGCCTTGTCGCGGGGGAAGTCGGCCCTGTCGAGCAGCAGGACCCGCGCCTCGGGCCTGAGCTGTCTCGCGCGCAGGGCCGCGGCCGCCCCCGCGGGCCCGCCGCCGACGACCACCAGATCCCAGACGTCATCCACCCCGGGGAGCCTTCCCCGTACACCCGGGGGGAACCTCCACGCGGTGGATCTTCCTGGCGGTACGTGCGGGACCGGGCGAGGTCAGCTCGGGTCGGGTTCGTACAGTTCCCTGAGCGGCGACAGCTCGCCGACGGGTACGGACAGACGCACGGCCTCACCGCCGAGTGAGGCGATCTGGGACCAGGCGGCGAACCGGCTGTTCCGGTGCAGCCTGCGGATCACTTCTCTGACCAGCCAGGGGGCACGGCCGCCGGGCCCGCGCTCGTAGCCGAACAGCCGGCCGGTGTGGCGGGGTACCACGATCAGTCCGTTGAACCGGAAGGCGTTCCGCACCTCCTCGATCAGTGGACCGTCCTGGTCGAACCGCACGTCGGCGACCTGGCCCACCCGCCCTCCGCCGGAGTCGACGACCGGGCGGCCGATGAGGTCGCTCACCCTGGGCGGACGGACGCCTCCTTCGCCGCCGCTTCGGCCGATGTCGTCCCCGTCGTCGCGTCCGCCATCGCCATCGCCATCGTCCCCGTCGCCGCTGCCGGGGATCTTGGCGATGATGTTCTTCCTAACCCACCGTTCCAGGGCGGGCGCCGCCTGTCGGCCCGCGACGGTGACGGCGCTGCCGATCTCGGTCACCAGGACCATCGGGACGCGCTGGGGCTCGGGGTGCCTCTCGGGTCTCAGCAGGCCGGTCACGGCGACCATCAGGCGTCCGGGAACTCCTCCGATGCGCGGGCCCAGGGCGAGCGGTCCGTACAGGATCGCGGTCAGATAAGGGCGGCCCTCGGCGTCGTGGCCGAGCTCCAGGTCGTCGACCTTGCACAGTAGGTGGCCGTCGCCCGCCAGTACGACCTGACGGTCCAGCAGGTGCAGCTGGACGTGGATTCGCCTGGCCTCGGTCATCGGCCCGTCCCTCTCGTAGCCGTCGCCCCGGTCATTGTCCCGCCTTCGTCGCGATCATCAGGGGGATCGCGGCCACCGCGACCACGAGGAGCAGCACCATGTACGCCGTCCCCAGGGCGTTGGAGAGGCGGCCGTTGACCCGGTCCCCCATGTAGTCGGGATCGTTGGAGATCATCAGGACGGGCAGGTAGGTGAGCGGGAGCGCGGCGGCGGCGAAGACCAGCGAATACTCCGTCACCTTGATCGGGTCGATGGTCGTCAGGATCAACGCGGTGGCGACGATCACCACGGCCAGGACGACCGCGTGGAACCGGGCCGCGTCCCGGGGACGGACGAACTTGCCCCACTGCCAGCCGAAGTACTGGCTGATGGTGTAACCCGACGACAGCGCGGTCTCCAGAGTCGCCCCGAACGTGGCCGCGAACACCCCGAGGATCACCGCGGCGAGCCCCACCTGTCCCAGGCCGAGGCCCACCGGGAGCAGCATCTGCCCGAGCGTGTCCACCTGGGCCTGCACCGGGAAGAAGACGGTCGCCGCGCAGGCGGCGATGGCGATCGACAGGAACCCGCCGAGCGGGAAGCCGACGAAGACGTTGGCCCGCTCGGTCACCAGGTCCCGGCGCGTCCAGCGCTCCTCCACCCCGCCCGAGGAGAAGAAGAACACCTCGTAGGGCGTCATCGCGCCACCGAGCAGAGCGATCGCGTAGTACCAGTAGGTGGGCACGCCCTCGTCGGGCGGCGGTTGGGTGAGCTGGGCACCCAGCTCACCCCAGTCGGGTCCGAGCTGCCACAACGCCACCGCGAACACCACCAGTGCGAGTCCGGCCAGCCCGAAGACCCGCTCCATCGTCTCGAACTTCACCCGCCACATCACCAGCCACGCGACGAGCGCGACACCCGGTACCCACAGCAGGTAGTTGATTCCCGTCGCCAGCTCCAGTGCCAGGGCGGCGCCGCCGATCTCGGCGGCGAGGGTGAGGACGTTGATGAAGAACGACGCCCCCAGATTGGCCAGACCCGCCCGGGGGCCCAGCCGCTCCCTGACCAGGTCGAAGACGGGCCGTCCCGAGACCGCGGCGATCCGCCCGGACATCTCGGCGAACAGGCAGATGCCCACCACCCCGACGACCACCACCCAGGCCAGAGACATCCCGAACCTGGCCCCGACCAGGGCGTTGGCCACCAGGTCGCCGATGTCGACGAAACCACCGAAGGCGGTGAGGATGCCCAGCGTCACGGCGAACAGCTTCTTCACCGGTGCGCCTCCCCGAACCTCCGCAGCTCCGCGGCCAGCTTCTCCAGCTCGCGTACGGCCCGCGCGGGGTCCTCGACGCCGTCCCGCCTGACCTGGACGAGCAGGTCGCTCACCTGCTCCTCGGCCCGCCCGGTCAGGTCCAGCACCTCTGCCTGGACCCGGTCGGCGGCCTCGGTCGGCGGCTGCACCCCGCCGAACTGCGTGCCGAGACCCCCGGTCTCCTCGGCGGCCTCGGTCAGCACCGTCTTCAGGTACGGGGTGGTCAGCCTGGCCTCGTTCGCGACGGCGAGGCGGACGATCTCCAGACTGGAGGCCGCCGCCTCGGCGGTCGCCGCGGCTTTCAGGGAGTAGTCGTGGTCGTCCCAGGCCGGGCTGACACAGCCCGCCAGCAGCGCCGCGAGTATCCCGAGAGTCCCGAGAGCGCCGGGCCGCCTCATCGGCCCGGCCGCAGCAGGAAGTAGGCCAGCACGCCCAGCAGGCCGAGCAGCTGTGCCCACGCCATGAGTAGCACGAGCCCCTCATCGATCACCTGAGGCCTGTGCCCCCGAACACCCGCCCTATTCCTGTCTCCCTCTCCCCACCCCGCGGGGGCGGGCCAGAGGGGGAGCCGGTGACCGCAGGCCGCTCGGGCCAGGGGCCCGGAAGCCGACGGCGAGGGGGCTCAGAGCCAGGCCGGGGATCGGGGATGGCTACCGATGGCTAGAGGTTGCTCAGGGCGGGAAGGAGCTCCTTCTCCGACCAGTCGAAGAACGCGTCTTGGTGCTCGTGACCGATCTGGACGAGGGCGACGTGGGTGAAACCGGCGTCGGTGTAGGCGCGTACCGCCTCCACCACGGCGTCCACGTCGGGGCCGCACGGCACCTTGGCCGCGACGTCCTCCGGGCGCACGGTCCCGGTGGCGGCGGCGAAGTTGACGGGCCCCGGAAGCTCGGCCATCACCTTCCACCCGGCCACCGACCAGCGCCACAGCCGGTGCGCCCGCTCCCTGGCGGCCTCCACGTCGGGGTCGTAGCAGACGGCGAGCTGGCCGTAGACGGGCTTGCCCGTGCCGCCCTCCCCGGCGAACAGGCGTACCAGGTCCGAGTCGGGATCGGTCGCGACGAGCGCGTCGCCATGCTCGGCGGCGATCTTCCCCGACTGGCCGCCGGAGGCGGCGATCGCGAGCGGGACGGGCCGGTCCGGCAGGTCGTACAGCTTGGCCGAGTCGACGTCGAAGAACTCGCCGCGGTAGGTGACGTACCCGCCCTCGAACAGCTCCCTGATGATCTGCACGGCCTCGCGGAACATCCCGTGCCGGGTGTCGGCGGACGGCCAGCCCTGACCTGTCACGTGCTCGTTGAGGTTCTCGCCCGCGCCCAGCCCGAGCGTGAAGCGGCCCTCGCTCAGCACGCCCATCGTCGCCGCCTTCTGCGCCACCACCGCGGGGTGGTAACGCATGATCGGGCAGGTCACGTACGTCATCAGGGGCAGGTGCCGGGTGGCCTGCGCCGCCGCGCCGAGCACCGACCAGGCGTACGGGGAGTGGCCCATCTCCTCCAGCCACGGGAAGTAGTGGTCGGAGATGACCGCGTAGTCGAAACCGACCCGCTCGGCCGTCGCGACGTCCTGGACCAGCTGCCTGGCGGGCGTCTGCTCACACATCATCGTGTAACCGATCTTTGCCATACCCCGCCCCTACCCGGCTTTCCGCGAGCATCGCCGGAAGAGCCGAAAATATCGCCGTCCTTTACGAATCGCCCATCTACCAGTGGCCTGCCTCCACATCGCCCGCCTTCGAGTCGTCTGTCGGTGGATCGCCCGGCTACGAGTGGCCTGGCTACGAGTGGCCTGGCTACGAGTGACCCGGCTACGAGTGACCCGGTTACGGGTCGCCCGCCTTCGCGGAGGCGCCCGCCTTTCGTGGGGTGTCCGCCTTCGACGCCTCCCCGTCCGGGGCGTGCGGGGCGTGCGGAGCCTGGGGGGTGGTGTGCTTGAGCGGGACCGCCGTGCCGCGGACCACGTCCAGCTGGACGGTCTGGCGGGGCGTCAGCAGGTCCAGCAGCCAGCTTCCCGCGATGCGCGCCCGGTTGCTCGGGATGGACAGCAGGTGGTAACCCCGGGTGACCACCTTGGCCGCCATGCCCGAAAGCGGCACGCCCAGCGGGTTCGCGGCGGCGCCGGTCCCTCCCAGGTCGACGACGAACCCCAGGTCGCTGTGCTTGTACGGCCGGAGCCGCCCGTGGCCGTAGGAGGCGGCGATGTTGCGGGCGGCCCGTCTGCCCTGGCGGCTGGCGTGCTGGGCGGTCATCGCCGTGTACTCGCCGGGCCGGGTGAGGTCGGGGACCGCGGCCGCGTCGCCGCAGGCGAAGATCTCCGGGTGGCCGGGCACCCTCAGGTACTCGTCGACGCGCAGACGCCCCTTCACGGTCGGCAGACCCAGGGATTCCACCATCGGGTCGGGGCGCACGCCGACGCACCAGATCAGGGATTTGGTCGGTACGAACTCCCCGTCGGAGAGCTTCACCCCCTCGGCCGTCGCCTCGGCCACGCTCGTCTCGGTGAGAATCTCCATGCCCCGCTCGGACAGCGTCCGGTACGCGCTCCGCGACAGGCGTTCGTCCAGCTCGGGGAGGATGCGTGGGGCGATGTCGGCGAGGATCCAGCGCATCGGCTGGTCGCGCAGCCTCGGCCGGTGCCTGCGGAGGGCGTTCGTGAGCAGCTGGCCCTGCGCCGCGACCTCGGTCCCGGTGTACCCGGCGCCCACGACCACGAAGGTGCACCTGGCCGCGCGCTCCTCGGGGTCGTCGGACGCGTCGGCGAGCTCGACCTGGCGGATCAGGTGGTCGCGCAGGTAGAGGGCCTCGACGATGCTGCGGAAGCCGTGGGCGTACTCGGCGACCCCGGGTACGGGGAGGAGTTTGTTGACGCTGCCGACCGCGACCACCAGGCGGTCGTAGCCCAGTTCGCGGTGGTTGCCCTCGGCGTCGGTGCACTTCACGCGGCGCGCCTCGATGTCGACGCTGTCCGCCGTGGCGAGCAGATACCGCACGCCGGGATAGTCGCCCGCCAGCGGGACCGCCACCTTGCGGGCGTCGAGGATGCCCGCCGCGACCTCCGGCAGCAGGGGCAGGTAGAGGAAGTAGTCGGTCGGATTGATCAGGACGATCTCGACCGCGCCCTTCGCGATCCGGGAGAGGGTACGGACCGCGGTGAAACCCGCGAACCCTCCTCCGATCACGACGACTCGTTGTCGTTCACCCATGACGTCGCTCCTTTCGGCACTCCGTTTCCAGCGGCGTGCCCCCTCTGCCCCCGGGTCAAGCGTGATGGGCCGTCCCATATTGCCCACGCGGCTCGTACGGACATCGCGGTGAGCGGGTGGGACGCGGGGACGCGGAATGCCAGGGGAGCGGATAAGGAGTATTAATCGCCAGGTCATCGCGCGGGCAAGATGGCGGGGCGGGCGAGTGGGAGCCGCTTTCCCTGGGGATGGCCGGGAGAAGGCGGTGGAATCCAGATGCCGCGCCGATTCGAGGATGATCCGGTTTGTTGAGGGATCGGCTGATGTGAAACGGCCGGTTCGAGAGGGCGGGTCTGCTTCGGGGATGGGCCGGCCCGAGGATCGACCCGCCTTCGAGGGCCGATGTGGAACGGCGGGTTCGAGGGCGAGCCGGTTCGAAGGGGGTGGGTCGTGACGACCTCCGAACAGTCACGCGAGGAGCCGCTGACCTCACCGTTGGCGCCACGCGCGAAGGAGCCGGGCTCGATCGTCGTGCGCTGGCTCACCAGCACCGATCACAAGGTCATCGGCTACATGTACCTGATGACGTCGTTCGTCTTCTTCCTGTTCGCCGGGCTGATGGCCATGGTCATCAGGGGGGAGCTCGCCCAGCCGGGACTGCAGGTGCTGACCACGGCGCAGTACAACCAGCTGTTCACCATGCACGGCACCCTCATGCTGCTGCTGTTCGCCACACCGCTGTTCGCCGGGTTCGCGAACGTGGTCATGCCGCTGCAGATCGGGGCGCCCGACGTGGCCTTCCCCCGGCTCAACATGGTGAGCTTCTGGCTCTTCCTGTTCGGCGGGCTCATCGCGAGCTTCGGTTTCCTCACCGGCGGGGGCGCCCCCGACTTCGGCTGGACGGGGTACACGCCGCTCTCCCACGCGACCTACTCCCCGCAGCTCGGCGGAGACCTGTGGATCGTGGGCCTGACGATGTCCGGGCTCGGCACGATCCTCGGCTCGGTGAACTTCATCACCACGATCATCTGCATGCGGGCCCCGGGGATGACGATGTTCCGCATGCCGATCTTCACCTGGAACACGCTGCTCACCGGTGTCATGGTGCTGATGGCCTTCCCGGTGCTGGCCGCCGCGCTGCTCGCCCTGCTGGCCGATCGCAAGTTCGGTGCCCACATCTACGACCCGCAGACCGGGGGGCCGATCCTGTGGCAGCACCTGTTCTGGTTCTTCGGCCATCCGGAGGTCTACATCATCGCGCTGCCGTTCTTCGGCATCATCACCGAGGTGATCCCCGTCTTCAGCCGCAAGCCGCTCTTCGGCTACATCGGCCTGATCGGTGCGACGATCGCCATCGCGGGGTTGTCGATGACGGTGTGGGCGCACCACATGTTCGCCACGGGCCGGGTGCTGCTGCCGTTCTTCTCGTTCATGTCGTTCCTGATCGCGGTCCCGACCGGGGTGAAGTTCTTCAACTGGATCGGGACCATGTGGCGGGGGCACATCTCATTCGACACGCCCATACTGTTCGCCGTGGGATTTTTGGTGACGTTCCTGTTCGGCGGGCTGACCGGGGTCATCATGGCCTCCCCGCCGCTGGACTTCCACGTGCACGACTCGTACTTCGTGGTCGCGCACTTCCACTACGTGGTCTTCGGCACCGTGGTGTTCGCGATGTTCTCCGGCTTCTACTTCTGGTGGCCGAAGATGACCGGCAGGATGCTGAACGAGAAGCTGGGCAAGCTGCACTTCTGGACGCTGTTCATCGGCTTCCACGTCACCTTCTTCGTCCAGCACCTGCTGGGCGCGGAGGGCATGCCGCGCCGCTACGCCGACTACAGCGCGCTCGACGGGTTCACCACCCTCAATTTGATCTCCTCCATCGGCGCCCTGCTGCTCGGCCTCTCCACGCTGCCGTTCATGTACAACCTCTGGTACACCGCGCGCCACGCTCCGCGCGTCACGGTGGACGACCCGTGGGGCTTCGGCAACTCGCTGGAGTGGGCCACCTCCTGCCCCCCGCCCCGGCACAACTTCACCTCGATCCCGGCCATCCGTTCTGAACGGCCCGCCTTCGACCTGCACCATCCGAGGGTGGCGATGCAGCCGCGCCAGCTCGACCCGGCGGCGAGGCTCAAAGAGGAGATCTGACCGGCGGCACGGTGGTGACGCGACGGGCCGCCAGGGCGTCCGGGCCCGGCGAGGCGGTCCGCTCCCTTCCCCGTGCCCCTCTCAGGGGCCACTCGTGACGCGGCCGAGGGCGATCTCGGTGGTCTCCTCGGGGTACGGCGACAGGCGTACGGCGTCGGCGGGGGAGAGCAGACCTGCCGCCACCCGCCCGCACAACTCGGCGAGGGCGGCGATCTCCGCGTGCTGTGCGAGGACGAACGCGCGGTCGACCGGGTCGCCGTGCCCGGGAACGACCGTGCCACCGGAGCCGGAGCCGGAGCCGGAGCCGGAGCCGGAGCCGGAGGTAGAGCCGGAGGTAGAGGTAGGGGTGGTCGTGTCACCGGAGTTGGGGAAGAACTCGGTCGTTCCATCGGGACCGGGACCGTCGTCGGGCCGGTCGAGCAGGCCGAGGAGCCCGGTGAGTGTGGCGGGCCATTCGAGGGGATAGGCGTCCTCGTAGGCGGGCGGCGCGCCGTTCTCCACCAGGTCCCCGGCGAAGATCACCCCGGCGTCCGGCACGTGGACGACGAGATCGTTGCCGGAGTGGCCGCGGCCGAGGTGGGCGAGGACGACCGGGCGGTCCCCGACGACGAGCCGCGTCCGGTCGGTCACCAAATGGTCCGGCGGCACGATCTCGGTCCTCGCGATGTCGTCGGCGATGTCCGGCCGCCCCAGATCCCGGTAGTACCGTTCCCACTCGTCCCTCGCCCGGCCGCCGTTCTCGACCAGGTCGGCGCGGCAGCCCTCGTGCGCCCAGACCGGGCAGCCGAGGAAGGACCGGGTGCCGAAGCTGTGGTCGAAGTGCGAATGGGTGATCGCCACCGTCCACGGGTCGCGGGTGATCCGTCTCACCTCCGCGAGCAGCTCCGCCCCCTGCCGCTCGTCTCCCCGCGTGTCGACCACCAGGCAGCCGCCGTCGCCCATGACCAGCCCCACGGACAGGTCCAGCTCGGCGTACCGCCGCACGAGCACCCGGTCCGCCACCTCGACCCATCGACCTTCCACGAGTCGCATTCTCCCCCCAACCGGGACCTCGGCGCAGGCCCCCAGCCTGGGACCTCAACCCGTGACCTCAGCCCGTGACCTCAGCGCAGCGCCTCGGTTCAGGGCCTCACCCCAGGACCCGGCCGACCATCCGCGCGTACATCCGCCCCGGGCTCGGCACCGACGACGGGTGCAGGAAGCCGGGAAGCATCGGCAGGTCCACCGCGAAGGGCTGCAGCCTCTCGTAGAGGACGTCGGCTCCCGAGGGGCGGTCGTCGGGGTCCTTCTCCAGCAGGTCGGCGAGGAGGCGGTTCAGCTCGTCAGGGATGCCGGGCACCCGTGGCGGGCGTTCCTTCACCTGGCGCTCGAACACCGCGTACTCGGTGGGGCCGGTGAACAGCTGGCGGCCCGTCAGCATCTCGTGGATCACGCACCCGAGGGCGTAGAGATCGCTGCGGGGGCCGGACAGGCCGCGCTGGATCTGCTCGGGGGCCATGTACGACGGGGTGCCGAGGATCTGGCCCACCCGGGTGAACTGGGTGGAGTCGGACTCGCGCAGCACGGCCAGGCCGAAGTCGAGGACCTTCACGCTCCCGTCGGGGCAGAGCATCAGATTGGTCGGCTTCAGGTCGCGATGGCAGACGGACAACGCGTGGGCGGCCGTCAGCACCGCGCACGCCTGGGCGGCGATCGCCGCGGCCCACGGCACGGGGAGCGGGCCGTGCTCGCTGACCAGGTCGGCCACGGTGACGCCCTCGATGAACTGCATCACCTGGAAGAGCCGCTGGTCGAAGGTACCGAAGTCGTACAGGACCGGAGCGCCGGGGTGCTCCAGCCTGGCCAGGATGCGGGCCTCGCGCAGGAAACGCCGCTTCAGCTCCTCGTCGGGGCCGGTGAGGAACTTCAGGAACTTGACGGCCACCCTGCGGTCGAGATGCTTGTCGTGACCGCCGTAGACGGCCCCCATGCCTCCCTGGCCGAGAGGGAGGTCGTCGAGCACGTACCGGTCGCCGATGACCATCGACCCTCCCCTGGACCTGCGGGCATCAAGCCCCTTGGTCGCACGGCCGGAGATGGCCGTCGACCAGTCCGTCAAAGCCTAGCCGGATCAGCGTTTCCCCCAGCGTCCGTGTTTCACGTAGTTTGTCCTCCAGCTCGAACAGCTCGCGAAAGGCGGTGCCGTACATCCGCTGGTCGGACAGCGGCAGCACCGGCACCCGCGCCCGCCGCACGTCGAGGCGGCTGGAGCTGGGATGGATCCTGGCCGCGTCGGCGGAGCGCAGGAACCCGGCGAGGAACCCGGGGTCGAGCCGCTGCGGATCGACCCGGTAGAGCGTGAGCTGCGGGCCGAGCGCCGCGCCACCGTGGGTGATCACCCTGACCGCGCCCAGCACGGTGGTCACCACGTCACCCGGCCGGATCATGACCAGGGCCGGGTCGAGGGTGGTCCGGCCGGAGGGCGGCGTGCCCGCCGCGGTGTCCTCGGCGGTCAGCACCGGCAGGGGACCCTCGTCGGCGGACATCCTCGCCGGTGCCTGCAGGATCGTGATCAGTCCCGCCTTGGCCAGCTCGCCGACCGTGGTGGTCGGCAGGTCCTGCCGTTCGGTGAGCGGCTGGAGGGCGGGGGTGGCGTCCGAGAGCAGGGCCGAGGTCTCCTTGAAGCCGGCCAGGGCGTCGGTGAAGTCGCGCAGGAGGTCGGGGCCGCCGTGCTGCGGGCGGTGCCTGGACGGGGCGAGGTCGACCTCGTCGTCGAGCAGGTCGATGATCCGTACCGTCCTGCTCTCGCCGGACAGCTCGGCCTCGGGGTCCTTCTGGTACGCGCGCCAGGCGGGCTCCACGATCGACAGGTCGTCACCGGCGTCCACCAGCAGCAGCCGGGACGGCGGACGCCCGCCGTCGGGCCTGCGGAGGATCCACAGGTCGGGACCGCCGGGTGCGAGCGTCACCACGGCACGCAGCGCGCCCGCCCGGAGCAGGTTGCCGCGGATCCGCTTGCCGGGACGGCGGCTGGCGGCGGCGGTGGGCATCAGGATCGCCACCAGGCCACCCGGTCTCACCCGGGCCAGGCAGTGCTGCACCCACGCCAGCTCCGACTCCCCGCGCGGCGGCAGCCCGTACTCCCAGCGCGGGTCACCGGCGAGGTCCTCGTGTCCCCAGACCCGCTCGTTGAACGGCGGGTCACAGACCACGGCGTCGGCGAGCTCACCGGCGAGGCGATCCTCGCGCAGCGAGTCGCCGGCGACGATCCGCGCCTCCGCGCCGCGCAGCAGCACCCGTACGGCGGTGAGCAGCGCGTTCGACTCGTTGATCTCCTGCCCCATCAGGACGGTCTTCCGTTCCGACCGGGCACGCCCCCTGCGGCCCGTCCGTGAGCCCGTGCGTGAGCCTGTGCGCGGCCCGGCGAGGGAGTCCGCGCCCAGCAGCAGTGTCCCGACGCCGCACGCGGGGTCGAGGACGACGCCGCCCTCCCCGGCCGCGAGCCCGACCATGAGCGCGGCCACGTCGTCCCTGGTGACCGGGAGCTGGCGGGAGTGGGCCTCGGCGTAGCGCTGGAACAGGAACTCGAAGACCTCCAGCGGGTCGCGCTCGGCGGCGAGCTCGGCCACCAGCCGGACGAGGGCGAGGTCGTCCAGAAGAAGATCGGCGGAGCCGGGAAGATCCGTCGTCACCTCGGCCACGCGGGTGAGAGACTTCGTACCATGATCACGCCAGAGGGTGGGTTCGCGGCGCAGGAAGAGCAGGAACGCGCCGACTCCGCCCACGAGTTCGCCCAGCCTGAGGTCGTCGACCGAGGTGCGCATCCGCTGCCAGACCAGGTCGCCGAGCGAGACCTCGAACGACTTGCCGTTCGCGCGCAACCACACGGCGATCTCGGGCAGGGAGAACAGCGGGCTGGAGGTGGTGCCGCCCACCGGCTGGGGAAAGTCCTCGTGGCGGCGGCGCCAGTTGCTCACCGCAGCCCTGCCGACCCCGGCGAGCCGGGCGATGTCGCCCGCGTTCACGGTGATCTCCTGACTCTCCTCCATGGTGGGTCACAGTAGTTGACCGTGCCGCAACGGTCTACAACGACTTTGCTTGTGAAGTGCTTCAACCAATGATTTACTGCCCTCATGGCACTGAACCAACCACTTGCACTGCGCTACGCGGCCCGCTCCGACGTGGGTGTCCGTCGTGAGGCGAACGAGGACTCGGGCTACGCGAGTGCACGCCTGCTCGCCATAGCCGACGGCATGGGTGGTCACGCGGGTGGAGAGGTCGCCAGTTCACTTGCCGTCACAGCCATGGCGAAGCTGGACGACACCCTGCCCGCCGACGGTGTCGACCTGCTCGCCGCGCTCAAGGGCGCGGCGAGGGACGTGAACCACACGCTGCACGACATGAGCGAGCAGGACCCCACGCTCCGCGGCATGGGCACCACGTTGACCGCGATGCTCTGGAACGGTGCCACCTTCGCCCTGGCCCACGTGGGAGACTCCCGGGCCTACATGCTGCGCGACGGCGCCCTGTACCAGATCACCCACGACCACACCCTGGTCCAGTCGCTGGTGGACGAGGGGCGGATCACCCCGGAGCAGGCCGCCGAGCACCCGCGCCGGTCGATGGTGCTGCGGGTCCTCGAAGGCACCGGCGACGGGGAGCTGGACCTTTCGCTGCGCGAGGCCTACCCGCAGGACCGCTACCTGCTCTGCTCCGACGGCCTGACCGCCGTGGTCGGCCCCGAGACCCTGTTCAACACGCTGACCGAGATCTCCGACCCCGACGAGGCCGTCCGCCGGCTCATCGACCTGGCCAACCGGGGCGGCGGCCCCGACAACATCACCTGCATCGTGGCCGACTTCGGGGCGCCCACCGGCGCGGCCCAGCCGGGCCCGGCCATCGTGGGCGCCGCGGTCGAGCGGAAACTTCCCCTCTGACCCGCTATCCCGCGGACGGCCGAGGGCGACCTCCCGCAGGAGGGCCCCCGGCCCCCGACTCGCGGGCCCTGGCCTCCGACGCTCACCGAGGGCACCGGCTCCCGGCGTTCGGCAGGTCACGCGGCTTGGTGGCGCCGGGCTCCCGGAATCACCAGGTTTTGCCGGTGATGCGTTCGTACGCTTCGATGTAGCGCTGCCGGGTGACCTCCACGACCTCGGCGGGCACCTTTGTGGCGCCGGGCTCCTGGGCTCACCAGGTTTTGCCGGTGATGCGTTCGTACGCTTCGATGTAGCGCTGCCGGGTGACCTCCACGACCTCGGCGGGCACCTCGGGAGCGGGCTCCTTCTTGTCCCAGCCCGTGCCGGTCGCCCAGTCGCGCACGTACTGCTTGTCGAAGGAGAACTGCGCGTGGCCGGGCTCCCACCGGTCGGCGGGCCAGAAGCGGGAGGAGTCGGAGGTGAGCACCTCGTCGCCGAGCACGAGGGTGCCCTCGGAGTCCCAGCCCAGCTCGATCTTGGTGTCCGCGATGATGACGCCCCGCTCCGCGGCGAGCTCGGAGCCTCGCCGGTAGATCTCCAGCGTGATCCGCCGGAACTCCTCGGCGACCTCCGCGCCCTCCAGGGCGACGACGTCCTCGAAGGAGATGGGCTCGTCGTGCTGCCCGAGCGGCGCCTTGGTGGACGGGGTGAAGATCGGCTCGGGCAGTTTGGAGCCGTCGAGGAGTCCGGGCGGGAGCGGTACGCCGGAGACCGATCCGTGCTCCCGGTACTCCTTCAGCCCGCCTCCGGTCAGGTAGCCGCGCGCGACGCACTCGACCTTCGCCATCGCCAGCTTCCTGCACCGCACCGCGCGCCCCTCGAACTCGGCGGGCACGTCGGTCGCCGAGATCACGTGGTTGGGCACGATGTCGGCGAGTTGCTCGAACCACCACAGTGACAGCCGCGTGAGGATCTTCCCCTTGTCGGGGATCGGGGTGGGCAGGATCACGTCGTACACCGACACCCGGTCGGACGCCACCAGGATGATGTCCCCGCGGTCCTCGTAGACGTCGCGGACCTTCCCTGAATGAAGAAGCTTCACTGCGTTCCTTGCTCTCGCTCGACCCGGCGGCCGCCTCGCGGGCCACCGGTCGCTGACCGACACCTGCCCACCGTATTCGAGATCCGGCGGCGACCCGGCAACCGGGCACCCCCTCACCTGCTCGGGGGAGAGTTTCGCGACCCCCTTGGCCGGCGGCCCTCGCTACTCGCAGGGCCGTGCTCCCCTCGGTGCCAAGCTCACGTGGGACGCCGCGGTCGACTCCGCAGCAGGTCGGCCAGGACCACGGCCTCGCTGATGTCGGCCTGCCTGGTCGCGGTCAGGAGCGTCACCGTTCGCCGCCTCGCCAGCTCCCGCAGGTGCTCCAGCGCGGCGGCCCGCTCGGGGTCCTTCAGTTCGGCCCGGTAGCGGCGGCGGAACTCCTCGAATCGAGCCGGATCGTGGCCGTACCACTTGCGCAACTCGGTCGAGGGCGCCACCGCCTTGCACCACTCCTGAAGATGCGCCTTCTCCTTGGAGAGCCCGCGCGGCCAGACCCGGTCGACCAGCACCCTGGCACCGTCCTCGGCCTCCGGCTCCTCGTAGATCCGGCGCACCCGTACTTCTGGTTCTTCAGCCATGACGTGGTCATTCCCAGGTGACGGCGATGGCAGCCACCCGGTGGAGTCGATCAGTCGGGGGACAGGCGGTCGGCGGCGTGTTCGATGGCGGTGCTCACCCGGTCGGCCAGCAGGCCGACCGCGCCGACCGCGCGGGTCATCGGGTCGTCCTCCGCGCCGCCGAGAGCCTGGGAACGCAGGTAGGCGGCCTTCACCTCGGCCCACCGCGCGGCCTGCACGGGGGTGATGGTGCCGCGCAGCTCGGCCAGTTTGAGCAGATTGGCCTCCGCGCCCGAGGTGAGGGTCTGGGCCTCGCCGAGATAGTGGTCGTCGATCACGGCCTCCAGCTCGGCGTCGTTCATCACCGGGACGACCCTGGCCGCGAGCTTGTTCATGTTCCGGTACGAGCCCTGGAGCTGGAACGGAGGCTCGGTCCGCGACGCGTCCGCCTGGGCGGCGGAGGCGATGTACGCCTGGTTGTTGGCGAGCACCACCCGCTGGATCCGCAGCAGCTTGCGCAGCACCGCGAGGACCTGCTCCAGCTCCACCGAGGAGTACGGGTGGGAGAGCTGGTCGGCCCGGACCCCCGAGTCGCCCCGCGCCAGCCGTACCAGAAGGCGGATGTCGCCCCGGTCGCGGGTGGAGAGCGGCGCCAGGACCGGGTTGGAGGTGAGCGCGTTGTCGATGTAGCTCAGCGCGAACAGCTCGTCCCGCCCCGACAGCACGTCGCCGAGGTTCCACACGTCGGCGCGGTTGGCGAGCATGTCGGGGATACGGAAGCGCTTGCCCGCCTCGGTGTACGGGTTGCCCGCCATGCAGACCGCGAAGCGCTTGCCGCGCAGGTCGTAGGTGCGGGTCTTCCCCTCCCAGACGCCCTCCATCCGGCGCTGGCCGTCGCACAGGGAGATGAACTTCTGCAGCAGCTCGGGGGAGGTGTGCTGGATGTCGTCCAGGTACAGCAGGACGTTGTTGCCCATCTCCAGCGCGAAGGAGATCTTCTCGATCTCCTGCCGCGCCGTCGCGTCGGGCGCCTGCGCCGGGTCCACCGAGGTCACCAGGTGCCCCAGGGCCGGGCCGTTGACCTTGACGAAGATCAGCCCGAGCCGGTTGGCCACGTACTCCATGAGGGTGGTCTTGCCGTAGCCCGGCGGGGAGATGAGCAGCAGCATGCCCATCTGGTCGGTCCGCTTGGCGTCCCCGGCCGCGCCGAGCTGCTTGGCCAGGTTGTCGCCGATCAGCGGCAGGTAGACCTCGTCGAGCAGCTGGTTGCGGACGAAGGCGGTCATCACCTTCGGCTGGAACTCCTCCAGCCTCAGCCGCTCGCGTTCGGCCGCGACCAGCTCGTTGCGCCGCTTCTGGTAGGCGCGGTACGCGGGGACGCGGTGGTCGCGGAAGTGCCGGGTCCTGGTCAGGAACTCGTCCAGGCGAAGCTCCATCGCGTGCCCGGAGATCCGGGGGTGCGTGCCGAGCAGCCCCTCGACCGTGGCGGTCAGCGCCGCGGAGGAGTCGTGCCGGGGCACCTCGCACAGCAGTACGGCCACCGCCTCCACCAGCTCCGCGGAACCGGCTCCCGAAGCCCGTCCCGCGCCTCCGGCCGGCGCCGCGTCCATGCCGGAGCCCGGAGCCGAGACGTCGAAGGCCGAGAGCCACGCCTCGGCCAGGCGGTGACGTGCGGCGAGGTCGTCGCCGAGCGCCCGCAGGTCGTCCTCGAACTCCCCACGCGCCGGTCCCAGCGCCCGGTCGAACCGGTCGAGCAGCGATCGGGCTCCCGCACCGGTCACGAAACCGAACGGCTTGCCGGGCAGCTCCTCGAAGAGGTACTCCCCGGCCAGTTCGAAGACGCCGACCTCTCCCGCGTCGCCGAGGAGATCCCGGCAGAAGGACGCGATCGCGGAGCCGAGGGCGGCGCGGGTCTCCTGGACCGCCTCCACCCTGCCGAACAGGGTCCGTGCCCGTACGAGCGACGTCGCCCGGGTGGTCCACGCCGCGCGGGCCGCCTCGTCGGTGCCGAAGGCCCAGAAGAGCTGGGCGGCGGCCCTCGCGGCGGGCGGGTAGCGCAGCAGTCCGGCGCCCGCGTGCAGGCGGAGCGCGGCCCGCAGGATCGCGGTGGCGTCGTGGTCGTGGACGCCGCGCTCGTAGCCCTCGTCGTACCGGGTCTCCGCGACCTTGCGGACGATCTCCAGCAGCTCCCCGCCGTCCACCGCGGCCTCGTGCAGCGCGTCCAGAGAGATCACGTTCCCGCCCGTACCGGACGAGAACGGGGCTCCGGCCTCGGCGGCGGCGAGGATCGAGGCGGCGAGGTGCTCGCCCCGGTAGACCTCGGGCGACTCCGAGACCGTCAGCTGGTTCCAGAACGGCCGGGTCTCCTCGAAGGCCGCGTCGCGCACCGGGGAGCGGTAGTCGGTCCCGGTGACGGCGAAGGCCATCTGGTCCTGGTGCGGGACGAGGGTGAGGTCGGGCGCCTGGGTGTTGACCGCGAACAGGTGGCGGCCGAGCCGGATGGTCTCCCCGCCGTCGCTGTAGAGGTCGAGCCGGTCGCGCAGGGCGCGGCCCGCCTCCTGGCGGGCCGACTTGATCCGGCCTTCGAGCTCTTCCGCGCGCACCTGGTCGCCCAGCGCGCGCAGCTCCCCGGCCACGCCCTTCAGCTTGAGCACCATCGGGTCGGACCCGAAGTAGGTGTTGACCTCGTCCAGCGACGCCAGCCCGGCCACCCGGCGCCGCACGCTCGACAGGATGCGCGTCGCCGAGTCGGCCAGCCGGTCGGCGCGGCGGGCCCGCTCGTCCAGCAGCGCCTGGCGGCGCGAGGAGAACGCCTCGTAGACGTCCTCCCGCTTGGAGGCGAGCTGCCCCAGGAAGTCGTCGAACTCGGTGAAGCGCGACTCCAGGTTCTCCAGCTGGAGCATCAGGCGGCCCAGCTGCTCGTCGCAGCGCTCGGGGGTGTCGGACATCGCGAGCGCCCCGGTGATCGCCTGCCCCAGCAGGGCGTACTCGGCCGCGAAGGCCGCCCGCCCCTCACCGGCGAGCAGTTCCGCGCGCCGGGCCTCCAGGGTGGCGCGGGCGCGGTTCACCCCGCCGAGCACCTCGCCGACCCGCTCCAGGATGGCGGTCCTCACCGTGGCGTCGGCGATGTCGAGCGTGCCGACCACCTCGACCACGATCTCCAGGCCGCGTGCCTGCCCCTCCAGCCGCTCGCCGACCGGCCCCGCCTCGGCCACGGTCGCGATGGCGCCCGCGTCGGCGACCAGCCGCTCGACCTCCGCGTGGTACCCGGCGAAGGCGTCGTCTCCCCGCAGGAACTCCGTCGCGCGCCGCGCGGTGCCGCCCAGCTCGGTCGTGAGCTCCGCGTCGAGCGCGTCGATCCTCGCGGTGTCGACGTGGCGCAGCTCGCGCAGGGTCACCAGGTGTCCCTGCGAGCGCCGCAGCTCCGACAGCCGGTCGATCCAGCCCCGCGCGGACCGGGGCGCGTCGGCCCGCGTGTGCCGTACGAGCGCGGTGACCTCGGCCTCGGCGGTCTCCAGCGCCTCGGCGGCCTGCCGGGTGAGCGACTGGACCTTCTCGAACTCGTCGAGCACCTGCTCGGCGGTGGCCCGCAGGTCGACGAGCGGGCCGCGCAGCCGGTGCTCGCCCAGCCAGTGGTAGTGGTCGAAGACCCGGGCGCAGGAGGCGATCAGCGCCTCGAAGACCGGGATCGACGGCGCCATCTCCTCGACCATCCGCGCCACCGAGAGGCAGTCGGAGATGCCGCGCACCAGCTCCGCGTTGCCGATCCGCTCCAGCGGCCCGGTGCCGACCGGTCGCCCGGCCGCGTAGACGTCCGACTGGTAGGCCGTCTGCCAGACCTGCATGGGGTGGACGCGGGTGGGCTCGTCGGAGGTGGCCCTGAAGACGACCAGCGTGCCGTCGTCGAACAGCGAGTACCCGTGACAGGACAGCGGGGTCTCCACCCGCTTGCGGATCACGTTGTACGGCAGCAGCAGCGACCGGCCCTCGGCGCGGGCGTGGAAGACGTACAGCACGTCCTCGCCGTTGGGGGAGCGGATCACCCGCTCGAACTCCAGCTCGGACACGTCGGTGTCGAACGTCTTGTTCACCCCGGTGGACAGGTAGTAGCCGCCGGGGAAGATGATCCCCTGGTCCTCGGGCAGGCGCTGGCAGGCCTGCCCGATGCCGTCGAGGCGGACCACCTCCTTGGTCCGGGTGTTGAACACCAGGTGGCGCCACTCGGGTTCCTTGTACGGCCGCACACGCAGCAGGATCAGCGGGCCGATCCTGGCGTGGTGGACCTCCGCGTCGGCGAGGCTCTGCAGCGGCTCCGTGACGGGCTCGCGGTAGATGCCCTCCCCGCTCTCGGTGTTGTTCTCGATCTTGATGGTGAGGTCGCCGCCGACGGTCTCGACGAACACCTCGCCCTCGATCGAGATGTGCGGGTGGCGGCCCAGCACGTGGTCGTCGCGGGTGGTGGGGATCCACTCGAAGTCGTGCGAGGGCGGGAAGGTGTGGTCGCGCTCGCCACGGTCGTCGATGTACGAGAGCGTGCCGTCGGCATCGACCTGCCAGCGCAGCACGCGGGTGTCCTGCGGGCCGGTCTGGAAAACGGCGAGCAACTTGCCCTCGACCCGGCGGAGCTGGAGCAGCCGGGTCTCCCGGTAGTACCGGTAGAGGTCGGCGAAGTCCCGCTCGAAGCGCGGGTCGCGGAACATCGGCACGGGGTCGAACCGGAACGCGCTCCCGCCGTCCCCGTCCTCCCGGACGAACGTGTGCGCGGAGAAGACGTCCTCGACGGCCGTCTCCGGCTTCATCCCGATGAACACGTTGTAGCCGAAGAGCATGAGCCCGCCGACCGAGACGATGTCGCGCGGCACGCAGTTGTTCTCGGTGCGTATCCGCTCGGTGCCGATGAGACGCAGTTCGGCCCCGCCGAACACCGCGAGGCGTTCGGCGTTGAGCGCGTCGGACTGCCGGGCCAGCTCGGCGGCCTGCTCGGCCAGCCGGGCGCGGAGCACCTCGTAGGTGCCCGCGTCCAGCCCCGCCCCCTCCTCGGGGGCGCCGGTGACGGCCTCCGCCGTGGAGGACGTCACCGCTTGACGGATCCGGTGGAGTTGCCGGTGGAGTTGCCGACGGTGTCGAGCGCGGCGACGGGGACCTCGGTCGTGGCCGCCGAGGTCTCACTCAGCAGGCCACGCAGTTTGTCCGCGTCGGGACCGCCCTCATTCATCATTTTCATCAGCAGCGCGGACAGCGAGAGGTTGCGCACGTCGGCGGTGTCGATCGAGCCGATCACCCTGCCCAGGTCGGCGGGGAGGCTCGCCGAGCCGTCCAGGTAGGGCCCGGCCAGGGTGCGGGTAACGTCGGAGTTTTCCACGAAGCCGTCCACGGCCTTGCCCATGCCGATCGAGTTCATCAGCCGGTCGAAGAACACGGTGTCGCCGCCGACGATGTCGATGTTGGCCTTGGACAGTCCGGCCGACACCACGGAGGCCTGTGCCTCGGCGATCTTGAACTGGGCGTTCACCCCGGCGAGGCGGATCTCCTTCTCGGCGTCCAGCCGCAGGCGGTACTCCTCGTGGGAGCGGGTCGCGTCGGTGAGCGCGGCCATCGCCGCGGCCTTCTCGGTGAGACCCTCGGCCTCGGCCTTGAGCTTCTCGCCGACCGTCGCGGCCGCGGCGAGCGCCATGGCCTGCTCGCCCTCGGCCTCGGCCTTCAGCTTCTCGCGGACCGCGGTGGCGACGGCGTGGGCCCTGGCCTGCTCGCCCTCGGCGATCGCGAGCGCCTTCTCCCGCTCGACGGCGGCCTCGGCGCGGCCGACCTTCTCGATCGCCGCGGCGTCCCGCTCGCGTACCTGCACCTCGGCCAGGCCGACGGCGGCGGCCTCGGCCTGCACGCCCTCGGCGAGACGGATCTTGGCGCGGGCGTCGAGCTCGGCCGCCTGCTGCCGCGACTCGGCCAGCACCAGCGCCTCGCGCGCCCTGTGCTTGGACGAGGCCTCGGAGGCCTCGGCCGCCTTGATGTCCTTGACCAGGCTCTCCTGCGCCTCGGCCTCGGCCTGGATGATCACAGCCTGGCGGGTCCGCTCGGCCTCCTCGACCACGCGCAGGCGCTTGATACTCTCCTCCTGCTCGGCGACCGTCTTCTCCACCACGATTCGCTCGCGGATCACCTCGGCGATGGCGCGCTTCTCGCCCTCCAGCTCCTTGTCCTTGGAGATGCGCGACAACTCGGTCTCGCGCTCGCGGGCGATCACCTCGAGCAGGCGGTCCTTCTCGATGCGCTCGGTCTCGATCGCGATGACCCGCTCGCGGTTCTTCGCCGCCACCGCGATCTCACGGGCCTGGTTCTCGTGCTGGACGCCGAGCTGCTCGTCGGTACGCAGGTGCGCGGCCTGCGCCTTGAGCCGCTCCTCGGCCTGCACCTTGGCGGTCTCCGCCTCCTCGCGGGCCCGCATGGTCTCGACCTCGCGCTTCTGCTTGGTCTCCGCGTCGGCCTGACGGCGCTCCAGCTCCAGGATCGCCTCCCGCGCGTCCACGTTCTGGCGGGTGATCTCCTTCTCCTCGCGCCGCTGGAACTCGTTGGTCCGGACGTGCTCGATGGCGGTGAGCTCAGTGATCTTCCTGATGCCCTGCGCGTCGAGGATGTTGTTCCTGTCCAAAGCGGCCAGGGAGGTCTGCTCCAGGTAGTCGATGGCCGCGTCCTCAAGGCTGTAGCCGTTGAGGTCGGTGCCGATGACCTGGATGATCTGGTCGCGGAACTGGTCACGCTGGGTGTAGAGGTCCACGAAGTCGAGCTGCTTGCCGACCGTCTTGAGCGCCTCGGAGAACTTGGCGTTGAACAGCTCCTGCAGCGTTTCCTGGTCGCTCGCGCGTGCGGTGCCGATGGCCTGGGCGACCTTCACCACGTCCTCGACGGTCTTGTTGACGCGGACGAAGAAGGTGATGCGGATGTCGGCGCGGATGTTGTCGCGGCAGATCAGGCCCTCACGGCCGGTGCGCGCGATCTCGATGGTCTTCACCGAGATGTCCATCAGCTCGGACTTGTGGAAGACGGGCAGCACGACGGCGCCGGTGAAGGTGACGTCAACCTTGTTGATCTTCGAGATGATCAGGGCCTTGCCCTGTTCCACCTTGTAGAACAACCGGCTGATCATGAAGAGCATGCCGATGACGACGAGGAGGACGACGGCGAGAAGGATGCCGAGCCCGGTGGAGATGACGTCCAATGTGGCCCCTCGGTTAAATGGAACGATCAGGGTCGAGTTCCGCGTCGTACGGCATCACCCAGAAGAACTCGCCGGGGGAGTCATAGGCGAAGATCAGGGCGACGCTGCCGGCGGCGAAAACCTCGTCACCGGTCTGTCGTACTTGAACGAGAGCGGAAGAGCCGTCGGCGGAGGTGACCTCGGCCTGGCCGAAGTCACGGCCGACGCGGCGTGTGCGGATGACGCACACGCGGCCCACGAAGTCGGCGCGGGAGGGGACGCGCTCCTTCGGGACGAGCCGTCGCAGTGAGAGGACGACGAGGCGCGTGCATGCCCAGGCGCAGACCAGTGCCGCGACCAGTACGGCGACCAGGGCGGGGGTGCTCGTGAACAGCGTGCCGCCCACGAGGCTCGCGAACCACGCGACGACGACCAGCAGCGAGACGACCACCGCGGCCGGGACTCCGCCGAGTCCCAGACCGCTGAGGAAACCGGTGGCCCCCGTCGCCTCGGCACCGTCACCGCCGTCGCCGCCATCACCGTCGAACCCGAACACGCCGGCCGCGACGAGCATCCAGTACGCGATGATCACCACAAGCATGAACGTGAACAGGACGGTCGGAAAAGACAGTGCGGCATCGACGAACTGGCCCATTGGCGTGCGAAATCCCCCCGCTGATCTGTCGGAACGTGGTCCCCTGAACACGTGTAGGTGACTATATACAGATAAAGAACAGTTAAAGGAGATAGTTCCCGAAGCGGAAGAAATCCGCATGATCCTTAACCGTGGCGGCCACCGGCGCGTACGAGGGCCGGTGGCAGGGGGCATGCGGAAGCGGAGGAGCGGGAGCGGGCTCCGCGTCCTCGGCTCTGTCGCGAGAAGACGCTCCGGAAAACCGTCGCGGAGGTCAGGCGGGGCGAGTGATCATGTAGGCGAGACCGACGAGGATCACGATCGGAATGAGCCACACGACGGCCTCGATGGCGAACTCCTTGTACATGAGGACATCCCTCCGGGGCGGTGATCGGCGAGGATCTCCGACGATAGCCGTTGTCTCCGGCGGCGGCCAGAACCCTTCACCTACCGGAACGGCTCCCTACACAAGAGGGCGCCCATGAGCCGGTTCCCTCCGTGAGAGTCAGGTCTCCTCAAGGAGGCGATTCCAGCGATGGTCCGGTCTTCGCGGGAGGCAGGCTTTCGCCGAGTTCGATCTCTATGAGGGGTTGGCCGAGCCGACCACCACCGAGGTGTCCGACATCTCCCCCTCGACCACGTCGGCGACCACGCAGGTGATGTTGTCGGGCCCGCCCGCCTCGCAGGCGAGCGCGATCAGCTGCCGCGTCACCTCGTCGAGATCGTCGACCTCGGCCAGCACCTGGCGGAGCCGCTCGGCCTCGACCACCCCCGACAACCCGTCGGAACAGAGCAGATAGCGGTCACCGAGCTCGGCGTCCCGCAGGGAGAGGTCGAGCTCAAGATTGTCGCCGCCGTCGAGGACCTGCAGCAGGATCGACCGGTGCGGATGGCGGGCCGCCTCCTCGGCGGTGATCCGGCCGTCGTCCATCAGCGTCTGGACCAGGGTGTGGTCGTAGGTGATCTGGTACAGGTCACCGTTGCGCAGGAGGTAGGCGCGGGAGTCGCCGATGTGGGCGAGGGCGACGCGAGAGCCGTTCCAGAGCATCAGGGTCAAGGTGGTCCCCATGCCGGTGAGCGACGGGTCCTCCTCGACCAGCTCGCGCAGGCGCTGGTTGGCCTTGCGGACCCCCGCCTCGGCGGCGGCGGCGAGGTCGCCGGGGCACTCGTGGTCCAGGGAGGCGACGCTGGCGATCGCCGCCGAACTGGCGACCTCCCCGCCCACGTGGCCACCCATCCCGTCGGCCACGGCGAGAAGCCGGGCGCCCGCGTAGGCGGCGTCCTCGTTGCCTTGCCGGATCCGGCCGACGTCGGAACCTGCCGTATAGCGCAGCGTGATCATCTGCACATCACTAGATCGTCGAGTTGCACGAGCTGAGCCGCTTTCGGACAGTTGGGATGGGCATAGGGCGAACCGAGATGTTCCACAATCCACTTAACACCATGGTGACGCAAGCGGCCTGGGGAAGTGTTGCCACATCTGTTGACACCCACAGTGGCGCGTAAGCTGTTTTCAGCGCCACGCGGGGTCCCTCCAGCACCCCCGCACTGTGCCCGGATTGCCCCACCTCACGCATCGCTAGGAGATCTGTAATGGCCGCGATCATTCAGGAGGCGGCTCGTCGTCGCACGTTCGCGGTGATCAGCCACCCCGACGCGGGTAAGTCGACCATGACCGAGGCACTGGCGCTGCACGCCTCCGCGATCAGCCAGGCGGGTGCGGTGCACGGCAAGTCCGGGCGGCGCGGGGTCACCTCCGACTGGATGGAGATGGAGAAGGCCAGGGGCATCTCGATCACCTCCGCCGCCCTCCGGTTCGAATACCGCGGACACATGTTCAACCTGGTCGACACCCCCGGCCACGCCGACTTCTCCGAGGACACCTACCGGGTGCTCGCCGCCGTCGACTGCGCGGTCATGCTCCTCGACGCGGCCAAGGGCATGGAGCCGCAGACCCTGAAGCTGTTCGAGGTCTGCCGGCACCGCCGCATCCCTGTGATCACGTTCGTCAACAAGTGGGACCGGCCGGGCCGCGAGGCCCTGGAGCTGCTGGACGAGATCGAGGAGCGCACCGGCCTGAAGCCGACGCCGATCACCTGGCCGATCGGCACCGGCGGCTTCTTCCACGGCGTGGCCGACCGCACCGACGACCGGATCGTCCGCTACACCCGCACCCCCGGCGGCGCCACCAAGGCCATCGAGACCGACCTGAGCGCCGAGCAGGCCCTCGCGGAGCTGGGCGGCGACTGGGAGCGGGCCAAGGACGAGATCGACCTGCTCTCGGCGATCGGCGCCGACCACGACCAGAAGACCTTCGAGGCGCACGAGTCGACCCCGGTGCTGTTCGGGGCCGCGCTGTCCAACTTCGGCGTCGGCCGCCTGCTGGACGCCATGGTCGACATCGCCCCCGCCCCCACACCCCGCCCCGACGTCGCCGACGACCCGCGCCCGCTGGAGGAGCCCTTCTCCGGCCTGGTCTTCAAGGTGCAGGCCAACATGGACCCCTCGCACCGCGACCGCATCGCGTTCGTCCGGGTCTGCTCGGGCAGGTTCGAGCGCGGCATGGTCCTCGTCCACGCGGCCACCGCTCGCCCGTTCGCCACCAAGTACGCCCAGTCGGTCTTCGGCCAGGAGCGCGCCACGATCGACGAGGCGTACCCCGGCGACGTGGTCGGCCTGGTGAACGCCAGCGCGCTGCGGCCCGGTGACACGCTGTACGACGGCCCGCCCGTCGAGTTCCCGAGGATCCCGAGCTTCGCCCCCGAGCACTTCTCCACCGCCAGGGTCCGCGACTCCAGCCGATCCAAGCAGTTCCGCAAGGGCATCGAGCAGCTCGACGCCGAAGGCGTGGTCCAGGTGCTGCGCTCCGACGTCCGCGGTGACCAGTCGCCGGTGCTCGCGGCGGTGGGGCCGATGCAGTTCGACGTGGTCAAGCACCGCATGGCCGCCGAGTTCAACACCGAGATCCTGATGGACCGGCTCGACTTCAGCATCGCCAGGCTCACCGACGCCGAGTCGGCGTCGATCCTGGCCCGCCAGCGCGGGGTGGAGGTCTTCACCCGCTCGCTGGACGGGGTGCTGCTCGCGCTGTTCACCGACGAGTGGCGCATGCGCGGCGTGCTGCGCGAGCACCCCGACCTGGTGCTGAACGCGCTGCTCGCGGACACGCGCGGGTGAGCGTGTGTACGGGCCGGGTGGGGCCCGGGTGAGGCTCGCGTGAAGTGAGACGGGGAGGTCAGGAGACCTTCTCGTTGCACATTCATGGTGAGATATGTCGTTATGAGTGTGATTAAGTGGGGAATTCTGGCGACCGGCGGCATCGCCGCGACCTTCACCGAGGACCTGAAGCTCCTGCCGGACGCCGAGGTGGTCGCGGTCGGATCGCGGTCGGAGGAGTCCGCACGGGCCTTCGCCGACCGGCACGGCATCCCGCGGGCCCACGGAAGCTGGGCTGAGCTCGCCGCCGACCCCGACGTGGACATCGTCTACGTGGCCAACACCCAGAACGCCCACCACGACGCCGTACGGGCCTGCCTCGAAGGAGGCAAGGCCGTCCTGTGCGAGAAGGCGTTCACCCTCAACCGAGGCGAGGCCGCCGCGCTGGTCGACCTCGCGCGGGAGCGCGGCCTGTTCCTGATGGAGGCGATGTGGACGCGCTGCCTCCCGGCCGTCCGCAAGGTCATGGAACTGGTCGAGGGAGGCGCCATCGGCCCGGTCAACACCGTCCACGCCGACTTCGGCTTCTCCGTCTCCGTCCCGCCCGAGCACCGGCTCCGCAACCCGAAACTCGGCGGCGGCGCCCTGCTCGACGTGGGCGTCTACCCGATCTCCTTCGCTCACATGGTGCTCGGTGTCCCGGCCGGTGTGCGCTCCTGGGCGCGGCTCACCCCCGAAGGGGTGGACGAGAACACCGGCGTGCTGCTCGGCTACGACAACGGCGCGGTCGCCCTGCTGTCCTGCGGCCTCACCACGCACAGCCCGGTCGCCGCATCCATCTCCGGCCCGCTCGGCCGGATCGAGGTGCCCGGCCCGTTCTTCCGCCCCGACACCTTCGTCCTGCACCCCACGGAGGGCGAGCCGGAGACCTTCCACGTCCCCTTCGAGGGCAAGGGCATGCTGCACGAGGCGGTCGAGGCGATGCGCTGCCTGCGGGAGGGGCTGCTGGAGAGCCCGCTGATGCCCTGGCAGGCGACCTTGGACGTGATGGGCATCATGGACGAGGTCCGCTCGCAGGTGGGTGTCCGTTTCCCGGGTGAATAGTTGATCGGGCGTTTTTTCTTATAGCTGGGGCTGTTCCCTTTCGGTGCACCCGGAGTTTTCCGGGTGCGCTGTGCGGGTGCTCATTGCGCCGGTGTGGTTTGGTGTTCGTGCCCGCGTGCGGCGGGTGGGTGCTCTTTGTGCCCGCTGCGGTGGGCGGGTGCTCCGGCCGGCCGTCTCAGTTACTGTCTGGTGGTTCAGGCCTCCGGCCTGCTCGGGCGTGGTGGTTGCGGGCTCTTTTTAAGCCGGCCGGAGCACCCGCCCACCTCCGCTGCACGTGTTCCGGCCGTGCGGGGTGCGGGCCGTAGTTGCTTTCTTTCCGGCTGCCCTGGCGACCCGCCGTCGCTGAAGCGTCTTTGAAGGCGCGTTCAGGGTGGGTCGCCGTAGCTGAAGCGTCCCGTGCACGACCCAGTCCAGGGCTGAGGCGCCAGAGGCAGCGCTATCGGCGCACGCTGCAAGACCCTCGTCGTGGACACCGGTCTCATCGCGATCGCCCTTGGCTGTCCGACGCAGTGGTTCTTCCACGATGTGCGGGTTTCACCACTTATGTCGCGAGCATTCGGGCCTTGGATGTCACCCGTTGATTACCGCCGAGGTAGGGCGATCTCTGCAGAGATGGCGATCCCTGCAGAGATCAGGACAAGGTGGACCGTCTTCTTGGCCAGCCAGGCCATCCGGTCGAGGGGTTATTCCAGGGTGTAGTCGGCCGAGAGTTCGCGGCCGGGGCCGAGAAAGTCCACGGCGTACTCGGTCACCTCGTCGTGCTGATCCCAGTAGAGGTTGGTCATGGTGAGTGCCGGTTGACCGCTTTCCATGCCGAGCGCCGAGGCGATGTCCTCGGGGATCGGCCTGATGGCGACGATGTCGCGCCGTCGGACGGCCCGTCGCCCTGCTCTGTCCTCGACCAGCCCGAAGGTCATTCTCGGGAGTGGTTCCGCGACCAGTAGTTCGGGCACCACCTGGCCCAGCTCACCTGGAAGCCATGAGGTGGACAGCGCCACGAGCCCTCTGTCGTCGTAGTAGGCGCGACGACGCTGGACGACAGCGACTCCCTCTTCGATCTCCAGCGCGTCCGCGACCGCCTGGGGTGCCGGAACAAGACCGGCGCTCAAGATCTCGACTCGCTCGCCCTGACGGTAGCCGCTCCCGTTCGCCCGCAGCATTTGAAGGCGATCGGAACCTGCTGTGATCTTCTTCGGCAGGTTGGCCAGGGTGCCGATCCCCGGAACCGACTCCGCGTAGCCTTCCGCCCTCAGGACGGCCGCGACTCGGGTGGCCGTCGCGGTGGACACCCCCTCGTCGCGCATGATTTCCCGCACCGACGGAATCCGGTCGCCGGGCCGGATCTCCCCGCTCTCGATCCTGGCCTT
Source organism: Streptosporangium sp. NPDC000509 (assembly GCF_042898365.1). Taxonomy (NCBI): domain Bacteria; kingdom Bacillati; phylum Actinomycetota; class Actinomycetes; order Streptosporangiales; family Streptosporangiaceae; genus Streptosporangium; species Streptosporangium sp. NPDC000509. The sequence continues at coordinate 7,982 of NZ_JBIAYX010000017.1, read as the reverse complement.
GATCTGCGCGGCGATCCGCCTGTACGGAGCCATCGCCTGCGGGCTGCCAGCCATCATGAGACCCCTGTTCTAGTGCACTCTGAATCAGCGATTGACTTTGCCAGTGCTCTAGAACACTATAGAGCTGCCGCTGACCAAAGAACAGGCAGGCTGCTTCGCGAACGAATTCAGATCGCACCGCCTTCGCAAGGCGCCAGGCAGGAAGAGAGCACTCGCTGTGGAACGTTCCCATGAGTCCGACCAACCGCCCGCCCGCCATGATTCGGGCGTCAGTGGAGACCTCACGCGCGACACGGAGCCGGGACACACCCGTGTAGAGACACCCGCCCTGACAGGTGAGCCACGCCTGTTCGCCCTGATTCAGGAGTGTGCGGGGGATGACGAAGGAGGCATGACAGAGGTGGTGGCATACGGGCTGACGCTGCCGGGCGGAGCGGCGGCAACCGTCGGAGTGAACGGCAACGGTTTCGGCCGGTGGACGAGCGCGCACAGTGCCGCACGGCGGCTTCGCTCCGACCTCCTCTGGCTTGGGGACGGCGACACACGGAATCCCACGCCATCGTGCCCATGCGGCCGTGATCCCCTCTCCTCGCGCCCGGAGGGCCCCGAGGCACTTTGAAGGTGCCGAAAACACGTAAGGCGCCCTGGCCGTCATGGGGCAGGGCGCCTTGAAAGACGATCTAGTGGCGTGTCACGCAGCCTTGGTGGGATAACGGGTCCATGAGCGGATCGGGGAGCTGGCCGGGAAGCTGACCTTGGGCGGGGCGTGCCGGTTGTGCCAGCGGATGTTGGTGGCGATGGCGGTGTTGCTGTAGCGGTTGTAGGTGGCCCGCAGACGGCGGGGTCTTTGCCTGGCCGCCAGGCATTGCCCTTGTGGGGCTGCAGGTTCAAAGGGCCGAACTCATCCACGCACACCATGTGGTGAGGCGTCGTACGGGGCCAAGACGTGCTGCATCTTGGCGACGAAGTCGGTGTCGTTGGGGACCACGCTGGCCTGCTCACCCGCCGAGATCAAATAGCCCAGCGAGGTTCAGTGACATGCCACTAGAAAGGCTTGGCCAACGGCTACGCTGATGATGTAACCCAGGTAACGCGACCGAAGGAGCGAGCGACGGTGAGCGTGGACCTCGAACACGAGCCCATTCATGATCTCGCCCGCCGGGTCATCCGGCTGGCCGAGGAAACCCAGCACGCCGCTCAAGTGCTCGAACGCCGTCTGGATGCGCTGGAACGACGCTCCGGAACCGCCGCCAGAGCCGAACGCATCCTGAGCATTGCCGCCGACATGCGCGCTCACCTCGATCAGGACCGGCTGTCCATTGAAGACCTGTACGACCCGAACACCGGCCTTCCCGCATGATCATCGATTCCAGCGCCATCATCGCCGTCATCAACGGGGAGCCTGAGGCCGCCCATTTCGCTCAGGTCATCGCCGCAGCCGTGGGTCGTATCTCGGCTGTCAACTACGTCGAAGCGGCTATCGTGGCCGACAATCGCGGCGAGACCATGCGCAACGCCTTCGACACGCTCATTAACGAGATGGGGCTCATCATCGAGCCAGTAACGCCTAATCAAGCCAGGATTGCGCGCCGCGCTTACCAGACATACGGCAAGGGCAACCACTCCAAGGCCAAACTCAACATGGGCGACTGCTTCGCCTACGCTCTCGCCAAAGACTTCGACCAGCCCTTGCTCTTCAAAGGCGAGGATTTCCCGCACACCGACATCACCCCCGTACAGCCGTAACGTCCGGCGACAACATAGGTCACTGTCGCTGGATCCTCAGCTGGGTGATAGTGAGCCTGGCCGCCAGCGGCGTCATGCACCTGATCATTGACACGGGGGCGGACTGTGGCGCCTCAGCCCTGGACTGGGTCGTGCACGGGACGCTTCAGCTACGGCGACCCACCCTGAACGCGCCTTCAAAGACGCTTCAGCGACGGCGGGTCGCCAGGGCAGCCGGAAAGAAAGCAACTACGGCCCGCACCCCGCACGGCCGGAACACGTGCAGCGGAGGTGGGCGGGTGCTCCGGCCGGCTTAAAAAGAGCCCGCAACCACCACGCCCGAGCAGGCCGGAGGCCTGAAACACCAGACAGTAACTGAGACGGCCGGCCGGAGCACCCGCCCACCGCAGCGGGCACAAAGAGCCACCCACCCGCCGCACGCGGGCACGAACAACCACAACGAGGTGATCTCAGCGACTTTTAGATGAGTCTGCCGTGCTCGAACTGGGTGAGGACGAGGACGGTGCGGGCGATGTCGCCGATTTTGCCGGGGCCGGCGGTGATGCGCTGGAGTGTGCGCCAGCGGCCTTTGAGCGAGGATCTCGATTCCTTCGTCGATGGAGCGGTAGGCGGTGGCACGGAAGATCTTGTGGTCGCGGCCGATTTTGGGGATGCCGGTCTCGCCTCGAAACACATTTCCGGCCGTCGACGACCTCTCCCGATAAGTCCGGAATTCCACCATTCATGCCTCGGAAATCCCAGCTGTCGGAACTATTCCACTGAGATCATTTCATTGAATAGCTGAAACTTTCAGCGCCGTTGACGGTATTCGACGCCGACCGTATCGTTCGATCATCGCCTATGCGTGTCTTTCATCGCGCGCACTTCCTGACAGGAGAGGCCCATGACAGAACGGCGCGTCCGTCGGCGACGGCGCCTGATCATGTGGCTGGTGGCCGCCTTATTCGGCGCGTTCGCCGTCGTCACACCCGCCGACGCCGCCACCACCTGCACGCTGACGTTCCAAGCCAATTACCGGGGGACCGTCGGCGGGCAGTACAGGTGGCAGGTCGATGCGCGGCTGACCAACACCGGCACGACACCGTCGACCACCTGGGAGGCGGTCATCGACTTTCCCTTCTCGGCGGGCGCGGTCGTTCACCTGTTCTGGAACGTGAATAGGTTCTCGACGACCGTGTGGAGACCGGCGTCGTGGAACGGCGCCATCCTGCCGAACCAGTACGCGAACTTCGGGTTCGAGATCGACATGCCTATGACGACCACCTCGCCGCCTCTTCCCACTTCCAGTCAGTGCACCATCACCTATTGATGAAACGGGCGAGTCCATAGGGCTCGTCCGTTCGTCAGCTTTCAGTTTGTCGCGAGATCAGGAACTTCTCGTATTCTGCGACGACGTTCACCCGGGCCATGAGGCTCGAAGGCCGCTGGCGCACACTCCAGCGCATCACCGCCGGCCCCGGCAAAATGGAACCACCCCACCAAAACGAAGTCAGACGAGCTTCCAGTCGTGGCGTTCCAGGAAGGCGCGCTCGCCGGTGGCGTACTCGGTGAAGGCTTCCTGGACCGCCTTCAGGTCCTGGACGTGCGTGCGGAACATCCGGTTTCTGACGCTGTCCTTGTACTCAAGCTCGTAGCCCGAGATCTCCGGCGAGCTCTGGACGAAGTGCTCGCCGAAGACGACCAGGGCGGTGAACGGGTTCTGTGGGGACATGGTCGCGAGCGCGTCGGAGATGAGCTGGAGGTCCGGTGAGACCACGATCATCCCGTCGCCCGTGCGCATCTCCATGGTCGGGTAGATGCCTCGCGGAGACAGGTTGTGCACCAGGCCGCGCTGCGGGTCGTAGCAGACCAGCCCGCACTCGGTGGCTAGGGCGAAGACCTCGGAGGACACCTCGTCGGCACGCTCCGGGTCCATGCTGATCAGGATGTGGTCAGGGGAGAGCCACTCGGCCTCGGGCAACCGGTCGGCGAAGGCCACCAGCCCTGGGTACGCCTCGGCGGCGTCTTCCCCCTCTTCGGGACGGGGACCCGCGTCCTGAGGCTCCCCGGCGGGAGCCGTCTCGGCGTCATGAGGCGTCCCGCCGGGACGCGTCCCGGCGTCATGGGACTCCCCGCTGGGAGCCGCCCCGGCGTCGGGGCGAGGCTCGGTGTTACGCGGGTCCCGGAGGCCCAGGAAGACGTTCTCCGCGTGTTCCCTGGTGATCGGTTTGGGCTCGTACCAGACGGCCAGTTCGAAACTCACGGTTCCATTGTCCTCCGGGTGCCTCTCCATGAGGGAAAGGGCCGGACCGATCGGGTGATCGGCCCGGAGGACACGCTGATGGCCGAGGGCTCACGATACGCGGGAAGGGTCAGCCCCTGTGTGACCCCGGTGAGAATGAGCCTGCTCATTCTCGTACGGATCGTGAAGCTTCAGACGACCACTAAATCTCCTGCCACCCGGACCCTACGGAGCCACTGCATATTTTTCGCATACACCGGAAAAAACTGATCAGGGACAGCCTGTGATCGAGGAGTGGCGTCCGAGGAGTCCGGCGAGGTCGTCCGCCTTCGCCCTGTCCCCGATGAGGGTGAAGAGTTCGTGGGACTCGCGCCAGCATTTCAGGGCCTTCTCCCCGTGGCCGGCCGCCACGTGGGCGAGGCCGAGGCTGCGGAGCGCGCCCGCCAGGTATGTGGTCCAGCTGCGGGTGCGCCACAGCGCCACGGATTCGGTGAGGCGTTCGACGGCTCGCGCGTGGTCGCCGTCGGCGCGGTCGAGGTCGCCCAGGATCCAGAGGGCGTCGGCGAGGTGGTGGGTGAGGTTGTAGCGGCGGCTGAGCTCTTCCACGGTGTCGGCGGTGGGCCGGGCCCGCTCGTCGCCGTCGCCGTTGTAGAGCTTCGCCAGCGTGACCAGGGTCATCGTCTCGGAGGCCGGGTCCTTCGCCATCCGGGACATGACGAGCGAGCGGTTGAGACACCGTTCCGCGGGTTCGAACTGGCCGGTCTCGACGTACGCGAGGCCGAGGAACTGCAGGCAGGTCGCCTCGAAGCGCGGGTTTCCCAGCGTTTCCGCCACCTGCAGCGCGCTCACCAGGTGCGGGATCGCCGAGAGGACGTCCCGCTGGCCGTTCGTGATGCCGAGGGCGAGGTGGGCGCGCGCCCGGCCGCCGAGGTGGTCGGTCTCCTCGGCGAGGCGCAGCGCCGTCTCCGCCGCCTCCACGGCCGGTTCGACGAATCCCTGCGCGGCCAGGCCCCAGGCGCACATCACGTGGGCGTCCGACAGCCCACGCAGCTCGCCGACCTCGGCGAACATCTCGGCGAGCCGGACGGCGTTGGTGTGCAGCGCGACCATCGCGCCGCCCTCGTGCTCGACGCCGGTCCAGGTGGTCACGTCGAGCAGTCCGCGCAGCATGACGGCCTCGCCGAGCAGGTTTCCCGCCGTACGGCAGGCGAGCATGGCCCGTTCGTTGAGGCGTCGGCACTCGGAGAAGAAGCCGTGGGAGTCGAAGTAGCGTTCGAGGCATCCCGCGAGGTCCCAGGCGAAGTCGTCGAGTGCGAGGGCGCAGGCCTGTTCGACGAGACCGGCGAGCGCGGTCCGTTCGGCGTTGAACCAGGCGAGGGGGTCGCGCAGGAGGGACGCGGTGATCTCCCCGGGCAGTTCACGACGCGGTGCGGGGCCGTGGAGTACGGCGTAGCAGGCGCCGTGGACGTGCTCCATCGCCTGTTCGGCCAGCCAGAGCCACGCGCCGAACGCCCGGGTCGTCGCGCGCAGCAGCTCGGCGGGCTCCTCCTCGGCCTCCGCGCGCTCGCGGGCGTACAGCCGGACGAGGTCGTGGAAGCGGTAGCGGGCCTGTCCGGTGGCGTCGATCCCGGAGATGGTGGCGAGCTGCGCGTCCACCAGGAGCTCCAGGTATGTCTGCCCTTCCTGGTCGGGGCGGTCGAGCAGGGTGGCGGGGACCCAGCTCGCGAAGCCGGGTACGTCGAGCAGGCCGAGCAGCCGGAAGGCGCGTCGCGCGTTCTCCGGGAGGCCGACGTAGCTTTGGGCGAGACTCGCCCTGACCGCGCGGTCGCCGACGGTCAGCTGGTCGAGGCGTCCGCGCTCGTCGGCGAGCCGCCCCACGAGCCAGGCGATGCTCTGCCGGGGACGGGCGGCGAGCCGCGCGCCCGCGACGCGTACGGCGAGCGGGATGCGGTCACACAGCCAGACGAGCTCGGTGGCGGCGGGGAGCTGTGCGGCGACGCGGTCGTGCCCGATCATCCGCGAGAGCAGCTCCACGGCCTCCTGGGTGCTCAGGACGTCCAGCTCGACCGGCCGTACGCCTTCCAGGCCGGAGAGCCTCGCGCGGCTCGTGACGATCACGGCGCAGCCGGACACGCCGGGGAGCAGGGGTCTGACCTGCTCCTCGGAGGCCGCGTTGTCGAGGACGATGAGGACCTTCTCGCGGGCGAGGCGGCTGCGGTACAGCGCGGCGCGTGCCTCGACCGACTCGGGGATGCTCGACCCGGGCACCCCCAGCGCGACGAGGAACCGTCCGAGCACGTGGCCGGGGTGCGCCTGCTCCTCCTCGTGCGCGCCCTGCAGGTCGACGTAGAGCTGCCCTCCGGGAAACCTGTCCGCGATCCGGTGCGCCACGTGCAGCGCCAGCGTCGTCTTGCCGATGCCGCCCATTCCGGTGATGACCGAGACGGTCGTCGTGGAGCACTCCTCCAGCCGGGCGACGAGCTCCCTCACCTGCTCGTCGCGCCCCGCGAAGTCGGCGATGTTCATCGGCAGCTCCGCGGGAGGATCGCGCGACTCGGGCGGGCCCTGTCCGGTTTCCGGCTGGTCGTCCTGCGCGTGCTCGGGGGTCGCCCACTCCCCGGCCAGGATCAGCCGGTGGAGGTCGCGGAGCCGTTCCCCGGGCTCGACGCCGAGCTCCTCGTTCAGCAGGCGCCGGGCGTCGGCGTACACCGTGAGCGCCTCGGCGCTCCGGCCGGAGCGGGCGAGCGCCAGGATGAGGTGCGCCCGCAGGCGTTCACGGAGCGGGTGCGCGTTCACATGGCCGGTGAGTTCGGCGACGAGCTCCGGCTGGAACCTCACCGTGAGGTCGGCCTCGACGCGGTTCTCCAGGGTGGTGAGCCGTAGCTCCTCCAGGCGCGCCGCCTCGCCGGACAGGTCGTCGACGAACCGCAGGTCGGCGTACGCGGGACCGCGCCACAGCCGCAGGGCCCGGTGGAGGAGGTCGGCGGCCTCGTGGTGGTCGCCGTGCAGGAACGCGTCGCGGCCCTCCACCGCCAGTGACTGGAATCGATGGACGTCCAGCTCGCCGGGGTGCACGACCAGCAGGTAGCCGCCGTGCCGGCGCAGGATCCGGTCGCCGCCCAGGGACTGGCGGACACGGGAGGCGTACAGGCGCAGGTTGCTGGCGGCCGTCTTCGGCGGCTGCTCGCTCCAGAGCGCGTCCACGAGCAGGTCGTCGGGTACGGACCTGTTGGCGTGGTGAAGAAGCACCGCGAGCAGGGCCCTCTGTTTGCGTCCGCCCAGGGGAAGCGCCTGGTGGTCGGCGCGCACTTCGACCGGCCCCAGGACGGAGAAGTCCATACCACTCCCCTGGAAGACTTCGCAGGGGCCAAGTTTGCCCGACCTTCCACTGCCCGTCAATGATCATTGAGGACCCCGGGCCCCGAGGGCGCCCGGGTGCCGGGGCGGGATGCGGGCGTCGCGGCCGGGTTACGCCGGCGGCTTGTCGGCGGCGGCGACCCGCGACAGCTCCACGGTGCAGAACGCGCAGCGCTTGGCCTCGACCGGAATGCTGCTCAGGCACTCCGGACAGTCCTTCTCGGTGGCCTTCTTGTTTCTGTCGAAGAAGGCCACCAGCCGGGTCATGGGCATCACGACGAACCAGTAGATGACCGCGGCGATGATCAGGAAGCTCAGCAGGTGGTTGATGAAGTCGCCGTACATGAACTTGGAGCCGTTGATGGTGAACACGTACTGCGAGAAGTCCGGCTCCCTACCACCCGTGATCGCCCCGATCAGCGGCGTGATGAGGTCCTTGACCAGGGCCTGCACCAGCCCGCTGAAGGTGGCTCCGATCACGACCGCCACGGCGAGCTCGACGAGGTTGCCCCTCATCAGGAACTTCTTGAATCCGCCCATCACCAGAACCTCCCGAGGATGCTCCGGTCTTCAGGCCGGGGAGGAATCGGGAGCGGGAGGGCCGCCGAGGCCCGAGCGTGTCCTGATCGGTCGGTCATTGAGATCGGCTTCTTTCTGA
>NZ_JBIAYX010000016.1:0-286426 GCF_042898365.1 Streptosporangium sp. NPDC000509 | reverse complement strand
CCCGCTAGGATTGCGACCACCCCGTTTCCAGGGCAACCCCTCTAACTTACTCCAACATCCGATCGTTGTCCAATCACTCGGACACATCCGGTTTGTCGAGATTTTCAGAGGGGAGTGCAGGACGCTGCCCTGCATGAAGAACTCTAGCAGCCTCCTAGGGCTGCGATGACCAACTTTCCGGTAAGAACTAGGTCTTCCCTGGGACACCAACTCTCAAACACGAGAACCCGGGGTCAAGAGACCCCGGGTTCTCGTCAAGACAGCTGCCTGTCCTGGACACTCATCAGGTCGAGTTCCCGATCACCAGGTCGACCCGAGTCCCTGCCACGAACTCCCCTCGGCCGGTCAGCCGGCCGGAAGCGCCGCCAGCTGGGCGAGCAATCGTTCGATGTCCTGATCCGCCTGCGCGGCACGGGAGCGCACCTTGGTCACCACGTCGTCGGGTGCCTTGGCCATGAACTGCTCGTTGCCGAGCTTGGCGGCGACCTGGGCGGCCTCCTTGCGCGCTGCCGCGAGGTCCTTCTCCAGCCGCTTACGCTCGGCGGCCACGTCGATCGTCCCCGCCGTATCGATTTCCACGGCGATTCCGGCCACATCGAGACTGGCGGTCGCGGCGAACGACTCGGACGGCTGGTCGAGCCGGAGCAGAGACCTGATCGCCCCTTCGTGAGGCACGAGTGCCGTACCCGCGAGAGAGAGCCTCGCAGCGACCCTTTGACCAGGCTTGAGCCCCTGGTCGGAACGGAATCTGCGCACCTCGGTGATCAATCCCTGCACGGCGAGGATCTCTTCCTCCGCCGAGGGGTCGCGCAACGAGTCCTGAACCGTCGGCCAGGGTGCGACGACGATCGACTCACGCCCGGTGACCGCACGCCACAGTTCCTCGGTGACGAACGGCACCAGAGGGTGGAGCAACCGGAGCAGCGCGTCGAAGACATGACCCAGCACGAGCCGGGTGTGCTCCTGGCCGGAAGCGATCTGGATCTTGGCGAGCTCCACGTACCAGTCACAGACCTCGTCCCACGCGAAGTGGTACAGCAGGTCTGAGATCTTGGCGAACTCGAAGTTTTCGAACGCGGTGTCCACCGACGCGACGACCTCCTGGAGCCTGGAAAGGATCCAGCGGTCGGCGGCCGTCAGCTTCTCGATCGGGAGCTCACCCGTCACGGCGCCGTTCATCAACGCGAAGCGGGTGGCGTTCCAGATCTTGTTGCAGAAGTTGCGCGAACCCCCGGCCCATTCCTCGCTGATCGCCACGTCGGAGCCGGGGTTGGCACCGCGCAGCAGCGTGAAGCGGGTGGCGTCGGCACCGAAGCGCTCGACCCAGTCAAGCGGGTCGACGACGTTGCCGAACGACTTCGACATCTTCTTTCCGTACTGGTCACGGACCATGCCGTGCAGCGCCACGGTCCGGAACGGCGGCTCGCCGTCCATGGCGTAGATGCCGAACATCATCATCCGGGCCACCCAGAAGAACAGGATGTCGTAGCCGGTCACCAGGACAGAGGTCGGGTAGAACTTCGCCAGTTCCGGCGTCTTGTCCGGCCAGCCGAGAGTGGAGAACGGCCAGAGCCCCGAGGAGAACCAGGTGTCGAGGACATCGGGGTCCTGGACATAACCCTCGGGCGCCTGCTCGTCAGGGCCGACACAGACGACCTCGCCGTCCGGGCCGTACCAGACCGGGATGCGGTGCCCCCACCACAACTGCCGGGAGATGCACCAGTCGTGCATGTCGTCGACCCAGTCGAAGTAGCGCTTGGCCAGCTCCGGCGGGTGGATCTTCGTCCGGCCGTCACGGACCGCGTCGCCGGCCGCCTTGGCCAGGGGCGAGACGTTGACGAACCACTGGAGCGAGAGCCGGGGCTCGATCACGGTCTTGCAGCGCGAGCAGTGCCCGACCGAGTGGAGGTAGGGGCGCTTCTCCGCGACGATCCTTCCATCCGCGCGGAGCGCGGCCACCACCGCGGGCCTGGCCTCGAAGCGATCGAGCCCCTGGAACGGGCCGTGTGCGGTGACCACCCCGCGCTCGTCCATGACCGCCAAGGACGGCAGCGAGTGACGTCGCCCGATCTCGAAGTCATTTGGGTCGTGCGCCGGGGTGACCTTGACCGCTCCCGTACCGAAGGCCGGGTCGACGTGCTCGTCGGCGACGATCGGGATGCGGCGACCGGTGAGCGGCAGCTCCACCTCGCGGCCGATCAGGTGCGCGTAGCGCTCGTCGGAGGGGTGCACCGCCACAGCGGTGTCGCCGAGCATCGTCTCGGCCCGGGTGGTGGCGACCACGATGGAGTCGTCGCCGTCGCCGTAGCGGATCGAGACGAGCTCGCCCTCGTCCTCGCTGTGCTCGACCTCGATGTCCGACAGCGCGGTCAGGCAGCGCGGGCACCAGTTGATGATGCGCTCGGCACGGTAGATGAGCCCGTCGTCGAAAAGCTTCTTGAAGATCGTCTGCACTGCGCGGGAGAGACCGGGGTCCATGGTGAAGCGCTCGCGCGACCAGTCGACACCGTCGCCGAGCTTCTTCATCTGGCCGAGGATCCGGCCACCGGACTCCTCCTTCCACTGCCAGACGCGCTCGACGAACGCCTCACGGCCGAGGTCGTGCCGGGACAGACCGTTCTTTGCGATCTCGCGCTCGACGACGTTCTGGGTCGCGATGCCCGCGTGGTCCATGCCGGGCAGCCAGAGCGTCTCCTGGCCGCGCATGCGAGCGCGGCGGGTCAGCGCGTCCTGGATGGAGTGGTCGAGGGCGTGGCCGATGTGCAGGACACCGGTCACGTTCGGCGGAGGCAGGACGATGCTGTACGGCTCGCGCTCGCTGCTCGGGTCGGCGGTGAAGTGTCCCTCCGATACCCAGCGCTCGTAGCTCCGGGTCTCCACGTCGGCGGGTGCGTACTGGGTGGGCAGCTCTGGCGTCGTCACGATGCCCAAGTCTAGGGATGTCCGCGTGTCCCCCGTCCCACGGACCGTCCTATGGATCGCTTCTCCTGTGACTTCTTCCGGCGAACGAGATGCTCCCCTCCCCGTTGCAGGCCGACGAACACCGAGCGGACACCGGCGGATACGAAGCAGGCACCCGCGGGCTCCGGCGAACAGGTGACCAGGATCGGCGGATACCCGCGGATACGAAGCAGGGGCGGAGAGGGACATCGGCGGCCTCAGCCGGATACGTCGCGGGAGTCGGTCAGCCGGAAACAGGCGGTGCCCCCCGCGGGAGAATCCACGGGGGGCACCACTCGTGCGAGCCTGGAGCGGCTCGCGCGGACTTCTACGCCGACTTCTCCCGCGGCGGCCGCTGCTGCTTGTTGAGCTGGTCGCGCGGGACGAGCGTGGGATTGACGTGCTCCAGAACCGACTCGCGGGTGATCACCACTCGCGCCACGTCCTGCCGCGAGGGCACCTCGTACATCACCGAGAGGAGAACCTCCTCCAGGATCGCCCGCAGGCCGCGGGCGCCGGTGCCTCGGAGGATCGCCTGATCGGCGATGGCCTCCAGCGCGTCGTCGGTGAATTCGAGCTCGACGTTGTCCAGCTCGAACAGCCGACGGTACTGCTTGACGAGGGCGTTACGCGGCTCGGTGAGGATCTGGATGAGCGCCTCACGGTCGAGGTTGTGGACACTCGTGATCACCGGAAGGCGGCCGACGAACTCGGGGATCATGCCGAACTTCAGCAGGTCCTCGGGCATGACGTTCTCGAAGATGTCGGCGCTGTCGATGTCCTCCTTGGAGCGGATGATCGCGTTGAAACCGATCCCCTTGCGGCCGACCCGGGACTCGATGATCTTTTCGAGACCGGCGAAGGCCCCACCACAGATGAACAGCACGTTGGTGGTGTCGATCTGGATGAACTCCTGGTGCGGATGCTTACGTCCGCCCTGTGGCGGCACGCTCGCGGTCGTGCCCTCCAGGATCTTCAGCAGGGCCTGCTGCACGCCCTCGCCGGAGACGTCCCTGGTGATCGACGGATTTTCGCTCTTACGAGCGATCTTGTCGACCTCGTCGATGTAGATGATGCCGGTCTCGGCCTTCTTGACGTCGTAGTCGGCGGCCTGGATCAGCTTGAGCAGTATGTTCTCGACGTCCTCGCCCACGTAGCCCGCCTCCGTCAGGGCGGTGGCGTCGGCGATGGCGAACGGAACGTTCAGCATCTTCGCCAACGTCTGGGCGAGCAGTGTCTTGCCGGAACCGGTGGGGCCCAGGAGCAGGATGTTGGACTTGGACAGCTCAATGCCGTCGTCACGCCCGCGCTCGCCGGACTGCACCCGCTTGTAGTGGTTGTAGACCGCCACGGAGAGAGCCTTCTTCGCCTGGTCCTGACCGATGACGTAGGCGTCGAGGAATTCGTAGATCTCCCTCGGCTTGGGAAGGCTGTCCCACTTGAGCTCAGAGGACTCGCTGAGCTCCTCCTCGATGATCTCGTTGCAGAGGTCGATGCACTCGTCGCAGATGTATACGCCGGGTCCGGCGATGAGCTTCTTGACTTGCTTCTGACTCTTTCCACAGAAAGAGCACTTCAGCAGGTCTCCCCCGTCGCCGATGCGTGCCACCCCAGATACTCCTTTGCGTGGGACCGCCCTGGCTACCGCGGTCCGTTTCTTCCGACCGGCCCGATACCCGATCGAAAAGTCATCCCGCTTAGGTTTCGACGTTACCGTCTTCTGAGCCCTCAGTGAGCCCCCTAGCGGCGAGTCGCACCGGAACGTGCCTGATTCGGCACGGTTCCGGTGCGATATGCCTCGTTAGGAGGCTACGGCCTTCGCGAGTTTCTTGCGGGACGGGATGATGTCGTCGATCAGCCCGTACTCCTTCGCCTCGACGGCGTCGAGGATCTTGTCCCGCTCGATGTCCTTGCGGACCGCCTCCGGCGCCCTGCCCGAGTGCTGAGCGATGATCATCTCCATCTGCGAGCGCATCCTGAGGATCTCGCGCGCCTGGATCTCGATGTCGCTTCCCTGGCCGCCGCCCTCGGTGGACGGCTGGTGGATCAGCATGCGGGCGTTCGGCAGGGCGAAGCGCTTGCCCGGCGTGCCGCCGGCCAGCAGGACCGCCGCCGCCGAGGCCGCCTGGCCCAGGCAGACCGTCTGGATCTCCGGCCGGACGAACTGCATCGTGTCGTAGATCGCCGTCATGGCGGTGAACGAACCGCCCGGCGAGTTGATGTAGATGCTGATGTCGCGGTCGGGGTCAAGTGACTCCAGGGTCAGCAACTGCGCCATGACGTCGTTGGCTGACGCGTCGTCCACCTGCACGCCGAGGAAGATGATGCGGTCCTCGAAGAGCTTGGCGTACGGGTTCATCTCCCGCATGCCGTAGGACGTGCGCTCGGTGAAGGACGGAAGAACGTAGCGGCCGTTGATGTCTCCCGGCCGGATCAACTCACTCACCTTGTGCCCCTTCAGGAGACGGCGCCCGTGGAGGGCACCTGCCGAGCGCTGCGCACGACCTGGTCGATGAAGCCGTAGTCCTTGGCCTCCTCGGCCGTGAACCAGCGGTCGCGGTCGGAGTCGGCCTCGATCTGCTCGAGATTCTGGCCGGTGTGGAACGCGATGCGCTCGGCGAGGGTCTTCTTGACGTAGAGCATCTGCTCCGCCTGGATGGCGATGTCGGCGGCGGTGCCGCCGATGCCGCCGGAAGGCTGGTGCATCATGATGCGGGCGTGCGGCAGGGCGTATCGCTTGCCCCGCTCGCCGGCGCACAGAAGGAACTGGCCCATGGAGGCGGCCAGACCCATCGCGACCGTGCACACATCGTTAGGCACATATTCCATCATGTCGTAAATCGCCATACCAGCGGTCACGGAACCGCCTGGCGAGTTGATGTAGAGCCAGATATCGCGCTCTGAGTCGTCCGCGGCGAGCAGGAGCAGCTCGGCGCAGATCCGGTTGGCGATCTCGTCGTTGACCTGGGTGCCCAGCACGATGATGCGCTCACGCAGCAGCCGCTGGTAGAGCTGGTCTTCGAGCCTGAACGAGCCGGTTGGCTGGCTCATCGACTCGGGCCCGGAGCCGGTCGGCTGGTAGAAGGTCGGCGGGCTGGTCACAGCGTCACCTTCCGATGCGTCGTAATCGATTGGCTTTGCTTGTGACCTTAACGCGCGCCACCTACCGGACATGCCTCCTCAACGCACTGTTCGCTGACGGCGCATGCTGCCCGCCGCCTCCCCACCACGTCCGCGGCTCCCCTGTTGTGCCTCCCTGCGAGGGCTGAGAGGCCGGAGCCTCCCCGGCGTGTCGCCGCTCGCCGGAGAGGCGAAGGTGGGCATGCGAAGGAAGGCGCGCGACAGGCTGGGGCCACGAGATCCCTCAACGGCTCTCAGAGGGCCCAGGAGCCCTCGAAGCTCTGGGGCGGAGCAGTGGGGCCGGGGAGATTCCGGAGACCTCCAGGCGTCGCCCTGCGGCACGCGCACCCTCACCCGGGGACGAAGACGCCCCCGCCGCGCGGAGCGCGGCGGGGGCGTCGGGCGGCGGAGGCAGCGGACGAATCCGGTCTCCCGCTCGGCCGAAGACTACTTGGCGGCGGTCTCGACCTCGGTGTCGTCGGCCTCCTCGGAGACCTCCTCACCGTTGATCTCGGTGTAGATGGCCTTGAGGTCGACCTCGTTGCCGGCCTCGTCGGTCACCTTGGCGGCGTCGCCGATGACGCTCTTGGCCTTGTCGCGGACGATCTCGACCATGGCCAGCGTGAGCTGGTCGTTGTCGGCCAGGTGCTGGGCCAGCGTGTTGGGCGCGACGTTCATCTGCATGGCGCGGCGCACCACGAAGTTGGTCAGCTCCTGCTCGCTGACACCGAGGTCCTCGCTCTTGACGATCTTGTCGAGGACGAAGCCCGTCTTGAGCGCCTTGGCGGCGCTCTCGTCGAACTCCGCGAAGCGCTCCTCCTCGGTGGTCTGGTAGAGGCGGAAGTATGCCTCCCTGCTCAGGCCACTCTCGGCGATCTGGTGCTCAAGGTTGTGCTTGCGGTTGTCGACCTCGGCCTTGAGCGCGCTCTCGGGCAGCGGAATGTCGATCTTGTCGAGCAGGGCGGCGAGGGCGTTCTCGCGAGCCTGGACGACCTGGTCGATCAGCTTGTTGCGGCGGGCCGTCTCGCTGATGCTCGCCTTGAGCTCGTCGAGAGTGTCGAACTCACTGGCGAGCTGGGCGAACTCGTCGTCGAGCTCGGGGAGGACCTTCTCCTTGACGCTCTTGACGGTGATGGTGACCACTGCCTCCTCGCCGGCGTTCTCGCCGCCGACCAGGTTGGTCGTGAACTCCTTGGTCTCACCCGCGGACAGGCCGACCAGTGCGTCGTCCAGCCCCTGCAGCACCGAGCCGGCGCCGACCTCGTAGGAGACGTCGTTGGCCTGCTGCTCCTCGATGTTGACGCCGTCGATCGCGGCGGCCAGGTCCATGACGACGAAGTCACCGGAGGCCGCGGGGCGCTCGACGCCGGTCAGCGTGGCGAAACGCTGACGCAGGCCGTTCAGCTGCTCCTCGATGTCCTTCTCGGAGACCTCGGAGACCGGGACGGTCACCTCGATGCCCTGGTAGTCGGGGACCTCGAAGCCGGGACGAACATCCACCTCGGCGGTGAACTCGACCTGCTGGCCGTCCTCGATCTTGGTGACCTCGATCTCCGGCTGGCTGACCGGGAAGATGTCGCTCTCGTCGACGGCCTGGCCGTACAGCTTGGGCACCGCGTCGTTGAGGGTCTCCTCCAGCACCACGGCGCGGCCGAACCGCTGCTCGATGATGCGAGCCGGAACCTTGCCGGGGCGGAACCCGGGGACGCGCACCTGCTGCGCGACCTTCTTGTACGCCGCCTGCAGGCTCTCGCCGAGCTCCTCGAACGGCACCTCGACGGTAAGCCTTACCCGGGTCGGGCTGAGCTCCTCCACAGCGGTCTTCACGGGGTCGTCTCCTTGATCAAGCTTCGAGTGATCGCGGGCGCGTCAGGACTTAACGGCTACCGCGGCAAGCTCGCGCGCCGCGCCCACATGAGCGGCACCTGGCACAGCCGTCGAGACACGCGAGATTAGGGCATGCTCCACAGCGGCGGGTGTTCAGCGCCGCTGGCCAGTCTAGGGCAGAGCGGCACCAGGGAGCGACCAATGGCCGCTCAGTCCTCCTTGATGATCCGCCGCAGGATGTCGTTCGTCTCGCCGGGCGTGGTGCTGACCGCGCACAACCGCTCCATGACCTCGCTGTAGCGGTCGACGTCCTCACGCTTGTCCAGGTAAAGGGCGCTGGCCAGCTGTTCGACGTAGACGACGTCGGGGAGTTCGCTGTCGTTGAAGCGGAGCACGCTGAAGGCGCCGCCCTCCGCGCTGTGACCTCCGAAGCTGAAGGGCATGACCTGGATCGTGATGTTCGGCTGCCGCATGAGGTCGAGCAGATGCTCCAGCTGGGCCCGCATGACGTCCGCGCCGCCGATCGGACGCCGCAGGGCGGCCTCGTCGATCACGGCCCAGAAGAAGGGGCCGTCGGGTCGGCCGAGCACCTGCTGGCGTTGCATGCGCAGATCGATGCGGCGGGCGATCTCCTCGGGCGCGATGCCGGCGCTCCCCGCGGTGATGACCGCCCTGGCGTACTCCTTCGTCTGCAGCAGGCCCGGCACGAACTGCACCTCGTAGGTACGGATCCGGGAGGCCGCCTCCTCAAGGCCGACGTACGTCTGGAACCATGAGGGCAGCAGGTCGTTGAACCTGTGCCACCAGCCGGGCTCGTTGGCTCTGAGCAGCAGATCCATCACCGCCGACCGGGCTTGCTCGTCCTCCACCCCGTAGAAGGTGAGCAGGTCCGCCACGTCGCGTTCCCTCAGGCCGACCCTGCCGAGTTCCATCCTGCTGATCTTGGACTCGGATCCGCGGATCAGATGGCCCGCCTCCTCGCGCGACAGCCCCTTGGCCTCACGCAGGCGACGCAGTTGGGAGCCTAAAAGGATACGCAGAGCTGTGGGACCCGATCCCGGTTGAACCTGCGTCACTTCGCCTCCCTCTGTACTTGGGCCAGCGCACACAGTGTCACTACTTCCGGCCGCTATGACAAGGTCTCAACTCCCTGCCCAATTCGCCAAGTCGACGTCCTAACCGCCCATGCGGCTGCACATTGCAACTGCACGTGCATTTGGGTCTTGCAGCGGACGTGTCGGTGACCCATGATGGCCTAGTGCATATTGGGCTTATGGTGCACAAGCTCTGAAAACTCTCAAGTAGTACGGAGACTCACGATGACAGCGGGAGGTACCGGCAGGATGGTGGAGGAGCCAAAATCGGCTGCCGACTACCTGCAGGCGACCCGCCAGGTGGGCTTTGACGAGCTACTGGAGGCCAACCACTCCGGCGCCACCGCGTGTCCCCTGCCCAATCAGGCCGACTCGGTGAAGACCGCCAGGGACGTGACACGTTCCACATTCCACGACTGGGGGCTGGCGGAACTCAGCGATGACGCAGCGCTAGTGGTTTCGGAACTCGTCACCAACGCGGTCCGTTACGCGCTGTGCCCGCCCGGCCGGACCGAGATCAACCCGATCACGCTCGTCCTGGTGCACCTCTCTCCCCACGTGCTCCTGGCCGTGACGGACCCGAGCAACGAGGTGCCGACGCCCAAGGAGCCCGACTTCGTCTCGGAGAACGGCCGGGGCCTCTACATCGTGGAGACCTACAGCCAGGGCTGGGGCTGGGATCACCTCAACTGCGGCGGCAAGGCCGTCTGGGCCTTCTTCAGCCCTCACTCCTGACATTCTCCCCACAGCGGGATCATTTCCGCGTTTCTCTGCGGGCACCCTTGGCCCGCCCGTCCCACGCGCGCCGCGAAGAGCCACTCGCCCTCCGGAACGAAGAACCGGGCACCGGTCGAAACCGATGCCCGGCACGTGTCGGGGTGACAGGATTTGAACCTGCGGCCCCCTGCTCCCAAAGCAGGTGCGCTACCAAACTGCGCCACACCCCGTAGGTCGAGTGCGCGCACGCTCCGGAACTCCGGTACGCTTACGCCCTGACGAACGGATGAAGTCTAGACCAGACTGACGCCGGCTCGCGCGGACGTAGCTCAATGGTAGAGCCCCAGTCTTCCAAACTGGCTACGCGGGTTCGATTCCCGTCGTCCGCTCAGATGATGAAAGGCCAGGTCAGCCCATACGCGGCGACCTGGCCTTTCACGTTTCGCCAAAACTTCAGGAACTTCCGTGCCCGCTGCGTGCCCGATGGTTTTCTGGACCCGTTTTCGCGGGCTTTCTTGAATTCCTTCCCCGGCGCCCGAGCGATGGCCTGGTCAGGTCCTTGCTCGCGTGCTGGTAGACGAGCGCCGCCCGAGTGGAGGAGTGTCCCATTCCGGTCATCAGGCTCTTCGGGGCTCCCCCCGCTGTCCGATGCCAAGGTGTTACCGACGCGCCGGGGATCATGGAAGTGGAACGCCGGAAGACCCACCTCGGTCTGTACCTTCCTCCAGATCCCACGGGAGCGGGAGCGCCCCCTTGGGACCGACGAAGACAAGGCCGCCCTCCCCCGGCTCCGCGAACTCGTCGAAGTGTGCTCGCAGAACGGGAATGATCTCCGGAGGAATGGAGACCGTCCGCCGACCAGCCCGCGACATGGTCGAAGGTCTGAGTCCGACGTGACGGGTAAGGCACCAGATCTCACAGGGAGGCTTTGCGTCTCAGGGCCGTGAGGTGCCCGGCGGCGCGCAGGAAGGTCCTCAGGCCGGCCCGGGTTACCGGGTTCTCGTCCACGAACCGATGGGCCGCCTTGAGGGAGTCGCGCACGGCGGCGAAGCCGTACTCGCGCATCCTCGCCTCGTAGACGGCGATGGCCGCGACGGGGTCGCCGCCACCGGTGAGAGCGTCGCGAAGCGACCGGGCGTCGCGTAAGGCGATGTTGGCGCCGATCCCCCGCATCGGGGTCATGCTGTGGATCGCGTCTCCGAGCAGGGTGATGTTCGTGGCGGGCCAGGGGCCGATCGGCACCGAGGTGCGGATCGGCAGCAGCGAGACGGTGTCGGGGTCGGAGGCGGTGACCAGTGTGCGGAGGTCCGGGTGCCAGCCCTCGGTCATCCGGGTCACGATGTCCCTCAGCCGCTCACCGTCCATCGTGGCGAGGTCGTGGGGGAAGCGACCGGTCGCGGCGCCGAAGGCCCACATGACGTAGCCGCCGGTGTTGTCGAACAGGGCACCCTCCCGTTCGGTCCTGCCGATCCCCGGCGGCAGGACCGTACTTCCGGCGTTCCCGGCGCCCGCGAGATCGTGCGGCGCGGCGAACATGCCGAGGCCCCTCGGTGGAATGACCATGTTGATGGCCTCGTACAGGCCCGGGTCGATCAGAGGGCGCGTGGCGGCGGTGAGCGGGAACTTGCCCGCGATCGTGACGATGCCGGTGTCGACGCGGCGGGCGTGCGGCAGGTACTGGCGTCTGACGCGGGAGTTTCCGCCGTCGGCGGCGATCACGATGTCGGCGGTCTCGGCGGTGCCGTCGGCGAAGCGCAGGGTGACGGTGCCTTCGGGGTCACGGGTGTAGCTCTCGAAGGTCTTGCCGAACCGGACGACACCGCTGGGCCCTTCGAGGCCGGAGAGCAGGATCTGCCGCAGGGTGATCCTGCTGACCGAGTGGTGGGCGTCCACCGGATCGGTCACGGACGGACTTTCCAGGGTCAGCAGCGGTCTCATCCGGTGGCTGAGAAAGCGGAAGTCCTGTGCACCGCGACCGGAGGTGGCCAGGAACGCCTCCCACAGTTCGGGGGGCAGGCAGTCGCGCAGGGCCCGGGAGCCGTCGGGGTCGATGTGGACGCGGTAGCCCTGGAGCCGGTCGGAAGGGGTGCGGTCGCGCTCGTAGACCGTCACGTCGATCCCCGCGCCGTGCAGCCCCTGCGCCAGGCAGAGACCGCCGATCCCGCCTCCGACGACGGCGACTCTCATGTTCGCCATGGCATCACTATCAACCATCGGGATGAATCTATCAACCAAAAGGTTGATAGATTCATCCCGATGGTTGGCCGGTGTTACCGTGAGGCATGGACAAGCCCTCTCGCCGCGCCCCCGTGGAGCGCAGGCGTGATCCCGAGCGCACCAAGAGGCGCATCGTCGAGGCGGCCAAGGCCGAGTTCTCCGCCAAGGGATTCGCCGGAACGAGGGTGAGTGAGATAGCCGCCAGAGCCGGAGTGAACAAACAGCTCATCTCTTACTATTTCGGCGGGAAGGAAGGGTTACTCAAGGCGCTCACGGCGGATTGGCAGGGCAAGGAGAGCACCTTCGCCGGGACGTCGCCGCCGCCGACGCTGCCCGAACTGGTACGCGGCTACGTCACCGCGACCGTGCGTGACCGCGACCTCGCCAGGATCCTCATCTGGGGTGGACTGCAGGACGACGGCGAGGAGGACTCCGCGCTGCTCAGGGACATGCGGGACAACGTCGAGGACCTGCGCAGGCGGCAGGCGGAGGGGGAGTTCCCCGCCGACCTGGACCCCGCGTACCTGCTCCTGATGCTCTTCGCCGCGGCCGACGCCGGAGCGATATTCCCCCAGCTGGTCCGCGCGATCTGCGGGGACGATCCGGCGTCGGAGGAGTTCGGGGAGCGCTACGGGGAGCAACTGGCACGCCTGCTCCGCCACCTCAACACCGACAAGTCCTAGTTCGTATGGAAATATCTATGAATCTCTGTTAAACACGAGGTTCGCATGTAGATCATTCTTTACAATCCTCCATAACCAGAAGTCAGACTGCCCCTGGAGGGAAAGTGTCGGAGTTCGACGGCGTCATCGTGGGCGGAGGTCACAACGGCCTCACGTGCGCCGCCTACCTCGCGAAGGCGGGGTTGTCGGTCGCGGTCGTCGAGCGCAACGACGTCGCGGGTGGCGGTTGCAGCACCCAGGAGCTCACCCTCCCGGGATTCCGGCACAACACTCACAGCAGCTACCACTTCCTGGAGGAGGGCCCGGTCCCCGCGGACCTGGAGCTTCAGCGCTACGGCCTGCGCTACATCTACCCCGAGACCCAGCACGCCACGGTCTTCAGGGACGGCCGGGCGATCACGGTCTACACCGACCCCAAGCGCACCGCCGAGTCCTTCGCCCGTTTCTCCACGGCCGACGCCGCGCGCTGGCTGGAGTTGTACGAGCGCTACGCCGAGGCGGCCAGAGGGCTGATGAACGGCTTCCTGTACTCCAGGCCACTGCCGCCGCCGGTGCTCGCCGAGCGGATCAAGGGCGACCTGGGACGCGACATGATGAGCTACATGCCGCTCTCGCTGTACGAGGCCGTCGACAGAAACTTCGAGAGCGACCAGGTCAGGGTGCTGTTCAAGTCCTTCCTGCACGCGATCTCCATCGAGAACGTTCCCGGCACCGGCGGCTTCTTCCCCCGGCTGCTGTCGCGCATCGCCAGGCTCGGGGTGCCGGTGGGAGGCGCGGCCAACGTCGCGAGCGCGCTGCGCGCCGTCATCGAGGAGCACGGCGGCACCGTGGTGACCGGCGCCCACGTCGAGCGGATCCTGGTCGACGACGGGCGGGCCACCGGGGTGCGGCTCGCCACCGGCGACGTGCTCACCGCCCGCAGGTTCGTGGCCAGCGCGGTGGACGCCCCCCAGACCGTACGGCTCGCCGGTCCGGAGAACTTCGGCGCGGAGATCACCGCCAAGGTCGAGGACTACAGGTGGGCCGCGCACAGCCTCGTCACCCTGCACCTCGCGCTCGGCGAGGCGCCACGCTACCGGGCCGCCGAGTTCGAGCCCGACGTGGACCGGGCCTTCCTCGTGGTGCTCGGCGCCGACGACAGCGAGCAGCTCGGCCGTACCTTCGACCAGATCCACCGGGGGGAGCTGCCCGAGCGGCTGGCCGGCAACGGCGCGTGCCCCTCGCTGTTCGATCCCTCGTACGCCCCCGCCGGCAAGCACGTGGCGTTCTGGTGGCCGTGGGCCCCGTACGACCTCGGCGGTGACCCGGCCAACTGGGACCTGCGGCGCGAGGAGGTCGGGGAGCGGCTGCTCGCCGAGTGGGCCGAATACGCCCCCAACCTCACGGGGGGCGCCGTCCTGGGTAAACGGGTCTTCTCACCACTCGATATCGAGCGGCACTGCGTCAACATGGTGCGCGGCAGTCATCACGTGGGGGCCTACGAACCGTCCCAGCTGGGCGGCAACCGCCCGATTCCCGAGATGGGCCAGTATCGCACCCCCGTCGACGGCCTCTACCTCTGCGGCGCCAGCAGTCACCCGGGCGGCTCGGTCTCCGCGGCCCCCGGATACAACGGCGCCAACGCCATCGCAGAAGACCTCGAACTGGAAACCTGGTGGACGCCGGTTCCCGCACCCCGGTGGAGCGAGTGAAGTCCCGTTTTGTCACAAAAAATCCGGCCACGCCAGGGTTCAGGATGGGCAGTCCCGCGTCCATGCACGAGCAGCTGTCCCTGCTCAACGCCGCCAGCAAACGCATCGGCAGCACACTGGACGTGTTCGAGACCGGCAGGGAGTTGATGGACGTCGCCGTGCCGCGCTTCGCGGACGCGGCGGGCATCCTCGTACAGGACCGGCTGGTGACCGAGGGAGAGTTTCCCCAGGAGACCACCGACGGCTCGGCGCTGGTGCGGCGGATCGCAGTCGGCGTGGCCGATCCCTCTCCCGGCGAGTACGCCAGGGCGTTTCCCGTGGACGAGGTCGCCGTCTACGAGGCCTGGACCCCCTACGCCCGGTGCATGGCGACCGGCAACCCGATCCTCTATCCGCGCCTGGGGCGCAGGACCGCCGAGGAGATCGGGCGGTTCTGGAAGCGCGACTCGGTGTCGAAGGTGCTGGAGGACAGTTCGTTCCTGGTGGTGCCGCTGAAGGCGCGTGGCCGGGTGCTGGGCTTCGTCATCTTCACCCGCAGACCCACCAGCCAGCCCTTCGACGAGCAGGACGTCAACCTGGCCGAGGAACTGGCGGCCAGGACCGGGGTCTGCCTCGACAATGCGCGCCTCTACAACCGCGAGCGCCGCACCGCGCTGACCCTGCAGAGCAGCCTGCTGCCCGTCGACCTCTCCCAGCCTCTGGGTCTGACGATCGCCTCCCGTTACCTGCCGGCCAGCGACCTGGTCGGGGTGGGCGGCGACTGGTACGACGTGATCCCGCTGCCCGGCTGCCGGGTCGCCCTCGTCGTCGGCGACGTGATGGGGCACGGCATCAGGGCGGCCGCCACCATGGGCCAGCTCCGCACGGCCGCGCGCACGCTGGCCAGCCTGGACCTGAGCCCGGCCGACGTGCTGTTCCGGCTCAACCTGATGAGCCAGGACCTGGACGCCAGCCAGATCGCCACGTGTGTGTACGCCACCTACGATCCCGTCACGCGGCGGTGCGCGATCGCCTGTGCGGGACACGTGCCGCCGATCCTGGTACAGCCCGACGGCGAGACCGAACTGCTGGAGCTGCCGCCGGGGCTCCCCCTGGGCATCGGCAACGAGCCCGCCGAGATGCGGGAGTTCACGCTTCCCGGCGGGACCGTGCTCGCCTTCTACACCGACGGCCTGGTGGAGAGCCGCAACCGGGACATCGAGGAGGGCATCAACGCGTTGCGCGGTCTGCTCTCCGGCCCCGACCACGACCTGGAGGAGGTCTGCGACCTCACGATCAGGGCACAGCGGCCCGGACACGAGCGGGACGACATCGCCCTCCTGCTCGCCAGGGTGTCGGAGCTGACGGAGAAGGACTTCGCGGAGAGGTCACTGCCCTCCGACCCCCGCTCCGCCTCCCAGGCCCGCCGTTTCGTCCGGGCCACGCTCGACGAGTGGGGACTGTCCTCGCTCAGTGACAACACCGAGCTCATGGTGAGCGAGCTGGTCGCCAACGCGGTCGAGCACGGCCGGGGCGCGGTCGAGCTGCGTCTGCTGCGCGGGCCCACCCTGGTCTGCGAGGTGTCCGACGGATCGGTGTCCGAGCCGGTCATGCGGGAGGCGTCCACCACCAGCGACACCGGCCGCGGCCTGCACCTCATCAACTGGCTCGCCCACCGCTGGGGATCCCGCCTCACCCCGAAGGGCAAGATCGTCTGGATCGAGCAGAGGCTGCCATAGCCGTCTTGACCACGGGCGCCGGTGACGGCGACACGATCGAACGATCCTGCAACGGACGGGGCCTCGCGGTGCCGGAACGGGGCCCGGCGAGCCCTCAGCGGATCTCGTAGAGGGCGGTGGTGCCGCTGACCTCGTTGCCGACCACCAGGAGCGGGTGGCGGGTGGGACTGTCGGAGGCGGGGATGAACAGCACGCCCTCGGGACCGACGTCCCCGGCGGTGCCGTCCTCGACCGAGCCGGTGAAGTCGCGGGTGTTGACGTAGCCGGCCAGACGCGGGGCGCGCGGGTCGCCCAGGTCGTAGGCGACGATCCCGCCGACCCGCTCCAGCCCGGCGAAGGCGTAGGTCCGGCCACGCACCTCACCGACCGTGATCCCCTCGGGCTCGGGGCCCTTGTTGTCGCTGCGGCTGTCGAAGGAGTCGTTCTCCTCGTTGTCGGCGTTGAAGGCGCCGGGCAGTTCCCTGGCGACGAGCCGCTCCAACTGGTCGCCGGAGTCCCAGACGAGCTCTCCCGAGGTGGACCTGACCGAGATCGAGCGGGCGCCGAACGCGTGCAGTTCGGTGTAGGCGCCGTTCGCGTCCCTGGGCGAGTCGACGGCCACGTTCAGGCGGCCGAGCTCGGTGTCCTTCTTGAGGTTCTCCGCGTCGGGCAGCGCGAGGTTCAGCGACTTGACCCTGACCTCGTCGGCGTGGCAGCCCCACTCGCGCCCGTCGCCCTCGTTGGCGGTGACCAGGTAGGTCCGCCCACGGTCGCGGAAGTGCGCGATCGCGTCGGGCTGGTACATGCCCTTCACCGGCCGGGGCCTGATGTCGATCTTCCCGTCCCTGTCCGACGCGTCGAACCCGCTCTTCGACCAGTCCTTCAGCCCCAGCGGGACGACGTCGCGAACCACGACCCGGTTCAGGTCGACGATCGCGAGCGCGTTGTTCTCCTGAAGGGTCACATAGGCGGTGTCGCCGTCGACGGTGACGTACTCCGGCTCCAGATCCTGGGCCGCGGTGGCGCCGGGGCCGGTGATCCGCACTCCCCTGGCCCGCAGCCGCTCGGCGTCGAACTTCGCGAACCCCGCGGTCCGCACCGTCCAGCGGTGCAGGTCGACGACGCTCACCGAACCCTCGGGGTCGGCCGCCTCGCCCTCGCAGTAGGAGGACGGCTCGCCCTCGTTGGCCACGACCACCCGGGTCCCGTCCGGAGTGAAGGTCAGCATGTCGGGCAGCGCGCCCACGGTCACCTGCCTGAGCTTCTTCCCGCTCGCGGCGTCGAAGAAGGCGACGGTGCCCGGGTCGGTCTTGACCGCGGCCTGCTGGGCCACGGCGACCAGGCCGCGGCGCACCGCGACGCTGTTGGCTCCGGGGGTGGCCAGGGTGGCGACCTTGCGCGGCTTGCGCGGGTCGCGGATGTCGAGCACGTCGACGGTACCGGCCTGCGCGTTCACCACGAAGACCCTGCGGGTGGAGGCGTCGTACGCGGTGATCTCCGAGGCCCCGGCGGTTCCGGCGGTGTGACGGCCGAGGAAGGTCAGCGTGATGCCCCGGTGGCCGGATTCGGCGGTGGCCGGAACCGCGGAGAGGGGCAGGAGGAGCAGACCGGTGACCGCCGCGGCGGTCGCCCTGGTGAAAGTCATGGTGCGCATGAGATGAAGTTTCGCAAAATATCATGACTTACTGCTGACGTCGATCTGACCGTGGAATGAAGTCCCCGGTCAGGTGTGCACCCTACGGAATTCCTTGGGCACCTCGGGCATGACGGTCATGTCCGTTGACGCGATGACTACTGGCTGTTCAGGGGTTACGGTCAAGATGAGAGCCGGGAGGAGACCCGGGAGGGCATCGGGAGGGGCATGATGACCATCGACGTACCCGAGGCTTACCACCGCGCACTGGACGACTTCGGCGCTCTTGTCCACCGGATCGGCCCCGAGCAGTGGGAGAACCCGACCCCGTGCGTCGACTGGGACGTGCGTGCTCTCGTCAACCACGTGGTCGGCGAGAACCTGTGGGCTCCCGTGCTGCTGGCCGGGGGGACCTCCGCGGACGTCGGCGACGCCTTCGACGGAGACCTGCTGGGCGACGATCCCATCAAGGCCTTCGACACCTCGGCCGTACCCGCCATCCAGGCGGCGACAGGCGTTCACGCCCTCGGCCGCCTCGTCCACCTGCCGTTCGGCGACGTGTCCGGCCGGGAGTACATCACCGAACTGTTCGCCGACGCGCTCATCCACACGTGGGACCTGGCCCGCGCCATCGGTGCCGACGAGCGTCTCGATCCCGAGTTGGTCCAGGCCTGCGCCACCTGGTTCAGCGACGCCGAGCCCGGCTATCGGCAGGCCGCGGCCACCGGGGAGCACCCGCAGCCTCCCTCGGACACCGACCCGCAGACCCTGCTGCTCGCCTCCTGGGGCCGCCGCGCCTGACCATCGGAGCGCGTGCCGTCAGCCCGCCGCCGGCCGCCGGCCGTGGTTGGCCCTGCGCTTCTTGCGCGCCCTGGCCTTGCGTGCTCGTCTGCCCATGCCGACCACCCCTTCGCCGAGGTTCCTCCGGATCCGTACGGGACTCGATCTCACTCGCCCAGATCTTCACATTCCTCCTGGAACGTCCGTCGCGCAAGGTCTGGACGGCGATCCGTCCGGCTCCAGCGGACCGTATTTCCCCGGCGTTTCCCCCGTCTTGACGTTCCCCACCCGTTGGATGGACGCGTGACCGGGCTCCTCACCTGTCAGGCCGGACTCCCGGCTCCGTCACCGGACTCTAGGCTCCGTCACATGAGCGAGAAGCTGATGGCCCGCTGGCGATCCCTCGTCGGCGCGGGGGCCGACCCCCTCGGCCGCGAACTGATCACCCGGTACGACGAGCCGCACCGCAGGTATCACACGACCGCCCATCTGGAGGCGGTGCTCACCCATGTCGACGCCCTCGCCGACCACGCGGGGCACCCGGACCTGGTACGGATGGCTGCCTGGTTCCACGACGCCGTCTACGACCCGCGGCGCGCGGACAACGAGGAGCGGAGCGCGAGGCTGGCCGAGCGCGCGCTGCCGGAGCTGGGGGTGCCCGCGGAGGATGTGGCGACGGTCGCCCGGCTGGTCAGGATGACCGTCACGCACGCACCCGCGTCCGGCGACGCGGACGGGGCCGTGCTGTCCGACGCGGACCTGGCGATCCTGGGCTCCTCCCCCGACGTCTACGCCGCCTACGCGGCGGCCGTGCGCGAGGAGTACGGCTTCGTCCCCGACGACGTGTTCAGGGCGGGAAGGGCCGCGGTGCTGCGCTCGCTGCTCGATCTTCCGGTGATCTTCCATGTCGCCGATCTGGAGGGGGCGGCGAGGGCGAACATCGCGGCGGAGCTTGATCGACTGTGAACGGCCGGCCACCACAATCCAACAACCTCCCCCACCTGGTCGTGGTATTTTGGTGGAATCTGATGGATTAAGGGGAGTGAGGCGATGCTCGCCCAGCAGCGACAGCAGGCGATCCTGGAAAGGGTGCGCGGCAGCGGCGGGGTCAGGGTCGCCGATCTCGTCCGGGAGCTCGGCGTGTCCGACATGACGATCCGGCGCGACCTCGAGGTGCTCTCCGAACGCGGCCTGGTGGAGAAGGTCCACGGTGGCGCCACCGCCGCCGGGCCCGGCTCGACCGAAGAGCCGGGTTTCGCCGCCAAGTCGGTGCGCCAGCAGGCGGAGAAGGAGGCGATCGCCCGGCACGCCGCCCGGCTCGTCCGGCCGGCCACGGCCGTCGCGCTCTCCGCGGGCACCACGACCTGGACGCTCGCCCACCACCTCGTCGACGTGCCCGAGCTGACCGTGATCACCAACTCGATCCGAATCGCCGACGTCTTCCACCGCTCCCCCAGGGCCGACCAGACGGTCGTGCTGACCGGCGGGGTCCGCACCCCCTCCGACGCGCTGGTCGGTCCGGTCGCGGTCTCGGCGATCCGCGGCCTGCACGTCGACACCCTCTTCCTCGGCGTGCACGGTATGAGCATCCGCGCCGGATTCACCACCCCCAACCTGCTCGAGGCCGAGACCAACCGCGAACTGGTCGCCTCCGCGCACCGCCTGGTGGTGCTCGCCGACCACACCAAGTGGGGCACGGTCGGCATCAGCACGATCGCCGAGCTGGCCGAGGCCCACATCGTGGTCACCGACTCCGGCATGACCGAGAAGGCCCGCGAGGAGCTCGCCGCCTCGGTGGGCGAGATGATCATCACCGAACCCCAGCGCGAGAGCGAGATCGCCGGCCGATGAAGCGTACGATCACCCACCTGGCCGACGGCCGGGAGCTTTTCTACTTCGACCGGCGCGACGACGCCGACCGCACGGCACCCGACCGGCGCGACCTGCCGCCCCGTCCCGCCGCCTCCGAGCTGCGCTACGACCCGCTCACCGAGGAGTGGATCGCGGTGGCCGGGCACCGCCAGGGCCGCACCTTCCTGCCCCCCGCCAACGAGTGCCCGCTCTGTCCCTCGACTCCGGGCAATCTCACCGAGGTCCCCTCCTCCGACTACGAGGTGGTGGTCTTCGAGAACCGGTTCCCCTCGTTCTCCGCCCAGCCGGGCGACCACCGGCCGATCGGAGGGCTGAGCGAGGTCCGTCCGGGGGTCGGCAGGTGCGAGGTGGTCTGCTTCACCTCCGAGCACGACTCCGCGTTCTCGCGACTCTCCCCCGAGCGGGTCGAACTGGTCATGGAGGCCTGGCTCGACCGTACGGCGGAGCTGTCGGCGACACCCGGCGTGGAGCAGGTCTTCTGCTTCGAGAACCGGGGGGCGGAGATCGGCATCACCCTGGCCCACCCGCACGGCCAGATCTACGCGTACCCCTACGTGACCCCGCGCACCAGGCTCACCCTCGGGGCGGCCGAGCGCCACAGGGGGCGGACGGGCGGCAACCTGTTCGCCGACGTCCTGGCCGCGGAGCGTGCGGCCGAGATCCGGGTGGTGGGCTCGAACGAGCACTGGACGGCCTTCGTCCCCGCCGCGGCGCGCTGGCCCGTGGAGGTCCACCTCTACCCGCACCGCAGGGTCCCCGACCTGGTCGCGCTGGACGCCGGGGAACGCGCGGCGTTCGGCCCCCTCTACACCGACGTGCTCCGCCGCCTCGACGGGATCTTCGGCGTGCCCATGCCGTACGTCGCGGCCTGGCACCAGGCACCGGTCTCCACCGGCCGCGATCTGTCGTACGCGCACATGGAGCTGTTCAGCATCCGCCGCGCGCCGGACAAGCTGAAATACCTCGCCGGGTCGGAGTCGGCGATGGGCGCCTTCGTGAACGACGTGTCGCCCGAGGCGACAGCACAACTGCTGCGCTCTGTTGTCACGAACTGATTACCGCTTGGTCTCGTCTTGAGGTCGCATGACCTGCTGTTTACCACTACTATCCTTCCCACATCGGCTGTAAACGCTGATTTGCCTAATCCCGGGCACCTTGCCCGGGAGCCGGGGAACCACCGCACCTGGGGTGAAACCACTTCGGTGGAAGGGCTTCCTCCAGCCCGAACCCGTCAGCTAACCCGGTAGGCGTAAGGAGAGGAGAGTGCGTGGCGGCCCCGTCCCCCACGTTCCGTCGGCGTGCGTCTCTGGCCCTCTGCCTGAGCTCGATCGTCGTGTTCACCATCGGCGCCCCCACCGCCGGAAGCGCGGACCCCAAGCCCACCGAGGCCAAGCTCCGCGCCGAGCTGGCCAAGCTCGGCAAGCAGGTCGACAAGCTGATCGAGACCTACGCGGCCACCCGCGAGTCGCTCAAGATGGCGCAGAAGGCCGAGATCGTCGCCAAGCAGAACCTGGAAAAGGCCGAGAAGACCTACGTCGAGGCCAAGCGGGAGGTCGACTCCATCGTCCAGTTGCGCTACCAGAGCAGCGGCGGAGGGCTGCCCGCGCTGATGTTCTCCGGCGACATGGGCGCCGCCGCGGTGATGGAGCAGCTCACCGCCCAGCAGGCCGCCCACCTGGAGGGCTTCGTCAACAGCATCGAACGCAGGAAGCGGGCGGCCGAGACGGCCGCCACGCTCACCGATGAGATCGGCGACGAGGCCAAGGAGGTGCAGGCGCAGCGCGAGAAGGCCGAGAAGCTGATCCGCGACATGAAGAACAAGCTCGACCGGCTCGCCCCCACCGGTTCCGGCCGTCGCGCCGACGGCAGCTGGGCGCCGCAGCTGCCCACCGGCGCCGACAACATCACCGACCGCACCCGGATCATGCGCGACGCCGTCATGAGGCGCTTCAACCTGCCGTACTCGGTCGGCTGCTACCGGGCCGTCAACGACGGCGGCGAGCATCCTCTGGGCCGTGCCTGCGACTTCATGATGAGCGCCGGTGGCGCGATGCCCACGGCCGCCAACCTCGCGCTCGGCGACGAGATCGCCGCCTGGGCCATCAAGAACAAGGCCAAACTCGGCGTGAAGTACGTGATCTGGCGCCAGCGCATCAACCACGGCTCCGGCTGGAGGTTCATGTCGAACCGAGGCGGCATCACGGCCAACCACTTCGACCATCCGCACATCTCGATGTACTGATCTCCGGGGGGCGTCCGGTCGCGTGAGCGGCGGCTCACCCCTGGGCGCCCCCGTGGGCGAAGGTGGGCGCCGCGCCCGTGGACGCGGGCTCGACGGCGCCCCCGCCCGCCTGGAGGGGGGCGAGGTCGACGAATATGCGGTAGTCAGAGATCAGGCCGTCGTCGCGGGTGCGCCAGATCGATACGGCCACGACGCCGACGTCCGTGCCGTCGAGCCGCCGGTAGGTCACCTCGGTCTCGGCGATGATGTCGGCGTCCACCTGCCAGTTCCGCACGATCCTGTGCCGCAGGCCGCCGATGGTGGAGAAGAAGTCCCGCAACCCGGCGGCGATGGCCTCGCGTCCCGCCATCGGCTCGGCGTTGCCGAACACCAACGTGGCGTCCTCGGCCAGCAACCGCACGAACTCGTCGGGGTCGAACGAGTCGACCGTCCGGAAAACGCGTCGCACCGCGTCGTCGCTCATGCCGATCCTTCCTCACACCGTCGGGATCACTGGTGGGGACGATACGGGGCGAGGGACGAGGCACAACTATCGCCGGGGTAGGTGTCCCGTCGCCCGAAGGCACACCGAAGGTCTGCGGAACCGGGGCGCGACGGCCAGGTCGGCGCACCGCGCCGGATCGCGGCGCGTCCAGCCCTCCGCACCCCTCGTCAACGGCACCGGCCCCTGGTTCACCGATGCGCGGCCTTCAGGCCGACCTCTCCCAGACATTCCAGTACGGCGTCGACGGACATCAGGAACGGGTCGGACTGCAGAATTCGCGTGTGCATCGTGCTCATTTCCTGACCCGGCAGGATTCCCAGCTCCCGGTCGAGCAGCACGATGGTCTCCTGGAACACCTCCAGCGCCTCCCCTTGGCGACCGGTCCGGTAGAGGGCGAGCATCAGCAGGGTGCGGAACCGTTCGTGGAACGGGAAACGCATGATCAGGCCGCGCAGCTCGGGTATGGTCTCGAAGTGGTTCCCGAGGCCGATGTCCGCGCCGATGCGAAGCTCCAGCAGTGAGGTTCGCAGTTCCTCCAGCCGGCTGACCTCGTGGTCCGCGACGGCGCTCTCCGCCAGGTCCGCGTACGGCCTGCCGCGCCACATGTCGAGCGCCTCCGCCGAACAGCGCGCCAGATCCTTTATGTCGGAGGAGAGCATGGCGTTCAGCGCCTGTTTGGCGAGCGCCTCGAACCTGTGGACATCGAGTTCGTCGGGATGCGTGACCAGCGCATAGCCCTCACCCCGCTGCTGGATCCGGTCGTGGCCGAGAACATGCCGGAGGCGGAACACGTAGACCTGCATCGCCTTCCGCGGATTCTTGGGTTGTTCGGTCCACAAAATATCCGACAGGATCCCGACGGGCACCGACTGCCCCGCTCTGCTGAGCAGTATGCTCAACAACTTTCGCGGTTTCTGGGCCGGCATCGGCACTTCGACGCCGTTCACGGTAACCGCCAGATCCCCGAGAACGTGGAACTGTACCTCGCCCTCCGGGAGGGTGTTAGGCGACATGTGTTTTCCTTCGCGGGTGGGAAAGGGACGTCAGCCTCTTCATGGGAATGTCGTCTTCTCCGCCGTGCATGCCGTCACGGAACGACGGTCGCGCACGGATCGGGAACGTGAGGTGTCGGTCGATGACAGGCGCGTACGACGTCTCGACGAAGCGCCACCTCGATCAGGGCGGAACTGTGCCGCCGCGCTCGGAACGGGTGGCCGGTGGCTCGGCCGGAAACGTGAATCGCGGATCTCACCGGTCTCGCACCCGATGGGAAGGCCCGGAAAGGGGACCCGAAAGAGGGTCGTGAACCGCCTTCGCCCCATGGGCGACGGGACGGGACCCGCTGCGAGCCCCCTGACAGCGCGTACGGTCCTGGGGAGACCATCGCGGGCGCGCTCCGGCGCGGCTCAGGTCACACCACTACGGCGAGCGCGGCCGCTTCAGCCGAGGGCCGGATCCCGCCCTGTGCTCCCGGTCAAGGTCCGTACGAGCGGGATGTGACCGCCCTTCGCGCGGCGATCCTCCCGATTGATCGCGCGCGGCCGCCCTGTGGCGTGCCCTTCCTGGACGCGCGGCGACATGAACGTGAACCGCTCGCACCGGCGGCGCCCCAAGCCGACCATGTGCCTGTCCACGGTGATTTCAACGTGCCTGAGAACATGAAAACGCACAGCCATCCGGTAGCCCCCATACCTCTTGTCTGCTTCCGGCCATTATACGTAAATGCTGGACACAGTTGTGGCTTTTACCTCAAGCTGAAAAGTTGTCATAAGCGGATATATCTCGCACGAGTTACGGACATGACGTTATGTCTTCATAACGTCATGTCCGTAACCGGCGTTTCCGGCGGACACCGAGCTGCCCCCGAGCTGCCTTCGGGCTGCCTCCGCGCCCCGGCTCGGCGAACCGCGGTGAGGTCACGAGGTGAGGTCACGCGGACGCCCGCGGTTAGCCGTTCTCCGCATCGGCCTTCATCCAGCTCGGCTTCACCGCCATCATTTTCGCGGTCTTGGCGGGGTCCCGGTCGACGAGGTCCCCGAGCACCTCGTCCACCCGCTTCAGGACGGCGTCGTCGATCGTCCTGCCGGACGCCGAGGCGTTCTCGGTCACCTGTTCGGGCCTGGTGGCACCGGCGACCACCGAGGAGACCCCCGGCTGCCGAAGCACCCAGGCGATCGCGAGCTGGGCCGCCGAGAGGCCACACTCCCCCGCGAGCGGGAGCAGGGCCTGCACACGTTCGAGGAGCGTCGTGCCCAGAACCCTCCTGATGAAGGTGGGAGCCCGCCCGCCGGCCGTTCCCCGCGACCCGTCCGGCGGCTCCTGGCCCGGCCGGTACTTGCCGGTCAGCACCCCCTGCGCGAGCGGCTGGAAGGCCAGCTGGCCGATGCCCTCGCGCAGGCACAGCGGGACGATCTCCGGTTCGACGACCCGCCACAACATGTTGTACTGCGGCTGGTTGGAGACGATGCGGCTGCGCAGCCCGAGCTCGCCGGCGATGGCCAGCGCCGACGCGATCTGCGGGGCCGTCCACTCGGAGACGCCGAGGTAGAGGACCTTGCCCTGGCGTACCAGGTCGTCGAAGGCGATCAGCGTCTCCTCCAACGGGGTCGTCTCGTCGAAACGGTGCGCCTGGTACAGGTCGAGGTAGTCGGTACGCAGCCGGCGCAGGGACGCCTCGCAGGATTCCACGACGTGCTTGCGACTCAGGCCACGATCGTTCGGTCCCTCGCCGGTGGGCAGGCAGACCTTCGAGGCGAGGACCAGCGACGATCGTCTCACCCCGTCGAGCGCGGCGCCCAGCACCTCCTCGGCCGCTCCCCGCGCGTAGACGTCGGCGGTGTCGAAGGTGGTGATGCCCGCGTCGAGTGCCGCCCGGATGCACGCGACCGCCTGGTCCCGATCCACCAGTTCGCCGTGGGTGAGCCAGTTTCCGAAGGTGACTTCACTGATCATCAGGCCGCTCTGCCCGAGGTGGCGATATTCCATTGGTCGTCAGGATGCGGCGCCCTCCTTCGAGGAGCCCGTCTTCCCGATCCTCCTTTCGGATGAAGGTCACGATACTGCTCCGCGCGCGGCACGGCGGATCGGTCGCGCGGGCGCCGATCCGCCGACGTGTCAGGACGCGCGGCTCCGGTGTGCGTTCCCACCTCTGAACTCGCCCGCCTCGCCCGGACGCGCGTCGTCCCGAGGGATGGACGGGTCGCCTGGGCGACCTCCGGGGAAGACGGTGGCGAGAGGGTGAAAGGCCCTCCTGTAGTAGATCAGCGGAGCACCGTCACGCACGCTGTACGCCTGTACCGCGCCGATGACGACCTCGTGGTCCCCCGCGGTGAGCACACTGTGCACGGTGCACTCCAGTGAGAAGAGCGCGTCGGGGACGACCGGCGGGCCGTCCCGGGTGAGTGCTCCCCATCCACCCTTGACCTTGTCCAGGGCCGTCGTCGCGAACAGGCGCGCCACGTCGTCGTGGTGCTGGCGGAGCATGCTCACCGCGAAGCGTCCCGACTCCCGTATGGCGGGCAGCGTGCGTGCGGACCGCGCCAGGCAGACCAGGACGAGCGGAGGTTCGGCGGAGACGGAGCAGAAGGCGCTCACGGTCAGACCGTGCGAGCCTTCCCGCTCCCCCCGGGCCGTGACGACCGTGACGCCGCTGGGAAACCGGGCGAGTGCGGCCCGGAAGCCGTCCACGCTGATCATCGTCGGGACGTCATGCCGTGAACGGACGCAGCACCAGTTCGACCGTGCGGTCCTGGAGGGTGAACGTCGCCTTCTGCCCGGGTACCGCGTCGTCGAGCCAACGGTGGAAGTCCTCCATCTCCTTGAGCGTGACGCCGTCGATGGCGTGGATCTCGTCGCCGGGCTGGATCCCGACGAACTCGGCGGCGGAGTTGATCGCCACATCCTGCACGACCATCCCGGTCTCCGGGGTGACCCCCAGCGGGATGATGCCCGTCTTGGGCGGCGTCAGCGTCTTGTGGAACTGGAACGGGCGGTGCTCCAGGTAGGCCGCGAGCCGCTCCAGGTAGTGCCACCAGTGGTGGTCGTAGGCGTCGAACTCCACCCGGGAGCGGACCGAGTCACTGAAACCCGAGTGGCGTACCTTCACCTCGGTGCTGTCCTCGTCGACCTGGACGAACTCCACCTCCACGGAGGTCGGCTCGTCGTTCCCCGGCACGTCCCAGTCGTAGGAGCACGAGAAACCGGGGTTGACCTCGCGCAGCGTCGCCGTGAAGACGAGGTCGACCCTCCCTCCCCGGTTGAAGTGCCAGCGAAGCGGATCACCCGGCTCGACCGGGACGCTCGCGTCGTGCAGGTTCAGCCAGGCGCGGACCTCCTTGGGGTCGGTCCAGGCCTGCCAGACGCGCTCCCGGCTCACCTTGATCTCGCGTGCCGTCGATGTTTCGAGTGCCATGCCACCGTTCTCCATTCTTGGGATTCGCGTCGACGAGGGCACGGGCTCAGCCGTACACCGGTCGATCGCCTACTTGGCCCCCGCCTCGTGCAGGGCCCTCTCGACTGCGGCGTTGGAAAGCGTCAACAGTCCGATGAGCGACACGGCCGCCCCGAACAGTCCACCCACCCGGTAAACGGTCTCCAGGTCGGCGTGGGTCGCGATCTGACCGGCCAGGAATATGCCGACCGGCATCAGCCCGAAGGCCACGAGCCTGTTCACGCTGCTCACCCGTCCGGTCAGCTCCTTGGGGACGATCGCCTGCCGGATCGAAACGGTCGTGACGTTCCAGGTCATCGCGGTGTAGCCGGTGATGGCGAGGCCGAGGGCGACGAAGGCGACCTCACCGGTGAACCCCAGGATCGCGAAGCCCAGCGCGCCCAGCATCGCCCCGCCGAGCGCGGACCTCGCCGGTCCCAGCCGGCGGGTGAACATCCGGCACGTGAAGCCCGCCGTCACGCTGCCGACCGCGACCGAGGCGAGCAGCAGACCGTACGCCACGTCGCTGATCAGCATGACCTGGCGGGCGTACAGCACCAGCATCGCCAACTGGCCGACCGTGCACATGTTGGTGAGACCCGCGACCAGGGTGAACACCCGGAGCACGCGATGGCGGGCCAGCCAGCGCACCCCCTCGCCGATCTCCTCGCGCATCGCGCGCCGGGGTTTCGCGCCGGGCGCCGTCGCCGCCCGGACACCGTCGGTGCGGAAATCGCCGCGCATGAGGAACGAGAAGAGGGAGCTCAGGGCGAAGCTGACGGCGTCCACGCCCACAGGTACGGCACGGCCCACGGTGTAGAGCACACCGCCGAGCGCCGGCCCCAGGAACTTCAGCGCGACCGTGTTCGCGGTCATCAGCCTGCTGTTGGCCCGCTCAAGCGCCTCCCGGTCCTGCGAGACGGCCATCGGCAGGATCGCCGAGCGCGAGCTGTCGTAGACGGTCTCGATCGACGTGATGCTGAAGGCGATCACCATGAGGAGCGGGATCGAGGCCCAGCCGCCGAGCACCGCGACGAACAGGACGATGAGGATCGCGCACCGGACGGCGTCCGACACCCACATCGCCCGGCGCCGGTCCCAGCGGTCGGCGAGCGCGCCTCCCATCAGGGCGAGCAGCAGCCAGGGAAGCTTGTCCGCCATCCCGACGAGGGAGAGCGTCGCCGGATCGCTGGTGAGGTCGGCGGCCAGCAGCGGCAGCGCGGTGACGGTCAGGCCGTTTCCCACGCTCGAGACCGACCAGCCTCCCCAGAGCAGCCAGAAGTTGCGGCCGAGGCCGCTGGAGATCTTCGAGCCCAGGCGCCGCCCTCCGTGCCCGCCCGGTGGCGCGCCGGAGACCTTCGGTTCAGCCGTGGTCCGTAGGTCTCCGGCGCCCGGGACCTCCCTCGTCGTCATGCGCTCACGCCCTCCGGGGTGGAGTCCTCGGGGAGCAGCGCGGCGGGGTCGAGTTCGAAGAGCAGGCGAGTGGTGCGCGCGACTCCGTCCGCGTCTCCCAGCCGCCGCCGGCAGAGCACCGCCTTGTACGCCGCGCCGGCTCCCCGAAGACCACCCGCCTGGGCACCGAGCTCGAACTCCACCGCCGCCCGCTTGAGGTCGCCTTCGCGCTGGAACCAGGCGCCGGCGAAGTAGCGCGCGGAGGGCTCGTTGCCGTCCAGCCGCAACAACTGCTCGGCCGCCCGTTCCACGTGTTCTGCGGGGTGGAGCATGGTGCCCGCCTTCACGGTCACGTCCAGGAGCAGCCTGGTGTTCTCCCGGGCGCTGTGCCACTGCTGCGAGTCGGCGGCGAGGCTCTCGGCCTCGGCACCCGCCTCGTACGCCGCGTCCATCGCCTCCCGCGCCCCGTACTCGTCCTTCTCCGTGATCCGGTGAAAGGCCGCGGCCCGCCAGAACCTGCTCACCGTGAGCGCGCGCGACCAGGGCTCGACCTCGTTCAGGGTGGGCAACAGCTCCTG
The DNA here is from genome assembly GCF_042898365.1 of Streptosporangium sp. NPDC000509. Taxonomy (NCBI): domain Bacteria; kingdom Bacillati; phylum Actinomycetota; class Actinomycetes; order Streptosporangiales; family Streptosporangiaceae; genus Streptosporangium; species Streptosporangium sp. NPDC000509. The sequence continues at coordinate 257,030 of NZ_JBIAYX010000016.1, read as the reverse complement.
GCCGTACGCCATCCAGTAGTCGCTCCCGCGCTCGCCTCCCCTGTCCCGCAACAGGATCGAGATCAGCTGGGTGCACGAGAGCACGCGCGGTACCGGCAGTTCTCCCTCTGTGGCGAGCCTGGCGAAGGCTTCCGTCACCGCGGAGTCGCGCAGATGCTGGCGCAGCGCCCGCGCGGTCTCGTAGGCGAGGTGGTCGCCCGCGGGGTGGGTGCCCTCGGCGCCGCCGGCGGTCAGCTCCGCCGCGAGCCGGTAGAACCCGAGCTGCGTGAGGATCCTGACGAGCACCGCGCGCCGTGGTACGGACTGATGCGGCCACTCGGCGATCTGGCGGCTGAGGAACAGCCACGGTTCCAGGCCGGTGTTCGCCGCCACGTCCGCCGGCGAGTCCCCCAGGAACACGTCCTGCCTCGCCTGCCTCGCCAGCCAGGACCGCGAGTCTCCCTGCAGGATGAGGGAGCAGTGCGGAAGCAGTTCGTCCTGGTTCTCGTCGCGCAGCAGGGCGAGCAACAGGGGGGTGCTCTCGGCGCAGAGCGGCCCGCCCACCGTGGAGGTCAGCGTGAACCAGGCGCTCCAGTTGCGCCGCAGTCCGACGGTGTCCAACTCGACCACGGGCGGGAACTCCAGATCCCCCCACGCGACGTCGTCCGCGCGCGTATACGTGTGCAAGCCCGCCAATGCCCCACTCTTTTCCAGATCAGCCGATCACATGGTCAAGTATGGTTAAAAGGCGGGAGAAGACTTATGAAATCCTCTCCCGCCAGATATCGGCGTTCAATTCACCGAATTAGTAGACCTCGCTGGGCGCGTACACCTCGCTCGGCGCGTAGACCTCGCTGGGGGCGTACACCTCGCTCGGGGCGTAGACCTCACTCCGCATCTGAAACACCTCCTTTCGGGGTTGTTCCTTGCTGGCGGAGTCAGCTTTTCCGAGTGCAGTTTCACGATGGTTTCGCGTCGGTTTCACGGCACCTTTGACAGTTCTTGAATATGGTTGTCCTGCCTGGTGGCCGGGGTTCGAATCTTTTCCCGCGACCCGCCGGCCCCGGTGGTTCGACCCGGTGCCGGGGGTCGTTCGGACCGGGAGGGCCCGAGGTGCCGGACATGAGTCCGCCCCCGGCCCAAACGGCCGGGGGCGGGCTGTGCGACGGCGTTCTCAAAGCGTCTTCGGCCGGTCCGTGTCCCGCCCGGGAGAGGCCGGAGACGCCGGAGACACAGGGCGCTCGGAGGACTTCGAGCGCTCGGGAGCCTCGGGACGGCGGACGTGGACGGGAGTGCCGATCGGGGTCATGTCGTAGAGCGCCTTGGCGTTGTGCAGCGGCACCCGGATGCATCCGTGGGACGCGGGGTGCCGCGGGACCCGCTCCGAGCCGTGGAAGCCGATGCCCTGGTTGAAATAGATGGTGTAGAACTGGTCGCCCAGCGGCCCGCTCGTCCATCCGGGCGTCCGGTACCAGGCGCGGAAGTCACCGGTGGGCGTGACCGCGACCCCGCAGTGGCCTTTCTTGCAGTAGTGTTCGCCGTTTCCGGTTGAGATGTGGGAGACCAGCGCGGGCCTGCCGTCCTTCCACGCGGTGAGCAACTGGCGGCGCAGGTCGATCTCCACCCTCGTGGGCTCCCCGTACGGCACCAGCGGCTTGAGGCGCGCCGGGCGGGAGAGCGCTCGCCAGGTCCGCGGGTCGATCTGGTCGGTGGCAGGCAGTCCGTTCGCCTTCTGGAAGGCCCACACGGCCGCGCGCAGCGCGGGACGGTACTCGTCGCCGACGTCTCCCGGCCCGAACCCCAGCCGGTCGAGGCGCCGGTAGATCTGCTGGACCTGGGCTCCCCTGTCGCCGACGCGAAGAAGGGGGAACCGGGCCGACGGGGTGTGCTCGGAACGAGGCATGGGCGAAGGGCTTTCGTGGGGAACGGGTGGTCCTGAATGCCGCGACGACATGACACCGGTGTTCACGACACCGAATGGCAGGCACGCGGTGAGCACGAGGGCCGAGTTCGCGACCAGGAAGCACTTGACGGTTCTCCGCATTTTTGACGCCTATCCGCTCTCTGGCGAGGTCCACTAGAAGGAATACGAGTACTTGCGGTCCTCTATCGCCGCGCGCACCAGACCGACGGCCTCCTGGGCGCAGCCCCAGGAAAAACTGAATCCGGCCCCGCCGTGCGCGAAGTTGTAGACGACCTTTTCCTCGTCGTCCCACTCAAGGCAGACGTTCTCGGCCCGGAACGGCCGCAGTCCCGCCCGTACCGGCTCGTCGGGATCCAGCCTGGCGTGTCGCAGCGCGGGCATGAAGGCGAGGCATCGCTCGTACATCTCCCGTACCGGAGCGTGGTTCTCCAGATTGATTCCGGTGTCCCACTCGTCCTTTTCCGCCAGCCCGCCGAGAACGAGGAGTCTCGGATTGCGCGGCACGATGAAGACGATGTCCTGCTCGTCCTTGTTCTCCTCGTCGTGGGAGACGCAGTGGGCCTCGCGGATCCGGCGTCCGCGAAGCCCGTCGTTGCGTACCCGCACCAGCGCGCCGCGCAGCGGATACATGTCGATGCCGCGGAGTGCGGCGGTGCCCAGGCCCGCGCAGCAGACGATCACCTCGGCGTCGAAGCGGTCGAGGAGTTCCTCCCTCCGCTCGGCCAGCAGGCCCTCGACCCGGTACCGTTCGACCCGCACACCGTGGATCTTGACCTGCCGCATCAGCCACGCCATGTACTGATCGGTGTCGATCATGGGCGCCAGGTGCGAGTACGCGTCGACCACGCCGTAATCGGGACTGACACCGTTGCGTTCGGCGAGGGTCCGGTCGCGGACGAAGCCGCGCACCTTCCCCGCGAGTTCCCGCATCTTGTGGAGGTCGTGCGGATTCTCCTCGACGGGGTGCTTGAAATAGAAGTTGGACCTTCGCATCGCCACCCCGGGAACCTTCGCCCTGGCCAGCCTCTCGAACATCTCGTACGAGGTGACGCACCAGTCCTTGGAGCGGGCGAGCGAGATCTGGTCGTGGTGGTAGCCGCACACCGCGGGTGGCCACTCCCACAGCGCGCCCGCGACGACCGAGACGATGTCGGGGGCGAATCGCTCCGCGACGACGGTGACGCGGAACCCCTCCCTGGCCAGGCACAGCGCGCTGGTCAACCCGCTTACCCCGGCCCCGACGACAAGTATTCCCTCTGAATTCGCGCGCACCTGGGAACGCCTTCTTTCCTGTTCCATCCAGCTCGATCACTTTTCGGCGCGACCGACGCGGGGGGCCGTCACGACGAACACCGAAACCCCTCCACAGTAATTCGAGCACCGGCGAATCCCCGAATGGCGGCGAACCCGGCACCGGAGAAAACCGGCCTCGGGCGATGGGAAAGCATGACCGCTTGAAGAAAGAATCTGGATCGAGCGGCGAAAAGCCACACTCGGCCCGAATGATCCGATGACAAACCTTTGGCCGCGTGCCGGATTTTCATCACCGATCCACCGGTCGACCCGGGCGAATATTGACACTCCTTGATCCGGTCCCGGCTGTCGCGAAGGGTCGATCGAAGCGATCGCAGGGCGAATTGCCGACTTTACTCGTGGACTCGCCTATATGCCCTCGGTGGGATTGTTAAGGGGCAGGTAGCGGGCCAAGTCTCACTTGTTGGAGAACATGATGACTAAACACATATACCGAGAGGCGCACCCCCGTCCGCTCACCTCCGACGCCGCCCGGCGGGAGCCTACGCGACCAGGAGGCCGCACAGACCCCGCGAAGACACCGGACCCGAGAGGGTGCGGTTCAGCCCGGGGCGGAGGTCTCCGCGAGGGTCTCGGCGATCAGCCGGTCGAGGTTGGCCAGGTTCGCCGGACGGGCCACGGCGGCCTCGGCGAAACGGCCGAGCAGCCGGGCGAACGCCTCGCGGTCCGGCTCGTCCCAATCGGCCATCAGGCCGTCCAGGTAGGTGCGCCGGTGACGGACCACCACCTCCAGCACGCGGCGGCCCCGCTCGCTCAGCACGAGCCTGGCCCGCCTGGCATCCACGGCCGACTCCTCACGGTCCACGAACCCCGCGCCGACCGCGTCGTTGACCAACCTGCTGGCGGTCGACGGATCGACGCCCAGTTGCTCGGCGACGGCGCCCACGGTCACCTCGGGCACATCCAGGCTCAGCTTGTGCACGGCGTGCACGACCATCACGTTCGACATGTGCACCGGCCGCTGCGGCTCCCCGGCGTTGCGCGGCCGCAACGGCCGCGACCAGATTCGACGAAGCCGGAACAGGGCCACGTCGATCACCGCTCCAGGCGTCCCCTCGTTCACGGCGCCACCCTAGCCGCTGCGGACGGATGTGCCGCGTGCTCCGGCCCTGCGGCGACGGCGCGCACGACGCCGCCTCGGGCCGGGACCGGGAAGATCGGCGCGCACGGGACGCCTGGGCGGGAGACGCTCAGCCGGACAGGCGGACCGGATTGACCAGGTCGGCGTACATCAGCAGGCCCGCCATGATGATCATCAGGAAGGCGATCGCGTAGGTGAGGGGAAGCGCCTTGGCGATGTCGACGTGGCCGGGCGCGGGACGGCGCGCCACACGGGCGAAACCGCGCTTGAGCCCCTCCCACAGGCCGCCCGCGATGTGGCCGCCGTCCAGGGGAAGCAGCGGGATCAGGTTGAACAGGCCGATCGCCAGATTGAAGCCCGCCAGCAGGTTGATGAAGACGACGACCTTGTTCTCCAGCGGAATCGCGGCCGCGGCGATCTCACCGCCGATACGGCTCACGCCGATGACACCGATCGGGCCGTTCTTGTCGCGTTCGTCGCCGGAGAAGGCGGCGTGCCAGACGCCGACCATCTTCTCGGGGAACCTGAGCAGCGCGGCGGCGGTGGCCGAGGTGAGGTCCCCCATGTGCTCGGCGACGGCGCCGAAGCTCTGCTGCTCGATGACGATCTTCGGGCTCACCCCGAGATAGCCGACACCCTTTTCGATCTTGCCGGGCTCGTCCAGCGACTCACGGTCCTGCGCGATGAGGCCGGCGGTGACGGTCAGCTCCTGACCGGCCCGCCTGATACCGATCTCGACCGGCCCCGCGCCGTGGTCGCGGATGGCCCGCGTCGCGACGTCCCAGCTCGTGGCGGGCATACCCGCCACGGACACGATGACGTCCCCCGGCCGCAACCCCGCCACGCTGGCCGGGCTGGGCATGTCGGCCGCGGTGCACTCGGGGTTCTTGGCGTAGTCGGCGGCGGTCTTCACGCACTGCGGGATCGAGGCGATCTCGGTCTTCTGCGTGGGAATGCCGAACCCCATGAGCACGACGCCGAACAGGATGAACGCCAGCACGAAGTTCATCGCCGGGCCGCCGGACATGATGATGACCTTCTGCCACCAGGGCTTGCGGTAGAACACCCGGTCCTCGTCGCCCGGTCGTACGTCCTCGAGGGCGACGTCGCGGGCGTTCTCGATCAGGCCCTGCCAGGGACCCGTGGAGACCGAGCGCACCTTGCCAGGGGCGTCGTTGGGCCGGGGCGGCAGCATGCCGATCATGCGGATGTATCCGCCGAGCGGGAGCCACTTGATGCCGTACTCGGTCTCGCCCTTGTGACGCGACCACATGGTCGGACCGAACCCGACCATGTACTGGGTGACCTTGACACCGAACAGCTTGGCCGGCACCAGGTGACCGATTTCGTGCAGCCCGATGGACACCATCAGCCCCACGAGAAAGACAATGACCCCGACCACGGAGAGCCAGCTCACAGGTTCGTACTCCCATCGCGGTTTCACCGACAATGCCCCATAAGAGGTTAGCCCAAGTATCCGTCCTCCACGCCGACGCGGAGCGCGGCGTCACCGGCTACTCCTGGCCGGTCCGGGCCATTGCCCATCCTTCGCCGATCGGACACACTCCGTTGACATTCAGCGATCACACGAACACTCTTTGACGAGGGTGAGGGCGGGAGAGAGGGGCGTTTTGATCGGGATCCTGGTGGCCGAGCATCTTCCCCTGGTCCGGCGCGGACTGGTGGCGACGCTGGAGAACGAGAACGACATGAAAGTGGTGGCCGGCGTCTCCGCCGGGGAGGCCGTGCTCCCCGCCGTCCTGCGGCACACCCCGGAGACGGCGGTCATCGATCTCGAACTGCCGGACGTCTGCGGTTTCACCGTCGCGCTCCGGCTGCACGAGAGGGCTCCCGGCTGCCGGGTCCTCCTGTTGTCGCGCACTCCCAGTCCGGTCCAGGTCCGCCGGGCCTTCGCCGTCCACGCGCTCGGGTTCATGAGCCTGGAGGTCGGCCCCGAGCAGCTGGCCGACGGCGTCCGCCAGGTCGCGGCCGGCCGCCGCGCGGTCGACTCCGAGCTCGCGGTCGCCGCCCTCAGATCGGCGGAGAACCCCCTGACCCGCCGGGAGCTCGACGTGCTCAGGCTGGTCGCGCAGGGGGCCAGGTCCGGCGAGATCGCCGACCAGCTGTTCCTCTCCGTGGGAACGGTCCGCAACCACCTGTCACGGATCATGTGCAAGACACAGGCGCGCAACCGCCTCGACGCCGTACGCATCGCCGGCGACTCGGGGTGGCTCTGACCTTCCCCCGACGGCCTTCCCCCGGCGACGCCGGATTCAGGGGCGCCAGATGAGGATGAGGGCGCAGTCGTCGTTGTGGCCCGACGACATGGAGGCGACCAGATTGCGGGCACCGTCGCGGAACCCCGAGGGCATCAGGCGCTCGGCCTCTCCGAGCAGGCGGTCGAGACCGGCGTCGATGTCGCGCCCCGGCTGCTCGATCAGGCCGTCGGTGTAGAGCATGAGCGCGTCGCCCTTGCGCAGCATCCCCCGGTCGACCTCGCAGTGCAGGTCGGGCACGACACCGAGGACGACCCCCTTGGCCGTGGAGACCCGCCACGTCCCGGTCCCCGACTCGAACTTGACCACCGGGGGGTGGCCGGCCGAGGTGATGACGTACTCGCCCGTCACGAGGTTGAGCCGGAGGTGGACCGCGGTGACGAAGCCCTCGGCCTCGCGCTGGCGGTGCAGATAGGTGTTGCAGGCGGGCAGGAAGTCGGTGGCCGAGCCGAGCAGCCCGCCGAAGGTGCCCGACAGCAGCAGTGCCCGGGTGCCCGCGTCGACGCCCTTGCCCGACACGTCGACCAGGGCGAGATCCACCATGTCGCCCTCGCGCATGGAGACCAGGAAGTCGCCTCCGAAGGAGGAGCCTCCGGCCTGCTTGAGAACGACCTTGGAGCCCCACTCCTTGGGCAGCGGGGGCAGGTCGCTCTGGCTCTTGAGGCGGTCGCGCAACTCCAGCAGCATCGCGTCGCCGCGCAGGCCCTGCACACCGAGCTTGCCGCGGGTGCGGGCCATCAGCGCGGCCAGCACCGCGGTGAAGCCGAAGGTGACCAGCAGGCCGGGGCCGATGTGTCCCACCCCCCGCACCACGGCCACGTAGATCAGGGAGACCGCGACCGCGCACAGCAGCTTGACGAGACTGTTCAGCCGGAGCTGGAGCCCCGCCACGAGGGTGATCGGGATCATCAACGCCGGCGAGAACCACTCCATGGAGACCCTGGCGGCCAGCCCGCCGATCAGCAGGGTGAGCAGAATCAGGGTGATGAGCAGGTTCCGGTCGCGTGCCAGAGGGCCGCGCCGCAGGAATCGCACGATGGGGACGAGAAGCGGGATGCGGACCAGGAACGCGCGGAGCGCCGGAGGGAGCAGCGGCACCGGACGGGAACTCATGATGCGCTCGACTGTATCGGGCTATCCCCCCTTTGGGCAGCCCACTTGACCAACGCCTTGATCATTAAGCAGGGATATTAGATGGCCAGACCCGTTTGTCCCCTACTACCGTTTGACAGATGACTCTCAGCATGCGCCCGATCAGCAAAGCCGAATGGTCCTCCTGGAACACCCTGGACGAGGAGGCGTTCGGCATCGCCACCCCCGAACACCGGCAGGAGCTCTTCAGGCGCATCGCCGAGTTCGACCGCTCGCTCGGCGTGTTCGACGGCGACCTGCTCGTGGGCACCGCCGCGGCGCTCAGCTTCAGCATGAACGTGCCCGGCGGCCCGATCCCCGTCGGCGGCGTCACCGCGGTCGGCGTGCTGCCCTCGCACCGGCGCCGGGGCATCCTCTCCTCGCTGATGACCCGCCAGCTGTCGGATCTCCACGAGCGAGGTGAGGCCGTCGCCGCGCTCTACGCGGCCGAGGCCGCGATCTACGGTCGTTACGGCTACGGCAGGGCCGCCGACACCCTGCTCTTCCGTATCCCCACGGCGAAAGCGGCCTTCACCCGGAACGCCCCGGTCGATCCCACCCTGCGGTTGCGCATCGTCAAACCGGCGGACGCCAGGTCCGTCTTCGAGAAGATCTACGAGTCCGCGTTCGAGGAGCGCCCCGGGCTGTACGACCGCCCGGCCGCGCGTTGGGACGCGGTGCTGAGCGACCACGAGTCCGACCAGGGCGGCGCCGGTCCGCTGCGCGCCGTGGTCGCCGAGGACGACGGCGGCCCGCGCGGCTACGCGCTCTTCCGGATCAAGGCATCCTTCGACGACCACGACCTTCCCGCGGGCGAGTTGCGGCTCAAGGAGCTGTTCGGCCTCGATCCCGCCGCCTACGCGTTGCTCTGGCGCCACGTCCTGGACCGCGACCTGGTCTCTCACGTCTTCGCCCCGAGCCGGCCCGCGGACGACCCGCTGATCCACCTGCTCGCCGAGCCGCGCGCACTTCACGCGCTCTGGCTGGACGACCTGTGGATCCGCGTCGTGGACGTCGAGCGTGCCCTTCCCGCCCGCCGATACAGCGCGCCGGTGGATGTGGTGATCGAGGTCGAGGACACGGTGTGCCCGTGGAACGCGCGCCGCTGGCGGCTCACGGCCGACACCTCCGGCGCCCGCTGCGCCCCCTCGGAGGACCCCGCCGACCTGACCCTGCCCGTCTCCGTACTGGGCGCCGCCTACCTGGGCGGGCGCCCGCTGGCGGCGCTGCTCGCGGCGGGCGTGGTGCGCGAGTCGCGTGCGGGTGCCCTGCGAGAGCTGTCCACCGCCATGTCGTGGGGCCCCGCTCCCTGGGCCGGCCTGGTCTTCTGACGGCTCTTCCGAGGACCCTTCTGGGGGTGGGCCCGAGCGGGTTATGGTGACCGGCATGGCACTGCAGAGCTTGCAGATCACCGCGATCACCGCGATGCGGGCGCGAGACGTCTCACGCCCGTCGCGCGAGCAGCAGGAGGCCGCGGATCGCCGCCCCCTGCGCGACGAGACGCCACCCCGCAAGGAGCCCGCGCGGAGCGGGCCGCGCCGGGAGGCGCCGCGCGGGGAGTCACCGCCCCGCGAGCGCCACCGGTGAGGACTACGGCAGCGACGGGAGCTGGCCGATGGTCTCGTACGAGTCGAGCTGCGCGATCCTCCGGTTGTGCCGCTCGGCCCCTGAGTAGGCGGTGCCGAGGAAGGTCTCGACGAACCGGATCGCCTCCTCCGGCTCGTGCATCCGCGCGCCGACGCTGACGACGTTGGCGTTGTTGTGTTCGCGGGCGAGCCTCGCGGTCTCCTCGCTCCAGGCCAGGGCGGCCCGGACGCCGCGCACCTTGTTGGCCGCGATCTGCTCGCCGTTCCCCGAGCCACCGATGACGACACCCAGGCTGCCCGGGTCGCCCACGACGCCCTCGGCCGCGCGCAGCACGAACGGCGGGTAGTCGTCCTCCGCGTCGTAGACGAAGGGACCGCAGTCCTCGACCTCGTGGCCGTTCTCCTTCAGCCAGGAGACGACGTGGTTCTTGAGCTCATAGCCGGCATGGTCGGCACCGATGTAGACGCGCACCCGCACAGTTTCGCAGGTGTGCGCGGGCGACTCCACCCGGCCCCCGACTAGAGTAATGGCCGCAATACTTCCCCGCCCCTTACAAGAGAGAGTTCCCACATGCGTGACATCCGAGTGGTCGGTGACCCTGTCCTGCGCACACCCGCCGAACCGATCACCGAATTCGACCGCGACCTGCGGCGCATGATCGACGAGATGTTCGCCGTGATGTACGCCGCTCAGGGTGTCGGCCTGGCCGGTCCGCAGATCGGCGTGTCGAAGCGGATCTTCGTCTACGACTGCAGCAACCGCAAGGGCCATGTGATCAACCCGGAACTGACCGTGGACGACGACGCCGAGGTCCTCGACGAGGAGGGCTGCCTGTCCGTTCCCGGCCGCGAGACCGGCACCCCGATCTACGCCAGGACGCCCCGGGCCGCGGGAGTCACCGTGAGCGGCCTGGACCGGCTGGGGCGGCCGATCCGGATCAGGGCCCGCGGCATGCTGGCGCGCTGCTTCCAGCACGAGACCGACCACCTCGACGGCAGGCTGTATGTGGACAGGCTCGCCAGGGACGCCGCCAGGAAGGTCCTGCTCCAGGCCCCCTGACCTCCGTGGCCGCCGGGCGGCCGTCACGTGAGGGCAACCTCGGGCCGATCCCCGGTGGTCGCCGGGCGGCCGTCAGAGCTGGACGGCCTTGATCTCCAGATACTCCTCGAGCCCGAACTCGCCCAGCTCGCGGCCGATACCCGACTGCTTGTAGCCGCCGAAGGGCGCCCGCGGGTTGAACCGGCCGCCGTTGACCGCCACCTGGCCGGTGCGCAGCCGCCTGGCGACCTCGACCGCACGCTGCTCACTGCCCGCCCACACCGCGCCCGCCAGGCCGTACGGTGTGCCGTTCGCGATCGCGACCGCCTCGTCCTCCCCCCGGGTGTAGGGGATGATCGTGAGGACCGGGCCGAAGATCTCCTCCTGCTCGATCACCATCCCCGGCTCCACCCCGGCGAACACCGTCGGCTCGACGTAGAAGCCGCGCTCCAGGGGCCGGTCGGTGCCTCCCGCGACCAGCCGGGCACCTTCCTCCTCGCCCCGGTTGATGTAACGGACGACCCGGTCACGCTGGGCCGCCGACACCAGGGGACCGAGCCTGGTCGCCTCGTCGAAGGGGTCGCCGACGGTGTATCTCCCCGCGGCCTCGACGGCGAGACGGACGGCCTCGTCGTACCGGTCGCGATGGACGATCATGCGGGTCCATGCCGAACAGGTCTGGCCGGAGTTGACGAAGGCGTTGGCCACCGTCGCCTTCGCCGCCGCCGCCAGGTCGGCGTCCGGCAGGATCAGGCTGGCGGACTTGCCGCCGAGTTCCAGGGCCACCCGCTTGATCGTCTCGGCCGCGAGCGCGGCGACCCGGCGCCCGGCCCGGGTGGAGCCGGTGAACGACACCATGTCCACCTCGGGATGCGCGGCCAGCGCCTCACCCACCACCGGGCCGTGACCGCTGACCATGTTGAAGACCCCGGCGGGCAGTCCGACCTCGTCGAGGATCCCGGCGAGCGCGAAGGCCGCCAGCGGTGCCACCTCGCTGGGCTTCAGCACGACCGTGCACCCCGCGGCGAGCGCGGCGCCCACCTTGCAGACGACCTGGTGGAGCGGGTAGTTCCAGGGGGTGATCGCGGCGACCACCCCGACCGGCTCCCTGAAGACGCGGGAGTTGCCGACCTGCCCGCCCTCGAAGTCGTAGGTCTCGGCCAGCTGGGCGTACGAGGCCAGCACACCGGCCGGCATCAGCGTGTGCACCCTCATCGCCACGCCGTACGGCGCGCCCATGTCCGTGGCGATGATCCTGGCTATCTGGTCGGAGCGTTCTCGTACCAGGTCCGCGGCCGAGGCGAGGATCCTGCCCCGCTCGGCGGGAGGCGTCGCGGACCAGGAGGGGAAGGCGGCGCGGGCGGCGGCCACCGCGGCCTCGACATCGGCGGGCGCCCCTGCGGGAACCCTGTCGATCCGCTCCTCGGTGGCGGGATTGATCACATCGATGCTCTCGCCCGACGCGGACGCCTGCCAGGCTCCATTCAGATAAAGGTGACGCATGCCCTCATCCTGGCGTGCGTCCCGTTGTTACGCGAGGGCACCCGAAACGCGCCCTCACACAAAGACGACCTTGGTATGGGAGCAGGACGTCCCAGGCGGGCGAGTTCGCCCGCCGCGGTCGCGCACGGCGGGCGGAAACATCGGAGAGGCGGATCAGTCGAAGATCGGTTCCCGGGTCCTGGAGCGCTTGAGCTCGAAGAAGCCGTCGGTGCCCGCCACCAGGCGCACGCCGTCCCAGAGCCTGCCCGCCTCCTCGCCCTTGGGAGCGGGCGAGATGACCGGGCCGAAGAAGGCGACGCCCTCGACGGAGATCACCGGAGTGCCGACCTCCTGGCCGACCCGGTCGATGCCGTCGTTGTGCGAGGCGCGCAGTGCCTCGTCGAACTCCGTCGAGTCCATCGCGTCGGCGAAGGCGCGGTCGAGCCCCGCGGCCTCCAGCGCCTCCTCGACCGTCTCGCGGAGCCTGTCGAGCTCCCTGGCCCTGCCCTGGTTGTGCAGACGGGTGCCGAGCTCGGTGTAGAGGCGGCCGACCGTCTCGGAGTCGTACTTCTCCTGCACGGCGGTGACCACCCGGACCGGGCCGATGGCCTTGGCGATCAACTCACGGTAGCTGTCCGGGACGTCCTTGTCCTCGTTCAGCACGTTGAGGCTCATGATGTGCCAGCGCGGCTCGATCGGCCGTACCTTCTCAACCTCCAGCAACCAGCGGGAGGTCATCCACGCGAACGGGCAGAAGGGATCGAACCAGAGATCGACAGGGGTTCGCTCAGTCATCTTTTCCGGCTTCCTGGTCGTGAGGCTTCTTCGGTAGCGACAACCCGGAGAGCGGAGTCCCCTATTCCACAGGTGGATTAATACCTTGACATGCCTCTTTATTCTCGGATCTGGGGTACGAGTCCGCAGTCCGAGGTGAAGCGGCGGCCCGCGGCCTTACGTGGCAGGATTCAGTCACCCCTTAGCAATGGAGCGGGGGAAGTTGTGAAGAGGGAGCGGTAGTGGCAGGCAATCTGACCCGTGACGAGGCGCGCGAGCGCGCACGGCTGCTCAGTGTGCAGTCCTATGCGGTGGAGCTCGACCTGACCGAGGGTGAGGAGCGCTTCGAGAGCGTCACCACGGTCCGCTTCACCAGCACCCGGCCGGGTGCGGAGACGTTCGTCGACCTGGCCGGCGCCAAGGTGCGCACGGCGGTGTTGAACGGCGTCGAGCTGGACGTGAGCGGCTACGACCTGGAGACCGGACGGCTGCCGCTGCCTGGCCTGGCCGAGACCAACGAGCTGCGGGTGGACGCCGACTGTTCCTACAGCCGCACCGGCGAGGGCCTGCACCGCTTCGTCGACCCGGTGGACAAGAGCGTCTATCTGTACAGCCAGTTCGAGACGGCCGACGCGCACCGGATGTACGCGTGCTTCGACCAGCCCGACCTCAAGGCCTCCTTCGAGCTGACCGTGCTCGCGCCCTCCCACTGGGAGGTCATCTCCAACACGGCGCCCGACGCGGCCGACGAGCTGCCGGAGCACCACGGCAGGCACGGCGCGCTCCAAGCCGCCAAGCGCTGGCACTTCCCGCCCTCGCCCGTGATGTCGACCTACATCACCGCGCTGTGCGCCGGGCCGTACCACAAGGTGACCTCCGAGCACGACGGCATCCCGCTGGGCCTGTACTGCCGGGCCTCGCTCGCCGAGCACCTCGACCCGGAGAACATCTTCGAGGTCACCAGGCAGGGCTTCGACTTCTTCCACCGGATCTTCGGCGTCCGCTACCCGTTCGGGAAGTACGACCAGCTCTTCGTCCCCGAGTTCAACGCCGGGGCGATGGAGAACGCGGGCTGCGTGACCTTCCTGGAGGACTACGTCTTCCGCTCGCGCGTCACGGACGCGGTGATCGAGCGCCGCGCGGAGACGATCCTGCACGAGATGGCGCACATGTGGTTCGGTGACCTGGTCACCATGCGCTGGTGGGACGACCTGTGGCTGAACGAGTCGTTCGCCACCTACGCCTCGGTGCTCTGCCAGGCCGAGGCCACCCGCTGGGGCCAGGGTGCCTGGACGACCTTCGCCAACGTCGAGAAGGCCTGGGCCTACCGTCAGGACCAGCTGCCCTCGACCCACCCGATCGCCGCCGACATCGTCGACATGCACGCGGTCGAGGTCAACTTCGACGGGATCACGTACGCCAAGGGCGCCTCGGTCCTCAAGCAGCTCGTCGCCTACGTGGGCCTGGACAACTTCCTCGCCGGGGTCCGCGACTACTTCAACGAGCACGCCTGGGAGAACACCACGCTCACGGACCTGCTCGGCGCGCTGGAGCGCACCTCGGGACGCGACCTGTCCTCCTGGTCGAAGGAGTGGCTGGAGACCTCCTGGGTCAACACGCTGCGCCCCTCGTTCACCGTCGACCCCGAGGGCCGTTTCCTGGAGTTCGACGTCCTCCAGGAGGCCCCGGCCGACTACCCGACGCTGCGCTCGCACCGCGTCGCCATCGGCCTGTACTCCCTGCGAGACGGCGAGCTGGTCCGCGTCAGGCGGGTCGAGCTGGACGTCGTCGGCGCGCGCACGGCCGTGGCCGAGCTGGTCGGCGAGGTCCAGCCGGACCTGATCCTGATCAACGACGACGACCTGACGTACGCCAAGGTCAGGCTCGACGAGCGGTCGCTGCGGACCCTGACGGAGGGCGGCATCGCCAGGTTCACCGAGTCGCTGCCCCGCGCGCTGTGCTGGTCGGCCGCCTGGGACATGACCCGCGACGCCGAGATGGCCACCCGCGACTACCTCACCCTGGTCGTCTCCAACATCGAGTCGGTCACCGACATCACCGTCGCCCAGACCCTGCTCCGCCAGGCCCGCCTCGCCGTCCAGCAGTACGGCGACCCCGCCTGGCGCCCCGAGGGCCTGGCCAGGCTCGCCTCCGCGCTGCGCCGCCTGGTCGGCGAGGCCGCGCCCGGCTCCGACCACCAGCTCGCCTACCTGAACGCGCTGTCGGCCGTGGCCACCTCCACCGAGGACCTGGCGTTCCTGAAGGGGCTGCTGGACGGGGAGACGGTGCTCGACGGCCTCACCGTCGACGCCGACCTGCGCTGGACGCTGACCGGCGCCCTGGTCTCCGGCGGCCTGCTCGGCGAGGAGGACATCGCCCAGGAGCTGCTGCGCGACGCCACCGCGACGGGCGAGCGTTCCGCCGCGCTCTGCGGCGCCGCGATCCCGACCGCCGAGGGCAAGGCGAACGCCTGGACCGCGATCACCGAGGGCAAGCTGAGCGGGGCGCTGCTCCGTTCGACGATCGCCGGTTTCATGGACCCGCGCCACCCGGAGCTGCTGGAGCCGTACGGGGCGAAGTACTTCGAGGAGATCGGCGGGATCTGGGCGTCCTGGAGTTCCGACAGCGCCCAGAACTTCGCGAACGGCTGCTACCCGGCGCTGAGCATCTCCCCCGAGACGGTCGCCAGGACCCAGGACCTCATCTCGTCCACCCAGCCGCCGCACGCCCTCAAGCGCCTGCTGCTCGAGGGCGCCGACGGCATCGGCCGCGCCCTGCGCGCCCAGGCCAAGGACGCCTCGGCGGCCTGACCCGGCCGCGAGACCCGGGCGGGGCCGTCCCGCACCGCCCGGGTCGACCACAGGTGAAGTTTTAAGTGGTTCCTGACGGACACTGGGAGGAATGTCGGTAAGCGCGGGAGGTACCCCACATCTCGCCGTGTGTGGACACCTGTCCCGTCGTCTCTGGGTCATGAGAGGGTAAATCACGTGGAATCAGCACGTGACCTGCTCATCTCCCTGGCCCGGAGATACGCCTTCGGTGACATCGGAGCCCTCGCCTCGGGTGTCGTACGCGACGCGGACGAGATCGAGGCGGTCTGCGAGTTCGGCCAGCGGCTGCTCTCCCTCGACGCCGAGGACTTCGCCGTCGAGGCGCGGTCCGTGCCGAGCGACCTTCGGCGGCGAGCGCGGGCCTGCACGATGCCGCAGACGCCCCGCGAGCAGCCGCGCGGCGCGCTGGAGTCGCTGCGGCCCGCGTACGGGCTGCTGCTGGAGGTCATCGCGGTCAGGTGGCACCGCCGCGAGCTGAGCCCCATGGTCGCCGCCCTCCACATCGCCAGCGAGTATCTCCCGCTGCTCGCCTTCGAACCGGTGCTCGGCAACGCCGGAGACCCGGCGCGCTGGCCGGAGGGGCTCACCGCGCCGGGCAGCAGGTTCGGGGTGATCGGCGACCGCGACTGCGACCACACCAGGGCCGAGCAGTCGGCCGCGAACCGGACCCTGCGCGTGGCCGGGGAGCCGCCCGAGGGATGGCGCGCCTACTTCGACCGCCAGCACAGCCAGGTGGCCGGGGCTCTGGCCACCTGCGTGGCCGACTGCCGCAACCCCTGCACCGCGATGGAATGGGTCGATCCGGACCTCCGTGAGGACCTCGCGCTGCGCTCCCAGGTGGCTCTCGCCTTCGCCGAGACCCCGCTGGTGCGGTTGCGCCACGCCGCCCCGGTGGGCCACGGATTCGGCGTGCCCTCCCCCGAGGAGGTCATCGAGGCATGGGAGCGCAGCCGGACCACTCTGGCCAAGAACGGTGTGGGCGGGGAGGCCTCCAGCGACGACGGCTTCCCGCTGCCGGGGTTGCCCTCCCTGTTCTCCGCCGTCGCGGGCGCGGCGCTTAAGCCCTCGACACTGCTGGAGGACACCAGCGCGCACCTGGTGAGGCTTCTGCGGCACTGATCGTGCGGCCCGAGGAGCTCAGAGCCCGCCGTCGACGAACACCGCCAGCGCGCAGCAGGCGATGGAGACCATCATGAGCAGGACGCCGCGGCGGATGAAGCGCCGCTTGGCGTCCCCGACGGCGTTGAGTCTCCTGATCTCCAGGACGAGCAGGTCGACCCTGACCTCGGCGCCACGGCCCTGCCGCCCCACGCCGTATCCCAGCCGGGGGTCCGGCTCCGGCGGCGCGTCCCGGGCGAAGGTGCCGGGGTAGAAACGGCGCCGCTCCAGGACCCTGCCCGCGAGCCCGGAGGTACGGCCGCAGAGGGCTCCGGTGAGCACGAGGATCCCCATCAGCCAGAAGAACACGCTCGTCCACCAGAGCCACTCGACCTTGCCGGACAGCTCGCCGGGCCTCCAGTGGCCGTTCAGCAGCCCGACGACGACGGCACCGGCGGCGGCGCCCGTCGTGAACAGCAGGGCGGCCGCCGTCTCGTCCTCCCCCCGGACCTTCCTGCGGGCGTCCGCGAGCGTCGCCTGGACGTAGTCGAGGATCCCGTCCGACTCCCGTTCCGCCGTGGGGCGCCTGCGAGAGTGACCCGGCGGCGCGTCCCTCGTGATCCTCAGCACGAGCCGATTATCCGGGAAAACCGACCTCGTTCCGCCCGGACGGACCTTCGGGAAGATCACTTCCACCCCGGCGTGACCGGCCGGCGGGATCACCTGCGCCGCGACGCCTGGTCCGCGAGCAGCAGGACCCCGGTGACCAGTCCGCCCACCAGGTCGCCCAGGCCGAGCACCGCGGCCATCGACGTCGCGACCGCGCGGCATTCCGCGTCGGGCAGCCGCTCCCTGGCCAGGGAGCCCGTGACGATCTCCAGGGCCCTGCCCCGCTGGTCCACGAAGACGAGCACGGCCCTGTCGGCGTCGGCTCCCAGCGCGGCGTGCAGCCGCTCGGAGAAGTGGCGGCGCGGTCCGATCGCCGGACCGAGGTAGGCGGCGAAACGCAGCCCGGTGCGCCGTTCCGCGGTGCGCAGTGCCCCGCGGACGTCGTCGCCCTGTGTCGAGGTCAGGGTGAGCATCCTTCGTCACCTCGCCTTTGTCGGTTTGGCGGTGGTCCGGCGATCCGCCGGACGACCGGGTTCACCAGGCCGCCGACGCCCCGCCGGTGTGTCGTCCCGGCTCGGAGGTCACCGCGAGCGAGACCCAGTCGATCTCTGGCGCCGGAGCCCTCGCCGGACGCCGTTCGGTGAGCACGAGGACCGAGTCGGTGATCCCCCGCTCACTGCCGTGCGGGCCTCCCAGCCAGACCGCGCCCGCCGAGGTGCTCCTCGCGGCCCTGTCGCGCATCCTGCCCGGCATCGTCACGAGCAGGGCGATGAGCAGGAACAGACCGCCGGAGACTGCGACGAGAAAACCGAAGACCTCGATCGCACTGTCCACACCTCAAAAGTAACCCGACGCGGAATCACCCGTCGAGGGCCACCGGGTGGCGGGGCGCGCCGGCTGGGGAGACCCCCGTGGCGGCCTCGATCCGCGACCGCCGGCCGCCCTGGACGTTAAGATCGTGAACGTGAGCCACACCCCGCGCGGCACCCGGTGATCCAGAGCGAAAAGTCCCTAAGGTACCCGGTTCATAGCAGTGCCAAGCGGGTGACGGCGGTCACAAAAGTATGAGATACGCAATACTAGGCACCCCCGAGGACGTCAGCTACCGTGAGTTACGTGGATTCCGGTCAGGTACCAGAAGACGGTAACACTACGTCACCGATTTGGGTCAGTGACCGACAGGCCGAAGATCGGCCGACGTCTCGACCCGCCGCGCCAGCGTCTACGTACGCACCTGTTGAGCGCGCCTCGCTACGCAACCTGCTCGACGACCCCAAATACCGCCACCTGCGCCGCCGCGCCATCATCGCGGTCGGCGTCGGCGTGCTCGCGGGCGTCCTGCTGGCCAGCTGGCCGCTGGGCTTCACCGCCGCCGTGGTGGCCGCGATCGTCGACACGGTGCTCCGCGCCCGCTCCAACTCCTCCGTGCCCGCCTGGCGGCGCGCCTCGGTCGCGGAACGGCGCACGGAGATGCAGCTCAAACGGCTGGAGCGCGGGGGTTACCGCACCCTGCACGCCCGCGCGATCCCCGGCAGCGAGGCGCAGATCGACCACCTGGTCGTGGGCCCCACCGGCGTCTACGCGGTCGACTCCGAGAAGTGGGACAAGCGCCTGCCGGTCCGCGTCCAGTCCCACCGCAAGCTGTTCCACGGCCCGTTCAACCAGAAACCCCGCCTCGACGAGGCCCGCTGGGAGGCATCCCAGGCCGGCGAACTGATCGGCGCCGAGCTGGGGCACGATGTCACGATCGTGCCGTCCCTCGCGATCTACGGCCCCGCCATCCCCTGGAAGGTCCTCAACGTCCGCGAGGTGGACGTATTCGACGGCAGTCGTGTCCGTAAATGGATCACCAAGCGGGAACGCTCACTCACCGACGCCGAGATCGACAGGATCTTCGAGGCCGCCGAGCGGGTCCTGCCCGCACGCTACCCGGAGAACTGATTTCGGGTTGTCCCGCGAGCCCTTTCCGGCACGCCCGTACCTCCGCCGTATCTCTCCCTACGGGGACCGACGGGAGCCCGCCCCGCCACGACGCCCCGGCCAGGCGGCTCCCGTCCTCCTCCCCTCCCGGTTCCCGCGAGTGCGGGCCCGGTCGCGCTCCAGCGCGCGTTCCCTTTCGTGTGGACGTCGCGGCAGGTGATCGAGGGTTCTCCGCGGCTGCCGTTCGCCCCGGGTTCGCCGGGCGCGGAGACCTTCGGTAGTGTCGAAGAACACCCTGGGCCCGTATCGGGCCCGCCGGCCGTCGCCCCGGTGCCCACCCTGTGCCCCGTCGTCGTCCCGGAACCCTCCCGGCGACCTGCGCGCCCGCCTCGCCGCCCCGGCCCCGTACGTCGATCACGCTCGTACGGTGTTCACAGAACATGTGGCGAGAAGCCGGATGTCTCGTGGCCTGGACAGGCGTCTCACGCACCGGGCGGTAGCCGTACCATTTGTAGACACGGTTTCGATGATGGGAGAAGCCTCATGCCCGCCCTCAGGTCTCGTACGGTCACGCACGGCAGGAACATGGCCGGGGCCCGGGCCCTTCTCCGGGCGACGGGCGTAGCCGGCGAGGACTTCGGGAAACCGATCATCGCCGTGGCCAACAGCTTCACCCAGTTCGTCCCCGGGCACGTCCACCTGCGCGAGGTCGGCGACGTCGTCGCCGGCGCGATCCGCGAGGCGGGCGCGATCCCGCGCGAGTTCAACACGATCGCGGTCGACGACGGCATCGCGATGGGCCACGGCGGCATGCTCTACTCGCTGCCCAGCCGGGAGCTGATCGCGGACGCGGTCGAGTACATGGTCAACGCGCACTGCGCCGACGCGCTGATCTGCGTCTCCAACTGCGACAAGATCACCCCGGGCATGCTGCTCGCCGCCTTCAGGCTCAACATCCCCACCGTCTTCGTCTCGGGCGGGCCGATGGAGGCGGGCAAGACCCCCAACGGCAAGCTCGACCTGATCGACCCGATGATCGCCTCCGCCAACGACGCCGTCTCCGACGCCGAGCTGCTGGAGATGGAGGAGAACGCCTGCCCCACCTGCGGTTCGTGCAGCGGGATGTTCACCGCCAACTCGATGAACTGCCTCGCCGAGGCCATCGGACTCGCGCTCCCCGGCAACGGCACGATCCTCGCCACCCACAAGGCGCGCAGGAAGCTGTTCGAGGACGCCGGGCGCCGGCTGGTGGAGATCACCCGCCGCTACTACGAGCAGGACGACGAGACGGTCCTGCCGCGCGCCGTCGCGACCAAGAACGCGTTCGAGAACGCCATGGCGCTGGACGTGGCGATGGGCGGCTCGACCAACACGATCCTGCACATCCTCGCCGCGGCCCGCGAGGCCCAGGTCGACTTCGGGCTGAAGGAGATCAACGAGATCTCGCTGCGGGTGCCCTGCCTGTGCAAGGTCGCCCCCGCCACGGCGAAGTACCACGTCGAGGACGTCCACCGCGCGGGGGGCATCCCGGCGATCCTGGGCGAGCTCGACCGGGCCGGACTGCTCCACCGCGACGCCTACACCGTCAACGGCGGCACCCTGGGCGACTACCTCGACCGCTGGGACCCGAAGTCACCGCAGGTGCTGCCCGAGGCGCTGGAGCTGTGGCACGCGGCCCCCGGCAACGCCCGCACCGTCAAGCCCTTCTCCCAGGGCGCCCGCTGGGAGGAGCTGGACCTCGACCGCTCCGAGGGCTGCGTCCGCGACGCCGAGCACGCCTACACCCGCGACGGCGGCCTCGCCGTCCTGTACGGCAACATCGCCACCGAGGGCTGCATCGTCAAGACCGCCGGGGTCGACGAGTCGATCTGGCGGTTCGAGGGTCCGGCCGTCGTCTTCGAGTCGCAGGACGACGCGGTCGAGGGCATCCTCAACAACAAGGTCAAGGCCGGCGACGTCGTGGTGATCCGCTACGAGGGCCCCAAGGGCGGGCCCGGCATGCAGGAGATGCTCTACCCCACCTCGTTCCTCAAGGGCAAGGGGCTGGGCAAGGACTGCGCGCTGGTCACCGACGGCCGCTTCTCCGGAGGCACGAGCGGGCTGTCCATCGGCCACGCCTCCCCCGAGGCCGCCGAGGGCGGCACCATCGCCCTCGTCGAGGACGGCGATCTCGTCGCGATCGACATCCCCGCCCGTTCGATCGACCTGAAGGTCCCCGAGGAGGAGCTGGCCGCCCGCCGCGAGAAGCTCCTCGCCGACCTGGGCGGTTACCGGCCGCGCGACCGCCGGCGCCAGGTGAGCGCCGCCTTGCAGGCGTACGCCGCGCTCACCACCTCGGCCTCCACCGGTGCCTCGCGCGACCTGTCACAGCTGTCCCGCTGACCTGGGCTTCCTGTCGGGTAGAGATGCCTTACCCGACAGGAAGTTCGAAAAAATGTCAGTGCTCGGACGTATTATCTGGGTATGACTAACGTCATGAAGCTCACCGCCCCGCTCACGACTGCCGAGATCGCCGCCCTCGCCCTGTCGATGGCGCATCTGGGGTCGGGTCCGCAGGCCAACGCCGCCCGCAGCGGCCTGCGTCACGCCTTCGAGCAGATGGAGCTCGACGACGACATCGTCGCCACCACCCTGGCGACCCTCACCGAGCCGATGCCCGCCGAGACCGCCGACCGCGCCCGGACGATCGCCAACGCCATCACCTCAAACCTCGTCATCCGTCTCCACTACCAGGACGTCTCCGGGCGGGTCACCGTCCGCGACGTCGACCCGGTGACCTGCATGGTTCACCGCGAACACTGGTATCTCGTCGGGATGTGCCGCCTGCGCGGCGCGATCCGGGCGTTCAGGTTCGACCGGATCATCGCCACCGAGCCCACCTTCGTGCCGGCCCGCCCGCACCGGGCCGAGGCGTTCCTGCCCTTCCAGGGCAAGCGCGCCGCCGCATAGCCCACGGTCGCACGCTGTCGGCCGCGGACCGGCCGTTTCGATTCGAGCTGTCACCCGGAGGCGCGAGCCGATCCGGGTGACAGTCCGCGACGGGAGCCCTGCCGCCGTGACGGCTCCGGCTCCCCACCGCGCGAACCTCGGCTCCTAACCGCAGCAGCCGCCTCCGCAACACCCGCCGCCGCCTCCGGAAGGGCGGGGCGCGGCGGCGGAACCCGCGGAGCTCGCGGAGCTCGCGGAGCCACCGGTCACGGCGACCGTGGAGAGCAGCTTGACGGTGTCGTCATGTCCCTCGGGGCAGGGCGCCGGATCGTCGGAGCGGGCCATCGGGCGGGAGATCTCGAAGGTGGACCCGCAGGCGCGGCAGCGGAAGTCGTATCTGGGCATGGCACCCAGGTTACCCAGCTCGCCGCGCTCGCTCACGTGAAGGTGATGGAGACGTGGTCGCTCACCGGCCGGTAACCGATCGCCTGATAGATCGAGTTGGACGTGGGGTTGGACAGGTCGGTGAAGAGCAACACCTCCGTGGCGCCCTCGGCCCGCACCTTGGCACTCGCCGCGTGGGAGACCGCGGTGCCGTAGCCCTTCCCGCGAGACTCGGGGGGCGTGTAGACCGGGCCGACCCGGCTCATCCCGCCGATGGGCGCGGAGACCCCGGCGAACGCGACGGGCCGCCCGCCCGCCTCCCACACGACCAGCTCCCGTCTCGCGATCCTGCTCGCCACCAGCGCGGTCAGGTCGACGTCACCGACACCTTTCGCCTCGGCCTGAAACTCCTCGCTCCACCGGACCAGGAGGCCGAGATCGGCCGCGACGGCGACCCGGGAGGCCCCTGCCGCACGGGATTTCGGGGGGACGAGCGCGTCGAGCCGGTAGAGGCGCTCGGCGCGGCGGCTCTCCTCGGGCCGCCACCAGGAGGCGGCGAACGTCTCGGCCGGCGAGAGCGGACCGCTCACACCGGAGATCACCCTCTCGGCCTCGATCAGGCGGGCGGCGAGCTCGGGCACCGTGTCGGCGGGGATCGCGGGGAGCAGGAGGGCGTGGGGCGGCGTCTGGATCGCCGTGGCCACGACCCGGCCGTCACGCTCCAGCCGCCCCAGCAGCGGGTCGTCACCCCACAGGCCGTTGCGTATGGCACGCAGGACCGTGAGAAGGACGGTGTTGCGAACCGGATCCCGCAGCAGCCACGGCTCCGCCACGCCCGTGTACGCCTCGACATCGGAGGTGAAGATCCACGTCATGAGGTGATTGTGCCCATCGGGGATCTTCCGTGCCAGCGGATAAAGCCCGGCTCACGGGCATGACGAGGGCCGCCGCGCTCCATCGGGTGGCGCGGCGGCCTCGTCATCGGGTGCCGGCCCTCAGGCCGCGCTCTCCGCGAGATAGGGCGCCCACTGGGGATCGCCGACGACGTGCGCGCCGATCAACCGCCAGTGGACGCCGCGTGGCACCACCGGGGCGACGTTGAGCGTCCACCCCAGTTCCTCCAGCATGCGGTCGGCCTTGCGGTGGTTGCACGTCGTGCACGAGGCGACACAGTTCTCCCAGGTGTGGGGGCCGCCTCGCGAGCGCGGGATGACATGGTCGATGGTCTCGGCCCGCTGGCCGCAGTAGGCGCACCGGTAGTCGTCCCGGCGCATCAGCGCGGTCCGGGTCAGCGGGATCCGTGACCGATATGGGATCCGGACATATCTCCGAAGCCTGATCACCGAGGGGACGTCGAGCGTACGGCTCGCCGAGCGGAACACGGCGCCCCGCCCGTCACGGTGCACGACATCGGCCTTCTCCCTGAGCACGAGCACGACGGCCCGGTGCAGGGAGAGGGTGGTCAGGGGTTCGTAGGTGGCGTTCAAGAGCAGGACCTGGCGCATCAGCGGGCCTCTCCCGCCGCACGACGTGTCACATGAGGGGGCACGCCACTGCGTGCCCCGGCTGGCGGCCCCTCCTGGGGCCCGGGCGCTTCCGTCACGAGGACCTCCGCCGGACGGCCCAGCGGATGCTCACCACGGCACCGTCCTTCACCAAGTTTGGCTGCTGCTACCTGGTTCTCGCCACCCATAAATGACTGGAGAGACACCTGATACGTTTTATGCCCGCATTACCAGTTCTTAACTCCTCCTGCCGCAGATCAGATACGCCGCCCGCGCAATGGCCGCGTCTCGCGGCCTTTAGGTCGTAGGGTTCCAGCCATGACGAGACAGCCGTATCCTCCAGCCAGCCGTCTTGAGCTCGTCGACGAGCTCCACGGTGTTCCTGTTCCCGACCCCTACCGGTGGCTTGAGGACCCGGACGATCCGGCGACGAAGGACTGGCTGGTGGGGCAGGAGAGACTGCTGGAGACCGAGCTGGACGCCCTTCCCGGACGTGAGGGCTTCAAGACCCGGATCGCCGAGTTGCTCGGCTCCGGGTCGATCGGCGCACCGACGTGGCGCGGGGAGCGGCGGTTCTTCATGCGGCGCGCCCCCGGGCAGGAGCACGCCGTCCTCTACACCGTGGACCCCGATGGCTCCGAGCGGGCGCTGCTCGATCCGATGGCGCTCGACCCGACCGGGCTGACGACCCTCGACTCCTGGCAGCCCGACAAGGAGGGCCGCCTGCTCGCCTACCAGGTCTCGGTGGGCGGTGACGAGGAATCGAGCCTCTACCTGATGGACATCGCGTACGGCGACCGGATCGAGGGGCCGATCGACCGGTGCCGCTACTCCCCCGTGGCGTGGCTGCCGGGCGGCGAGGCCTTCTACTACGTGCGCAGGCTGCCCTCCACCGAGGTACCCGAGGGCGAGGAGCAGTTCCACCGCCGGGTCTACCTGCACAGGGTCGGCACCTCCACCGAGAAGGACGTCCTGATCTTCGGTGAGGGCCTGGAGAAGACCAACTACTACGGGGTGGCGGTCTCCCGCGACGGCCGCTGGCTGCAGATCTCCGCCTCCAGGGGCACGGCGCCGCGCAACGACCTGTGGGTGGCCGACCTCCAGGCGTCCTCGCCCTCCTCACCCGAGCTGGTCGTCGTCCAGGAGGGGGTCGACGCCCAGAGCGCCCTGCACTTCGGCCGCGACGGCCGCCTGTACGTCTTCACCGACCGGGAGGCCCCGCGCGCCCGCGTCTGCGTGACCGATCCGTCCGATCCCCGGTTCGAGAACTGGCGTGACCTGATCCCGCAGGATCCCGAGGCCGTGCTCACCGACTTCGCGATCCTCGACGATCTCGACCGGCCGGTGATGCTCGTGGGCTGGACCCGTCACGCGATCAGCGAGATCTCGGTCCACGACCTGGTCACCGGCGAGCGCGTCGGCGAGGTGCCGACCCCGGGTCTCGGCACCATCGGCGGCATCAGCGAGCGCCCCGAGGGTGGCCACGAGGCCTGGTTCGGCTACACCGACAACACCACGCCGCCGAGCATCCAGCGTTACGACGCCCGCACCGGTGAGACGACGCTCTGGGCGTCCTCCCCCGGCGCGATCGAGGTGCCCGCCATCACCACCGAGCAGGTGACCTACCTCTCGGCGGACGGCAGCGAGGTCCACATGCTGGTGATCTCCCCTCCCGGTGCCGAGGGACCGCGCCCCACCGTCCTGTACGGCTACGGCGGCTTCGGCATCTCGATGACCCCCGGTTACTCGGCGTCCGTCCTGAGCTGGGTCGAGGCGGGGGGCACGTACGCCATCGCCCAGTTGCGCGGCGGCGGTGAGCAGGGCGAGGAGTGGCACAGGGCCGGGATGCTCGCCAACAAGCAGAACGTGTTCGACGACCTGCACGCGGCGGCCGAGCACCTCATCGACACCGGAGTGACCACGTCCTCGCAGCTGGCCATCTCCGGTGGTTCGAACGGCGGCCTGCTGGTGGGCGCGGCCCTGACCCAGCGGCCGGAGCTTTACGCCGCGGTGGTCTGCTCGGCGCCGCTGCTCGACATGATCCGCTACGAGCTGTTCGGCCTGGGCGCGACGTGGAACGTCGAGTACGGCTCCGCCGAGAAGCCCGATGAGTTCGCCTGGCTGCACTCCTACTCCCCCTATCACCACGTTCGGGAGGGCGTGTCCTACCCGGCGACGCTGTTCACCGTCTTCCAGTCCGACACCCGGGTCCATCCGCTGCACGCCTGGAAGATGTGCGCCGCCCTGCAGCACGCACAGGCCTCGGAGCGGCCGATCCTGCTCCGCAACGAGGCGGAGGCCGGTCACGGGGCCCGCGCGGTGAGCAAGACCGTCGAGCTCGCCTCCGACCAGCTCAGCTTCCTCGCCTACCACACCGGCCTGACCTCCTGAGGGTGCGGGCCTGAGAGCCATCGGCAGAAAAGGGCGCGTCCGGGAGTCCGGGCGCGCCCTCTCCACGTCCGCGGGGGCCGGACCGTCGAGGGCTGTGGCCATGGTCGGGGCACGGTCAGGGCCGCACGGCCGGGGACCGCACAGTCAGGGCCGTGCGGTCAGGGCCGTGCGGTCAGGGCCGTGCGGATGGGGCCGTATGGACGGCGCGGCTGGACCGTCGGGGCGGCGGCCATGATCGGGGCTGCCGGACTGTCGGGGGCGGCGGCTATGGTCGGGGCGTGAACGACGCGGCGGTGACCGAGGGCCTGACCTTCACCGAGAGTGAGCCGGGAGCCTTCCTGCGGCCCTACGTCACGCACCTGTCGGCCTACACCGAGCGTTACGCCGATCCCATGCCCCGACGGCAGCCGCCGTTCGCCGGGGTCGTCATGATCTTCGGGTTCGGTGCGCCGCTGACGCTGGACGGCCCGGAGGGCGCCCAGCGGCTGGCCTCGTTCGCCGGTGGCCTGCATGACACCTACGTCGACACCACCACGACCGGGATCTCCGAGGGGGTGCAGGTCAACCTCACACCGCTCGGGGCCAGGCGGCTGCTCGGGATGCCCCTGCGGGAGCTGGCCAACCGGGTGGTTCCGCTGGAGGAGGTTCTCGGGGGGTGGGCCACGGCCACGGTCGAGCGGCTGGCGGAGGCTCCCGACGGGGCCGTCAGGATCGCTCTGCTGGACGAGGCGCTCAGCACGCGCATCGGCGACGCCCCGCTGCCCGACCGCCGTGTCGGCTGGGCGTGGCAGCGGCTGGTCGCCACCCGGGGCACCATGTCCGTGGCCTCGATAGCCGCCGAGCTGGGATGGAGTCACCGGCACCTCGTCTCCCGCTTCCACGACCAGATCGGGCTGGCGCCGAAGGCCGCGGCCAGGGTGCTGCGCTTCGAGCACGCCTCCGGCCGCCTGAGGTCCGGCATGTCACCGGCCGACACCGCCGCCGTCTGCGGCTACTACGACCAGGCTCACATGAACCGCGAGTTCAGGGCCATGGCGGGCGTCACTCCCCGCGGTCTGGCGTCTCCCCCTCGCGCCATCGGGTGATCAAGAACCTTGGGCGCGGCCTCCCTCGGGGAGGAGGTCCACAGGTCAGATTTTTCCAAGCCCTGACGCTCCCGCCGGTGACATCGTGGTGATCACTACATGGGAGGAGAGAACATGCGAACGGTGTACCCACTGGTCCGTTACCGTGACGCGGGCAAGGCCGTCGAGTGGCTGGTCCAGGCGTTCGGTTTCGAGGTCCACGAGCTCCACACAACCGCCGACGGGGGCGTCGGTCACGGGGAGCTGATCGTCGGCACCGGAATGATCATGACGAGTCCGGGCGAGCCGGGAGGGCCGGGAGTCTACGTCGCCGTGGACGACCCCGACGCCCACCACGCCAGGGCCGTCGCGGCCGGGGCGGAGGTCACCATGGAGCCGGCCGACAAGGACTACGGCTCCCGCGATTACGCCTGCAAGGATCTGGAGGGCAACATCTGGTACTTCGGCACGTACCGGCCCTGATACGACGATCCCGGCGCGGTGGTCCAGGCCCCACGACCGCGCGGCCGGCGGTCCGGGCCCGGTAGCGGCGTGCCCCGGCTGTCCAGGCCCGGTGACGGCGCGCCCGGTGGTCCGGGCCTGGTGGCGGCGTGCCTGCTCAAAAAAGGCCGAGGGTGTCGCGGGCCGCGGCCACGGCGGCCTGGCCGAAGCTGATGCCGCCGTCGTTCGGCGGGACGGTTCGGTGGGTCAGGACCCGCAGCCCGCGCAGCCGGAGGGCGGTGACGAGACCGTCCAGCAGCAGCCGGTTCTGGAAGACCCCACCCGACAGGGCGACCGTACCGATGCCCGTGTCCTCGCGCAGCCGCGCGCACACCCGTGCGGCAGCGGCGGCGAGGCCGTTGTGGAAACGGGCCGCGACGAGCGCCGGAACCGCCCCGGCGCGCGTGTCCTCCACGACCGCGCGGACGAGGTCCGCGGCCAGGATCGTCAGAAGCGGTCCGTCGTCGACGATCCTGGCCCGGTAGGCGCCCTTCTCCACGGGGTCGGCACACTGCTCCAGGGCGATCGCGGCCTGCCCCTCGTATCCGGCGGTGTCGCGGAGCCCGATGATCGCCGCCACCGCGTCGAACAGGCGTCCGGCGCTGGAGGTGAGGGGGGAGTTCGTCCCGGACTCGGCCACCGCGACCACCTCGTCCCAGCGCGGGCCGTGGCGGACCCTGACCGGCAGGTCCTCGGGGAGCGCGTCACCGTAGGCCGCGTGCAGGTGCGCGGCCGCCATCCGCCAGGGCTGCCTGATCGCCGCGGTGCCACCGGGCATCGGTACCGGCGCCAGGCGCCCGGCACGGGTGAAGCCCGCCAGGTCGGCCACCAGGAACTCACCGCCCCAGATGGTGCCGTCGGTGCCGTAGCCGAGACCGTCGAAGGCCACCCCGATGACCGGGCCGCGCTCCCGGTTGTCGGCCAGGCAGGAGGCGATGTGCGCGTGGTGGTGCTGCACGCCGGTCAGGTCCACCGACCCGGGCACCTCCAGGTCGAGGGCGTACTTCGTGGACAGGTACTCGGGATGCAGGTCGTGGGCGACGAGCGCCGGGGTGATGCCGAGCAGGCGCCGGAGGTGCTCGATCCCCTCGGTGAAGGAGCACAGCGTCTCGTAGTTCTCCAGGTCGCCGATGTGGTGGGAGACGAAGGCGTGCTCCTGCCGCGCGAGGCAGAACGTGCTTTTCAGCTCGGCGCCACAGGCGAGTACCGCCCGGCGGGCGGGCGGTGAGAGCCGCAGGGGCTCCGGGGCGTACCCCCGGGACCTGCGCAGCGGCAGCGCGCCCCCTCCTACGGCGAGGAGCACCGAGTCGTCGGCGCGGGCGTGGATCGGCCGGTCGTGGGTGAGGAAGGCGTCCGCGACCCCGGCGAGCCGGGTGAGCGCGTCGTCGTCGCGGTAGGCGATGGGCTCGTCGGAGAGGTTTCCGCTGGTGAGAACGTACGGGCGGGCGAGTTCGGCGGCGAGCAGGTGGTGTACCGGCGTGTACGGCAGCATGAGACCGAGGCGGCGGTCGCCCGGCGCGACCGCTTCGGCCACCGCGCCTCCTGGGCGGCGGGGCAGCAGCACGATCGGACGCCGGGAGCCGGTGAGCAGCCGCTCGCCCTCGGCGTCCAGCTCGCACAGCGCCCGCGCGGTGCGCAGGTCGGGGACCATGACCGCGAACGGCCTCTCCTCGCGGCGCTTACGGGAGCGCAGGGTCCGGGTGGCCTCCTCGTCGGTGGCGTCGACCGCCAGGTGATACCCGCCGAGTCCTTTGACGGCCAGGACGCCTCCCGCTCGCAGCACCCGCACCGCCGCCACGATCGGATCGACGCCGTCGTCCGGCCTCTTACCGGGATGCCCGGTACCCGGTCCGTGGACATGCGAGCCGCCGTTCGGACCAGGGGGATCCGGGCCGTCACCGGAATCACCCCCGCCCGGATCACGAGCGTGCGAGGCGCCGCGAAGACCGCCGTCCAGGAGGCGGAGGGCCGGGCCGCAGGCCGGGCAGCAGATCGGCTGGGCGTGGAACCGGCGGTCCGACGGGTCG
Organism: Streptosporangium sp. NPDC000509; assembly: GCF_042898365.1. NCBI lineage: Bacteria > Bacillati > Actinomycetota > Actinomycetes > Streptosporangiales > Streptosporangiaceae > Streptosporangium > Streptosporangium sp. NPDC000509. Next base: position 227,186 of record NZ_JBIAYX010000016.1, on the reverse strand, counting down.
AGGTACTCCCTCTCGCACTCACCGCACATGGCGAACCCGGCCATCGTGGTGGCGGCTCGGTCGTAGGGGACGTCCCGGATGATGGTGAACCTCGGCCCGCAGTTGGTGCAGTTGACGAAGGGGTGGCGGTGACGCCGGTCGGCGGGGTCGAACAGTTCGGACAGGCAGTCATCACATGTCGCGACATCAGGTGAGACAAGGGTGAACCGGTGGTTCCCCTCTCGGCTGGCCACGATGCGAAACCCCCGGTCCCCGCGTACCGGTATCTCGGTGGCCGTCAGACGGTCGATCGCCGCCAGCGGCGGGGCCTGGTCCCGCAGGCCCTTCCGGAAGCGCTCGAGGTCACCGGGCTCCCCCTCGACCTCGACGAACACACCCCGGTCGTCGTTGCCCACCCACCCGGACAGGTTCAGGCGCCGGGCGAGGAGGTGGACGTGGGGGCGGAATCCCACCCCCTGCACGATTCCCTCGATCCTGATCCTGACCCTGACCCGTGTTCCCCGCCCCACGCCCATCCCGCCATCCTTCCCGTCCTCACGGGAATGCCTCCGGGGCTCGCATGATCTGGACGGGAAGGTTACGTGAATGATCAGAGCTTTGCCGTTGGTTGTCGAGCCGGGGGTGTCGGGGCTGAAACGGCCAATCGTAATCTGGCGACTACCGTGAGAAATACGGAGCGTCGACATGCCTGGCACACCGAGTACGCGAACAACGCCTCTCTCACCACCGGTGGTCATACCGGTTACGGAGTCGGCAGTGATCGCCGCCTTCGCGCGACGGGGTCACGCCGGGCGCGCTCTGACGGGTGAGGTGGAACGTGTCGCGTGCGCCGCTCGCGCCATGGCATCGAGGTTTCGTCTCGGCGGCAAGCTGATCGTGTTCGGCGACGCGAGCGCGGACGCCGCGCACATCGCGGTCGAGTTCATGCACCCGGTCATCGTGGGCAAGAGGGCACTCCCCGCCGTGGCGCTGAGCGGCGACATCGCGACGGCCGACCCGATGAACGACGCGGGCCGCGAGAGCGACGGAGATCGTGGGAAAGGCGTGGCCGGAGGCGGGGAGAACGAAGACCACCGGCAGAGCGGGGACGGCCGGAAAGGCGGGGGCGGCGACGAGGTCTTCGCCCACCAGGTGCGCCACTGGGCGGACCCCGCCGACACAGCCCTGGGGATCTTCCGCGACGGCCGATGTCCGAGCGTTCTGCGAGGTCTGGAGGCCGCCGGGGAGCTCGGCCTGCTGACCATCGCCCTGGCCGGAGCCCTGGCCGGCGGCGGTGAGGGCGACACTCCGGGTCGCGGGGCGACGGGCCACTTCCCGACCGGGCCCATCACAGGCGAGCACACCCCGGGCGGGCGCGCCACGACCGGTCGCCTTCCGGCCGACCACATCCTGGTCGCCGCGTCCGACGAGCCGGCCGTGGTCAAGGAGGTCCACGTCACCACCTATCACCTGCTGTGGGAGCTGGTTCATGTGTTCCTCGACCGGCTCGGTCCGCCCGCGCGAGGGGCGGACCGGTGAACGGGCCCGAGGACTGCACCGACGGTGTCTGCGTCACCTGTTCCGACCAGGCGCTGCCGATGAGCGTGGTCAGGCTGCTTGAGGGGGACCTGGCGATCGTCGACGCGGGCGGGGTCCTCGAAGAGGTGAGCGTGGCACTGGTCGACCCCGCGGTGGGCGACACCGTCCTCGTCCACGCCAGGGAGGCCATCGCCGTCGTCGCGCGCGGAAGCACCGGGAAGAGCGACGAGGAGATCTCCGAGGAAGGCGACGACGGCGCCGAGGAGGAGGACGGCGATGAGCGCGCTTGACGAAACGCCCGCGGAGGGCGTGCGCGAGCTGTACCCCTTCCTTTACGACCACCCCGAGCACGACGAGCACCTCGGCCGGGCCGATCTCGGCACGACGGAGGTGCGGGCGGAGGCGGTGCGATCGGCCGTGGAGAAGACCGGCGAGATCGTACGGCTGCGCGAGCGGATGGGCGCGGAGTCGGCGGCGGAGCTCGCGGCGTGCGCCGAGGAGATGGCCGCGCGGTTCGTCGCGGGCGGGCGGCTGTTCAGCTTCGGCAACGGCGGGAGCAGCACCGACGCCCAGGAGGTCGCCACCGCCTTCCTGCGGCCCTGCCGCGGCCCGGCCCTGCCCGCCCTCTGCCTGACCGCCGACGTCGCCGTGGTCACCGCGCTCTCCAACGACGTCGGCTTCGAGGTGGTCTTCGCCAGGCAGCTCGCGGCGCTGGGCCGTCCGGGGGACATCGTCGTCGGACTGTCCACGAGCGGCGGATCGGCCAACGTCGTCCGGGCGTTCGAGGAGGCGGCCCGTCGGGGCATGCTCACCGTCGGGCTGGCCGGAGGCGGGGGCGGCAGGCTGGCCGAACTGTCCGAGCGGGGCGTCCTGGACCATCTGTTCGTCGTCCCCTCCTCCTCGGTGCACCGGATCCAGGAGGCGCAGACCACCCTCTACCACGTCCTTCGGGAACTGGCCTGGCACGCGCTCGGATCGGCGCCGATACCGCGAGCGCACAGCCCGGGGTGAGCCCGGCAGCCCGGGCGCACAGCCCGGGTGAGGAGAACCCGTGCCCCCCTTCACGTTCCGCAGACATCACGAGGAGTGGGAGGCGTCATGGCAGCGCCGACGGACACAGCGAGCGGCAGAGCTCAGGAGCAAGAGGAGCCCGTCGTCCACATACTGTGGATCAACGCCGGGCTGAGCTGCGACGGCGACTCCGTCGCGCTCACCGCGGCGACCCAGCCGAGTATCGAGGAGATCGTGCTCGGCGCGCTTCCCGGACTTCCCAAGGTGGCCGTGCACTGGCCACTCATCGACTTCGAGTCCGGGCCGATGCAGGGCTCCGATGTCTTCATCGAGTGGTTCTTCAAGGCCAAGCGTGGCGAACTGGACCCGTTCGTCCTGGTCGTCGAGGGCTCGATCCCGAACGAGACGATCAAGCAGGAGGGCTACTGGTCCGGGTTCGGCAACAACCCGGAGACCGGCCAGCCCATGACGACCAGCGAGTGGCTGGACCTGCTCGCGCCCAAGGCGACCGCGATCGTGTGCGCGGGCACCTGCTCGGCGTACGGCGGCATCCACGCCATGGCGGGCAACCCGACCGGGGCCATGGGCGTCGCCGACTATCTGGGCTGGGACTGGAAGTCCAAGGCGGGGCTGCCGATCGTCAACGTGCCGGGCTGCCCGGTGCAGCCGGACAACCTCTCCGAGACGCTCCTCTACCTGCTCTACCAGGTCGCCGGGCAGGCACCGATGATCCCGCTCGACGAGGAGCTGCGCCCGACGTGGCTGTTCACCCAGACCGTCCACGAGGGGTGCGACCGGGCCGGCTACTACGAGCAGGGCCAGTTCACCACCGAGTACGGCTCCCCGAGGTGCCTGGTCAAGATCGGCTGCTGGGGGCCGGTCGTCCGGTGCAACGTCCCCAAGCGCGGCTGGATGAACGGGATCGGCGGCTGCCCGAACGTCGGGGGCATCTGTATCGCCTGCACGATGCCGGGTTTCCCCGACAAGTTCATGCCCTTCATGGACGAGCCGCCCGGCGCGCACATCTCCTCGACGGTGAGCGGCGCGTACGGGACCGTCGTCCGCGCGCTGCGCGGCGTCACCCTGCGGACCGTCGACAAGGAACCCAAATGGCGCCGCAAGGGGCGCGAGCTACTGACCGGCTACAAGGCGCCCTGGAGCTGATATGACGACCTCGGAGCAGAACCCCGACCTCGTGGAGATGGCCTGGGATCCCATCACCAGGATCGTCGGGAGTCTCGGCATCTACTGCAAGATCGATTTCAAGAACCGGCGGATCGCCGAGTGTCACAGCACCTCGTCGATCTTCCGTGGCTACAGCATCTTCATGAAGGGCAAGGATCCGCGCGACGCCCACTTCATCACCAGCCGCATCTGCGGGATCTGCGGCGACAACCACGCCACCTGCTCGGTCTACGCGCAGAACATGGCGTACGGGGTGCGGCCTCCCGCCCTGGCCGAGTGGATCGTCAACCTGGGCGAGGCCGCCGAGTACATGTTCGACCACAACCTCTACCAGGAGAACCTGGTGGGGGTCGACTACTGCGAGAAGATGGTCCGCGAGACCAATCCCGGGGTGCTGGCGATGGCCGAGCGCACCGAGGCCCCGCACGCGGGCGACCACGGCTACCGCACCATCGCCGACATCATGCGGTCGCTGAACCCGCTGGAGGGCGAGTTCTACCGCGAGGCGCTCGCGGTGAGCCGCCTCACCCGCGAGATGTTCTGCCTCATGGAGGGCAGGCACGTACACCCCTCGACGCTCTATCCGGGCGGGGTGGGCACGGTCGCGACGGTGCAGCTGTTCACCGACTACCTGTCCCGGCTGATGCGCTACGTCGAGTTCATGAAGCGGGTCGTGCCCATGCACGACGACCTGTTCGACTTCTTCTACCAGGCGCTGCCCGGCTACGAGGAGGTCGGCCGCAGGCGGGTGCTGCTCGGCTGCTGGGGAAGCTTCCAGAACCCCGAGCACTGCGACTTCACCTACCGCAACATGAGCGACTGGGGTCGCGAGATGTACGTCACGCCGGGGGTGATCGTCGACGGCAAGCTGGTCACCGACGACCTGGTCGACATCAACCTCGGCATCCGGATCCTGCTGGGCAGCTCCTACTACGACGACTGGCAGGACCAGGAGCCGTTCGTCACCCACGACCCGCTGGGCAACCCGGTCGACATCCGGCACCCGTGGAACCAGCACACCATCCCACACCCGCAGAAACGCGACTTCAGCGACAGGTACAGCTGGGTCATGTCGCCCCGCTGGTTCGACGGGGAGGACGCGCTCGCGCTCGACACCGGCGGCGGGCCCATCGCCAGGCTCTGGTCGACGGCGCTGTCCGGCAGGGTCGACATCGGCTACGTCAGAGCGACCGGCCACAGCGTGCTGATCAACCTGCCACGGACGGCGCTGAGGCCGGAGAAGACGTTCGAGTGGAAGATCCCCGAGTTCAAGGGGCAGCCGCTGTCCAACGCCCTGGAGCGCAACCGGGCCCGCACCTACTTCCAGGCCTACGCGGCGGCGTGCGCGCTCTACTTCGTCGAGCAGGGCCTGGCCGAGGTACGGGCGGGCCGTACCCAGACCTGGGAGCCGTTCACGGTTCCCGACGAGGCGATCAGTTGCGGTTTCACCGAGGCCGTGCGGGGCGTGCTCTCCCACCACATGGTGATCAGGAACGGGAAGATCGCCAACTACCACCCGTACCCGCCGACGCCCTGGAACGCGAGCGTCCGCGACGTGCACGGCACGCCGGGGCCGTACGAGGACGCGGTGCAGAACACGCCGATCTTCGAGGAGAACCCGCCCGAGGACTTCAAAGGCATCGACATCATGCGCACCGTGCGGAGCTTCGATCCGTGCCTGCCGTGCGGGGTGCACATGTACCTCGGCGGCGGCGAGGAGCTTCGCAGGGTGCACACCCCCCACGCCTTCGACACCCAGTGAACCGACCGTTTCCCGGCGCAGGAAAGGGGACCCTGGCAGATGCCGCGAACCCATGACGTCCAGGCGACGGGCGATCGTGTCGAGGCGCTCATCGCCGACCTCGGCGCGCTGAGCGACGCCGTGACGCGCGCCAAGGCCGAGGACCTCGTACGTGCCCTCGTCGAGCTGTACGGCGCCGGTCTGGAACGCGTCGTCGAGATCGTCACCGACGCCGAGGCCGCCGAGGTGCTGGGCCGCATGGTCGGCGACCCGCTCGTGTCCGGGCTGCTGGTGCTGCACGACCTGCACCCGCTGAGCACGGCCGAACGCGTCCGCGACGCGCTGGAGAGCGTACGGCCCCACCTGGGGTCGCACGAGGGCGGTGTGGAACTGCTCGGCGTGGGCGAGGACGGGATCGTGCGGCTCCGTCTGGAGGGCGCCTGTCGCGGCTGCCCGTCCTCGCTGCTCACCGTGACCGACGCCATCGAACGAGCCATCGCCCAGGCGGCGCCCGAGGTGTCGGGGGTGGAGGTCGAGGGGGTGAGCGACGGGCGGCAGGGGCTGCTGCAGATCCAGCGCCGCGCGCCCGGCCCGTGCCCGGTTCCGGAGCGGGCTCCGGACTCCGCGCCGGCCCCGGGAGCGGCGCGAGGACCGGGAGCGGCGCCGAGGTCGGGGCCGGGACCGGCCCCCGATCCGGAGCGGGAGCCAGGATCGCGGCAGGAGCGGCAGGAGCAAGGATCGGGCTCACCGCGGACGGCGAAGCCGGAGCCGGTCCCGTGACGGCCACCGGGCTGCGCAGGTTCCGCGAGCCGCCCCGGACGGACCGGCCCGCCGGGGCGCCGACGACGTCAAAGGCACCCGCGACACCGACAACGCTGTGCGAGCTGTGCGCGACCCCCGCGAGTGAGGAGCACGGCCACCTCGTGAATGTCGAGAGCCGAGCGCTGCTGTGCGCCTGCCGGGCCTGCTACCTGCTGTTCACCCGCGACACGGACGGCCGGGCACGCTACCGGGCCGTCCCGCGACGCTACCTCCACGCCCCGCGTTTCCTGTTGAGCGCGGCCGACTGGGACGAGATGCAGATCCCGGTCCGCACGGCCTTCTTCTTCCACAACTCCGCGATGGACCGGACCGTGGCGTTCTATCCGAGCCCGGCCGGAGCCACCGAGTCGCTGCTGCCGTTGGAGACGTGGCGGCGCGTCCTGGCGAACAACCCGGAGATGGCCGACGTCCGGCCCGACGTGGAGGCACTCCTGGTGGACCGCCGTCCCGACGGCGGTTTCGCCTGCCATCTGGTGCCGATCGACACCTGCTACGCGTTGGTCGGCCTGGTGCGGATGCACTGGAAGGGCTTCGACGGCGGCGAGGCGGCGCGGGAGGCGATCGACGGTTTCTTCGCCGACCTGCGCGGACGCGGCCGCACCGTACCGCCCCTCCGAGGTGGTGAGGACGGTGAATGAGCTCACGTTCGACTGCGTGGGCGTGCGGGCGGAGGCGTACGCGGCCTTCCCGACGCTCGTCTTCCGGTTGCGCGTCACCGCCCCCGCTCCCTCGGGGGTGCACACCGTCGCGCTGGGCTGCCAGATCCGGGTGGAGCCCCACCTGCGGCGCCACGGCGCCGACGAGGCGGAGTTGCTCGGCGACCTGTTCGGTGACCCGGCGCGCTGGGGCGACACGCTGAAGCCCCTACGGTTCGCCGACGTCTCCGTCATGGTCCCGGCGTTCACCGGGAGCACCGAGATCGACGTGCCGGTGCCGTGTGGCTACGACCTGGAGGTGTCGGCGGGCCGGTATTTCGCCGCCCTGGAGGACGGCGATATCCCGATGCTCATGCTTTTCCACGGCACGGTGTTCGCCAGGGCACGAGACGGCTTCTCGGTGAGCCAGGTGCCGTGGCATCGCGAGGCCCGCTGCCGGTTGCCGGTGGCGGTGTGGCGGGAGCTGATGGACCGCTACTTCCCGGACTCGGGGTGGTTGCGGCTGCGTCGCGGCACGCTGCGGGAACTCAGCAGGTTCAAGTCCGGGCGCGCCCTGGCGACCTGGGACGAGACCCTGGAACTACTGCTCAAGGAGACGCGGCGATGAGTGTTCCGATGGACATCGCGCGGCGGGTGGCGGACGCGGTGCTGTACGAGGGCTACCTTCTCTACCCCTATCGCGCCTCGGCGCCCAAGAACCAGGTGCGCTGGCAGTTCGGGGTGCTCGTCCCTCCGGGGTTCACCGCGACCGCCGAGTATCCGTACAACGTGACCGAATGCCTCCTCGAAGGGGCCGCGTACGCCGTCGCGCACCTGAACCTGCGCTTCCTGCACCTGAGGACACGCGGCGTCGAGCGCGCCGAGGACGACGGCTACTGGCCGGTCCAGCAGTTGCGGAACGGCCACCGGACCTACCTCGCCTTCGACGAGGCGACCGAGCGGGAGACGGAGGTGACACTCCCCATCGCCGGTCTGCTCGACGCCCCAGAGCGGGTTATCGAGGTACGGATTCCCGGAGACCGCGTGGTCGAGCCGATCGTGGCGCCGTCCGAAGAGGTGATAGGACGCCTCGTCTCCGAGCACCTGCCGCTGAACGCGGCGCTCAGGGTCTCCGCCGAGTTGGTACCGGGCCCCTACGACCTGGTCAAACTGCGCGTCCGGGTGGAGAACACCGACCCCTGGAAACCGCTGGGCGCGCCGCGCGAGCAGGCGCTGCGGCACTCGCTGATCTCGGCGCACCTGCTCATCGCGGTGACCGCCGGAGCCTTCGTCTCCCTGCTCGACCCGCCGAACTGGGCCCGGCCCGCCGTGGAGACCTGCCGCAACGAGCACACCTGGCCGGTACTCGTGGGCGAGCCGGGCCATCGGGACGTGGTGCTGTCCTCTCCGATCATCCTCTACGACCACCCGGACATCGCGCCGGAGAGCCCCGGGCCCCTGTTCGACTCCACGGAGATCGACGAGATGCTCCACCTGCGCACCCTCACCCTCACCGACTCGGAGGCCCGGGAGGCCCGGGAGACCGACCCCCGGGTGGCCGAGCTCATCGACATGGTCGGCCACATGCCACCGGAACTGCTGGAACGACTCCACGGCGCGATCCGTTCGGTGGAGGAGACCACCGACCCGCGCTCTCGGACGTCTCCGGAGATGTCCTCGTGCACGTTCGCGGAGGCGTCCTCACCCACGTCTCCGGCGAGTGAGGAGTCGTCCTGGGCCCTGGAGGAGAGGTCCGCCCCCCAGTGGGCTGACGCTGCGGTCTCCCCGGAGGCCGACAGCGTGACGATTTCCGGGGTGGCCGTCTCCAGGGGCAGCAGGGTCAGGCTGGTTCCCGGCCGGCGACGCGCCGACGCCCACGACATGTTCCTCGCCGGCAGGACCGCGCACGTCGAGGCCGTGCTCCTCGATCTCGACGGCGCCCACCACCTGGCCGTCACCCTGGAGGAGGATCCGGGCGCCGACCTGCACCGATCGCACGGCCGCTTCCTCTACTTCGCCCCCGACGAGGTCGAGCCGCTCACGGACGGCTCGCCCACCGGCCCGGCGACGGGATCCCCGGCGCGACCGGCGACCGAGAGGTCAGCGGAGAGTCCGGCCAGAGGTCCGCGGCGCGATCTCCCGCCCGGCGACGAGGAGGTGGGCGCGTGAGGATCCTGGTGGCCGGTGTGGGAAACGTCTTCCTCGGCGACGACGGCTTCGGGGTGGCGGTGGCCGGACACCTGGCCCGCACCGACCTGCCCGGCGGGGTCGAGGTCAAGGACTTCGGCATCCGAGGCGTCCACCTGGCGTACGAGCTGACCGGCGGCGGGTACGACGTCACGATCCTGGTCGACGCGGTCTCCCGCGACGGGCCGCCCGGCATCCTGTACGTCCTCGAACCGTCGGCGGGCGACGTACCGCGATCCTTCGCCGACGCGCACTCGATGACGCCGGAGACCGTGCTCTCGCTGGTGGGCGTGCTCGGCGGCGAGGCCGGTCGCGTCCTGCTCGTCGGCTGCCAGCCCGCCGACACCTCGCCGGGCATGCGACTCAGCCCTCCGGTCGCGGACGCCGTCGCCAGGGCGGCGGACCTGGTCGTCGAGCTCGCGGGGCAACAGATCGCGATGGCGCTCGCCACCGCGGGCCACGAGGAGGAACGGACATGCTGAAACGCCTTCTGGCCGGAGCGGTGCTGGCGGGGGTGGCCGTATTGGTCTACCAGTCGCTCCCCGACATCAAGCGCTACCTGAGGATGCGGAACATTTGACGTCCTCCTCGGCGTGAACGCCGAAAATTCCTGCCATGTCGCTCACGCGACATCTTGGTGGGTTCCTGTTTCACAGCCAGGAGCCTGGACGAGTCCAGGTCTTACCTCGGCTCCGCAGGCGTTTAACGTCTCCGCCCGTCCAGCGGCGACTCGAACACACTACCGGAGCGTATCCCGACCTGACGGCAAAACCAGGAGGGTCAGGGCACGCTCGCGTCAGAACGAGAGGAAACGATCATGCACGAGTTCGGGATCGCCGAGGCGATCCTCACCGCGGTGGAGAAACGGGCGGACGGCAGGCGGGTGCGACAGGCGCGAGTCCGCGCGGGCGCCCTTCTCCGCCTTACGGAACCGGCCGTCAACCTGGCGTTCTCCTCGATCTCCGAGGGTTCCGTGGCCGAGGGCGCCCACGTGGAACTGGTCATCGTCCCGGTGAGGATGACCTGCCGTTCCTGCGGGAGCACGTCCACCTCCGTCGAGCCCTTCGCCCTCTGCGCGGGGTGCGGCGACACCGATATCGACACCGAGGGCGGCGAAGACCTCGTTCTCGAGTCCATCCAGCTGGCGGAGGCCTCTCATGTGCCTGGGAATTCCCGGCGAGATCGTGGAAATCCTGTCGGATCGTCCTGATCTGGCCATGGTCGACGTCTGCGGCGTCAAGCGCGCGATCAACATCGGCCTGCTTGAGGACGAGTGCGTCGCGCCCGGCGACTGGATCCTCATCCACGTCGGGTTCGCGCTGTCGAAGATCGACGAGGTGGAGGCGAGGGCCGCGCTCGACTTCCTCGAAAGCATCGGCCAGGCGTACGAGGACGAGATCGCGGCCCTCCGAGAATCCACGATCGAAGAGGGGTGAGGGCTGATGCGTTTCGTCGACGAGTACCGCGACGCCGAGAAGGCCCGGATGCTCGCCGCGCGGATCGCCGCGCTGTGCGAGCCCGGCCGCGACTACAAGTTCATGGAGGTGTGCGGTGGGCACACCCACACGATCTACAAGCACGGCCTGGAGGACTACCTGCCCGAGGCCGTCACCCTGGTGCACGGTCCCGGCTGCCCGGTCTGCGTCATCCCGATGGGAAGGGTGGACGACGCCGTCCACATCGCCGGACAGCCGGACGTGATCATGACGTCGTTCGGCGACATGATGCGGGTGCCGGGCGGGAACGGCTCGTTCCTCGACGCCAAGGCGCGGGGGGCCGACATCCGGATGGTGTACTCCCCGCTGGACGCCCTGAAGATCGCCCGGCAGAACCCGGAACGGCGCGTGGTCTTCATGGCCATCGGGTTCGAGACCACCGCGCCCTCGACGGCGATGACGGTCCTGCGTGCCGAGGCCGAGGGGATCGAGAACTTCTCGATCTTCTGCAACCACGTGACGATCATCCCCGCCATCAAGGCGATCCTGGACTCTCCCGACCTGCGCCTCGACGGGTTCATCGGGCCGGGCCACGTCTCGACCGTGATCGGCTGCCGGCCGTACGAGTTCGTCGCGCGTGCCTACGGAAAGCCCATGGTGGTCGCCGGTTTCGAGCCGTTGGACGTACTGCACACGGTCTACCGCATCCTTCTGCAACTGTCGGAAGGCCGTTCCGAGGTGGAGAACCAGTACTCCCGGGTGGTCCCGTGGGAGGGCAACCTCAAGGCCCTGCGCGTCATCGGCCAGGTGATGGAGCTGCGGCCGTACTTCGAATGGCGCGGGCTCGGCTTCATCTCGCAGTCGGCGCTCAGGGTCACCGAGCGGTACGCCGCCTTCGACGCCGAGCGGATCTTCCGGATTCCGGGCGGGAGGGTGGCCGATCCGAAGGCGTGCCAGTGCGGCGAGGTGCTCAAGGGAGTGCTCAAGCCCTGGGAGTGCAAGGTCTTCGGCACCGCGTGCACTCCGGAGACGCCGATCGGCACGTGCATGGTGTCGTCCGAGGGCGCCTGCGCGGCGTACTACAACTTCGGCCGGTTCTCGCGCGAGCGCGTCAGGGAGGCGACCCGGACGTGAACGGCGCAGCAGACGGCGACGGGCGGACCGAGGAGTACGCCGTACGGGAGATGGATCCCCCGGGATCACGCGACGGGTGGCAGGCGCCGGGCCTGCGGGAGGAGACACCCTGCCGCGGACACGTACCGGACCTGAGTGACTCGAAGGAGGAGATGTGCGTCCGCGGACACGTACCGGACCTGAGTGACCCGAGGGAGGAGGCGCGCGTCCGGGAGCAGCGGGTGCTGGACCGGATCGAGCGGGTACGGCGACGCGGGGCGCGCGTCCGGGAGGACCGCGTCACCCTGGCGCACGGCGCGGGCGGCAAGGCCACCAGGACCCTGATCGAGGCGGTGTTCCTGGAGTCGTTCCGCAACCCGATGCTGGAGACCCTGGAGGACGGCGCGGTCACCGACGGGCTCGCCCTCACCACCGACGCGTTCGTGGTCACGCCGCTGTTCTTCCCCGGCGGCGACATCGGCGACCTCGCGGTCAACGGCACCGTCAACGACCTGGCCATGTGCGGTGCCCGCCCCCGCTACCTGTCGGCCGGATTCATCCTGGAAGAGGGGTTTCCGGTGGCCGACCTGCGGCGCGTCACCGCCTCGATGGCCGAGGCGGCGCGGGCGGCGGGCGTGTGGATCGTCACCGGTGACACCAAGGTCGTGGAGAGGGGCAAGGCGGACGGCTGCTACATCACCACCTCCGGCATCGGGACGCTTGAGCGGCCCGTCCGGCTGAGTGCCGCCTCCGCGCGGCCGGGAGACGCGGTCATCGTGTCCGGGCCGATCGGCGAGCACGGGATCACCATCATGCTCGCCCGGGGAGAGCTCGACATCGAGGCCGACCTGTGTTCCGACACCGCTCCGCTCAACGCCCTCGTCGACCTGCTGCTGGACGCCTGCGACGGCGACAGCGACGGTGGCGGCGGCGCGGTGCGCTGCCTGCGCGACGCGACCAGGGGCGGGGTCGCGACGATCGTCAACGAGATAGCGGAGTCCTCGCGGGTCGCCGTCGTCCTCGACGAGGACGCGGTGCCGGTCCGCCCCGCCGTACGGGGGGCGTGCGAACTGCTGGGGATCGACCCGCTCTACGTCGCCTGCGAGGGCCGGATGGTCGCGGTGGTGGCCGGGGATTCCGCGGAGACGGCCCTGGCCGCCCTTCGTTCCCACCCGCTCGGCTCCGACGCGGCGATCATCGGGCGGATCGCCGACGATCCGCCGGGGCTGGTCCTGCTCAGGACCGCCTTCGGCGGCACCCGCATCGTCGACCTGCTGGTCGGCGACCCGCTACCGAGAATCTGCTGACCACCGAACGAATCCAGAGGTGCCGAACATGAACAACAAACGCAAATACGGAGAAAAAGGCCGGAATGGTAAGGGCGAGAAGGGCGGCCACTCCCGCGACGTGGGCCACGCGAGCGAGGAGGTCGTGAGGTCGGGCAACCTGGCCTTCAACACCCCTCCGGATGACAAGGGGCCGCCCCGCGTGGTGTCCAAGGTGGAGCGCGAGGGCGTTCCCTCCACCGACACCAAGGCCCGGTCACCCCTCGGCGTCGGCACCAGCGAGAACCGCGGTGCCGAGAAAATCGCCTCCCGGAGGAAGGAGAAGGGGCGCGAGAAGACCGGCGTCGACGAGAGGGGACGTCCCTACGGCGTCTCCCACCCCGAGGACGTCACCGGCGTCAGCCCTCGGAAACCCGGCCGCCGGACGCGGTGATCGGTCGCCGCGCCGACCCCGCGTTCCACGCGTCCCCCCGATCGGCCCAGGGTGATCACCCGCCGCACCGGATCAGGGATGGCCGCTGACCCGCAACGAGGTGGCACGTGCAGGTCGAGGGCTATCACCGATTCGACGCTATGGGTAACCAGGTCAATCGAGGTGATACGCGGAAACGGGGCTAGCGGGGAAAGACGATCGTCTTGTGACCGTCGAGCAGGACGCGCTGCTGGGTGTGCCAGCGGACGGCCCGCGCCAGGGCCTGGCACTCGACGTCACGGCCGATGGCGGCGAGGTCGTCCGCGGAGTGGGTGTGGTTGACCCGGGCGACCTCCTGCTCGATGATCGGGCCCTCGTCAAGGTCGGCGGTCACGTAGTGCGCGGTCGCGCCGATCAGCTTCACGCCGCGGGAGTGCGCCTGGTGGTAGGGCTTGGCGCCCTTGAACGACGGCAGGAACGAGTGGTGAATGTTGATCACATTGCCCGCGAGCTTGACGCAGAGGTCTTCCGACAGCACCTGCATGTAGCGGGCGAGCACCACCAGGTCGGCCCGGTAGTGGTCGACCAGGGTGAGGACCTCCGCCTCCTGTCTGGGCTTGGTCTCGGGGGTGACCGGCAGGTGGTGGTAGTCGATGCCGTACGACTGGGTCAGCGGCCGCAGGTCCGGGTGGTTGGAGACGACCGCGACGATCTCGATGTCGAGCAGGCCCGAGCGCGTCCGGTACAGAAGATCGTTCAGGCAGTGACCGAACTTGCTCACCATCACCAGCACGCGCGGCTTGACGGAGACGTCGCGCAGCTTGAAATCCATGCCGAACTCGGGGGCGAGCGCGGCGAAGGCCTCGCGCAGCTCCCCGTCGGACAGCGGAGAGGCGAACTGCACCCGCATGAAGAACCGCTCGGCCACGGCGTCACCGAACTGCTGGCTCTCGATGATGTTGCATCCCCGCCCGGCGAGGAGACCGGAGACCGCGGCCACCACTCCCGGACGGTCCGGGCAGGACAGCGTCAACACAAACTCGGCCCTGGAACTCATGCCTTCACCCTTGAGCTTGAGAGGTCGGATCGTACGGTGCTCGCACCTGACCTGGGCAGGGTACAGCGAATCCCACCGCCGCATCCGGCCGTCCGGCACGTGGCGGACCACGAGACCCCAAGGCCACCACAGACCCCCGGAACCACCACAACCACGCGATCTCGCTCTGGTCGTCGGAGCACCCGGGATCGGCCGACATCGCCCGGAGTCAAGAAAGCCATCCGGAACCGTCCGAGGCGCTGATCCGCTGGGCGAACGGGGTGCTATCGTCCCCACCCTATGACCCCCCATCCTATGGAGACCCCAGACCCCGCGGACACCCCGGATACCACGGACATCGCGGACACCCCTCAGCCGAGCGACAGGCCCGCGACCCGGGTGATCTGTGTGGACGGGACAGGCCGGGTGCTTCTCATGCACTGGCGCGACCCCGTCGGCGGCCAGACCCTCTGGGAACCGCCGGGCGGCGGGATCGACCCGGGCGAGACCCCTCTGCAGGCCGCGCGGCGCGAACTCACCGAGGAGACGGGGCTGCCGGGCGAGGCGGTGCTGAACCTGTGGGTGCCGGTACGTAGGGAGTTTCGCTGGATCGGGGTCGACTACGCCAAGACGGAGCGGTTCTATCTGGCGAGGTTCGAGGGCACCCCCGAGGTGAGCGCCGGGGCGTTCACCGCCGAGGAGCACATCACCTACCTCGGCTGCGACTGGTTCTCACCGGCGGAGATGGTCGATCTCCCCGGCTCCCTGGAGCCCCCTGACCTGCCGGAGGTCGTCTCCCGCCTGACACTGCTGGGGTGAACCGGTCACCAGCCGGAAAAGGGAACGAACAGCCGGACAAGAAAAGCCCGCGCGGCCCTCGATCTCTCGGATCGGGGGCCGCGACCGTTGGAGGATGATTCTCTCGGTGGGGAAGAATCTCATCCCTTGTGGATGGTGCCGGCAGCGCCACCCAGTCGCGACACGCCGGCTTTGTGGACAATGATCTTTTTCATCGCACTCACCAGGGAATGGCGGTAGGTACGAAAATAATTATTCGGATATTTCCGAAATAGGCAATACCAAACCGAAAGATATCCCTAAATATAGATCACTTAGTTAAAGAGGACATAGCGGCTATTAGGTCTTTTTCTCCGTAAATCACCACACACCCCCCTCGTTCTTCACGGCGGACCTCGCGCCAGCCGAACTTGCGATAGAGCTCCATCGCCGCGAGTTGATTCATGGTGGTGTCACCGCGAAGACGTACATAACCGAGTTCGGTGGCCCGCGTCTCCAGCGCGAGCACCATCTGGGCACCGAATCCGCGACGCTGGAACTCCGGATGGACCCGCATGCGGCACATCTCGGCGGTCTGGTCGTCGACACGACGCAGACCGCCCATCGTGATGACGCGCCCCTCGGGCGTCTCGCCCACGAGGAACTCACCCCGGTCGGCGAGATAGATCTCGTGGATCCTCGGGAAGTCGTCCTCGTAGTAGACGCCGTCCCCCGGCGCGAGACCGACCTGCGCGAGGCAGATCTGGTGAAGCGCCCATACGGACTCCAAGTCGGACCAGCGATAACGCCGAAGCCTCGGCTTCAAGTGCCACTCCTGTCGGTCACCGGATCCTCCGTCGACGTGCCGCGGCTGCGCAGCGACTCCATGTAGGTCTTGAGCTTGGGATGGCCCGGGACCTTCACCTCGACCTGTTTGCCCACCTCGTGGGCGCGTTGCATGAGGATGTCGGGCCGGCAACTCTCGTCGAGGCCCAGGACCGTACGGTGGGCGATCTCCAGCGCCTCGTCCACGTCACCCTCAAGGATCTTGCACTGGGCCCGGTCGAACTTGATGAAGGTCGGGTCGAGCCAGTCGGTCGGGCCGTACTTGGTGAGCGCCTGCTCCAGGATGAGATCGGCCTCCATCGCCTGCCCGAGCTTGACAAGCGCGTCTCCCTGGTGGAAGTAGAGCTGGCGCTCGGTGTAGCCGAAGGTCGAGTCGTCCTGCTCCGTGGCGGACATCTGGGAAAAGGCGGCCCTCGCCCTCGACAGCGCCCGCTTCGCCTGGTCGACCACGTCCTTCTTGCCCGAGCCCGACATCATCGCCAGCGCGCGGGCCTCGACCACCGGAGCCATGACCTGGGCCGCACAGGGCGTCTGCCCAGCCAGGTCCCTGCTCTTCTTGGCGAGGTTGAGGGCCTCGCGCGGGTCGCCGTAGTAGAGGGGGACCAGAGCCTCCCTCGCCGTGACCCACGCCCTCAGCGCCCGGTCGCCGGTCTCGTCCGCCGCGGTCCTGCCCGTCCTGAAGAAGGACCGCGCGAGCCGGTGGTCGCCGAGATTGATCATGATCATGCCGCTCAGACCGGCGAGTTTCGCCGCCATGCGGCACAGCCGTTCTTGCAGGTCGACCGGCTGGTGCCGCTCCATCGCCTTGCGCACCGCGGCGAATTCGAGCATCACGTCGCACAGCAGCCTGAGCGGGGGGGTGTTCATGTACTGGCGGCCGAAGCCGATGGTGGATTCCTCCCACTGATCGAGCATCGCGGGCGAGACGGTGGCCGAAACCAGCGTGTCGTCCATCCGCCGACGCATGCTTTCCACCGATCCGAGCACCTGCCCGTCCAGCGCGATGCCGCTGCCGGCCAGAAGCTGTAAGAGCGTCCTCCGTAGCACGTTCTCGTCCTCCTCACCCCCGTCCGCGGGAGGGTCGGCGCCGATCGGCTGGATCAGCAGCTCACGCGGACCAGGGGAAGTGTCGGGTCTTCCATCCTGGAGATCACCTCGCACGACACCGGGCATCTTGTGGCCGTGGCCACAGATGCACGGACCGTCGTACCCGAGGGAGGGGGGCTCGACCCGGTAGGCGGAGCACAGGTAGTGCAGGTATTCGGGACCGGGCCGCTTCAGCCCGCTCTCGTACGCGGACAGGAGCGTCTCACCGATGCCGGGAGCCGCCTTACCGTCGCGTTCGAACAGCGCCCGTATCTGTTCGATGACGTCCGCGAGAGCGACGCCGTGCGCGAGGCGGTGACCTTTTATCCGAGTGGTCCCGAATTGCGAACTACACTTTTCATATATTTCCTCGGCTATCTGCGCCGAGGACTTCCCGGCCGCCAGGCCACGGGCCCGGACCTGCCTCGCCAACTCTGTCTCCCTGTGCTGCCTGCCGGACATACCGGCCCCTCTCTCGTGACCAGCTGGGCTGGCTGGCACACTGGTCCCGACCGGATCCCCATCTCCCTTGACGCAGTGTGATCTTTCGGTCGCACTGCGCCTACCGAGAATGATGGACCACGTTTGACTCATCCGGAACACGCTAATAAAGCCGCTGGCTAAGAATCGTCCTCCGAAGGACTGTTTCTTTCAACCCACTTGGCACATCGCCCACCCTGAACAGGGTTTTCCCTGAATTGACCCGTAGGGCCGCTGTGAGTCATCTTTGGCGGGCAGCACCGGAAGCGTGATCGAACGAACACGATTCGGTGCCGGCCATCCGAGAGCACGAGGAGGGACGAGGTGGGTGAAGACGATTTCCAGCACCTTGAGCGGCTGGTGACGGAGCTTGACTGTCGCGGGCTGCACGCCCGCGTGGTGCGGACCCACTCGGGCCGTGCGTTCGTGCGTGTGATCAATCCGAAGGCGACCAGCCTGGCGGAGAACGTCACCTGCAGGGCGCAGGCCACCCCCAGCCATCGGGACTGGTACTACTGGTGGTCCTGGGGCGAACGAATGCACACGGTGGAGGACCCCGCCGGTGCCGCGACCAAGGTCGCACGCGTGCTAGCCGCGGTAGGAGAGTGAGGTGAGCGGCACAACGGGCGTTCATCCGCCCGGTGTGCCGCGCCTACCGCGGCCCGACGGAGCCGGCGGGGTGATCCGGTGCGGAGCGTCTTCGGACGCTGGACACCCCGCCGGCTCCGAATCGTCAGGCCCGCACCCGCGGGCCGCCGTTCCACGAGAACTTCCACGAAAAACGCGGAGGCTCCCCGTGAGCCGAAGCCCACGAACCGCTGCAAAGCACAGGCTGCCGTCCGGTCTCTCGTCCGGGCGGTGACCGGAGGGATCCCTTTCGGGAACGGCACGGGACACGCTTCCGGGTGCGTGCCCCGTGCCGGGTCACCCGTCACCGGGGCATCCGGGTCCGCCTCCGCGGCTCCAGACCAGGATGTCCCCGTCTTCCCCGGCGTGATGTGACGGAGGCCGGTTCGATCGGCAAGATGAGTGGGTCATGACTCACTCGGTCAGCCTGTCGATCCGATCCGAAGGGGATCCACTCCGTGTTCCTGCTCTCCCCCACGCCCGTCCCTACTCCCATCCCCAGCGTCACCCCCACTCCCAGCGTCACCCCGACATCCGGGGCGGAAGCCGTCGTTGAGGACCTCCTCGACGCGAGTGCGGGCCTGACAAAAGGGTGCGGAGACGGCGGGGGAGTAATCTGCGACTTCGTGAAGATGCTCATCCCCGCGTCCGTCGACTGGGTGGCCCCCGTGATCGCGTGGCTGATCGCCATCACACTGGTCGTGGCCATCGCGCTCATCCTGCGCAACCTGTCGCACCGGCTGATCGGCCGGATCGTGCGCCGGGCGTCCGCCGAGCGCACCTCCCTGGCGGGACGGCTGCGCGGCAGGGAGACGGTCGCCCCCGAGGGCCTCGACGCGATCGTGGCCGAACGGCGCAGGCAGCGGGCCGAGACCATCGGCTCGGTGCTCAGGCACATCGCCTCGATCATCATCCTGGGCACCGCCGCGCTCACCATCCTCGAACGCCTCTCCATCCCCATCGCCCCCCTGCTGACCAGCGTCGGCATCCTGGGCGTCGCGATCGGCTTCGGCGCCCAGGAACTCGTCAAGGACTTCATCGCCGGCATGTTCATGCTCCTGGAGGACCAGTACGGCGTGGGTGACGTGATCGACACGGGCACCGCGGTCGGCACCGTGGAGGCGGTCACCCTGCGCATCACCCGCCTGCGCGACAGCGACGGCCGCGTCTGGTACATCCGCAACGGCACGATCACCCGCGTCGGCAACGAGTCCCAGGGCTGGGCCCGCGCCACGGTCGACGTGCCGGTGGCGTACGCCTCGGAGATCCCCGTGGTCCGCGACCTCCTCAAGGAGGTCGCCGACGAGATGTGGAACGAGCCCACCTTCCGCGACAGCGTCATCGTCGAGGAGCCCCAGGTCTGGGGCATCGAGCAGATCTCCGACACCGCGGTCATCTTCCGGGTCAGCGCCAAGACCCTCCCCTCCCGGCAGGGCGAGGTCGCCCGCGAGCTCCGCCTGCGGATCAAGTTCGCCCTCGACCGCGCCGGCATCACGATCGCCTCCTGACGTCAATTAGGCTGGATGACGTGTCCGCTACCCCCGAGGAATCCCAGTCCTTCTACGACGCCGTTGGCGGCGAGGAGGCCTTCAGGCGTCTGGTGCACCGCTTCTACCAGGGAGTGGTCACCGACCCGATCCTCCTGCCGCTGTATCCCGAGGAAGACCTCGAAGGCGCCGAGGAGCGGCTCAGGCTCTTCCTCATCCAATACTGGGGCGGTCCCAACACGTACGGCATGCAGCGGGGCCACCCCCGGCTGCGGATGCGGCACAACCCGTTCGTCATCCGCTCGGCCGAGCGCGACGCCTGGCTCCGCCACATGCACGACGCGGTGGTCTCCCTCCAGCTCCCCGACGAGCTGGAAAAACGCCTCTGGGACTATCTCGTGTACGCGGCGCACAGCATGGTAAACACCCCCGACGTATAAACCACCGTAAGGTCGGGGTCTGCCACGCATAAACCCCACCGGCCTGGGGCAACCCATGCACATGGAAACCCCCTGGTGGCGTGATGCCGTCGTCTACGAGATCTACGTTCGCAGCTTCGCCGACGCCTCCGGAGACGGCGTCGGCGATCTGCCCGGCATCCGGCAGCGCCTGCCGTATCTCGCCGAGCTCGGCGTGGACGCGATCTGGTTGACCCCCTTCTACCGCTCCCCGATGGCCGACGGCGGTTACGACGTGGCCGACTACCGCGACGTCGACCCGCTCTTCGGCACGCTCTCCGACTTCGACGAACTCGTCTCCGAGGCGCACCGGCTCGGGCTGCGGGTGATCGTCGACATCGTCCCGAACCACAGCTCCTCCGCCCACGAGTGGTTCCAGGCCGCCCTGCGAGGCGAGGGGCGCGACCGCTACATCTTCCAGGACGGCGGGGAGTCCCCTCCGAACAACTGGCAGTCGACCTTCAGCGGCCCCGCCTGGAGCAAGTCTCCCGACGGGCAGTGGTATCTCCACCTCTTCGCCCCCGAACAGCCCGACTTCAACTGGCGCAATCCCGAGGTCCACTCCGAGTTCCTCGACGTGCTGCGGTTCTGGCTCGACCGCGGGGTGGACGGGTTCAGGATCGACGTCGCGATGGGCCTGTACAAGGCCGAAGGGCTGCCGGACACCCCGCCGGAGGACCAGGCGTTCAAGGCCGAGTCGCCGATCTGGGGGCGGCCCGAGGTACACGAGGTCTACCGCGACTGGCGCAAGGTCCTCGACTCCTACGAGGGCGAGCGGATGGCGATCGGCGAGGTCTGGACCGACTCCGCCGAGGATCTCGCCCTGTACGTCCGCCCCGACGAGCTGCACCAGAGCTTCAACTTCGCCTGGCTGGAAGCGCCCTGGTCAGGGCCGGCGTTCAAGAAGATCATCGATGACACGCTCGCCGCCGTGACCGCCCCCACCTGGGTCCTTTCGAACCACGACGTGATCCGCCACGTGACCCGGTACGGCGACGGCCTCACCAACTCCACGACGGGCCTCGCCCGTGCCCGCGCGGCCCTGCTCGCGATGCTCGCCCTGCCGGGATCGGCATATCTCTACCAGGGGGAGGAACTCGGCCTCCCCGAGGTGAAGGATCTTCCCCCGGAGGCCCGCCAGGACCCGATCTTCGCCCGTTCCAAGGGCGAGCTGGCCGGCCGCGACGGCTGCCGGGTCCCCATCCCCTGGTCCGGTGCGGCCGAGCCCTACGGCTTCTCCCCCGACGGAACACGGCCCTGGCTGCCACAGCCGGTCGAGTGGGCCGCACTCTCCGCCGAGCGCCAGTCGAACGACCCGGGCTCGACGCTCCACTTCTATCAGGAGGCGCTGCGCGCCCGCCGCGAGCTCCGCGGCACGCTGCCGGACGAGATCACCTGGCTGGACTCCCCCGAGGACGCCCTCATCTTCAGCCGGGGTCCGCTCACCTGCGTCATCAACTGCGGTTCCGAGCCGGTGCAACTGCCTCCGCACGACCGTGTCCTGATCGGCAGCGCCCCGGTGGAAGGTCACCTTCTCCTGCCGGACACCGCGGCCTGGCTGCACACACCTGAGGCCTGACAGACCGCCTGCCACCGGCGGACGCCCGGTGGCAGGCGCCCTCAGCCCGTGACGAACCTGTCCAGGTAGGCGAGCTCGTCCTGGTTCAGCCGTCGGGGGGAGGCCTTCTCCACGTCGTAGGCCACGATCACCGAGCGGGCCCTGACGAAGATCTCCTCGTCGTCGCGGATCTCGTACACGAGGGTGAACCGCACCGGCCGGATCTCCGTCACCCATGACTCCACCCGGACCGGATCGGGGCGGAAAGTGAGGGGCCGCACATAGTCGACCTCGTGTCTGGCGATCACGAGCCCCTTGAAGGGCTCGCCGCCCTCACGCCGGGGATCGACGTGGAACAGCGCGAGCCGCGCGTCCTCCAGGTAGTCGAGAAACCGCACATTGTTGACGTGTCCCAGCGAGTCGATGTCGGCGAACCTCACGGCCCTGGGGAACACATGCCGGTGGCCACGGCCGACGCCGTCCACGATGCTCTGTCCAAACACACCCAAAACCGTAGCGGGCCCCGACGCGCCGTCGTACGGCGGTACGTCGGAAGCCCGTCGGCACGGCGACACCGCATCCGTCGCGGGCGGGCCCGCGCCAGGTGCGACAGACACCCCTGCCCGGAGACCGGCCGATCTTTGAGGCGATCTCCAGGCCGGTCTCCGGGAACGGGATCAGTCGCGGGTGAGCTTGCGGTAGGTGACCCGGTGCGGCCTGGCCGCGTCGGCACCCAGGCGCTCGATCTTGTTCTTCTCGTAGTCGGCGAAGTTGCCCTCGAACCAGAACCAGTTCGAACCCTCTTCCCAGGCGAGGATGTGGGTCGCGATGCGGTCGAGGAACCACCGGTCGTGCGAGGTGATGACCGCGCAACCGGGGAATTCCAGCAACGCGTTCTCCAGGCTGGAGAGCGTCTCGGTGTCGAGGTCGTTGGTGGGCTCGTCGAGCAGCAGCACGTTGCCGCCCTGCTTGAGGGTGAGCGCCAGGTTGAGCCGGTTGCGCTCTCCGCCGGACAGGATGCCCGACTTCTTCTGCTGGTCAGGACCCTTGAACCCGAACGCGGCGATGTAGGCGCGGGACGGCATCTCGACCTGGCCGACCTTGATGTAGTCGAGCCCGTCGGAGACGACCTCCCAGACGTTCTTGGCGGGGTCGATCCCTCCCCTGCTCTGGTCGGCGTAAGAGATCTTGACCGTGTCGCCGATCACGATCTCGCCGCTGTCGGGCGTCTCGCTGCCGGTGATCATCCGGAACAGGGTGGTCTTTCCCACACCGTTCGGACCGATCACACCGACGATGCCGTTACGCGGGAGGTCGAAGGAGAGGCTCTCCATCAGGACCCGCTCCTCGAAGCCCTTGGTGAGCTTCTCGGCCCGGATCACCGTGGTCCCCAGGCGCGGGCCCGGCGGGATCTGGATCTCCTCGAAGTCGAGCTTGCGGTGCTTGTCGGCCTCGGCGGCCATCTCCTCGTAGCGCTGCAGACGCGCCCGGCTCTTGGTCTGGCGGGCCCTGGCGTTGGAGCGGACCCACTCCAGCTCCTCCTCCAGGCGCTTCTTGCGCTTGGCGTCCTTCTGGCCCTCAAGCTTGAGCCGCGCCGCCTTCGCCTCCAGGTAGGTGGAGTAGTTGCCCTCGTAGGGGTGGCAGCGGCCCCGGTCGAGCTCCAGGATCCAGGTGGCCACGTTGTCCAGGAAGTAACGGTCGTGGGTGACGGCCAGGACGGTGCCCGGGTATTTCTCCAGGTGGGATTCGAGCCACTGGACACTCTCGGCGTCGAGGTGGTTGGTGGGCTCGTCGAGCAGCAGCAGGTCGGGCTGCTCCAGAAGCAGCTTGCACAGGGCGACCCTGCGGCGCTCTCCACCGGAGAGCTGGGTGACCTCGGCGTCCGGCGGAGGACAGCGCAGAGCGTCCATCGCCTGCTCCAGCTGGCTGTCGAGATCCCAGCCGTTGCGGTGGTCGAGGGCGTCCTGAAGCTTGCCCATCTCGTTGAGCAGATCGTCGCTGTAGTCGGTGGCCATCAGCTCGGCGATCTCGTTGAAGCGGTCGAGCATCGCCTTGGTCTCGGCGACACCCTCTTCGACGTTGCCGAGGACGGTCTTGGATTCGTTGAGGGGGGGCTCCTGCTGAAGCATGCCGACGGTGAAGCCGGGCATGAGCCGGGCGTCGCCGTTGGACGGCTGCTCCAGGCCCGCCATCATCTTCAGCAGCGTCGACTTCCCGGTGCCGTTGGGGCCCAGGACACCGATCTTGGCGCCCGGCAGGAACGACAGCGTCACGTCGTCGAGGACGACCTTGTCACCGTGCGCCTTGCGCACGCGCTGCAGCGTGTAGATGTACTCCGGCATGCCTTTAGTTTAGGGCCTGGGGAGTTCAGCTATGGGCGGCCCTGGATAGGGCCGTTGGGGGTTCCGCCCTGAACGAAGACCGATTCGGCGAGGACGGCCCCGGACGAAGGCCGGTTCAACCGAAGGCGGCCCGAACGAAGGCCGGTTCAACCGGGAGCGGTCTCGGATCCGGGCCTGCGGGCCGGGGGCACGATGGTGGCCGACAAGCAGATCTGGTCGCGGCCGAGCTCCTTGGCCCGGTAAAGAGCGAGGTCGGCCGCCGCGAGCAGCTCGATCAGGTCGTCCCCGTGCACACTCATGATCGCGACACCGACCGAGATGGTCACAGTGATCATGTTGTCGTCGGCCGGGACGGCCATCCGCCCCACCCGTGAGCGCAGCCGCTCCGCCACCCTGCGCGCCTCGGTCACGTCGGCCCTGGGCAGCAGGACGACGAACTCCTCACCACCGAACCGGCCCACCACGTCGTAGTCACGCAGCTGGCTGCGGATGGTGTCGGCCACCCCGACGAGGACCTGATCGCCGATCAGGTGACCGTAGGTGTCGTTCACCTTCTTGAAGTGGTCGATGTCGACGATCAGCAACGCGAGCGTCTCCCCGGTGCGCCGCGCCCTGACGATCTCGGTGTCGGCCTCCCGCTGCCAGGCCGCGGCGTTCAGCAGGCCGGTCTTGAGATCGGTGCGGGCCGCCGCCTGGAGCTGGGCGTGGAGCAGGCTGCGCTGGAGCAGCACGACCGGGGGCAGCGCGAGGACCAGCAGGGCCAGGTTGAGCCCGCAGGTGATGGAGACGAGGACGCCGAGACAGAGCTCGACGAAGTCGAGGAGCAGGTTCTCCCGGTTCCACAGGACCTCCCGCCAGCGGCTCTCGGGGTCGGCGGTGTGCGCGGCGATGGCGATCAGCGCGGTGTTGATCACTGTGAATAAGATCGCGCAGCCGATGGCGACGAGGATCGGCCATCCTTCCCCCCTGGTCAGCGCCCCCAGATCGCCGACCACGGCGTGGAAGAGCAGCGAGGCCGCGCATCCGGCCAGTCCGATCGCCGCCGAGCTGACGACCCGCCGGTAGACCACCGTCGCGCGCACCCGCTTCTGCAGCAGGAACTGGAGCGGGATGGGCGCCAGAAGCGCGTAGATCGGCGGGAGGAGCAGGGCTGCGGGTAACCACCAGGCGGACAGCAGATCGCGGTAGACGCCCGCGGGCATGCCGAGTCTCCGGGTCGCCTCGATGCACACGGCTCCGCACATCATCAACGCCGTGAACGTCAGCACATCGGACCAGCGGAAAACACCGGAAATCGAGAAGAACACGATCGCGACGAGATCCAGCGCTACTATCCCGCACAGGTAGCCGACCAGCGGACGACGCTGCCCCAGCAGGGGCCATCGATCGACCAAAGGTGTCATGCCGTCGCGTGGTTTGACCGGTGAGTGACTGGGAGCCACCATGTCGTCCCCCTCTCCGACTAACGATGTGTAACA
This sequence comes from Streptosporangium sp. NPDC000509, assembly GCF_042898365.1. NCBI lineage: Bacteria > Bacillati > Actinomycetota > Actinomycetes > Streptosporangiales > Streptosporangiaceae > Streptosporangium > Streptosporangium sp. NPDC000509. Next base: position 201,665 of record NZ_JBIAYX010000016.1, on the reverse strand, counting down.
CAATAGTTGCGGAGTGTGCGACGCGCGACGGCAACCGCTACCTTTGGCGGAGTGAGTCAGCCCACCGGCCGGCTCACGACTTGGAAACCGCTCGCTCGCGAGCGGGCCGTGGTGGGAAAGGAGCAAGCCATGCTGCGGGGCGTGACCTGGACCTAACAGGTGTCTCGGCATCTGACACGGGCAAGACCATCGGCCGGTTATCTCGGCGTCACCGCGCAGTCACGGCGAGACCCCGACCGCGCCCGGCCGGTGCCCCCTCACCTCGCCCGCACCCAGGCTCTCTCCATGTTCCATGCGAGCCTGCTGCCCCCCACCAGACACCCTGCTCACTCGAACCCCCTGGATCTCCCCTCTCCCCCCGGCGAATCCTCCAGCGCTTCCTTCCCTGCCTTTTCCTAGCCTCGTTGCCCGGTTACGGCCGTTTCGACGTCTGGCACCGTCATCTGGTGCCCGGACACACAGGCCGTGGGATCGAAAACGAACCGGGGAGGGGAGGACGCCAAGAGGGCACTTCCCCCTCAACATCGAGGAGCCGCCAAGAGAGTCGTCTCCGAGAGCACGTTCGTCCGGTTCCGCGGCGATGGCTCTGCCAGGGCCGCGGAGGTCGGCTCCGGTGACGACGGCGACGCGTCGAGGTCCGGGCACGGTCACCCGGTCAGGGTGGACAGCCTCTGGTCGAGGTCGCTCCTGCGGGTGTCGTCGGGCAGGCGATCGCGAACGGCAAGCAACTTGCCGACGTTGCGCTTGGAGGGGGCCTGCTCGATCAGCGGAACCCCCTGGTGGAGCAGGTCGGCGGCATGGTCGGCGTTGCCGAGGTCGTTCTGGACGTGGGCATGCTTGGTCAGGTAACCGACGTAGTCTCTGCGCCGGGTCGGGGCGTACGCGTTTCTGGCCTTGTCCAAATGGAGCTCCGCGCGTCGCGGGTCGCCCAGGTCGAGCTGGCAGGTGGCGACATGGTTGTGGAATTCCCCCTCGTCGAACCATCGGATCCATCGGGGGTCGTTCGCGCTGGTACCGCGCCCGAACTGGGTGTCGGCGATACCCAGAAAGCGATGAGCCTCAGCCTTTTCGCCGACACTCGCGTGGGCCCACGCCAGGCGCATGGCCAGCACGCTGGCGATACGCGGTGTGACCTTTCCGGCTCCCTCGTAGGCGGCACGGGCAAGGGTCAAGGAACCGGGAAAGTCCCCTACATCCCTGCATTGCAGAGCCATCGACTTGAGGATGTCCGCCCCTACGGCGCGGTCACCGGCTGCCTGCGCGGAATGGACAGCAGCGACCCAGTATCGCTGAGCCGCGGAATGCAGGCCCGTGTCGAAGGAGGCGAAACCCGCCAATTGCCCGAGCTCTGCGGCCAGTGTGTGAAGACGTCGGGCGATGGCCTCGCTGTAGGAGGACTTCTCCAGCACCCCGGTGACCATGCCGAGCTCGGCGTCGAGCAGCTTGCGGACGTACTGCCCGCCGTGGCTGCCCTGCAGCGTATGCAGACGAGGCAGGCTCGCCTCGATCTGCTCCACGAACTCCTCGCCGATCTGGCCCCCGCCCAGCACAGAGGTGAGCCGGGCCGGTTCGACGTTGAGCCAGTCGGTCGCGAACGCGGTCAGGCTCATCCCGGTCAGCCGTACGAAACCTCGCCGGTCCATCATCGCCTTCTCCAATGCGTGGTTGAGAGCGAGCCGACTGCCCGTCTGGTCCCAGGAGAAGTCGACTCGGATGGGGTCGCCGACCGGCAGCCAACCGGGCCAGGGCCGGGCGTGGACAGTCTCCGGGGAGACGCCGAGCTCGGCGGCGAGAGCGAGTTGGGTATCACGGTCGGGCACGACCCCCCAGTGCTCCCAGCGCCACGCCTTCTCCCTCCTTCGCGCCATGTTCCCGACACGTCGGGCGATGACGGTCACCAGGTCCTGGTAGGTCCAGCCGCGCTCGGCGCGGACATAACTCAACGGATGGACGAAGACCTCTCCGGGCTGCATAGAGACTGGTCCGGACATTCGCCACTCCCCTTTCTCCGACTGTAAATCTGATTAATCCACCCGGACAGGCCACGAGAGGCTTCCCCTGATGGGGGGACAACCCCGGACGACGAGATCTGCCTGTTCGAGAGGGGTGCGAGCAGGTTTTCTGGAGCCCGTCTGGTTCGTTCCGCTCTCGCAACACTACGCTCCGCAGTCGCCTCATTACAACGGATAATCAGGGCAAGAATTTCACGAAAGCCCTAATGAGCAGCGCCCCGTCCCGCGATAGGCGACTTTTCCAAAACCGGTTTCCGTCCGCCGGTGAAACGTCTCCATTTCCCACCTGTTAGGAGCGACGATGCTCATTGAGCACGTGCCCGTCCCGGACCCCGACGGGCACGGCAGACTCCCCAACCGCTTCCGGATGACCGCCTGGTGCCTACCTCCCGGCAACGCCGCCCGCCGCGCCCGGGAGCTGTTCCGCGACCAGCTGACCAAACAGCTCCCGGACCCCGACGTGCTCGACGACCTGGAGATCGTGGTCTCCGAACTCGTCACCAACGCCACCCGCTACGCCCCCGCCCCCTACGAACTCCGCCTCCTGCACGACCACAACCTGCCCGTCCGCGCCGAGGTCGTCGACGCCGGAGCCGGAACCACCCTCATCGACCACCTCCTACGCCGCCCATCGGCCGTCCCCGAACACCTCGACGACCTCGAACCCGGCGGCCGGGGCCTGCGCATCGTCACCGAACTCACCCACGGCCACTGCGGCACCCAATGGACCCGCCTGTGCGGCACCGGCCAACTCGGCACCGCCGTCTGGTTCGACCTACCGACCGAGCGATACCGGCTCGACCTCACCACCCGACAACACCACCCCTGACCTCCCCAACCTCCGGGCAGCCAGGATCGTCCCCCGATCCCCCTGGCCCCGGAGCCGGCCCACGCCCACCACTCCCCCACTGGGCGTGGACCGCACCCAGAGGCCGGCGTCCACGGACCCGATCCCCCGTCCGTGACGTCGGCCTCTCCACCCCGTGCCTCTTTCACTCCGCGCTTCGGCCTTGAGTTCCCGGTCAGTGGGGGATCCGCAGTCCAGACCCCCCACTGGAAGCGGCTCAGGCCGCCATGGGCGCCTGGGTCGGCCAGGGCGTCTCGTCGCTCGTATCGGGGTGGATCCTCGGCGCGCCCGGTCCGCTCCCGACGGGCGCCTCCCCCGCGTTCGGGCCTCGCGTCCCCGTCGTGCCTCGCCGCCGCGTCGTCGTGCTTCTTGCCGCCTTCGTTCTCCCGGTCACGGCCTGTCCCTCCGCCGTTTCCTCCCTGGCGGGACCGTGGCCCTGCCCGGTGAGCTCGTGATCCGCCGGGCGCGGCGGAACCTCGGCGGCGTCCCAGGCATGAGTGGTGTCCTCTGGGCCGGTGGCCTCCGGGCGATCGGTGGTATCCACGGAAATCGCGCGGTCCTCGGTCATCCCATCACCCGGCGTGATCTCCACCTCGCGCGGCGCTGAGGTCTCGGCGTCGGAGCCGGTCTTCAGCGGAGACGGGGCGCCGAGAGCCCCGGCCGTGACGGGGGCGCCGCCGCTCATGGCCCAGTCGGAGGTCTCGCGGTCAAGCTCGATCCGCTCCGCGCTGCCCAGAGCCGCGACCGGCCCGCCGCGCTGCGGCTTGGAGAAGCTCCCGAGCCCCCAGCGCAGGTCGTGACCGAGCGAGTTCGCCTCCACCTCGGGCATGAACCGGCGCTCTCCCTCATGGGCGAACTCGCGGATCCGCAGCCTCCCCTGGACCACGACCGGCTGGCCCATCTGGACCGACTGGGCGACGTTGTCGGCGAGCCCGCGGAAGCAGCGGACGCCGAAGTAGGTCGTCTCGCCGTTGCGCCACTGCTGGTTCTCCCGATCGAAGTAGCGGCTCGTTGAGGCGATCTTGAGTGAGGTCACCCGGGAGCCGTCGGGGAAGGTGTGCTGGCGCGGCGGGGCCGCGACATTACCGGTCAGCGTGACGTAGATGTCGTTCATCGTGCCTCCCATGAGAGCCGGCCGAGCGCCGGCGGCATGAAGGACACGATCGCCTCCTCCACCCCCCGCACGGGTTACCGAATCACGCTCTGGGGAAAACCCGGCACGCGCGAGAAAGCTGTGGACGACCCGGTCTTACCGACCCCGAGCAGCGCGCGCCGGTCCGATGTTTTCCATCGGTTCCACCCCGTAAAAAATCCGCGGGAGCCGATCAGGCGGCAAGGGCAGAGAAGAAAGATCGCTTGATATGGCGTGGACGGAGGAATGCCCCCATCGTGGGAAACATCGGTGACATGGCAGCGCGCCTCTTTATGGCCATCCAGAGGATGAGGCGGCAGGTGCGGCTGCTGGCCGAGCGGACACCGCCGCATCGGGAGCGCTACGTCGACCTGCTGCGCGCCGTCGCGATCACCGCGGTTGTGATCGGACACTGGCTGGCGATCTATGTGACCCACGACGGCGGGGAGTTCCAAGGTGGCAGCATCCTCCAGGTCGTCCCGTGGACCCATCCACTGACGTGGCTGTTCCAGGTGATGCCCCTGTTCTTCCTGGTCGGCGGCTTCGCGAACGCCGCGTCTCTCACCTCCCATCTCAAGCGGGGCGGCAACGCCGTGAGCTGGATGCTGGGCCGGACGGCTCGGCTTCTGGGTCCGACGACGATACTGCTGGGCGGACTGGTGGTGGCGGCTCTGACGGCCAGGGGTCTGGGTGTCGAGCCCGCTCTGATCGGTATGGCGGTCTGGCTGGCCTCGATCCCGTTGTGGTTCCTGGTCATCTACATCGCCGTGACGGCCCTCACCCCGCCGATGCACGCCTTGCATCGGCGTGCGGGCCTGGCCGTGCCGATCATCCTGGCGGCACTGGTCGGTGCGGGCGACCTGACAGGTCTGGCGCTGGACGTTCCCCACGGGGGCCAGGCGAACTTCCTGTTCGCCTGGCTGGCCGTGCATCAACTCGGCTTCGCCTGGCAGGACGAGCGCCTGCCGGGCCGGCGGAGCGTGGCTCTGTCGATGGCGGCGGTCGGATTCATCACCCTCGTACTTCTCACGGTGGTCGGCCCCTATCCGGTCAGCATGGTGGGATTCGTAGGGAAAGGGGTACAAAACACCTCTCCCCCTACGCTCGCCCTCCTGGCTCTGGCCGTCACGCAGACGGGAGTCGCCCTGTGCGCGCGTGGCCCGGGAAACCGGTGGCTGCGGCAACCGGGTCCGTGGACCGTCGTCGTGGCGATCAACTCGGTGATCATGACGCTTTTCCTCTGGCACATGACCGCCGCCGTCATCGGTGTCCTGCTGCTCTACGGAACGGGGGTGATGCCCGACGCCACGCCCGGGTCGGCACCCTGGCTGCTCCTGCGCGTTCCCTGGCTCGCCTGCCTGGCTCTGGTTCTCGCTTTCCTCGTCATACTGTTCGGGGGTTTCGAGCGGCGCGCGGGGCGATGGGCCTCATCCGGGAACACGGCGAAGGGCGTGTGGCCAACGGCACTGACGATCGTCGGGGTCGGTGCCGTGCTCGCCGCACTTCTGTCCATCGCTCTGGTCGGCCCGGGAGAGGAGCACGGACCGATGGGTATGCCCGCAGGGGTGTTGGTCGCCTACTTCGTCGGCATCGCCGTCCTGGGTTTCGTCCGTTGGAGATATTCGCATCCCATGCGGGAGTGATCGAGGCCAGGGCGTTGAGAGGGAAGCCGAGGGGAATCAGTCCTTCAGGCTTCGCATCGCCGAGTTGAACTCGTTGTAACGGGTCAGCTCCCGCTCCACCGGCTCGATCACCATGTTCTCGGCGATCCCGGCGACCCTGCGGCGCATCTCGCGCTCCAGCGCGTCACGCTCGTTGCCCGCGCCGAGCACGACGAAGTTGCGGCTCGCCGTCGCGGTGAGCGCCCCGAGCCCCAGAACGGAGAAGATCATCAATCCGACCCATGGCAGTGAGGCCACGTCGGCGAACATCTCCAGCCCCTGCGGCGGGGTTCCCAGCCCGAAAACGCCGTAGGCGAGGGCCGTACCGACCCAGGCCAGGCCCGCGACGAAGAGCAGGACCAGGAAGTACTGCCAGGCCAGCAGCAACCGCCACCAGCCGGGAACCCTGTCCAGTCTCGGCGCGACCTCCGACAGCTCCTCGGAGAGCACCTCGGGCAGCTGCGAGGAGCGGGAGCGCGCGGCGTCTCTGATCCCGTTCTGCCACGCCTCGTGCATGCCCGAGGTCAGGCCGTCGGTGAGCGCCTGGACCGCGGTGTCCACCTCGGCGGGCTGCGCGCTGACCGAGCCGCCGGTCAGGCCGTGGATCTCGTCTCGCAGTTTGCCCAGGCGCAGGCTTTTCAGCGGGTCGGGACGGAGCTTGGCGGCCCAGCGGGTGTAGGGCCAGCCGACCCACTCACCGGACCGCGTCGCGTACACGTTCTCCATCGCCTCGCCGACCGCGGGGACGCCGACCGCGTCGCAGAGCGCGTCGGTGAGACCGATCCTGCGGGCGTCGTCGATGGCGGAGGGCGAGGAGGCACCGTCGGCGGGCATGACCTTCGCGAGGCGGAGCGTCAGCCGGTCGAGATCGGCCTCCAGCCGCTGGGTCGCGGCCCTGCGCTTGGAGACGGTCTCGGCGAGGACGGCCTTGAGCTCGTCGACGCCCCTGCCCATGATCGCCGAGGTGGTGACGATCACGGGGTTCTCGACCCCCTCGCGGCGGAGCAGGCCGTCCAGGTCCTCGACGCACTCGGCGAGTTCTTCCTGGTCGAGCTTGTCGGCCTGGTTGAGTACGAAGATCGTCACGGCCTCGTGCCCGGCCAGATCGGTCACGTAGCGCCGGTGCGTGGAGGCGTCGGCGTACTTCTGCGGGTCGAGCACCCAGACGACGAGGTCGGCGATCTGGATGAGCCGGTCGGCCTCGGTGTCGGTCAGCGCCCGGATGGAGTCGTGGTCGGGCAGGTCGAGCAGGATCAGCCCGTGAAGCTGGCCCTCGTCCTTGTCCAGGGCGCTGGCCCGTGCGAAGCGGTGCCGCCACTGGATCTGCAGCCAGTCGAGCAGCGGACCCGCCCCGTCCAGGCCCCAGACGCAGGCGTGCGTACGGGCCGTGGTCGGGCGGCGCACCCCCGTCGGCGACAGTTCCAGGCCGGAGATCGAGTTGAAGAGCGTCGACTTGCCGCTGCCCGTACCTCCCGCGAGCGCGACCACGGTGTGCTCGGAGGAGAGCTTCAGCCTGTCACCGGCGCGCAGCAGCAGCTGACCCGACTCGGTGAGGAGCTTGGGCTCGACCTTGCCCGGCCCCAGCTCCACGATCCGAGCCAGCGCGGCGAGCCGGCTGCCGAGACCCTGGCCTGACTGGGTGGTGCCAACACTCATCGGGCGACCTCAAGGTTGTACGTTGCCTGGTAAAGGCGGGTGGCGGCGGATTCGTCAGGTATGCCCGCACCGTCGAGAGCCTGGGCGTAACGCGCCATCTCGTCGTCGAAGAGCATGCCGATCCGGGCTCGGAGATCGCTCCGGGCCTTCACGCCGAGGTTGCGCAGCGACTCCGCGCCGAGCAGCGCGTGCACCAGCCGTTGCGGCAGGGCCCCGGCGCCGTTCCGCTCGTCCGAGGAACCGTAACCGAGCAGCCCGATGGTCAGGATCAGCGAGAGGGACTCGTCGTCGAACGAGATCACCCTCGCCACCGCCCGTTTGGTCACCCCCTCGGTGCGTATCAGCTCGATGATGTGCTCCTGCCAGGCCGCGACGGCCCGGCCGGTCCTGCGCGCGAAGTCGTCGGACGGGCGGCCGAGATCGGGGGTCGCGGCCAGGGCCTCCTGCGCGCCGGGGCGGTTCAGCCAGCGCGACGCGGCCTCCTCCGAGGCCCGCTGCGCCGCAGAGACGACCACCGACTCCAGCCCCGCACGCAGCGCGGACTTCAGCGCGCTGATCCGCTCGGGCGCCTGCTGGTTCGCCTTGCCACCGAAGCGGCTCGGCCTGCGCAGGTGGAGGGTACGCATGAGGTCGCCGGACCCGGCGAAGTCCTGCCAGCGGGCGAGCACCTCGCCCTTGAGCAGCGAACCGTCCTCGGTGCTCCTGTCGATGTCGGCCATCGCGCGGGCGTAGGCGCCGTCCACGTCGCCGCGAAGGTCCCTCCGGAAGGCGACCTGGATCTCCAGGTGCTTGGCCAGGGCGGGGACACGGGTGCGAAAGCTGTTCAGCACCCCGTCCAGGGTCGCCCGTACGGCCTGCGCGCGACGCCGGTCGTCGACCGAGAGATCCGTGAGCCACTGGCGCAGCTCGCTCACCTCTGCGTCGGGGAGCATCCCGTCGGTGACCCTGCTCTCGTTGATGACGAACCGCTCGACCTCGCCGAGGCCGTACTCGGTGAGCATCCTGACGAAGTGCTTGGTGATCACTTCTCGGGACCTGGGCGGCACCCGGGAGAGCACGATGGCCAGGCGGGCTCCACGCTCCTTGGCCAGGCGCAGCAGCCGCCAGGCCGGGGCGTCGGCGTACCGGGCGGCGGTGGTGACGAAGATCCACAGGTCGGCCGCGTCGAGCATGCGGTGGGCGATCTCGTGGTGCTCCTCGACGACCGAGTCGATGTCGGGGGTGTCGAGCAGCGCGACACCGGAGGGGAGGTGCTCGGTGGAGACGAGCACGAGGCTCCCCGAAACGGCCTCGGGGTCGGGCTCACTGAGCCGCCGCAGGCTGCCGAGCAGGTCGCTCTCGGTGAACCACTCGTGGTCGTCGGGGTGGCAGGCCAGGATGGGCGTGCCGGTCGTCGGGCGGCGTACTCCGGTCGCGCTGATCTTGGCGTTGGCCAGGGTGTTGAGAAGCGTGGACTTGCCCGCGCCGGTGGAACCCGCGACCACGACGAGCGCGGGCGCGGTGCTCATGTGGACGCGCGGGATCACGTAGTCGTCGAGCTGGGCGAGGATCTCGCCCTGGACCCGCCTCGCCTCCTCCGCGCCGGGGAGGTCCAGGCCGAAGGTGAGCTCGGTGACGCCGGTGCGTACGGCGGTGAGCGCGTTGCTCAGCGCCTCGGAGACGGCCTCGGGAAGCGGGGTCTCCCGCGTCCCGTCCGGCGCCGCCTCCGCGCCCTCGCCTCGGCGCTCTTCGTCCTCGCCCCGGGTTTCCTCACCCTCGCCTCGACGTTCGCCATCCTCACTTCGGAGTTCGCCGGTCTCGCCCTGGGCCTCTTCGTTCTTGATCTCCTCGCCGCCGTCGACGGTTCCGGCCTCGTCCCGGACATCGTCACCGGCCGCGTCGTCGCTCCCGTCCTCGTTCTCGCCCGGCGTCTCGTCGGCGACGGCGGAGGGCTCGGCGTCACTCGCGGTTTCGTCGGCGATGCCGGTGTCGGCGGTGGCGACCGTGGCGTCGCGCCGACCCTCGCCGCTCTCGGCATCGTCGTCCTCGACGAGGCCGGTGGTGCCCGGCGTGCCGCCGTCGCTCTCCGCGTCGTCCTCGGAGTCGTTCCGACGTTCCTGCGAGGTCGTGCCGGGAACGACCTCGTCCGGCTCCGCGTCCTTGTCGGATCGTTCCTCCTTCTCCTCCGCCCTGCTCGCGCGAAGGGGCGGAGCGCCTCCGGTGCCGGACTCGCTGCCCGGGGCGCCGCCCTCGGACCGGGAGAGGGCTTCCTCAACAGCGGTGCCGGAGGCGGAGACCCCTGTCTCCCGCGCGGGGTCCGGGACTTCCTGGGAGGCGGGAGCCTCTGCGCCGGTTCCGGGCGGGGAGGTGGCGGGGTCGGCGGTGCGAGGGACGTTCGTCGGAGGAACGGGTGCACCCGGACGGAAAAGCGCACCGGGAGCGGCATCCCCACCAGCAGGTGCGGACGGAGGCACCGGAGCACCAGGACGGAAGATCGCGCCGGGTTCGGCCGGGGGTGCGGGAGCACCGGATGAGGGCCTGGCGGGGCCACCGGTGCGGGGGATGTTCAGAGGAACGGATGCACCGGGACGGAAAAGCGCACCGGGAGCGGCATCCCCACCAGCGGGTGCGGACGGAGGCACCGGAGCACCAGGACGGAAGGCCGCACCGGGATCGGCTTCGGCACCGCGCGAGGGGACAGGAGCACCTGGACGGAAGGCGGCGCCGGGAGAGCCGGCTGCGGCGCCTCCGCGAGAGACGCCCGGAGGGCCACCGGGGGCGCCCTGCCCTCGGGGAGTGTCCTGAGGAGTCGTGGGCGTGCCCCCACGAGGAGCAACCGGAGAAGCAGGAGCACCCGGCGAGGCGGGGACGCCACGGGGAGCGGGGGTGCCGGGACGGGGGGCCGCGCCGGGCGAGGCGGGAGCACCTCCACGGGGGACACCCGCGGAAGGACGAACCCCCTGACCAGGAGTCGTGCCGGGCGCGGAGGGAGCGCCTCCGCGAGGGACACCGGGGGAAGCGGGGCCGCCCTGACCGCCGCCCTGACCGGGGGCCGTGGCGGGGCCGCCTCGGGAGGGACTCGTCGGGCGGTTGCCCTGGGTGCCCTGGGAGGCGGGCTTGGCGGCCGCTTCGCGGGCGCGGGATGCGGTGATGGCTTCGATCTTGGCCTGTGCGGCGGCGGCCGCGGCGTGGAATGCCTCCATCGTCTCCTTGGAGGCGGGTGGGGCCGCGGGGTCGCTCGCCTCGGCGGAGGTCGCGGGACCGCCTCCCGCCGGACCCGCCGTCCTGCCCGAGGGCGCGGCGGTGCCGCCTCCTCCGGCCGGGGTCGCGGGACCCGGTGTCCTGCCCCGGGGCACGGCGGGGCCGCCGGCCGCCCTGGGAACGGCTGTCCCCGGTGGCTGGGCACCCGGAGGCCGGGTGCGGGCGCGGATGGAGGCCGCGTCGTCGTCGGCACGGATGGCGCCGAAGGTCACCGTCTGCTCGCCGGGGGATTCCCTGTCGTCCGACGAGGTGTCGTCAGGCGGCTCGTGGGGGGTGCCGGCGAGGCGAGGGTCACGGCCACCACCCGATTGGGGGGGCCTGTTGGACGCCGATTTCACGGTACTCGCTCCGCTCGAACCATCTCGACCTCCTGGCCGACCTTCACGACATCCCCGACGATCACGATCGCAGGTGGCCGAATCCCAGCCGCGCTCACACGCTCGGCCACGGTGGACAGCGTGGCGTAAAGAGCGCGTTGGGTGGGAAGGGTACCGTCCTGCACCACCATTACGGGAGTTTCCGGCGAACGGCCGTCACGAATCAGCGCTTCGGTTATCGCGCCGATTCGTTCGACCGCCATCATCAGCACCAGTGTTCCGCCGGATCTTGCCAGATTAGGCCAGTCGACGGTGGATCTCTCATCACCGGGCGGAACATGTACGGAAATCACGTGAAATTCCTGGCTCACGCCGCGATGGGTCACGGGGACGTTCGCCGCGGCGGGCACCGCGATCGGACTGGTGATACCGGGAACCACGATGACCGGGATGCCCTCGCGGGCGCAGGCGAGCATCTCCTCGCCACCGCGACCGAAGACGAACGGGTCGCCCCCCTTGAGCCTGACCACGAATTTGCCCTGTTTGGCGTGCTCGATCAGCAGTTCGTTGATCCGCTCCTGGGCCATGTAACGACCATAGGGGATCTTGGCCGCGTCGATCAGCTCGACGTCCGGCGAGAGCTCGTCGAGCAGGGGCTGCGGGGCGAGGCGGTCGGCGACGACCACGTCGGCCTGGGCCAGCAGCTGCCGCCCGCGGACCGTGATCAGGCCGGGGTCGCCGGGTCCTCCGCCGACCAGGGCGACGCCCACCGGCTTGGTACGGTTGCGCCTGGCGTCGACCGTGCCGTCCCTGAGGGCTCCGACGACGGCGTCCCTGATCCCGGCGGCGCGGCGGGGGTCGCCTCCGGCGGTGATCGCCACGCTGATCTCGTCCACCTTGCCGCTGGCCGGGGTCCAGGCCGCCGAGGCGTCCTTGTCGTCGGCGCGTACGCACCAGACGCGCTTGGCCTCCGCCTCCGCGGCCACCGCGGCGTTCACCGCGCGGTCGTTGGTGCAGGCCTGCACCAGCCAGGCCCCGTCCACGTCGCCGACCTGGTAGCGCCTCGCCTCCCAGGTCACCCGACCTGTGGCGATGAGGTCGTCGAGGGCGTGCGTGACGCTCGTCGAGACGACGGTGACCAGGGCGCCCGCGTCGAGCAGCGCCGGCACCCGCCGCTGGGCGACGCGTCCTCCACCCACGACGAGCACTCGCCGCCCGGAAAGGCGCAAGCCAAGTAGGTAGGGCGACATGGCGACCGATCTCCCATTCACGAGGAATTGCGAAGCATGGCGTGCTAGGAGGTAAACCTACCGGCTAATGGCGCTCGCTTCACTGCGCCCGTGTTAACAGCTGTCAAGACTGGGCTGACCGCTGTCAACCTGTCCCTCCAAGCCTTCCGTACTTGGCTTCCTCCCCGCGACCGAAGCCGGAGGATTCGCGTGGCTGATCTGCGGACAAGCCGCGACCGTGACGGTTGGATCAGGTTTCCTTGTCCGTCACACCGGCGGAGTCGAAGGTCGCGACCTCGTGCATCACCCTGACGGCCGCGCAGACGATGGGGTGGGCGAGCAGGCCACCCGTGCCCTCGCCGAGCCGGAGTTCCAGCTCGACCAGGGGCCGCAGGCCGAGGTGATCCAGCGCGACGGCGTGTCCGGGCTCGGCCGAACGGTGACCCGCCACACAGTGGTCGACGACGTCGGGGGCGAGGGCCGCCGCCGCCAGCGCCGCCGCCCCGGCGATGACACCGTCCAGGATGACCGGTACGCGAAGGGCGGCCCCGGCGAGGACGAATCCGGCGATCGCCGCGTGCTCCAGGCCGCCGACCGCGGCCAGCGTCCGCAGCGCGGACATCTCCGAGGCACTGTCCCGTCCGTGCTCCAGGCCGTTCGCCCGCAGGGCCTCGCGGACCACCTCGACCTTGCGCGCGAGGGTCTCGTCGTCGACACCGGTGCCCCTGCCGGTCACCACGGCCGCGTCGTGCCCGGTGAACGCGCAGATCAGCGCGGCCGAGGCGGTGGTGTTGGCGATGCCCATGTCGCCGGTGATCAGGCAGCGGGCGCCTCCCTCGACGAGGTCGCGGGCCACCGCGATCCCGGCCTCCAGTGCCGCGACCGCCTGCTCGGGGGTCATCGCGGGCCCGGCGGACAGGTCTGCGGTGCCGTACGCGACCTTGCTGATCGTCAGACCGGGCGCGGGGTCGAGGTCGGCCGCCACGCCGACGTCGACGACCGTCACCGAGACCCCGGCCTGGACGGCGAAGGCGTTGGCCACGGCGCCGCCCGCGAGGAAGTTGCCGACCATCTGCAGGGTGACCTCCCTCGGCCACGGGCTCACGCCTCTGGCGTGGACGCCGTGGTCGGCCGCGAAGATCGCCAGAGCCGCGGGAGCGGGGAGGGGCGGAGGACTCACCGCCGCGGCTCCCGCCAGCCGTACCGCCACGTCCTCCAGGGCGCCCAGTGCGCCACGAGGCTTGGTCAGGCGGTCCTGGTGGGCGCGAGCCTCCGCGACGGCCGCCGGGTCCGCGGGACGGATCGCCGCGATGGTCTCCTCAAGGGTGGTCATGTGATCATTCTCCCTTGAATGCGAACTTTCGGGAAAATACTGAAAAGTCATACCGACCCGTCGGGGATCGACGGATCACCACGCGATGCCGCTGAGCGCCTCCTCGTAGCGCTCGATGACCACGTCGGCCAGGCCCTCGCAGTCGCCGATGACGTCGGCACAGCGGACGTCCAGATTCGGGTGTCCGGCCGCGTAGGCCATCGCCTGCGCCCAGACGCGGTCGAGCAGGCCACCGGCGAACAGCAGGTAGGGGACGACGATCACGCGCTTGGCGCCGAGGCGGCGGCAGCGCTCGATGCCGCCGGGCACGCCGGGCGGGGTGAGGGAGACGAAGGCCGTCTCCACGGTCATGTACTCGTGGGCGTGGGTCTCCCAGAAGAGGCGGGAGACCCGGTGCACGTCGGCGTTCGTCTCGGGACTGGTGGAGCCGTCGCCTACCAGGACCACGGCGGTCTCGCCGATCTCGATGTGCTCGGGCTCGTCGTCGAACACCCCGGCGGCGGCCGGGACGAGCCGGAGGCTGGCGACCTCGGCGGCCGCGTCGGCCAGACGCTCGGCGAGCAGCGCGAGAATGCGCGGGTCCGAGCCGAGGGGACGGCCGTAGTCGCAGGTCAGCATGGGGTGCCTCTCCTGCTCGCGGGCCATCGCCGCGGGGATGTCCGCGCCGAGCCACACGTCTCCGGCCAGGCTCATCGGCTGGGCCACCATCCGGTGGTGCCCGCGAGCGACCAACGAGGCGACGGAGTCGCTGAGGCGCGGCCTGGCCCTGGCGATGTAGCCACCGGAGACGTCCACGGCCTTCTGATCCAGGCGGCAGCGCAGCCGATGGACGAACCTACCGAATTCAGCAGATCCATTGTCGTCGTGCGAGCCCTGCCCGATGAGCAGCAGCGGCGGTTTCATGGAACGGGGACTCCAATGACCTTGACCTGGGGTTACGCAGTGGCGACTCGCGACAATATCCGATAAAGCCACTCCATGGACAGGTAACGGATCGGTAAATACGTCTTTTTTCACACGGGTGTGACGGGTGGTGCGGATTGGACCGGTGGTGGCGACACTCCCTCACCTGCCGGGCCATCTGGATCACACGCCCTGGCACGCTAGCCCGGCTCGCGGGAGACGTCCAGCAGGGCCACGCCGTCGTTCCACACCCCGCGCACCCCTCCCCCCTTCCCGGCCAGGCATGACGTCCATCGCGCCACCCGCGACACGAAAATCCCGCGTGGATCAGGACAGATCACTTCTGAGCATTCCGAACACCACGATGTCGCGCGGACCGTCCTCCCCCAGCTCGGCGGCGCGAAGTACGCCCTCCCTGACGAAACCGGCCTTCTCCGCGACCCGGAGGGAGGCCGTGTTGTCCAGGCCGGCGCGAAGCTCGATCCTGCGTATCTCCGTGGTCTCGAACACCCAGCGCGCCACACCGAGCAGGGCTTCGGTGGCGTAGCCCCGGTCCCGGTGCAGCGGATGCACCCCGTACCCGACCTCGGTGGTCCCCGCACCCCAGAGGGTCCTGAAGAGGCTGATCGCACCCACGATCAGACCGTCGGCCTCCGCCGCCAGGTGCACGCCCTGGCCGGAGCGACGCAGTTCGTGCACGCCGTGGGAGAGCCACTGGGAGATGCCCGACGGGTGCCCTGGGGCGCCTGGCGGCAGGAACCTGTCACGCGCCCTGATCACCGAGCGGACGCGGGGGGCGTCACCCGGGCGAAAAGACCGGATCACGAGCCGGCCGGTCAGGATCGGCGGATCGGGGACGAAGGCGGTCACGCGCCCTCCTTGCCGGAAGATGTGTGGTCCCAACCTCACCCCGGCGAACCCCGCCCGCGCAAGATCCCGATCCGGCCCGGACGGGCCGGATCGGGATCCGAGGAGAACGCCTCAACGGACGACGAGCCGGTGGCGATCATCCGGACCGAGCCGGCTCGGGGTACGGCTCAGCGGACGACGACCTCTCGCCGGCGAGGATCGTCCCCGCCGAACCGGCTGGGGGTACGACGGCTCAGCGGACGATGACGACCTCCAGCGTGCGTGGGCCGTGCACGCCCTCCACCCGGTTCAGCTCGATGTCGCTGGTCGCGGAGGGGCCGCTGATCCAGGTCAGCGGCCTGGTGGGGTCGAGCCTGCCGACGGCCTCGGGGACCCCCGCCACGATCTGCCCGGCCCGCACCACGCACAGGTGGTAATCGGGGACCAGGGTGAGTGCCCGCCGCCCCTGGCCGGGTCCGGCGTCCAGCACGATGGTGCCGGTCACCGCGATCGCGACCGCGCATCCGGTGACGACCCCGTCCACCCCGTCCAGTTCCACCGCGCTCAGCGGAGGGTCGTCGGTGACCGGGTCGTCCGGAGCCCACTCCGGCGGCAGCCCTTCGGGGACGACCAGTCGGCCGGCGCCCCGCCGGGCCAGCGCCGCCGCGACCGTCGCGGCGACCTCCGCCTCGTCCACCACGTGCACGACGGCCCGGTAGTCGGCCACACGCTCGGCGAACAACTCCACCACGCCCTCCGGGGCCACCGACTCCGGTGACGTGCGGTAGGCGCGGGTGATCTCGACGTCGGGCGCTCCGGCCACGGCGGAGCGGATCCTCGCCAGAATCCGCTCCTTGGCCCCCGTACCGGAGAAACCACCCGTAGCCGAGGAGCCACCCGTACCGGAAAGACCGCCCGCGGCCGAGGAACCGCTCTTGCCGGAGAGGTCACCCGCTCCCGAGGAGGCACCGGACGGCCGCCCGGGACCAGGCGCGGGGGACGCTGCTCCGGCGGTCATCGGGCACCTCCGTCGGTACGGTTCCACCAGTCGCGGAAGGACTCGGCGGGGATGTCGGGAATGTCGCGGGTGTCGGTCCAGCCGGAGAGCGGCCCCGGCAGACGGCCGGGGACGAACCTGCGCAGGCGCCCGCCGAACCGCTGGGCGCGTGCCAGCCGCGTCGGGCGGTCGAACACCCACCCGGCGACGCGCATGCCCAGGCGCTCGGCGCGCGCGTGGCGGACCTTGCCGCGCAGGTGGACCAGGACCTCGGGGATGTCGATCGCGACCGGGCAGGCGTCGAAGCAGGCGCCGCAGAGGGTCGAGGCGTACGGCAGCGACGCGTCCAGCTCCGAGGCGGTCCCGCGCAGCTGCGGGGTGAGGATCGCGCCGATCGGTCCCGGATAGACCGACCCGTACGCGTGGCCTCCGGCGCGCTCGTAGACCGGGCAGACGTTGAGGCAGGCGGAGCAGCGGATGCAACGCAACGCCTGGCGGCCCACCTCGTCGGCGAGCACGTTCGTGCGGCCGTTGTCGAGCAGCACCAGGTGGAACTCCTGGCCCTCGGTCGCGCCCGTCCAGGTGGAGGTGTAGGGGTTCATCCGCTCGCCGGTGGAGCTCCTGGGCAGCAGCTGGAGGAAGACCTCCAGGTCCCGCCAGCTCGGCAGCAGTTTCTCGATGCCGACCACACTGATCAGCGTCTCGGGCAGGGTGAGACACATCCGCCCGTTGCCCTCGGACTCCAGCACCACCAGCGTGCCGGTCTCGGCGATCATGAAGTTGGCGCCGGAGACGGCGACCTTGGTCGACAGGAAACGTTCGCGCAGGTGGAGCCTGGCGGCCTCGGCGAGGGCGCGGGGCTCGTCGGTCAGGTCCTCGGGCGCCGCGCGGCCCCAGTCGGCCATCTTCTCCTGGAAGATCTCGCGGATCTCCGAACGGTTGCGGTGGATCGCCGGGACCAGGATGTGTGAGGGCCAGTCGTCACCGAGCTGGACGATCAGCTCGGCCAGGTCGGTCTCGTAGGCGGTGATGCCCTCCGCCAGGAGTGCCTCGTTGAGGCCGATCTCCTGGGTGGCCATCGACTTGACCTTGACCACGGTGGTCTCGCCGGTGGCCTTGACCAGGTCGGCGACGATCCTGTTCGCCTCCTCGGCGTCGGCCGCCCAGTGGACGTGACCGCCCGCGGCGGTGACGGCCTCCTCCATGCGGAGCAGGTAGTGCTCCAGGTTGCGCAGGGTGTGGTCCTTGATCTCCTTGCCCGCCCGGCGGAGCTCGGCCCAGTCGGGCAGCTCGTCGACCATGAAGGCCCGCTTGCCGCGGATCGTGCGGGTGGCCCTGCGGAGGTTGTATCTGAGCTGCGAGTCCCGCACCGCGACCGCGGCGTTCGCCGGGAAGGCGGGCATGCCCAGGAACGTGCCGCTCACCGGTGGACCTCCCTCACGTGAGTCCTCTCGTCGACGCTCTCCTCGTCAACGCCCCGCTCACCGACGCTCCTCTCGCCGACGGCTCCCTCACCGGCGCCTCTCCCACCGACGGCTCTTTCACCGGTGGCCGGGCCGCTCATCGGGTGGTCTCCGTGGCGGCGAGGATCTCGGCGAGATGCATGATCCGCACGCCGGTGCGCTGGCGTTTGAGGGTGCCGCCGATGTGCATCAGGCAGGAGTTGTCGGCGGCGCACAGCACCTCGGCGCCGGTGGTCGCGACGTTGTGCACCTTGTCGGCGCACATCGCCGCGGAGATCGCCGGGTTCTTCACCGCGAAGGTGCCGCCGAAGCCGCAGCACTCGTCGGCACCGGGGAGCGGAACCAGTTCCAGCCCCCTGACCTGCTCCAGCAGCCGGGTGGGCCGGTCTCCCACACGCAGGATCCGCATCGAGTGGCAGGTCGGGTGGTAGGTCACCCGGTGCGGGAAGTAGGCGCCCACGTCGGTGACGCCGAGGACGTCGACGAGGAACTCGGAGAGGTCGTAGACCCTGGGCACCAGCTCGGCCACCTCGGCGGCGAAGGACCCTGACCCGCCCTCGCGGGGCGCCGGGCCGGGGCGCGGGTCCTTCGGCGGAGCAGGCGACTCCGACCCACCCGCGAGAGGCGCCGGAGCGGGACCCGAGCCTCTCGGCGGAACCGCCCGGGGCGCCGAGGTCCCGACGGTCCCGGTGATCAGCCCTCCGGGGGACCCGGCCCTGACCTGGGCGGGGGCGGCGGCGGTGCGGGCGAGCCGGGGATACTGCTCGCGGACCATCGCGGCACACGATCCCGACGGCGCGACGACCGCGTCGTAGGGGGCGAAGACGTCCACGAAGTGCCGCGCGAGCCGCCGGCCCTCCTCGGGATATCCCGTGTTGACGTGCATCTGGCCGCAGCAGGTCTGGGCGCTGGGGAAGTCGACGTCGCATCCGAGGCGGCGCAGCAGTGTGACGACCGCCCGCCCGGTGCCGGGGAACAGCGTGTCGTTCACACAGGTGACGAAGAGGGCGACGCGCACGGCGCTCCTTCCTTTCAATGGCCTGACCACAGTATGGTCTGACCATATTTCTCCACAAGAGGAGGTCCTCTTGAGCGGTTGGCAGCCGGTCCGGCGCACCCGGACGTTCGAGGAGGTGATCGCCCAGATCGAGCGCCGTATCGCGGACGACGGCCTCAGGGTCGGGGATCGCCTGCCCGGCGAGCGGCAACTCGCCGAGCAGCTACGGGTGAGCCGGTCGTCGGTACGCGAGGCGATGCGGGTGCTGGAGACGCTGGGGGTGGTCTCCTCGCAGGTCGGACGGGGTCCCGACGCGGGGGCCCTCCTCATCTCCAGGCCCGCCGAGGCCCTGAGCGACCTGCTCAGGCTGCACCTCGGGCTGGCGAACCTGTCGCTGGAGGAGGTCGTCGACGCCCGGTTGATGATCGAGAAGTGGTCGGTCTCGCACGCCGCCGTCCACGGGGCCGATCTGTCCGCCCTGACCGCCGCGCTGGAGCGCATGGACGCCACGACGACGGCCGAGGAGTTCGTCGAGCACGACACGGCCTTCCACGTCGCCATCGCCGAGGCCTCGGGCAACAGGCTGACCACCGCGATGATGCTCTCCCTGCGCGACTCGCTCCGCCGCTACGCGGTCGAGGCGGTCGAGCGCCTGGGCGACACCGCGGGGCTCATGGCCGACCACCGCCGGATCCACCGGGCCATCGCCGCCGGGGACGCGGCGGAGGCCGCCTCCGCCGTCGAGGACCACCTGCGACGGGCCTACCCCGGCATCTCACGTCCCCCACGGGCTGAGAATGACGAGGGGCTTGAAGGGCAACAGGGGCGGTCTGACCGAGTCGGCTGAGCGGCAGGAGGCGCCCGAGCAGGAGACCAGGGCGTCGAGTTGCCGGTTGAACTCGGCGATCACCGGGAGTGGGATCTCCGCGGCGAGGTTGTGGAGCTGGTAGGGATCCCTGACGACGTCGTAGATCTGGTACTCGCCGGTGGAGTAGCGGACGAAGGTGCTCTGGGCGGTCCGCATCCCCTGGTAGGCGGGGACGGGGGTCTGGCGGGCCGAATCCGGACTGGTCGGGCGGTAGAACTCCAGCAGCACGTTCTGGCGCCACGAGGGCGGCGTCTCACCCCGCAAAAGTGGCAGCAGGGAGCGTCCCTCGGCGAAGTCGGGGAGCGTGACCCCGGCGAGCTGCGCGAACGTCGGGGCGAGGTCCACGCTCGCGGCCATGTCGCCGACGACGCGACCCGCCTGCACGCCGGGTCCCCTCACCAGCAGCGGCACCTTGATCGACTCGTCGAAGGGCGTGGTCTTGCCCTGGCCGAGCCGGTGCTGGCCCAGGTGGAACCCGTTATCGGAGGAGAAAAAGATATACGTTTCGTCGAGCTTGCCGGAGGCCCTGAGCGATTCGACGAGGGCGCCCACCATGTCGTCCACGCCGAGCATCGCCCGGAGCCGGTCCCGGTAGTGCCGGTCGATCTTGCGGATCCTCGCGGCGTCGAACGGCGGGAGCGACCTGAGCCAGAGTGGCTCGGCGCTGACATCCGCCTGGTCGAAGGACGGGGTGCGCGGAGCCACCACCCCGGCGAAGGCGGCCTCGTGCCGGGGGGCGTAGTTGGCCGGGTTGTGCGGGGCGACCGGGGCGAGATACAGGAAGAACGGATCCCGGCTCGGCTGGGAGACGAACGCCCTCGCCTTCGCGCTGAGCACGTCGGTCAGGTAGTCCTGCGGCGCGAAGCCGTATTTCCGCAGCATGCCGTTCTCGTTGAGCGTGTAGCCGTACTCCTCGTACAGCCTGCGCACCGGCACGTCCCACTCGTCCCAGCCGGGAGGCACGTGGGTGGCGGAGGTGGCGCCGCCGGGATAGTGGTTGAGGTATTTGCCCATCAGCCCGGTGCGGTATCCGGCCGACTTCATCCAGGTCGCGATGTTGGAGCGTTCCAGACCGGACGTGTAGTACTTGGTGAACCCCCCTTCGGGGGCGGTGTTGGTCAGCACGCCGTGGCTGTGCACGTACTGGCAGCGCATGATCGACGCGCGGGAGGGGCAGCACCAGGAGTTCGGCACGAAGAACCTGTCGAAGCCGGTGCCGCCCTGCGCGAGGAGGTTCCAGATGTTGGGAAATCTCCGTAGATCACCCGCCTCCAGGTCGTCGACGAGGACGAACAGGATGTTGGGCCGTCCCTGCGCGTGCGCCACGGCCGGGATCGTTCCCATGGCGGCGAGGGCGAGGAGCGACACCAGGGAGAGGAGTTTGCGAGCGGCGTTGAGCACAGAAGCACGCTTCCCGGAAGACAGAATCTCGACACCTCACACTCGACCGACCAATATAGAACGTGTTCTAATTGCGGGATCCGTCCGGCGCCGCGTCGCGAGGAGAACCCCGTGAGCACCGACCTGAAGCTCGGCCTGAACCTCGGCTACTGGCAACGGAACGCCGACGACGCCACCGAACTCGTCCAGACCGCGGAGCGATTGGGCTATGAGTCCGTCTGGACCGCGGAAGCCTACGGTAGCGACGCCTTCACTCCCCTGGCCTGGTACGGCGCGCGGACATCCCGCATCAAACTCGGCACATCCGTGGTGCAGATCTCCGCCAGAACCCCGGCGGCGACCGCGATGACCGCGATGACCCTGGATCATCTCACCGGCGGGCGGTTGCTGCTCGGTATCGGCGCGTCGGGGCCCCAGGTCGTCGAGGGCTGGTACGGGAACCCGTTCCCCAGGCCGCTCGCCCGCACCCGCGAGTACGTCGAGATCATGCGCAAGGTGTGGCGCCGCGAGGAGCCGGTGACCAGCGACGGCGAGCACTACCCCCTCCCCTACCCGGGAGGCGCGAACCTCGGCAAGCCGCTGAAGCTGATCACGCACCCGCTGCGCGCCGAGATCCCCCTCTACCTGGGCGCGGAGGGGCCGAAGAACGTCGCGCTCGCCGCCGAGATCGCCGACGGCTGGCTGCCGCTGTTCGTGTTCCCCGAGAAGATCGAGCGGATGTACGGCCCCTCGCTCGCCGGCGCCGACCCCGGCTTCGACATCGCCGCCATGGTCATGACCCTCATCACCGACGACGTCCGAGCGGCGCTGGACGGGGTGAAGATGATGCTCACCCTCTACATCGGCGGCATGGGGGCCAAGAGCCGCAACTTCCACGCCGACATCATCGGCAGGATGGGCTACGCCGAGGCCGCCGAGGAGATCCAGGCCCTCTACCTGGCCGGACGCAGGGACGAGGCGTTCAACGCGATCCCCGACGAGCTGGCCGACGGCATCTCCCTGGTCGGCCCCGCGGGTCGCATCCGCGAGCGCCTTGAGCTGTGGCGCGACAGCCCGGTGAGCAACCTCCTGGTGATGGGCCCTCGCGACGAGGCCTCCCTGAAGACCGTCAGGGACCTCGTCCTGGGCTGAACCGTCCCGGGCGGCGTCGCTCCTCCTCGCGAGGACCGCCCCGCCGCCCGCCGGTCTCGCCGCGCGGCGGGGCGGACGTCACCTCCGAACGCCGACCTTCCCCACCCAGCCGGACTCCTCGTAGGCGATCCTGAGGCCCTTGCGGAAGGGGAGGTGCGCGGAACGGTCACCGGTACGGGGGCTCTCGTCCGGGCCCGTGTAGACGAAGGCCAGCAGGCGCGACCCCGACTCGTCGACGACCAGGGTGTGGTGGCCTTCGGCCGTGGTGACGGCGAAGCCGGTGCGCCCGAGCGGGTCGAGGACGTCCTTCTCCAGGACGATTCCGGGCTGGGCCGCGAGGACGCGCAACGTCGCGGCACGCGTGGCCGGGCTCGCGGGTGAGGCGAGCAGGTACCGCGCGGCGTCGAAGACGAAGGCCGGGAACGGCCCGTCCCGGTGGACCGAGCGGAGCCACCGCTCCAGCTCTCCGGCGTCACCGGGCAGGTCCCGCACCTCGTCCATGGTCAGCGTCTCGCTCCCGACCCGCCACCGCAGCGAGAGCCGGGAGAAGTCCTCGGTACGCGGCCCGGGCCACAGTGCCGGGGCTCCCTTCGCCCTCCATGCCGCCTCCGCGGCCTCGGTGGCGAAAGTGATGTCCACATCCTGGTTGGACACGACCCGCCCGGCCCGGCCGTCGTACCAGGACTCGTCGGTGTGGGCGACGGTCGCGCCGGACCCGGCGGGTTCGAAGGTCCTGGTGCGCTCGAACCAGTACCGGCCTTCCGGGGAGGTCGTGCGCGCCGCCGTCTCCGCACCCGTCAGCAGGAACGACCGGGCGTCGAGCGTGACCACCGGCGTGCCGGGGGTCGCGGCCGGGAGCGAGCCGGAGGTCTCGGAGGGCGGCACCTGGGTCTCGGGGTGCCGTACCGGGGAGGTGCCCGAGGCCGGGTCCGGGGAGGCGATCGCCGCGGTCCGGCCCCCGCCCGGCCCCCGCAGCCCGACCGTCCCCGTCATGACGGCGGGCACCGTCACGGCGGCGGCCAGCCCGACGAGGGCGCCGGTCAGCACGATTCCGGGGGTGAGGCGGAGACGGGACAGGGGACGGGAGGCGTCGAGTGGCACGCGGGAGGACACGGAATCGGAAGCGCGACCGGACGCATGATCGGACGCGCGACCGGGCTCGGACACGGCCGTCGCGAAGGCGCGGGCGAGGTCGGCCTCGCGGCGCCGCCGGTGGGCGTCCTCGGTGAGTGCGTCCGGGCGTAGCGCGCGGACACGTTCGTCGACGTCGTTCAAGGCTGCTCCTGCAGGGTAGTGGCCGGGGTGAGGTCGAGTGCCTGGGACAGGCGGCGGCGGGCGCGATACAGGCGGACGGTGAAGGCCCGGGCGGAACAGCCGGCGAGCTTGGCGGCGTCGGCCGGAGCCAGCCCGTACCAGCTGGCCAGGATCACCGCCTCGGCGTCCAGCTCGGACAGCCCGGCGAGCGCCGCGAGGGCCGCCTCGCGCTCGGCGACCTGCTCGGCCACCCGCTCGGTCACGTCGCCCTCCGAGGACAGCTCCGCCAGCCGTTCCACCAGTGCCCGCCGTCGCAGGCCGGAACGCCGCTGCCCGCGCAGCAGGTTCCGGGCGACGCCGAGCAACCAGGGCAGCGGCGGCTCCGGCAGCTCCTCCAGCTGCCGCCAGGCGATCAGGAACGTCTCGCTCGCGATGTCCTCGGCCGCCTGCCGCTCCGCGCGCAGCAGCGTGTAGCCGAGCACGCTGCGATAGTGCTGGTCGTACAGCGCGGTGAATCGCGCTTCTGGATCATCCACACCAAGGAGTGCCTTTCCCGGCCCCCCGATCACCGGCCGGGAAGAGAAAAGTTATCCGGCACCCTGTTTCCGCACCCACCCGCCTCGGCCTGCCCCTGCCTTCTCCGCGCCCTCGCCCGCGTGGATCGCCGGTCTGACGCCGCCCGGCGCCACGGTCGTTCCTAAGCGCTTGACCAGCCCGGATCCCTCAAGGACAACGTTCACGCGAGCACTTTCCCGCGCGGAGGACGGCGGCAGATCGACCGATCGTCTCCACGCCCCCGGACGGGATCGGCCGAAAGGGCGATTCGCCGTCGCTTACCGGCACATCGGCCGGATGCCCGATCCGGAACCGCCCGTGGGCTGGCACAATCCAACAGGTGACGATTCGGGTGCTCATCGCCGATGACCAGGAACTGGTACGGACCGGGTTCCAGATGATTCTGGACGCCCAGCAGGACATGGAGGTCGTGGCGACGGCCGCCAACGGGGCCGAGGCCGTCGAGCTGGCACGACGGTTACGACCGGACGTGTGCCTGCTCGACATCCGCATGCCCAAGCTGGACGGTCTGGAGGCCACCCGCATCCTCGCGGGGCCGGGGGTGGCGGACCCGATGAGGGTGGTGATCGTCACCACCTTCGACCTCGACGAGTACGTCTACGGCGCGCTGCGCGCGGGGGCGACCGGTTTCCTGCTCAAGGACAGCGGGCCGACGCTGCTCATCGAGGCGATCCGGGCCGCGGCGGCCGGGGACGCGCTGGTGTCGCCCTCGGTGACCGTGCGCCTGCTCGAACACCTCTCCCACCCTCGGGCCGGTGGCGTACGCCCGCCCAGCGAGCCCCTCACCGAGCGCGAACTGGACGTCGTGCGGCTGGTCGCGAGGGGGCGGACCAACCAGGAGGTCGCCGCCGAGTTGTTCGTCTCGCTGTCGACCGTGAAGACCCACCTGGGGAGCATCCAGGCGAAGCTGGGCGCGAGGAATCGGGTGGAGATCGCCGCCTGGGCGTGGGAGTCCGGCATCGTCGGCTGAGCAGGGCATCCGCGCTGATTAGCGGGAGCGCTGACGGGATAGGAAAAGGGGCAGGTCCTCAGCGCATGGCGGGGGGGAGATATACATGCGCTCTATCCCATCTCTACAAAAATCGGCCTCGGCCGTCTATGTCACGCTCACCGCACTGGTGGTCGCGGTCGCCGCCCTGGCGGTGTTCGAACAGGTCCGCGGCCGGCGCCTCGTCCTGGAGATATCCGAGCTCAACGGCGACCCCCACGCCCCCGGAGCCGACGCGGTCTTCGGCGCGGTCACCGTCTTCGCCATTCTGATCATGTTCTTCGCCGCATCCGCGATCGCCGCCGTCGCCGCGTACCTGAACTGGCTGCTCCGCGCCCGGCAGGGCGCCGACCGGCCCGCGGTGGCACCGGTGCTGGTGAGCTGGTTCGTGCCGGTGGTCAACCTGGCCGCACCCCCCGTGCTGGTCGACCGGCTGTGGCGAGCCTCCCGTCCCCCGCTGGATCGCCGCCTGCGCTGGAAGGCGCTGCTCACCGCCTGGTGGCTGAGCTGGCTCGTCGCCTCCGCGCTGGTGTTTGCACGGTTGTGGCCGGGGGCGCCCCAGGGAGGCACGAGCCTGACCGGGTTCGGCCTGACCGAGCTGATCGCCGTCGCGACCGCCTCCCTGCTGTGCGCGACGACCGTGCGGCAGATCACCGGGATCCAGGCCGCGGGCGCCGGGCACCGGCGGCGGAGCAGGCCGGAGCGCCGCCTCCCGACGCAGGCGACGGAGACGGCCCCGGTGAAACCGACCTCGGTGCAGCAGGACCGGGTGAAGCGAAACCCGGTGAGATCGGTCCCGACCCCGCCCGCGGAGGACCCCACCCCCTCCGAGGCACTCTCACCGGAGGTCTCCGGGCAGGAGCAGCCCCAGGAGGTCCATCCCGCCGGGCAGTGAGCACCGCCCCGCCCGATGGAAGGCACGCGGGAGGCGTGCCGGGGCGGGGCGTCACTCCCAGGCCCTGATCAGCAGCCAGCCCTCGCCCGCGGTGTCGAACCTGAGCTCGTAGGTGCCGGCTCGGCCTCCCGAGGCGGCCTCGACCCGCCAGAACCGGCGCTCGCCGGGATCACCGGCGGAGGTCTTCCACCACTCGCGTGCGACGACCCAGTGGTCGAGAACCCTGCCGACGGCGTGGAGGCGATCGCCCCAGACGAACTGGACGGGCTGCCCGTCGCGGATCCACACTTCGACGGGGTCGCCGTAAAGTCTGCTCAAGACGCTCTTCTCCCACGGCTTTCCGATGAGCACCCGGGGGAAGACGGGTCTGGCGTATCGAACATACGTTCTCACGGGGCCGGGCGCAAGTCCCCCATCTGCCGTACGAGCGGATTGGCGTCCACCGAGTTGCGGATGCTGAAGGTGACGCTGCCCGCGCGGTAGCGGTCGTCGGACCACTCGACGGGCCGCCCCTCGTGGGTGGTGGTGACCCGGCGCTGGCGCAGCAGCGGGCTGCCCCTGCGCACGGCGAGCAGCCTGGAGTCCTCGACGCCCGCGGCCACCGCGTCGATGAGGTGCTCGCCGTAGGCGAAGACGAGGCCGACGCTCTCGTAGAGGGCCTGGGTGACCGACTCGCAGCCGGGTTCGATGCGCTCGACGGCCGGGGCGATCCACCCGGCGTAGACCGTGCGTTCCAGCATCACCGGCTCGCCCTCCAGGGAGCGCAGCCGCAGCACGAAAAGCACCGGATCGCCCGGCTGGAGGGCGAGCCTGGCGGCCTCGGTGACGTCGGCGCCCCTGCGGCGCTGCTCCAGCATCCGCCCGCTCACCCGGTAGCCCATCGCCCGCGCCCACTGGGCGAAGCTGTGCAGCTCGGCGAAGCTCTGGCTGCGCTCGCGGCCGAGCACGATGCGTCTGGCGCCCTGGCGAGACCCGACCAGGCCCTCGGTGGCGAGTACGGCGACCGCCTGGCGGATCGTGCCGCGCGAGGCCGCGAAGCGGGCGGCCAGCTCGGCCTCCGAGGGGAGCTGGGCACCCACGGGGTGCTCGCCTCGCATGATCGCGTCGCGCAGCTCCTCCGCGATGCCCATGTACCGGGCCGTCACCTCCGCCCCCCTTCCGGCGTACCCGCGAACCCCACGGCTCTCTCCCACGCCCTCCCGCACACCCGGTGACCGTGCAATCTCGCCTCGCCTCTCGAACCGCCCACTCGCGTCCGGCCCGGCAGGCGTCAACGGAATCCCTCGCTGCGCGCACCATATGTCCGGATGAACCCCACCCTAAACAAGCATTATCGCCACACATAGCCCGAGTTTCCGCATTTCACCCTTGTACTTCGCCCGTTCACCAAACAGCAACTGATTCACGACATAGGGGGTCTAGCTTGTTTGTACAAGTTCGTCTACTTTCGTGAAATATTGCGCGACACCCCCTTGGGAGACACAGTGATCGCATCCCGAGTTCGCTTTGCGGGCCTGGCCGCCTTCCTCCTGATGAGCGCCACAGCGTGCGGAGCCGCCCCCACCACAGCGGCCCCCACGGCGGGCGCCGACGGCTCCGCGGCCGGAGTGGACGCCAGAACCGCCACCTCCGCCGCCGACTTCGGCGGGCTGGACAAGCTCGTCGAGGCCGCCAAGAAGGAGGGCAAGCTCCACGTCATCGCCCTCCCGCCCGACTGGGCCAACTACGGAAAGATCATCGAGGCCTTCACGGCGAAGTACGGCATCGAGATCGAGAGCGAGACCCCCGACGCCTCCAGCGCCGACGAGATCAACGCGGTGAAGACCCGCAAGGGCCAGGACCGCGCCCCCGACGTGCTCGACATCGGCCAGTCCTTCGCGATCAGCGGCGCCGCCGAGGGCCTGTTCGCGCCGTACAAGGTCGAGAGCTGGGACAAGATCCCCGACAACCAGAAGGAGCCGAGCGGCCTCTGGTTCAACGACTACGGCGGCTACATCTCCATCGGCTGCGACGCCAAGAAGATCGACAAGTGCCCGGAGACCTACGCCGACCTCCTCAAGCCCGAGTACAAGGGCAAGGTCGCGCTGAACGGCAACCCCACCAAGTCGGGCTCGGCGTTCGCGGGCGTGTACGCGGCGGCCCTCGCCAACGGCGGCTCCTTCGACGACATCCAGCCCGGCCTCGACTTCTTCAAGAAGCTGAAGGAGACCGGGAACTTCAACCCGGTGGAGACCACCCCGGCCACCATCGAGAAGGGCGAGACCCAGATCAGCATCGACTGGGACTACAACAACGCCGCCTACGCCCCCAAGATGGCCGAGAAGGGCATCGACTGGAAGACCGTCATCCCCGACGACGGCAAGTACTTCCAGCTCTACGCCCAGGCCATCAACAAGGACGCCCCGCACCCGGCCGCCGCGCGCCTGTGGCAGGAGTTCCTCTACAGCGCCGAGGGCCAGAACCTCTACCTCGGCGGCTTCGCCCGCCCGGTGCTGCTGCCCGCGATGAAGGCCGACGGCACGGTCGACGCGACGGCCGAGGCCAACCTCCCGCCGGTCGAGGGTGACCCCACCTTCCCGACGGAGGCCCAGGTCAACAAGGCCAAGGAGGTCCTGGCCGACGGCTGGGGCGCCGCGGTCTCGGGATGACGGTCCCGGCTGTCACGGCCGCCGCCCCGCGCGGCGGCCGTCCTCGCTCCAAGAACTGGGTGGGAGCCCTGCCGCTGCTCGTCGTGACGGCGGTGGCCTTCGGGATCCCGGCGCTCACGCTGCTGGTCGGCGCGTTCACCGTCAAGGACCCGGTGACCAAGGTCTCCTCCCTCGGCACCGCCAACCTGTCCAGAAGCCTGCAGGGCGCCTACCTGAACGCCCTGATCAGCAGCGTTCAGCTGTCGGCCGTGGTGGCGGTCGCCGCCGCGGTCGCCGGGACGTTCCTCGCCCAGGCCGTCGTCACCTCCCGGTTCACCGCCCTGCGCGAGGCCGTGCTCACCTTCTCCGGGGTGCTGGCCAACTTCGGCGGCGTGCCACTCGCCTTCATCTGGATCGCCACCCTGGGCAACTCGGGGGTGATCACCACCGCGCTGGGCCTCGGCCCCGGGGTGCTGTACAACTTCTGGGGCCTCGCCCTGGTCTACATGTACTTCTCGGTGCCGCTGATGGTGCTCGTCGTGACCCCGGCGCTGGACGGCCTGCGCCCGCAGTGGCGGGAGGCGGCGCAGAACAACGGCGCCACCACCTGGCAGTTCTGGCGCTACGTCGGCGTCCCGGTGCTCACCCCGGCCCTGCTCGGCGGCGTCGTCCTGCTGTTCGGCGGCGCCTTCGCCGCCTACGCCACCGCCTACGCCATGGTCGGCAGCACGGTCCCCCTGGTCACCCTGCAGATCGCCGAGGCACTCACCGGGGACGTCCTCATCGGGTACGAGAACGTCGCGCTCGCCCTGAGCCTCGACATGATCGTCGTCGCGCTGCTGGTGATGGCGGTCTACCTGCCGCTGCAGAAGAGGAGCTCCCGATGGTTGCGGTAGCGACCCTGCCCGACGTCACCCCGGGTCCCGCCGCCACCGCCCGCCCCGGAGCGCGGCGGGCCTGGCGCGGGATCGTGCTGGTCGTCGCGGCGGTCTACTTCGTCGTGCCGATGGCGGTGTCCTTCTGGTTCACCGTCTACTCCGAGGGCCAGGGCTTCTCGCTCGCCGCCTACGGGCGGATCCTGTCGGCGCCCGGCTTCGTGCCCAGCCTGCTGCTCTCCCTGGCACTGGCCGCGGCGACCATCGTCGCGGTGCTGCTGCTCACCCTTCCCGCCATGCTCGCCGTACGGCTCGGCGCGCCCCGGCTGCGGCCCGTGCTGGAGGTGCTCTCCACGCTCCCGCTGGTCGTACCGCCGATCACCTACGTGGTCGGCATCAGCACGGCGCTGCGTGACGGCGTCGAGGCGCTGGCCGCCACACCGTTCTGGGCGACGCTCATCGCCATCCAGAACGAGAGGTTCCCCTTCGTCCTCGTGCTCGCGTACGTGATGCTGACGCTGCCGTTC
This sequence comes from Streptosporangium sp. NPDC000509, assembly GCF_042898365.1. Classification (NCBI taxonomy): domain Bacteria; kingdom Bacillati; phylum Actinomycetota; class Actinomycetes; order Streptosporangiales; family Streptosporangiaceae; genus Streptosporangium; species Streptosporangium sp. NPDC000509. The sequence continues at coordinate 171,887 of NZ_JBIAYX010000016.1, read as the reverse complement.
GTCTACCGGTCGCTGGACGCCGGGCTACGCGCGATCGACGTGCGGACGCTGGTGGAGGCGGCACGCAACCTGGGCGCCTCGTGGCCGTACGTGCTGTTCCGCGTGATCATCCCCAACATCCGCTCCTCCATCGCGAGCGCCTCGTTCCTCGCCCTCGCGCTGGTGCTCGGCGAATACACCGTCGCCGCCCTGCTCGGCTACCAGACGTTCCCCGTCTGGATCGTCACCATCTCCGGGAACGACGGACAGCTCTCCGTCGCCCTGTCGATCATCAGCCTGCTCCTCATCTGGCTGCTGCTGCTCACCCTCTCGGGTGCGGGAAGGAAACGCCGATGACCGTCGAGTTCCGGGGGCTGCGTCGCGCGTTCGGCCGCACGGTGGCCCTGGACGGCCTGGACCTCACCGTCGAACAGGGCGAGCTGATGGCCCTGCTCGGCCCTTCCGGCTGCGGGAAGACCACCGCGCTGCGCTGCGTCGCCGGCTTCGAGCACCCCGACGCCGGAGCGGTGCTCGTGGACGGCAAGGACATCACCCGGGTGCCCGCCAACCGGCGGGACGCGGGCATGGTCTTCCAGTCCTACAGCCTGTTCCCCAACCTCAACGCGCGGGACAACGTGGCCTTCGGGCTGCGGGTGCGCAAGGTGCCGACCGCGAAACGGCACGCCCGGGCGGACGAACTGCTGGAGCTGGTCGGCCTGCCGACGCACGCCCAGCGCTACCCACACGAGCTGTCGGGCGGCCAGCAGCAACGTGTCGCCCTGGCCAGGGCACTCGCGCTGGAACCACGCGTACTGCTGCTCGACGAGCCGCTGTCCGCGCTGGACGCCAAGGTCCGCGTCTCACTGCGCGAGGAGATCCGGCGCCTCCAGCTCGAACTGGGCATCACCACCATCTTCGTCACCCACGACCAGGAGGAGGCCCTCTCGGTCGCCGACAAGGTCGCGGTGCTGCGTGCCGGACGGCTGGAGCAGTGCGGCCCACCGGCCGAGGTCTACGACCGGCCCGCCACCCCTTTCGTGGCGGAGTTCGTCGGCGCGATGAACCACGTCCCCGGCCGGCTGTCCGGCCGGGAGGTGACCGTGATGGGGAAACTCATGCCGGTGGACGGCTCCGTGCCGTCCTCGCCCGATGTCGACGTGCTGGTGCGACCGGAGGCCGTGCTGGTCACGCCCTCCCCGGAAGGGAACGCCACGGTCGTGGCGTCGTCCTTCCGCGGCTCCACCGCGCGGCTGCGGGTGCGGGTGGGCGAGCTGGAGGTCCTCAGCGACGTGCCGGGACATGACGCGGTACGCCTGGCGCCGGGCACGCGGGTGGACGTCTCCCTCGTGCAGCGGCCCGTGCTCGTCGCCGCGCGCACCGCCCCCGCCCCCGCCCTCACCCCTGAGGGCTCCCCGGACTCCGCGACGCCCGCCGCGTCGTCGAGGGCGTCCGGGGCATCCGGAGCGTCCGAGTCCGAGGACGTCGCGGGTGTCGGGTGAGCTCAAGGCCGTTCTGTTCGACATGGACGGCACGCTCGTCGACACCGAGGGGATGTGGTGGCAGGCGTGCCTGGCGGTCGCCGCCGAGCTGGACCTGGAGCTGACGGAGGCCGACGCCGGCCACGTCCTGGGTCGCATGGTCGAGGACGTGGCCGGCTACCTCGCACGGCGCGCACCGTCCCCGCCCGGCGTGGAACGGATCGGGGCGCGACTCACCGAGGCCTTCGCCGGACGGATCTCCGGCGGGGTGACACCGCTGCCCGGCGCGATCCGACTGCTGGACGAGCTGAGGGCGGAAGGCGTGCCCGCGGCACTGGTCAGCGCCTCACCGCGACTCATCGTGGAGATGGTGCTGCGCACCGTCGGGACGGAGCGCTTCGCCCTGGTCGTGGCCGCCGAGGACACCGTTCGCGGCAAGCCGCTGCCCGACCCGTACCTGCGGGCGGCCTCCGTGCTGGGCCTCGACCCCGCCGACTGCGTGGCCGTGGAGGACAGCCCGACCGGGCTCGCCGCGGCCCGCGCGGCGGGGTGCCGGGTGGTGTCGGTCTCCGGCGGTCCGGCGCCCGAGGACGTGCTGACCGTGGACGGCCTGGAAAAAGTCGGCGTGCCGCTGTTGCGTCTGCTGGTGAGCGGCAGGAGATCGATAGGCTGAAACACTCATGTGACGGCGTAGGCGGTTAGGCACAAAGGTGAGCGACCTCAGTCCCGACGAACCCCTGCAGATAGGCCGATACCGCGTGCTCAGTCGGCTGGGCAGGGGCGGGATGGGCACGGTCTATCTCGGCGAGTCCCCTGAGGGGCAGCAGGTCGCCATCAAGGTCATCAATCCGGAGTACAGCCGGCACGAACGGTTCCGGATGCGCTTCCGCAGGGAGGCCGACGCGGCGCAGCGGGTCCGCAGGTTCTGCACGGCCGCGGTCGTCGAGGCCGCGCTCGACGGCGACCAGCTCTACGTCGTCACCGAGTACGTCGCCGGCCCCAGCCTTGAGGAGGCCGTCGACACGGACGGGCCGCTCCGCGGCTCCAGCCTCGACGCGCTCGCCGTCGGGGTGGCGACCGCGCTGACCGCCATCCACGGCGCCGGAGTCGTGCACCGCGACCTCAAGCCTTCCAACGTGCTGCTCTCCCCCGTCGGCCCCCGCGTGATCGACTTCGGTATCGCCCGCGCGCTGGACACCCTCGGCGGGATGACCGGGACCGGCGAGATCCTCGGCACCCCGCGATACATGGCGCCCGAGGTGCTGCGCGGTGAGCCGGTCTCCGCCGCCTGCGACGTGTTCTCGTGGGGCTGCCTGATGGCCTTCGCCGCGAGCGGGCGGGCGCCGTTCGGCGGCGAGGCGCTGCCCGCCGTGCTGTACCAGGTGCTCAACACCGAACCCTCCCTGGAGGGCATGGAGCCCGCGCTGCGCGAGCTCGTCACCTACGCCCTGACCAAGGACCCGCACAACCGGCCCACCTCGCAGCAGCTCCTCGACCACCTGGTGGGCCGCTCCGCCGCGCCGGAACAGGCCGCCCACTCGGTCCAGGCCTCCTGGCAGGAACTCGGGGAGACGCCTGACGACGTCGCCTGGAGCGGAACCGGTCCCGGTGGACCCTCGGGTACGCCTTCCAGCCCCGGCCACACCCTCTCCGGGCCACCGGAGGGCGGCACCGAGCCTTTCCCGCGCGGCCTCGCTGCCGGGCGGCGAAACCTCGTCGTCGGGGCGGCGGTGGCGGCCCTGCTGGTGGCGGCAGCGGGGATCGGGCTGCGCCTCGCCCTCGCTCCCGGCGGCCCTCCGGAGGACCTCCCCCTGCTCTACCAGGACGACTTCACCCAGAGCGGCACCGGCTGGAGCGGCGGCACCTACAGCCCGTTGACCGGCACGTACGGCTACTCCCCCAACGGCTACTACGCCGTCGACGTCAGCGGTTACTCCCCCATCAGGCGGGAGCAGGCCCCGATCCCCTTCGTCTCCGCTCCCCCGGCCACCCCCGACCCCACGGCCAGTCCCATGCCGATCACCCCGAGCCGTATCCTGCTCGGCTCCGACATCACGATCCGCTCCGGCACCGTCGGTATGGGCGAGTACGGGCTGTTCTGCCGGGGCGAGGACGACAACAAGGCGACGCGGTACGAGTTTCTGCTCGACACCTCGGGCAACGCCCGCATCCGCAAGACCGTCAAGAGCGCCGGGGGCGAGCTCACCAAGCCCGTCAAGATCGACCTGCCCAAGGGCGAGGCCGTCCGGCTCACGGCGGAGTGCGCCGGCGTGAAGGAGGGCGTTCGGCTCACCATGTGGGTCAACGACGAGCAGACCCAGTCGTTCCTCGACACCAACCCGCTGCCCAACGGGCTCGTCGGCGTGATCGCCCGGGTGGGCGAGAACAGCGACGCCGTCCTGCGGACCGCGTTCGACAACTTCACCCTGCACGGCCCCGCCCCCACCACACAGCCCTGACGGCGAGTGATCCGCACCCTGCGGGGAACGGGGCATCCGACCGACCGAAGGAGTTCAGCACGATGCGCGCCATAGTCGTCTCCGCCACCGGTGGACCCGAAGTTCTCACCTACACCGACGATCACCCGGACCCCGAGATGAACCCCGGTGACGTCCTGATTGACGTCGCCGCCTCCGGGGTGAACTTCATCGACGTCTACCACCGGATGGGCCGCTACCCGCTCTCCCTGCCCTTCGTTCCCGGCGAGGAGGGCGGGGGCACCGTCGTCGCGGTCGGCGAGGACGTGCGCGACGTCGCCGTCGGCGACACCGTGGCATGGGCGAACGTGCCGGGCAGCTACGCCTCCAGGATCGTGGTGCCCGCCTCCAAGGTGCTCGCCGTACCCGAGGGGGTGACGGCCGAGGCCGCGGCGGCCGTCACCCTCCAGGGACTGACCGCCCACTACCTGACGCACTCCACGTACGAGGTGAAGGCGGGCGACGACGTCCTGGTGCACGCCGCCGCCGGGGGGATGGGCCTGCTGCTCACCCAGATCGCCAAGCTGCGCGGCGCCCGGGTCATCGGCACGGTCTCCACCGACGAGAAGGAGACCCTGGCCCGCCAGGCGGGCGCCGACGAGGTGTTCCGCTACAAGGGCTTCGCCGACGCGGTCCGCGAGCTGACCGGCTCCGGCGTGCACGTCGTCTACGACGGCGTGGGCGCGGCCACCTTCGACGAGAGCATCGCCTCGCTGCGACCACGCGGCATGATGGCGCTGTACGGCCAGGCCAGCGGCCCGGTCCCGCCGTTCGACCCGCAGATCCTCGCCAAGAACGGCTCCCTCTTCCTCGCCCGTCCGACACTGGGCTCATACATCGCCACCCGCGACGAGCTCGCCTGGCGCGCCTCCGACCTCTACGGCTGGGTCGCCTCCGGGCAGCTGCGGGTGCACGTCTCCGAGCGCTACCCGCTCGCCGAGGCCGCCCGTGCCCACGAGGACCTCGAAGCCCGCCGGACGACCGGCAAGGTGCTCCTGATCCCGTAACGGCGCGGAGGTCCGGTCAGTGCGTCGGCTGGGCGGGCCAGTCCAGGAGCCGGGCGCCCAGGACCGCCGTCTCCAGGGTGAAACGCTGGGTGGGATCGTCCGGCGAGAACCCGGTGAGGCGGCGGATCCGCTCCAGCCGGTAGGTCACCGCCCGGGTGCTGATGTCGAGCCTGCGCGCGGCGGCGGTCTGGTTGCCCTGGGAGGCGAAGACGGCCTCCAGCGTGGCGAGCAGCGGCTCGGGGCCGCCCCGCGCCTCGAGCAGCGGGCTGAGGACGCTCGTCACCAGGTCCTCGATCGCCGCACGGTCCCGCAGCAGCACCGGGAAGACCAGCAGGTCGGCGGCCTTGAGCACCGGGGCGCGCAATCCCAGCCTGTCGCCGAACCCGATGGCGTTGACACCCTCCCGGTAGGAGGTGACCACCCCGCCTGGGCCCCGGTGCGCCCTGCCGAGCCCGACCCGCCAGCCGGGTGCCAACAACTGACGCACGTGATGGGTGAACTCTCCGGTCACGACGTCGAGGCTGCCCGGCGCCACGCACACGAGCATCCCGTCGCGCACCGTGACCAGCACGTTGTGCGAGCCGAACCGGGCGACCAGCGCCTCCTCGATCCTCCTGGCCGTCCCCTCGGCCTCGCCCGCGAGCCCGCGGACCTCCTCTTCCCCTCCGTGCCCCTCGAACCCACCGTGCCCCTCGAACCCGCCGTCCTCCGAAGCGACGGCCGCGGCGGCTCCGGTGACAGGGCGGGCGACGGCGACCACGTACGTCTCGGCCATGCGGAGCCCGAAGTGCTCGGCCCGTTCGGCGAGCCTGTCGGCACGGCCCTGGAGCAGGTCGTCGACGAACTTCCTGCGCGCCGTCTCCTCCCGGCGCAACGCCGCCCGCTGGGCGTTCTCGTACCCCTCCATCAGGGCGGAGACCGTACGCCGCAGGGCCGGGAGCGGGGTGGGGGTCACCGACTCGGCCGTCGCCAGCGCGGCCTCGACCAGTGCCCGCACGGACACGCCCCGCTCGGCGGCCAGCGCGCCGACGGCGCGGCAGTCGTCGAGCTCGGCCCGCCCCGGCAGCCTGCCGGTGGCGGCCGCCTCCCGTAACATCCGGAGATGGCCGCCGAGCAGCTCGTCCATCAGACTCCCACGTCACGCCTGTCGAAGGCCGGCATCGCGATCAGGAGCAGCACGACGGTCGCTCCGGCCAGCACGAGATAGTCCCCTACCGGGAATCCCAGCTGGATCGGCCGACCGTCGAGGTAGTAGTGGAACGGCGAGATCCAGCGCAGCCAGGACACACCGGCCACGTCCTTGCCCATGGTCTCGACCACGTATCCGGCCACGGCGACCGCCCCGACCACCGCGAGGGCGACCCCCCTGCGACCCGTCGCGGCGCCGACCGTCAGGCAGAGCGTCCCGAAGAAGAGTGCGAGCAGAAAGACGCCGACGTGACCGGCGAGGATCCTGCCGGCGGGTACGCCCATGTCGACGGCGACCGCCAGGCCGAGCACGGCGAGGAAGGTGGCCGCCGCCACGCCGAGCAGTGCGAGGGCGAGGGCGGCGAAGCGCTCCAGGACCAGTCGCCTGCGGTCGACCGGGAGGGTGAGGACGAGCTCCAGCGTGCCCGACTCCTCGGGCTGGGCGATCGCCCGGTTGCCGATCACGGCGGCGCACATGATGAAGAGCAGCGGCCCGAACAGCTGGTAGACCAGGGTCTGCAGGTAGCCGGAGCCGCTGGTGAATCCCTCCTCCAGGCCGCCCATGAGGTCGCGCATCGCCCCGGGGAACTTGGTCAGCGCCACTTCCCCGTAAAGGTCGGGGTTGCTCTGGATGTTCGGGTAGAAGGCCAGGTACAGCGCGAAGAAGGCGCTGATCCCGATGGTCCAGCCGAGCAGCGGCCTGCGGTAGTCACGCAGGCTTTTCGACACCAGTGCGGGCATCGCGCGCCTCCTCTTCCTCTTCGTGCCGGCTGTAGTAGGTGAGGAAGATCTCCTCCAGGTCGGGCCGGGCGCTGACCATGTGCACCACCGTGAACCTCGCCGCCGCCTTGATCAGCGCGTCCGGGCGGCCGTCGATGGTGCAGCGCACCCCGGCCCCCTCCACCCGCAGGTCCCGTACGCCGGGCAGGTTCTCGAACGCCTCCCGGGGCACCGGGGCGTCGAAGTGGAACTCCACCCGGCGCACCGCCTTCTCCCTGAGCGCGGAGACGTCCTCCACCGCGACCAGCCTGCCGCCGCGCACGATGCCGACCCGGTCGGAGACGTCCTCGACCTCGGCCAGCACGTGGGAGGACATCAGCACGGTGCGGCCCGAGGCGCGGACCTCGCGGACCATCGCGAGGAACTCCTGCTGCATCAGCGGATCCAGGCCACTGGTCGGCTCGTCGAGGATCAGGAACTCCGGCTCGTGCATGAATGCCTGGATGAGCCCGACCTTCTGCCTGTTGCCCTTGGAGAGTCTGCCCATCGGCACCGACAGGTCGGCCTCCAGCCTCTCGGCCAGCTCCTCGATCCGCCCCTTGGGCACGCCGTCGCGCATCATGCCGAGGAAGGCGAGGAACTCCCCCGCCTTCTCCCTGCCCTCCAGAGCCAGCTCGCCGGGCAGGTAACCGATCCGGCTCCGCACACCCGCCTCGCGGGGATCCCTGCCCAGGACCGTCATCCGGCCCCTGGTGGGACGGATGACGTCCAGGAGCAGCCTGATGGTCGTCGTCTTTCCCGCTCCGTTCGGGCCGAGATACCCGAACACCTCCCCCGGTCGGATCTCCAGGTCGAGATCCTCAAGTCCTCGGCGTCCGCCGTAGAACTTGGTGAGCCCTTCGGTCTCCACCACACTTGTCATGCGTCAGATCGTGCCCTCTCGCCGGCGCCTGAGGTCATGTCAGGACCCGGACAACTGGCCGCCTTTTCTTTGCGGGGATCCGGAACCGCCCGGTTCCTCGGCTTCTTCCCGTGGATCCGGAACCGGCGCGGCCTCGGCGGGAATCCGGCGCTCCGGGGCGAGGATATGGTGAGCCCATGAGCCTGGACACTGCCTTCGTACTGGGTGGCGGGGGCGTTCTCGGCGCTCACGAGGTGGGCATGCTGCGCGCGCTCGACGAGGCGGGCATCAAGCCCGACCTGATCGTCGGCACGTCCGTGGGCGCGCTGAACGGCGTCGTGTTCGCCGCCTCCCCCGGTGACGCGGTCGAGCGTCTGAACACGCTGTGGAGTTCCGACATCGTCCGTACGGCGTTCGCCGGGTCCTGGGTGACCCGGCTGTCCACCCTCGCCAAAAGCGGCACCCACCTGCACTCCTCCGAGCCACTGCGCGACCTGCTGGCCAGGACGCTCCCGGTCTCCCGCATCGAGGATCTTCCCGTGTCGTTCCAGTGCGTGGCCGCCTCCGTCGAGCGCGCCGCCGCGCACTGGTTCACCGAGGGGCCGCTCGTCGACGCGGTCCTCGCCTCCTGCGCCGTTCCGGGGCTGCTGCCGCCGGTCCGCGTCGGCGAGGGTCACTATCTCGACGGCGGGCTGGTGCACAGCATCCCGGTCGGCCGGGCCGTCGCGCTCGGCGCCCGGCGGGTCTACGTGCTGCACGTGGGCAGGATCGAGCGTCCCCTGACGGTGCCCCGGCGCCCGTGGGAGGTCGGCATGACCGCCTTCGAGATCGCCCGGCGGCACCGCTTCACCGAGGAGATGGCCACCCTGCCGGACGACATCGAGGTCCACGTGATGCCTTCGGGGGGTGAGTCCCGGCCGGGAATGGACTTCTCCCAGCTGCGATACCGGGATATTTCGCATATATCTAAATACATCGATCGCGCGTACCAGGCCTCGGCCGACTACCTGGCCCGACACGCGCCCTCCTGAGCCACGTCACCCGTCCGCCCTGGCATGGATATGAACCACATCGCGTTGTACCTATACATCTGGGTACTTCACAGGGACATGTCCGTATCAGCGCCCAACTGAGTCGCACCGGCCTGAGTCACACCGGCACCCACACGTCTACACACCGCACATCCACACAGGCAGGAGCCGCTCGTGCTGCCTCCTCGCATCATCCGCCGCCTGGTCCTCGCACCTCTCGTCATCGTGCTCACCGTCCTCGCGGTGCTCACGCTCCCGATCTGGCTGCTGGTGGTGACCGCGGCCTCGCTGCGCCTGCCACCCCCGCAGCGGCGCGGCACCCGGCTGGTCTGGTTCGCGATGGCGTGGCTGACGCTGGAGTCGATGGCACTGTGCGCCTGCCTGTGGCTGTGGGTGACGAACGGCCTGGGCGGCCGGCTCAGCCGTGACGAGTACCAGGAGCAGCACTACGAGCTGATCCAGTGGTTCCTGTCCAAGATCTACGAGGCCGCGGTGCGGATCTTCCGCCTGAGCGTCGAGGTCGACGAGCCTCCGCCGACCTCCGAGGAGACCTCCCGGCGCCTCACCCGCCCCGTCATCGTCCTGTCCCGCCACGCGGGCCCCGGCGACTCCTTCCTGCTCGTGCACCACCTTCTCGCCCGATACCACAGGCGCCCAAGGATCGTGATGAAGGCGGCCCTGCAGTTCGTCCCCTCGCTGGACGTGGTGATCAACCGTCTCCCCAACGCCTTCGTCCACCGCAAGACCGCGGAGAGCGGCATCCTCGCCGAGATCCGCCGCCTGTCGGCCGGTATGGACGCCGACGACGCCCTGGTGATCTTCCCCGAGGGCGGCAACTTCACCCCGAAGCGCCGCTGGCGGGCCATCCTGAGGCTGGAGCAGAAGGGCCTGGCCGAGGAGGCCGCACGGGCCCGCAGGCTGGAGCACCTGATGGCCCCCCGCCCCAACGGGGCGATCGCCGCCATCGACGCCTGCCCCGAGGCGGACGTGATCTTCGTCGCGCACACCGGCCTCGACGACCTGATCACCTTCGGGGACATCTGGACCCGTCTGCCGCTCAGCGCCCAGATCAAGGCCAAGTGGTGGCGGGTCCAGGCGGCCGACGTGCCCCGCGAGCGCGAGGAGCAGATCCGCTGGCTCTTCGAGCACTGGGAGGAGATCGACGCCTGGATCACCGAGAACCAGCCGGCCCCCGCCCCCGCGACCTGACACGCGCCGGCGTCACGATGTGGGTCCGACCACGTCGGCTCGTGACACCGGTCCGACCGCGTCGGCTTGCGACGCCGGTCCGGCCACCTCGGTTCACGGCCCGGGGCCGAGGCCGCCGGTTCGCCACGCCCGCCTGACCGCGTCGGCGTCGCGACGCCGACGTGACCGCGGATCGATACGCGACGTCGGCTGGACTACCAGTCCTGGGAGAGGCCCGACATCCGGCGGAGGTATTCGTCCTCGTCGATCTCACCGGCCGCGTAGCGGCGCTTGAGGATCTCGCGGGGACTGTCGGCGACGGGCTCGTGTTTCACCCCGCCTGCCACGGCGGCACGTACCCTCCTGGTCACGCCGAGGATCACCACCACGATCACCGCGATGACGACGAGCAACACCAGGATGCGGAACATCGTCGGCCTCCCCTACCTCCCCATCGGATTCGCCGGGGATCTATCGAGTTTACCCGGCGGAAGACCTCCCCCTTTTTCGCTATCTGAACTAATTTATCCGTCTTCGCCCCTCAAAAGAGGCAGTACAGGTGATAAATCACCTGTACTGCCTCGCTGGAACGGACACCGGTCTCAGCCGACGGAAGGACCGGCACCTCACCCGACGGAGGGAACCCCCGGCTCCGATCGCTTCGCCGGTCGCCTACGGCGCACCTCACCCGACGGAGGAAGCGCCCGCCGAGAAATCCGGAGCCTCACGCGAGACCCCGCCGGGCGGCAGCGACGGCAGCCCCGCGGGAGCCCCGCCCTCCAGCAACCGGAGCAGGGCACCGGTGTCGACGTTCCGCTCGATCAGGTCACCGAGCGCGTCCAGCCTCTCCTCCCTCAGCACGGCGAACGACACGTCCGGCGCCGGGGTGAAGTCGCGGCCGGAGACGGCGGCCACGTCGGCGAGGAAGGCCCGGCGGAAACCGTCGTTCTCCAGGGCGCCGTGCCAGGTGGTACCCCACACCGAGCCGGCACGGCAGCCGTCCAGGAAGGGCTCGCCGCCGTCGGCCGTCACCACGCCGTGGTGGATCTCGTACGCGGAGACCGGGTGGCCGTACGCGGCACCGACCGGACGGCCCAGCGTCTTGTCCTCGGCGAACTCCACCGACGCGGGCAGCAGCCCCAGCCCTTCGACCAGCCCCGCCCCCGACTCCACCTCGTCGCGGATGGTCCTGGCGAGCATCTGGTAACCGCCGCAGATGCCCAGCACCGCCCGCCCCGGCAGGGCGGCGGCCAGGCCGGTGGCACGGAGCCACCCCAGGTCGGAGACCGTGGCCCGAGAGCCCGGCAGCACCACCAGATCGGTGTCCTCCAACTCGCCCGGGGAGGTCACGAAGCGGACCACCACCCCGGGCTCGGAGGCCAGCGCGTCCACGTCCGTGAAGTTGGAGATCCTCGGCAGCCGCACCACCGCCACCCGCAGGGTCTGCCGGCCGTACGGGGCACGCGTCCCGGACGCGGGCCGGTTGTCCAGGGCGAGGGAGTCCTCGACGTCCATCCAGAGGCCGTCCAGCCAGGGCAGCACCCCGTACACCTCGCGGCCGGTCAGCTCCCTGATCATGTCCAGCCCCGGTTCGAGGAGCTCGGGCGCCCCGCGGAACTTGTTGATCACGAACCCGGCGATCAGCGCCTGGTCGGCGGGCTCCAGCAGCGCGACCGTCCCGTACAGGGCGGCGAAGACCCCACCCCTGTCGATGTCGCCGACCACGACGACCGGCAGGTTCGCGGCACGGGCCAGGCCCATGTTCGCGATGTCGCCCCTGCGCAGGTTGATCTCCGCCGGACTGCCCGCCCCCTCGCAGACCACCACGTCGTACGCGCCCCGCAACCGCTCGAGCGCGTCGACCGCGACCTGGCGGAGCCGCTCCTTGACGTCCCAGTACTCCATCGCGTCGACCTCGGCCATCGGCCTGCCCATCACCACGACCTGGCTGCGCCGGTCGCTGCCCGGCTTGAGCAGGATCGGGTTCATGTCGGCGCTGGGTTCCAGCCCGCACGCGGCGGCCTGCATCGCCTGGGCCCTGCCGATCTCGGCGCCGTCCGCGGTGACGAAGGAGTTGAGCGACATGTTCTGCGCCTTGTACGGCGCGACCCTCACCCCCTGCCTGGCCAGCCAGCGGCAGATCCCGGCGGTGACGACGCTCTTGCCCGCGTCCGAGGTCGTCCCCGCGACCAGCAGCGCCCCCTTCACCCCTCACTCCCGTACGAGCCCGCCCCGCGTGAACCTCGCCCGTACGAGCCCCGAACGGCGGCCAGGACGGCGAGCCCCGCCGCCGCCAGGCCGACCGCCCGCGCCAGCCGTACCGACCTGCGGATGTCCGCGACCGAGGGCGCGGGCCCCTCGCCCATCTCCGGCCGGTGCTCCACCCTGGTGCCGTACACGTTCACCCCGCCCAGGGTGAGGTCCAGCGCCCCCGCGAAGGCGGCCTCGCAGCGGCCCGCGTTGGGACTGGGGTGGCGGTGGCCGTCCCTGCGCAGCACCGCCGCCGCCCGCCGCGCCGAACCACCCACCAGCGGAGCCCCGAGCGCGGCGAGCAGCCCGGTGATCCGGGCGGGCACGAAGTTGGCGACGTCGTCGAGGCGGGCGGCGGCCCACCCGAAGCGCTCGTAGCGCGCGTTCCGGTGCCCCACCATCGCGTCCAGCGTGTTGACCGCCCGGTACGCGAGCAGGCCGGGCACCCCGGCCACCGCACCCCAGAACAGCGGCGCCACCACCGCGTCCGAGGTGTTCTCCGCGATCGACTCGACGGTCGCCCTGGCGAGCCCGGACTCCGCGAGCCCTGACGGGTCACGCCCGCACAGGTGCGGCAGCCTCCCCCGCGCCCCCGCGAGATCGCCGTCCTCCAGGAATCCGGCCATCGCCGCACCCTCGCGGCCCAGCGTCGTACCGCCGACGACCACCCACGTCGCAGCCGCGCTCAGCCCGGCCCGCACCACCGGGTTGCGCGGCCGGGTGGCGAGGTGACCGAGCAGCGCCACCGGGACCACGCACAGGACCACATGGAGCACACCTCTCGCCCGGCTGTCGCCGTACACCCGCCCCTCCACCCCGGCGGCGGCGGTGCCGAACAGCGCGACCGGATGCCCGCGCCGGGGATCGGCGAGCACGGCGTCGATCGCGACCCCGACGAGCATCCCCACCCCTTCGGCCACTCCAGGTCTCTTCGGTCCCACTTTGGCGATCAGTCGGCTAAACGAGGTGTTCATGGAGTTCATCCTGGTGGGTCTCCAGCCACACACAGGCCCGCCGGATGCGCTCCCCCGCCCCGCCGGCCCACATCCGGGCCCACCCGCCGTTCCCGCCCTGCGCCTCGGCCTTGGCCCGCATCGCGTGGTAGGAGCGGTCGAAGCGGAGCCGGGCGAGATCCAGCAGGCGCCGGCGATCACGGGGCTCCAGGCCGTACGCGTCACAGAACAGGCGTAGCCGGGGACCGATGTCGAGACGACGCTGGAGCGGCTCCAGATCGAGGGGATCGGCGATCGGCGCCCAGTGCCGCAGCGTGGTCACCACGTCGAACAGCCGGGTCGTCGGCCGGGCCATGTCGAAGTCGATCAGCGCGGCGGGAAGCCCGTCGCGGAAGATCACGTTGTCGAGGTTGACGTCGCAGTGCCCGACCAGCCGCGGCGCCGCGTCGTCGTTGGACCCCGCCTCCCAGACCGCCTCCCGCGGCGGGACGAACCCCTCGGCCGCGTCGTGAAAAGCGCGCAGCAGCCGCGCCAGCCCGGCCAGAGACTCCTCGGTGAGCGCGAACGAAGGTAAAGGCCTGGCCGCGGACTCCCCCTCGACATAGCTCAGGATCTCCCTGCCCCGCTCGTCCACCCCCAGCGCCCGGGGAGCCCCCTCGAACCCAGAACGCTCCAGATGACGCAGGAGCGCGTGCACCGAAGCCGTGGAGGCCCTGCAGGGCCGCCGGACGGTGTCCCCGACCCGCACCACCCCGTCGGTGACATCACCGCCCAGAAGGGGAATCTCCTCTTGGGCCGTCGCGACGAACATGGCATACGAGCCTAGACCGCCCCGTCTCCTCAGGAGAACGATTCGGACAGACCGATCTTCACACGCCGGGACAGCCGGAAGCCGTTCTCACCGATCGGCCGTCGCCGAGCCGGTCGGCCGTTCGCGCCCCTGCCCGGTCGCCGACCGCGCTTCGCGCCCTGATCTGGACGGTCCGGCCTGGCACGCCTTCGAGACGTACCACCACGCGAGCGAGCAGGTCACGAATCTCGATCTGCCCGGTCTTCAACTCGGCGATCTCGTCGCGCATGACCGCGGTGTTCTTCTCGATGTTGCCGACGGATCGTCCGAGCACACCGAGACGACTTTTGATCTCGGTACTGTCGGTCTCAACGGTGTCGACGCGCTCTTCGAGGTACGGCATGCCGACCAGCACAGATTTGGTGTCCGGCCCGGCAAGGGTGCGAATCGTGGAGTCCCGAGCGAGGATCATCACTTCGATGCGCGGGGCCATCCACCCCGAAGCAGGCGCATAACCAGGCAAAGCCTGCCCTCGAGCCTCCTTTGGGCGCACCCTTGGACCTCCCGGCCCCGCTCGCCCACACCCGGCATCCGCGACGTTCCCTACAGGATCCGGAGGATTCACGGGGTGATCCTCACGACACAGCCAGGAAACCGATACATGAGCACTCCCCGGATCATGCACAATTAAGCGGGAGCACCCTTAGCTCAGCTGGATAGAGCACCGGACTTCTAATCCGACGGTCGCAGGTTCGAATCCTGCAGGGTGCGCTGCCAAGACCAGGTCATCTAGCCACTGACCTGGTCTTTTGCTTGCCTGCGACCCGCCCTTCTCGTGCAACCGCAGGCGACCGAAAGCAGCCGTACGCCCCGCGCCGTCGTCCCCGCGCCGCGCTGCGGCCTGGGCCGGTCACGGCGCGGGCGCCGCGCGGGGCATCGCCGCACGCCCGTCACGCCGCAACCCAACAAACGCGTCGACCACCGCCACGCCGCCGCATGACTACAGACACCCACTCCGAACTCAATCGTCAACAATGGTTGACACCAACACGCTGGTCAACCTAAGTTGACGCCATGGGAAGGAATGGGAAACCCGAAAACAACGATGTACCGACGCCGGTAATGATCGATGTAGGCGATCATGCGCTATGCGCCCAGGTCCGCGGGAAAGGCCCCACCGTGGTTCTCGAGTGCGGCGGATCAGGCCAGGGCGTGGGAACCTGGGGAGAGGAATTGGAACTTGCGTTGGCCGAGCGTGTCACTGTAGTGACCTACGATCGGGCCGGTGTCGGCCGCTCCGGCGGATCGCAGGCCCGTACCGTCACCGAGATGGCCGAAGACCTGCGTCGGCTTCTTCGCGCCCTGCACCTTGAACTGCCGATGGTATTCGTGGGCTGGTCTTACGGTGGGCTCGTCACCCAGCTTTATGCCGCCCGCTATCCCAGTGATGTGGCGGGGCTGGTCTTCGTGGATCCGACCGCCAGCGGAACACCGCCGGGCTCGGCGCTCGTACGCGACCTCTCCTTCCTCCTAGCCCCACGGCTGCTCCGCCTGCGTGCGATGTTCGGCGGCACCAATGCGCGGTCGCTGCGCGAACTGGCCGACACCCTGGCCGGGATGCAGAATGCCATGAACGAGGTCGCACAGGCGCGTCAGGAGAGCGGGTTGCCGCCTGTGCCCATCCGTGTGATCACGGCAGGCAAGCGGCCGCGCATGCCCAAAGCGCATCTGGAGCATCTGAACGCCGACCATCGCGCTCTGGCGAGTCAGTCCCCGCATGGGCAAGTAATGATCGCCGAGCGGGCCGGTCATCAGATTCCGTTCGAGCAACCCGAGATCATTATTCAGGCGGTCGACGAGGTGTTGGGGCTGCCGCCGACATCACAGGAAGGCATGAACGAGTGAGCCGCTGGATTTTCCGACGCGGCCCCTTACTTCCCAATGAGGTTGTCAAGCGGCGACGGGGGCGTTTGCCGGCGGCTGATAGCGCCGTCGATCACGTATAAGAGCCCACAGGACGTTGACGCGTCGGCGGGCCAGAGCCAGGATCGCTTGAGAGTGGGTTTTGCCCTCGGCTCGTTTGCGGTCGTAAAACCTCCGCGACTCCGGTGAGACACGCAAGCTGGAGAAGGCCGCCAGATAGAGGGCGCGTTGCAGTCGGCGATGGTAGCGCTGCGGTCGGTGCAGATTACCGCTGACGCGTCCAGAATCGCGCGGGACAGGAGCCAGACCAGCGAAGCCGGCGAGCCGATCGGCGGAGCCGAAGGCACCCATATCGCCGTGGGTGGCAGCGAGGAACTCGGCACCGACCTGGGGGCCCATGCCGGGCAGGCTGCTAATGAACATAGCCAGTTCATGATCGGCAAAGCACGTCTGGATACGGTGGTCGATCTCCTCGATCCTGGCGTTGAGAGCCATCACCTCCTCGGCCAAGGCAGCCACGATGTCCGCGGTGACCTGCTCCCCGGCCACAGTCGTGTGCTGGCGGCCGGCGGCCTCGACCGCGGCTTGGGCCAACGCGGCGGCGCTACGGACCTTGCGGGCCCTCAGCCAGGCTTCCACACCCCCACGTCCCGACCGGCGGATCGCCGCCGGGCTCTGATATCCCGACAACAGCACCAAAGGCCCCTTGTTGGACAGCTCAAGGACGCGCTCCAGAGCGGGAAAGATCCCACTCAGCAGACCCCGTAGCCGGTTGATCGCCCGGGTACGATCCGCCACCAGATCAGCTCGGCGGGCAACGAGCAGTTTCAGTTCGGTGGTGATCTCATTCCCGCGCCGGATCGGATGCAGGTCATAGCGCATACGCGCCTGGTCGGCGATGACCAGGGCATCGCGCGCGTCGGTCTTCCCCTGGCCTCGATAGCCGGCTGCGGCCCGGTTCACGGTGCGGCCGGGGATGTACAACACCTGCTGCTCGTGATCGAACAACACCGCCAGGACAAGCATGGCCCCGCCGTCGACGATGTCGATACACCAGGTGACCTCCTGGCTCAGGGCCAGTACGTCAGCCAGCAGCGTCAGCAGCTCGGGCTCGTCGTTGAGCACTCGCCGAGACAGCAGTTTGGTGCCCTCGGCATCCATGACCACACAGTGGTGATGGGTCTTGCCCGCGTCGATTCCCGCCCAGATCCGGCTCATCATGCTCCCGCACGTCGTCGTTGCATGGGATCCCGCAGACGACCTCGCCGACGTTGTCCTACTCAGCGATCAGCGCACAGTTCCCAATCAGCGGTCGAGTCGTCGCGGGATACGGGGCGGCCAAGTAAGGGAAGCCATCGAGGGCCACGATCGCCTAAGCCACACCCCGTACCCCTGCGGGTAAGCCAACCCTACGAACGGCTCGCATCACCCGCACCAACAACGTAGGACGATCGCCATGCGGTGGTCGGCCGCCGTAGATGGCCGGGGGCGATCGACGGTCCAAGGCTTCGTTCCTAATGACGGTGCGGGCGCGTTCCCCAGCCGGGATGGCGGATGCCTTCTTCGTTCCGGGGTCTTTGAGTCCTTCTTGCTGAGACCGGCGCTGTTTCCCAAATGGCCGGACGGAGCGTGCCCGCACTGGCAGATCGTGGTTTGAGCCCGCCCGTGCGGGCCGTACCCCTTCTGTGCGTTGGTGAGCTCGCGGTGGGAGCCGTTACCGTCGGGTCGAGTGCGCTGAGCCCGGCGTCGGCAGGGGCCAACGGCTGTGACTACACCTTCGGTCAGAACTCGTTTTCCGCCCGATGCGCGACGATCGGCCCTGCCTACGAGTTCCGCGCGTGGGTCCAGTGCAGCAACGGCCGCAGGGACGGCGGATGGGTGACGACCAACAGCGGTCAGTGGAGCATGGCGAGCTGCGGACCAACGTGGATCAACCGCCTGAGCTACGGCGTGGACGTGCGTCCGCTCTCCTGACACGGGTATGGCGGCACCGCCGGGGCGTGGCCGGCGGTGCCGTCGGCGAAGAGCTCCTATCACGATGAGGTGTGACAGGAACTCTTCGCCGTCCATGGGCGCCGACTACCCGGGTGAAGGTTCTCAGCGCACCGGCACAAAAAGAGAACCGCCACGAGGAACAGGTTGTGCTCGAAGGCGACCATGCCGGCCGTCGGCCGGTAGGTGATCAGACGCTGACGACGGTGCGGGTCACTCCAGGGTGAAGGTGGCACCGGCGCGGAAGGTCGCCGAGCCGTCGTCGCGCTCCACCCACATCTGGAGGTCGCGATGGCGCAGGTAGTAGCCGGGGAAGTTGACGGACTCCAGCGACACCGCCGAACCGTCGGCCAGGCCGGTCCTGCGGGTGAAGGTGGCGTCGGCGCGAAAGATCGCCGAGCCGTCGTTGCGCTCCACCCACGCCTGGTGGTTACGGTGCCGCAGGTAGTAGCCGGGGAAATTGGTGGACTCCAGCGACACCGTCGTCCCACCGTTCAGCCCGGGGACGATCCTGAACTGGGAGTCGGCCAGTGGTGCGACGTTGGCGTCGATCCGGGCCCGATACTCCCAGTGCCGAACGAAACGGTCGGGCTGGTCGTAGGACCTCAGCCGCACCGGCGAGATCCCGTCGGGTACCGGGATGCCGAAGTCGGGGGTGCCGTCGGCCTTCCAGTACACCTTCTGGAGCCTGGTACGCCGGTTGGGATCGTTGAGCGGGTCGCCGGAGATGTCCCGGTAGTTGCGGTCGTGATAGACGAGGATGTCGCTCTGCCCGTCCTCGGAGACGGTGAAGGAATTGTGCCCCGGCCCGTACTGACCGGTCGCGGCGTTGGTGGCGAACACCGGATTCTGGCTCTTGGTCCAGGAGGAGGCGTTGAGCGGGTCGGCCGAGGCCGAGGCGGTCAGCATGCCGAGGCAGTAGTTGGCGTCGGTGGCGCTGGCGGAGTAGGTGAGGAAGATCCGGCCGTTGCGCTGGATCACCGACGGCCCTTCGGCGACCTTGTATCCGCGCGTCTCCCAGGCCAGGGTCGGCACGGTCAACCGGGTCGTCGGCCCGGTGATGGTCCACGGGTTGGTTCCCATCCGGGCGATGTACAGGTTCGAGTTGGTGGCGATGCCGGGTTCCTGCTGCGCCCAGGTCAGATACCGGACGCCGCCCGCGACGAACGTCGAGGCGTCCAGCGCGAAGGTGTCCCAGGGGGTGACGATCCGGCCGCGTTCGGTCCAGCTGCCGGTCAGAGGGTTGGCGGCACTGCTCTCCAGGACGTACATCCGGATCCGCCAGACGTCGTCGGCACGGCCGGCGGCGAAGTAGACGTACCACTTGCCGTTGATGAAGTGGATCTCCGGTGCCCAGATGTGGGCCCCCATCTCACCGCTCGTGTGCTTGCGCCAGATCACCGTCTCCGGCGCGGTGGACAGGCCCTGCAGGGTGGTGGCCCGGCGCAGCACGATGCGGTCGTACTCGGGAACGGTGGCGGTGAAGTAGTAGTAGCCGTCGGTGTGCCGGAAGATGTGGGGATCGGCTCGTTGCGCGACCAGGGGGTTGGTGTACTGGACGGCCGGTGCGGCATGGGCGGCGGGGGCGGTCAGCAGGGTGGCGATCAGGCTCAGCACGACCATGACGGCCGTCACCGCCGACCGCGACGAGCGGCACAGGAGCTTTCGGCTGCCCGCTCGCCGGATCGTCACGGTCTCGACCGCCGCGCGGGGGGTGATGCGCAGCATGCTCGTATCTCCCAACAAATGTTAACGCTAACAAGAAATGGATGACGAGCCGCGAAAGTCACGAGGGGATTTCGCGGAGGTTTCCGCCCAAAGCGTTAACGCAAACATTGCTGCCGTCAAGAGCGACCGTCAATTCCCCACCGCCCCTGGCGCCTGATCGTTCCTCTGGCCCGGACGTTACCCGGGCACAGTGGGTCCGGCAGGCATTTCGGCGCGGCACGAGCCGCTCACTCGAACGCGGTAGGGCCGCCGGTTTCTGAGTATTCGTACCGGGACCGGTCAGGTAGCCGTACCGAGATCTCGGTGGTGATTCCCGGGCAGAGTCAAAGTCATGAGATCAGTTCGCGGTGTGTTCCGCTCCGCCTCCCGGTACAGGCGGGGAACCCTCGCCCTTGTCGTCAGCGGCCTGTACGTTCTGCTCGTCGTCGTCGGGCTCGTCATCGTCGCGGTCGGCATGAGCGGGCCGGACGAGCAGGGCCTGTCGGCGGTCACGCTGATCCTGGTGACCCTGCCGCTCTCGTGGCTGGTGATGGTGATCCCCGGGGAGGTCCTTCCCGCCGGCGCGCACCTGATCCTGCTCACCGCCGCCGGGCTGGTCCAGGCCTGGTTGCTGTGGTTCCTGCTGCGCGGACCCCGGAGAGAGGCGTCCCCGCCCGAGGAGAGATGACGGGCGCCGGCTCGGAAGGCTCCGGGCCGGCTCACCACGTTCGCGATCCCGGTGCGGGTCGGGTCCGGGTCCGGCGAGGGATCGCCGATGGCGTTGTTCGTCGCGGCGGCGCGCCGGGTCGCTCCGCTCCGGATGTCACAGGACTCGCGACGCCGCCCGACTCACCAGCGGTGAAACGCCCGCTTGGGGGTAGGGTGCGCAATCATGAAGGCCACCTCCGGGGCGAGCCGGTGGACCAGCGGGTTCGTCGGAGCATGGACCGCGGTACGGAACCGGTGCGGTTGGTTCGACCATCTTGTCCGGGCGGCCGTCCACTACGACCGCACCGACGCGGGCCGCCTGTCCGCGGGAATGACCTACTACGCGTTCTACGCCACCTTCGCGCTCGCACTGCTGTCCTTCGTGATCATGGGCCATGTGCTGGACACACCGGCCGCGCTCGGTCAGGTGGAGGACTACCTGAGCGACACGTTCCCGCGACTGGACGTGCAGGCACTGCGCGACGCGCGGGACACGGCGGGGCTGATCGCCTTCTTCGGCCTTCCGCTGACCGGCGTGTTCTGGATCGACTCGATGCGCTCCTCCATCCGGGCGGTCTGGGGCCTGGAGCAGTATCCGGGCGGTTTCTTCCTGCGGTGGCTGCTCGACCTGGCCGTGATGGTCGCGCTCGGGCTGCTGCTCTCGATCTCGCTCACCCTCTCCTTCGGCACCCAGAGCGCGCTCATCTGGCTGGCCGAGCATACGATCGGGGTCGAGGCGCTACCGGCGCGCTGGGCCCTGTCCACGACCACCTTCGTGCTCGGCATCTGCGTGAACTTCCTGCTCTCGACGGCGTTGATGACGCTGCCCCCTCGGCTGCGCCTGTCGCCACGGCGGGTCGTCGGACCGGCCCTCGTCATCACCATCGGCCTGGAGCTGCTGAAGACGATCGGACAGGTCTATTTCAACATCAGTTCAGCGAATCCCGCGTACAAGGTGGTCGCGGGCGCGGTGGGCATGTTGCTCTTCCTGAAGCTGGTGAACGTGCTCATCCTGTTCGCCGCCTCGCACGCCGCGACCAGCCGCCACGGCACGGTCCTCGACCTGGCCACCCGGCGGCCCGTCGGCGAGCCTCGCACCGAGGTCGTCACCGCACCGGCGATCCCCGAGATCAGGACGGGGCCGTCGGCACAGGCGGACCCTGAGGAGGAGGCGCAGAGGGACGACGAGGCGGCGGTCTCGGGAACGGCCCCGGAGGCGGAACCGCGGGTGCGGACACGGCCGAGACCCGTGCCGCGCAGGTACGACTTCAGAACGCGACGGGCGCGCTCCTCGGCGAGGGGCAGCCGAGATTTTCCTGAGGACCGTCGAGCCCAGACGGCCGCCCCTCACCCGCCGACACCTCCGGTGAGACAGTGGGAAGGCTCCGGCCCCGAACCCCCTGTCGCGTCAGGAGAGCGAGGCCGGCACCGCCCGTAGCGGGGATCCGACGCGCGCGGCCGCGGTGCCGAGCCCGGAGAGGACGAGAGGGCGTGTCGTCGCGGGCGGGTGGCGCAGCTCGGCCTCGTCGTAGCGGCGGGTCTTCATGTGCCACAGCAGCACACCCGCCATCCAGTCCTGCAGCTCCCGCACGTATCCGTCGAGGGTCTTCCTCGCCTCCCCGTCGAGGTCGAAGTCGTCGAAGAGGGCGGGGAGCTCGGTGGCGACGATGTGCTCGAACTGCCGCATCCTCGACGTCATCAGGTCGTTGACGATGTCGGCCGCCTTCGGCGGATCGCAGTTCAGGAAGTCCTGGACGACGAGCACGCAGTTGTGCAGCTCGCCTTCGAACTGGATCTCCTTCTGGTACGAGCAGAGGTCGTTGACCAGGCAGGCGTAGTCGGCGGCCGAGTCGTCCAGCCCGCGCATCGTCCGGGTGCGGTAGATCTCGGGCGGCACCGCCTGGCCGTGGGCCAGGCGCGACAGGCTCATCGTGAGGTCGGAGCCGAAGGTCCTGCGGCGCATCTCGATGTAGTCGACCGGGTCGGGGACCCGGTTCTGGATGTGGTTGGCCAGCTCCCACAGCCAGCTCTCCGTCATGTCCTGGACGGCCCGGCGAAACTTGGCGCGCGCGCTCTCCGTCATGGAGGCCGCCGTACGGAACCACAGGTCGGCGAGGCCGCGCTCGATCGGGTTGACCGGCGGCGGGGTGGCCGAGAGGTCGAGCGGCATGAACGCCGACAGCCGCTCGTTGAACACCTTCGCACCCGCCATGTCGCGGCGGGACCCGAACACGAGCGGGAAGTAGTCGTCGGCGTAGGTTCCCCAGGTGAGCCAGAAGGTCGAGATGTCCAGCTCGGGGCCGGGGGCGTCCGGATTGATGGCTCCCGCGCAGATGGCGAAGTCGTAGGTGTCGAGCTTGTGCTCGGTCCAGACCGCCAGGCCGGGAAAGCCGGGCAGCTGCTCGAACATCCCCATCTCGCGCGCCCATTCCACCGTGTTGCGGCGGGCGCTGTCGAGGTTGGGATTCATCCGGGCCGTGTACGGCATGTAGATCTCGGGCAGCGGCAGCGGCCCCACCTTCCTGAGCGGGACGTGGGTGTGGCTTCTCGGGCCCCCCGGGCCCGTGATGCCGGGCGCCAGCCGGATGCGCGCCGCCGAGACGCCCAGGCCCGTGGGCCCGCCGAGGAGGGCCGGGGCCACCGGGTCGGCCCGCGAGGCCCCGTTCATGTAGCGGCTGGAGCGCATGTGCCACTCGTGGCCGCCCGACTGCCAGTCCTGGAGTCCCTTGACGTAGGCGAGGACGTCGAGGCGGGACTTCAGGTCCAGGCCGTGCTCCTCGAAGAGCGGGGGCAGCTCGGTGAGCGCGGTGTTCTCGAACTGGTGCAGCCGGGAGGTGATCAGGTCGTTGACCGCGTCGGCGGCCCGCTGGGTGTCGTAGCCCAGGAATCGCTCGAAGACCAGGACGCCGTTGCTGAGCTCGCCCTCGTCGCCGACCTCCCGCTCGTAGGAGAAGAGGTCGTTGCGCAGGTGCACCCCGTCGGAGAAGGTGTCTCGCAGCACGCGCATCGGCCTGCTCGCGGCGATGACGGCCGGGACCTCGGCGCCCGCGGCGTGCTCGACCAGGTTCGCCGACCAGGGGGCGCCGCCGACCTTGCGTCGCATCTCGATGTATTCGATCGGGTTGGCGACGCGTCCCGCGTTGATGTTGGCGAGCTCCCACAGGGACTCGTCGAGCAGGTTCTTCGTGCTCTCGACGAAGCGTGTCCGCCAGTCGGCGGACATCGCCGGGATCGTCCGGGCCCACAGGTCGGCCAGGCCGCGCTCCACCGGGTTCTCCGGCTCGGGAGGCGGCCCCGTGGGATGCACCGGCATGAAGGCCGTCAGCCTGTCGAGGTATTCCTTCGCCCCCGTCAGGTCGCCACTGCGCTTGAAGGTCTCCAGGAAGTGGTCGTCGAAGAAGAAGACCCACACGTACCAGTCGGTGATGAGGTCGAGCTCGGCGGCGGGGGCGTCGGGGTGGGTGTAGGCGCACAGCAGGCCGTAGTCCATGGCGTCGAGCTTGCGCTCGTCCCAGATGCCCAGGTCGGGGTCGAGGATGCCCATGTCGTACGCCCAGGCCCTGGTGTGCTCTCGCGCGGTCTCCACGTGGGGGTTCAGCCTGGCCGGATACGGCAGATAGAAGTCAGGAAGCTCGAAGGGTTGCATGTTCTGTCCTTCCGTATCCGATATCGACGCGTCCGGGAGCGCCCTGGGCATCAGGGGGCATGACGAGTCGACGAGGCGGCTCCCTCACCTGGGAGCCACGACAGGCAGAACGCTACGCAACGACCACGGAGAGTGAAAGGGATTACCCCGAATAGGCCATGGCACGATCAGGACATCCGGCGCCCGCCGACCGGTGCTCCTCGCGACCCGGGCGCGACACGGCGGTCGCGAGGTCGCGGAGCCGGTCGGCGAACGCGAGCGCCTGCTCCGGTGTCATGCGGGGCTCGACGCCGACGTAGAAGACCACGATGTCCCCGCTCGGGGAGGTCGTGGCGGCGAAAGGAAGGGAGGGGGTGATAACCATGATGGAGCCATCCTTCCCTGCCCCACCGACAATTCGCAGGTCCTTTTACACCCGCCCGAGATGTGAACGCGCGTCCCGAAGGGGTGCGTCCCGGCGCACGGTGAGGCATCATCACGGTAGGCGTCGACGGGTTTGAGGCAGGCATGGAAGGAAGCCAGGCGCTACGCCGGCATCGCACCAACCTGGAGCTGGAGTGGGCACGCTGGGTCCAGGGCGGGCGTCCGCATGACCGCGAGCGGCTCAGGAAGGAGATCGTCGACTCCTGGGGCCGGTCCATCGCGACGGTGAGGCCCGAGCAGGACAGCGCCCCCGAGGAGGGCGAAGCCCTGCAGCGGTGGAGAGCCTCGCCGTTGCGCGAGCCCCTGGCCACGGTCGCCGACGAGCTGCGCGGGATCGCCGAGGACGGCGGTTTCATCGCGGCGGTCACCGACGAGACGGGCACCATCATGTGGACCTGCGGCGGCCGGGTCATGCGGCGGCGGGCCGAGGCGGTGAACTTCGCCCCGGGAGGTCGCTGGGACGAACAGGCCATGGGCACCAACGCCCTCTCCCTCGCGCTGCGCACCGGCCGCCCGACCCAGGTGTTCTCGGCCGAACACCTGGTGCGTGCCCTGCACGGGTGGGTCTGTTACTGCGCCCCGATCCGGTCCCCCGGCGGCCGGGTTCTCGGTGTGCTCGACCTGTCGAGCACCTGGGAGCGCTCGCATCCCCTCGCCATGCCCGCGTTGCACACCCTGGTCGGCGCCATCGAGAGCCGGCTGGCCGAACGGATGAGCCCTTCGTCCGCGAGCGGACCCTCCGTTCAGAGCTTCTTCGCCGGAGGTACCGACAAGAAGAGCGGCCTGCGGCTGCGCGCCCTCGGCGGTGCCGAGCTGACCCGTGACGGCGTTCCCCTGAAGCTGCCCCCTCGCCAGCTGGAGATCCTCACCCTGCTCGCGCTCTCGGGACCGCAGGGGCCCGGGATGTCCCCCGAGCGGCTGATGGACGAGCTGTACGGCGAGCGGCACGTCGCCGCGACCACCCTCAAGGCGGAGGTCTCCCATCTGCGGCGGGCGCTCTCCGGCGCGCTGGCCACCCGGCGCTACGAGCTGACCGCGCCCCTGGACTGCGACGCCGCCGAGGTGCTCGCCGCACTGGGCGCCGGGCGGGTGGAGACGGCGGCGCGGCTCTACGGCGGTCCGCTGCTGCCGTGGTCGGACGCGCCGGGGGTCAGGACCTGGCGCGAGCACATCGAGGTCGCGCTGCGTGAGGCGGTGCTGCGCTGGCCCGGCCCGGGTCCGGTGTTCCGCTTCGGCGAGCTGCACCCGTACGACCTGGAGATACACGAGCGGACCCTCGCGGTCCTCGGGGTCGATGACCCGCGCAGGGCCGTGGCGCTCGCCCGTCACCGCACGGCGCGGAGCGACTGACCTCGCCCCTCCCCCGGCATCGGCCGGACGCCAACCTTTCACCAACCTCGGCCCTCCATCGTTGGCTCTGTTACAGCCATGTGAAGGAAGGCGGAGTCATGGTCTACACACCACCCGGTTCCGAAGGAAGCATCGTCACCTACGCCGCCCGGTACGACAACTTCATCGGCGGCGAGTGGGTGCCCCCGGTGAACGGGGAGTACTTCGACAACCCGAGCCCGGTCACCGGGAAGACCTTCACCAGCGTGGCCCGCTCCACCGCGGCCGACGTCGACCTGGCGCTGGACGCCGCCCACCGCGCGGCCGACTCCTGGGGCCGGACCTCGCCCGCCGAACGGTCGAACATCCTCAACCGGATCGCCGACCGTATCGAGGAGAACCTGGAGCGGCTCGCCGTCGCCGAGACCTGGGAGAACGGCAAGCCGGTGCGCGAGACGCTCGCCGCGGACCTGCCGCTCGCCGTCGACCATTTCCGCTACTTCGCCGGGGTGATCCGCGCCCAGGAGGGCGGGATCAGCCAGCTGGACGAGGACACCGTCGCCTACCACTTCCACGAGCCGCTGGGCGTGGTGGCTCAGATCATCCCGTGGAACTTCCCCATCCTGATGGCGGTGTGGAAGCTCGCCCCCGCCCTGGCCGCGGGCAACTGCGTCGTCCTCAAGCCCGCCGAGCAGACTCCCGCCAGCATCCTGCTGGTGATGGAGCTCATCGCCGATCTGCTCCCGCCCGGTGTGATCAACGTCGTCAACGGGTTCGGCGCGGAGGCGGGCCGGCCTCTCGCCTCCAGCCCGCGCGTGGCGAAGGTGGCCTTCACCGGCGAGACCACGACCGGGCGGCTGATCATGCAGTACGCCTCGGAGAACATCATCCCGGTGACGCTGGAGCTCGGCGGTAAGAGCCCGAACATCTTCCTTCCCGACGTCACGGCCTCCGACGACGACTTCCTGGACAAGGCCGTCGAGGGTTTCGTGATGTTCGCCCTGAACCAGGGCGAGGTGTGCACCTGTCCCTCGCGGGCCCTGATCCACGCGTCCATCTACGACGAGTTCATGAGCAGGGCGCTCGACCGTACCAGGGCGATCGTCGGCGGCGACCCGCTGGACCCGGCCACCATGATCGGCGCGCAGGCGAGCAACGACCAGTACGAGAAGATCCTGTCCTACATCGACATCGGGCTGAAGGAGGGGGCCGAGCTGCTCACCGGCGGCGGCCCGCGCACGGTTCCCGGTCTGGACGGCGGCTACTACATCGAGCCGACGGTCTTCAAGGGAAGTAACGACATGCGCGTCTTCCAGGAGGAGATCTTCGGGCCGGTCGTCTCGGTGACGACCTTCGACTCGGAGGACGAGGCCCTGAAGATCGCCAACGACACCCTGTACGGCCTGGGCGCCGGGGTGTGGACCCGCGACGTGAACGCCGCCTACCGGTTCGGCCGGGCGATCAAGGCCGGGCGGGTGTGGACCAACTGCTACCACGCCTATCCCGCGCACGCCGCGTTCGGCGGTTACAAGCAGTCGGGCATCGGCCGCGAGAACCACAGGGCGATGCTGGACCACTACCAGCAGACGAAGAACATGCTGGTCAGCTACTCGCCCAAGAGACTGGGCTTCTTCTGATGCCGACCGGCCCCACCGGTGAGCCGCATCCGCTCCGAGTGGAGCGGGTGCGGCTCAGCCCCGCGGCCGAGGAACTGCTGACCGTGCTCCACCGGCGACACGGCCCGTTGATGTTCCACCAGTCGGGCGGTTGCTGCGACGGCAGCTCGCCCATGTGCTATCCCCGGGGCGAGTTCCGGGTCGGCGGCGTGGACCTGCTGCTCGGCGTGCTGGCCCTGGACACCCCGTTCTGGATCAGCGCCTCCCAGTACGCCTACTGGCAGCACACCCATCTCACGGTGGACGTGGTTCCCGGCCGTGGCAGCGGATTCTCCCTGGAGGCGCCCGAGGGGGTGCGCTTCCTCATCCGCTCCCGGCTGTTCACCGACGAGGAGGCCGAGCGGATTCTGGCGGAGCCTCCCCCACCGAGCGGCGCCGACCGTGATACGGGGACATACAACATCAAATAGGGTCACAGCGGGAGTACGATGCACGGAAATGAAGTGTCGGCGGTGATCGCCTGACACCGGGCGAAGCGTGAGCGGAGGTCGCCCATGGACCGGCGGAACTCCGCACAGAGCCCGCAGGCCGTCGCCGACGCGTTCGACCAGGGGCGGCTCACCCAGGCCAGGCAGCTGGCGGGGATGACGAAGAAGGATCTCGCCGAGCGGATCGGGGTCACCCCCGCGGCGGTGGGACAGTACGAGACGGGCATGAGCCGCCCCCGGCCCGACCTCGTTCCCCGCCTGGCCGACGCCCTCGGCGTGCCGCCGGCGTTCTTCCTGCTGGGCCGCCCGCACGGCAGGCTGGACGGTTCCATCGCGCACTTCGGGAGCCCGCGCTCCACCCGCGCGTACCAGCGGGCCAAGGCCGCGGCCTTCGTCGAGCAGGTCTGGGAGCTGGCCCACGCGCTGGAGAGTCAGGTCGGGCTGCCCCCCGTCGTCCTTCCCGGTCTCTCCGGCGGCGAGGTCCACTCCGGCGTGGAGCCGCCCGGCGACCCCGCCCGGGCCGCCCGCGCGCTACGGCGGCTCTGGGAGCTGGGTACCGGCCCGCTGTCGCACCTCGTCCGGCACATGGAGGCCCACGGGATCGTCGTGGTCTTCCTCCCCCCCGACGAGGACGACGAGGACACCGTCACGGTGGACGCCTTCTCCACCTCCCGGCTGCCCCGCCCGATCGTGGTGCTGACCGCCAACCGGTGCGACGACGTTCACCGCCACCGGTTCACCGCCGCCCACGAGCTCGGCCACCTGGTGCTGCACGGCGACACGGCCTCGGGAGACGTCCGGCAGGAGCGGGAGGCCGACGTCTTCGCCGCCGAGTTCCTCACCCCGCGCGA
Source organism: Streptosporangium sp. NPDC000509 (assembly GCF_042898365.1). Lineage (NCBI taxonomy): Bacteria > Bacillati > Actinomycetota > Actinomycetes > Streptosporangiales > Streptosporangiaceae > Streptosporangium > Streptosporangium sp. NPDC000509. The sequence goes on along the minus strand of NZ_JBIAYX010000016.1, from coordinate 143,242 downwards.
CAGCATCCTGCCGGAGCTGCCGGACCGCCTCGACCTGCGCGGGCTGGTCGAGCTCAAGCGCACCTGGGGCGTGCCGGTCGACTCCCTGCTGCATCGCTGCCGCGAGGCCGGCCTGATCTCCGATTCCGCGGCGAGCCGCGCCCACCGGCGGCTCAAGACGTTGCGCGACCAGCCGGGCTTCGCCGCCGAGCCGATCGGCGGTCATCCCGACGAGCAGCCCGTGCTGCTGCACCGGGCCTTCGAGCTCGCCGTCTCGCAGACCGTCCTGACCACGGAACTGCTCGCCGCCCAGCTGGCCTGGCCCGTCTCACGGGTGCGCGAACTGCTCGACCTGCCCGACCTGCCCGACCGTCGCCCGCCGGCGCTGCGTCCGGTGCCCTGACCGCTCCTTCGCGGCACCGGCCGCCGATCGCGCCGTGCGGTGACGCTCGTCGCGACCGCTTCGCGGAGCCTCCCCCCGTGACCACCCCGCGTCGCCCGCCATCCGCTCACTCGCCCTCGACACGCTCCCTGATCCACTCCAGGCCGTCCTGCCAGGAGGCGAAGGCCTGGAGATAGCGGCCGTCGCGGGCGTGGAAGGCGTGGTATCGGAAATCTCCGTCGCTGCCCGTGCGAATCAAGTCGTAAATATCGCCCTTTGAGCGATACCAGACACATTCACCGTCGGCGGGACGCGAGGATGATGCGTAGGCGAACTCACGCGTGATGGACATGGGACGGATGCTACGGACCGGCGAATCAGCAGGCAATGCCGCGTCTATTTCATTCAGGGATAAAGTTCGCCCCCGCCGATAATTCGGCTGGAAACGCCTACGCGGGATCACCCACCGCCGGCGGCGGGCGCGGGACGGCCACCGCCGGCGGGCGCGGTGAGCTGGTCGATCAGCATCGCCAGCCGCCGCTCGTGGTGGGCGGCCGGGAGACGTCCGCTGCGGGTGAGGGTGACGAGTCCGTGCACGGACCCCCAGGCGATCTCGGCGAGGACTCCGGTGTCGCGGTCGTCGGCGAAGGCGGCGATCGCCTCACGGAATTCGGCGAAGGCGGCCTGGAGCGGGGCCGGCGTGTCGGGACGGCCGAAGGGCAGGTCGACGGCGAGGGTGAGCATGGCGTCGTACAGCGACGGGTTCAGCCGGGCGAAGTCGGCGTAGGCGTGGATCAGGGCGGAGAGGGCCTCGCGCGGATCCTCCGCCCTCAGTCGGGCCTTCACCAGCTCCGCGGTGAGCTCGGCGAAACCCTCCAGCGCGACGGCCGCCACGATGGCGTCCTTGCCCGCGAAGTGGCTGTAGAGGACCGGCTGGCTGTATTCGATACGTTCGGCGAGACGGCGCGTCGTGACCGCCTCCCACCCCTCGGCCTCGGCCAGCTCGCGGGCGACCGTCACGATCAGCCGACGGCGCCGCGCCCGCTCGCGCTCACGGCGCTCCTGTGTGGACATCACGCTGATGCTAGCACCGCTATTAAGTCGCCCCTTGTTATTAATAACGCCGCTCGCACATCTAGCACCGCTATGGCAAGCGGCGGCCCGGCCCGCACCGGGCGCTCACCCGGTGCGGAGCAGGGGGGCAGATGTCACCCGGCGGGCGGTGTGGAGGTCGGGGTCACCCGGTGGTCGGTCAGGTGCAGCTCTCCTCCGAGCGTCACGCGCAACTCGTCCAGGACCTTCCTGGCGCCGAGTACGGTCCACAGTTCTCCGACGAGGTGGGGGTTGTACTCCGGCGCCTGGTCCATCCACTGGTCCTTGCCGGACTGGGTGACGAAGGTGCTGATGAAGAACTGACCGACGGAGGTCTTGCAGGCTCCCGTCCGGATGTCGACCGCGTCGACCTGGATCCTGGGCTTGCAGTCGACCTTCTTCGCGAGCTGCTCGACGGTCGGAGGCGGGCCCGCGGGGACTGCGGGGACGGCGTTTCCGGCCGCGGCGGGGGCGCTCGCGGGCTGGTCCGCGCTGCAGGCGAGGGAGAAGGACAGGGTGAGGATCACCGTGGCGACCACCCGGAGGTTCCTGGCGACACCGGTCCGGCGCGAATGTGTCAACATCCTTCAGATACGCTCACCGGCCCCGGCGGGTTCACCGTTCGCGGGCATCGCCGATCGGGAGCGCGGTCACCGTGTCTCGCGTCGAGGGCGCCCGAACGGAATCGAGGGTCCCGTGAGGGACCCGGGGACCGGAAAGGACGTCGTGCCCCCGCTCCGCTCCCGGTGTCCCACGGCCCCGCCAAGTTTCCGCGCTCCGGGATTTCACACTCTTCCGAGGTTCCCGTCCGCGCTCCGGAGAGGAACGCGGACGGGAGACGAGACTTCTACGGGACCCGCCCGACGGCCCCCACGGTGACGGCGCCGGCTCCCGGCGGGATGACGACGTCGCCGGCGTCGGGCCTCCAGTCGTAGACGGGCACCAGGCCGGGTTCGAGCACCTCCAGCCCGTCGAACAGGCCGCGGATCTGGGTGAGGGTGCGGGGGAAGATGCCGCCCGCCGTGGTCGTCCCGTAGACGCCGCGGCCCTGCCGGACCTGTTCCTCGGTGAGGTCGCCGGAGGTGACATGGGAGATCACCAGGTGGCTGCCGGAGACCAGCCGCTTCCCGAAGGAGGCGGCGATGTCGGCGACCTCCTTGTCCTCGGCGACGAAGTGCAGGATGGACACCATGAGGACGGCGACCGGCTGGTCGAAGTCGATGCGCTCGCGAACCTCCGGATGGTCGAGGATCGCCCCCGGCTCCCGCAGGTCACCGGGGATCACCACGGTCTGCGTGTTGTCGGCGAGAAGTGCGCGGGCGTGGACGAGCACGATGGGGTCGTTGTCGACGTAGACGACCTGGGAGTCCGGCGCCTCGCGCAGGACGACCTGGTGCACGTTCTCCTGGGTCGGCAGTCCCGTACCGATGTCGATGAACTGGCGGATTCCCGAGGCGGCGAGATGCCGCACGGTACGCCCGAGGAAGGCGCGGTTGGAGCGCGCCACGTCCTTGACGTTGGGGACGAGTTCAACGATCTTCTCGGCGGCGATCCGGTCGGAGGCGAAGTTGTCCTTGCCTCCCAGGTAGTAGTCGTACATACGAGCCACACTCGGGACCGTAGGGTCGATTCCCGGCGGAGCCTGCTCGTGTTCAGTCATGTCCTCGCCTTCACCATCTCTTTCTCGAATGGTAGACGAGTGATCGACGCCTTCAGATCATGAACCGACATTTCGTCTGATGACCGAATGTGGTTTCCCCAGGTCAGCGGACCTCACCGGTCCCGTGAAACCACGCCGAACCGCATCAGACCGAGAGTTCCTCGCGGAGGTCGCGCAGGAACCGCTTGCTCTCGGAGACGGAGTACGCCTGGATGCACAGACGGTCCATGACCTGCATGTAGTGGTCGGTCTCTTCGAGCTTGTCCACGTAGAGGGCGCTGGTGAGCTGCTCCATGTAGACCACGTCGGGCAGGTCCCGCTCGGGGAAGCGCAGGATGGAGAACGGACCGCCGGCCGCGGCGTGGCCGCCCCGCTCGAACGGCATGATCTGCAGCCTGACATTGGGCAGCTCGACCACGTCGAGCAGGTGATCGAGCTGGGCGCGCAGCACGTGGGGGCCGCCGATGGGCCGCCGCAGCACTGCCTCGTCCATCACGGCCCAGAGCGTCGGGGCGTCCGGCCTGGTCAGGCGCTTCTGGCGGGCCATCCGCAGCGAGACGCGGCGGTCGACCTCGTCGGTGGAGGCGGCGCCGTGCACGAGCATGATGACGGCCCGCGCGTATTCGGGACTCTGCAGGAGGCCCGGGACGAACTGCACCTCGTAGGTCCGGACGATCGAGGCGGCCTCTTCGAGCCCGACGTAGACCTCGAACCAGTTGGGCAGCAGATCTCCGTACTTGTGCCACCAGCCGGGGGCGTTGGCCTGGCGGGCCAGCGTGAGCAGCGGGGCCCTGTCCTCGGGGTCGGTCACCCCGTACATCGTCAGCAGGTCCGCGACGTCGCGTTCCTTGAAGCCGACCCTCCCGAGCTCCAGCCGACTGATCTTGGCGTGGGAGGCACGGATGGCGTAACCGGCCTGCTCGCGGGTGATGTCCTTGGCGACACGCAGCCTCCGCAGCTGGGCGCCGAGCAGAATCCGCAGGATCGTGGGACCGCCACCACCCGCGTACGCGAGAACGCCACCCTGCTCACCGCTGTCTTTCGCGGTCTGTCCGGCCATGCGGGCTCCCTGTCGCGCCTTCCTACGGTGCCACAGTTTCACACATACAGCGTGTTTCGCACAGCTCCGCCGGACACGCACTTGCGTTTGCACTTGCATCTGCGACTGCAGATAGCTACAAATCTACCTTTGTGGGCGAATGTCGATGAATTCATCACCCCTAGGGAATCGCCGGTAAAGTCGCTCGGCCCTACAGCCCGCGGCGAGGTCACCCGAGTCCTCGTACGCGTCGTCGCGGAGGGTTCCCCGGTTCGCGGCGGTACGGCGCGACAGCATGCCGCGCACGATGTCGCACAACTCGCTCGTCTCCCTCGGCGACAGCACCCGGCTGAGACGGCGCTCGACCACTCCCCCGCTCAACGGCGTCGGCGCCCTGGTCACGTCGAGGTACCCGGACAGGTACGCGATCCTGAACAGCTTCTCCTGCGAGGGCGACACGGCGGTGGGGGCGGACACCCTGACCGGCCCCGTCGCGCCCTGCCCGTCGCGGGACATCTCCGGCCCGGGAAGCAGCAGGTGCGCGGCGGCCCGCTGCAGGGCGAGCCCGTACGCGCGCATGGACCCGTCGGGCGAGAAGGCGACGATCGAACGTCCGACGGCCTCCGCGGAGTCCGGTGACAGGTCGGCGATGCCGGTCTCCGCACCGAGGCAGGTGTAGACACGCACGACCCGCTCCCCCACGTACCCCGGCTGGACGTGCTGGGAGAGCGTGACGGTCACCGTGGACCCGTCGGGGTTGCGCAGCTCGGCGATGTCGGCCGTGTGGGTGACGTACGTGGTGGAATGCTCGCGCTCGCACCACGAGGGGCACGAAGCCTCCGAGCGGAGGCGAGGAGTCCCGGCCGGGACTCCTCGCCAGGCCGTGATGTCGTCCATCCCAGTCCTTCCGGCGTGGAGATCCGCGTCATCGACGACGCGAGGACACGACGGCGGATCGCGCCCGGACCCGAGCCGGACCAGGCGACGGGTCCCGGCTCGCGCCGTCGATTTCGAGGTCGCTTTCACCGGCAGGTACGCAGCACCGGCATGGCCGGTTCATCGGGAAAGGGCCGACAGGGGGGCGAAATCCGAGGCCCGGAACCGCTCGACGGTCTTAACCTGCCTTTAGGGTTGCCGCAGCGTGCCGCTAACGACGACCCCGGCAAGCTTTGGGACATGCGAAACACGACGAAACTCACCATCGCCGCCGCCGGACTCCTCGCCGTCGTCACCGGAGGTAGCGCAGTAGCCTTCGCCGGAACCGCGACGCCCACTCCGGCCCCCAGCGGTACGGCGACGACTCCCGCGCCGGTCAACGAGACGCCGGGGACCGGCACCGCTCCCGCGACCCCCGCGCCCGGAGAGGCGGAGGCCAAGGTCGACCGGGACGCGGCCATCAAGATCGCCCAGGACAAGGTTCCCGGCGCCAAGCTCGTCAAGACCGAGTTCGACGGCGACGAGACTCCCACCAAGTGGGAGATCGAGTTCCATGAGGGTGACGTCGAGCACGAGTTCGACGTCGACGCCACCACCGGCGCGATCCTGGAGCACGAGCAGGAGACCGAGACCGCCGCGGAACGGGCCGCCGACGCCGCCGATGACGCCAACGACATCGACGACGATGACGATGACGACCAGGACGACGACTGACGGAAAGACGAACAGCGAAGTGGAGGGAGGCCGGGTCATCGAGGCGGAACGCCGGTGATCCGGCCCCGCCGCATCCGGTGGACGAGCACGGCGAGGATCGTGACCCCCGCGACCCCCGCGAGCGCCGTCACCGCGTACCCGGGCCGCCACCAGGTTCCCCGCTCCACGACCGCGACGGTGGTCGTCTCTCCTGGCGAGCCTCCGGCGGGTGCCGCCGCCGGGGTGGCGACGGGCGTGGGAGTGGCGGACCTGTACGGGAGAAAGCCGGGAGTGCCGTCACCGAGGGGAATCCTCGGCGGGCGAATCGCCCCCCAGTGATCCTCCTCCGGCGGCTGCTGGCCGGTGATCGCCGGCCTGAGGTCCGGGGGAACCGGGGCGACCTCCAACCGTCCCGGCACGGCCAGGGTGCCGATCCGGTAGGACGGGAACCAGCCCTGGATCGCGGTCACCTCCCAGGTGCCCTTGGGCAGGGAGACCGCGGTGGCGTAGTGGGCGGGCTCCTTCAGCGCCACGCCGGGGAACCGGAGCGTCTTCTTCCCGTCGGTGAACTCCAGCGCGACCTCACCCAGGTCGTCACCCTCGTACGGATGGGTGCCGTGCTGGAGCAGCCAGAAGCCGAGGGTGTACGTCGTGTCCGGGCTCGTCACCGGGACCGGGTCCATCACGGTGAGCGCCCAGCCTCCCGCCCGCGCCGGGGCGCCCAGGGCCAGCAGGGGGACGATGAGCGCCAGAAGTAAAAGAATTCTTCTCATGCGGGAGATACACCGGTCGAGTCGATCAGGTTCCGCCACCGCGCGATGCGTCTCCCGGTCACCGGGCCGCTATGGCCCGGAGCGTGAGGTCAAGGCCGTGGAGTCAAGGCCGAAAGCAGGGGTATGGACAGCGAATGAGTCTTCAGGAAGAACTGCGGCAGGTCGACGAGGACCTGGAGAGACTGCGTGCCGAGGTCGCGGAGCTGCGTGGGCAGGTGGGAGAGATCGGCCCCACCGACGCCGTCGAACGGGCAATGTTGATCAATCAGGCCGACGAGCAGGAGATCCTGATCGGCGAGCTCGAAGCCAGGCGCGACGACCTTCTCAAACGCCTGGGCGAGGACGACGAGCGAAACCCCTCGAAAACGCGCGGCACGACGTAGCGGGACGGGCTTCACCCGCTGGAAGCAGCCCCACCTGCGGTTCGCCACATTCGGTTATCCGCCATCTCACTGGGTAACCATAAGGACGAACCATCATCAGGGGGATGAAATGATCAATATGCTTCACAAGATGGGCGTGAAGTCCAACATGATGTACGCCGCCGCGATCGCCTCGGTCGGCGCGTCGATCGCGGCGTGGTTCACGTCGAACGTGCAGGAGAGGGCGGGGGTCGAGCGGGCGGACCACTGGGGGATCTTCATCGGCGAGTGGGCACCGACCTTCTTCGCGATGGGGATCGCGCTGCGCATGGAGGAGACCCGCGAGGAGATGCGGTCCTCCTTGGGGCAGGAGTCGCTCGGCGAGCCGTACTCCGAGCGCAGGACGCCCTCCCGCGCGGGTGTGTAGCACCGTCACCGGAGGATCGAAGGTGGGGCGCGTCAGGGGACGTGTCCCGCCTTCGCTCGTCACGGGGTGACCAGGGCCGGATGTCTCGGGTCGTCGACGCGGACGACCACGTCGGCGAGCTCCGCCGGGGCGGCCTCCTCCTCGTAGCGCGCGTAGGCGGGCAGGGTCCAGTGCAGTTCCTCCGGGGTGCGCCGGGCGAGCGCGCCCGGCGAGAGCCTCAGGTGCACGGTCAGCTCGAACGGCAGTCCTCGGCCCAGCAGCAGGGGTCCGGCCAGCAGCAGCACACCGCCCGGGGGGACCGTGACGTACGGCGCGCGGGTGGCCCTGTCGACGGCGCTGTCCCACAGCGTGGGCAGCACCTTTCCCGATCGGCCCGGGTCGAGTGGTCCCAACACCTCTCTGACCAGCCCTCCGTAGTCGAACCAGTCGGTGTAGAAGGAGTCCGGGTCGGTCCGGCCGTACTCGAAACGCAGCGAGGCCGGGCGCAGGAAGTCGGCGGTGGAGACGCGGAGCACCTCCCTGCCGCGCAGCCGGAGCGGGCCCGCCAGCGCGTCGGCGAGTTCCTCCGGCCGCGTCGCGGGAGCCCCGTCGAGCGCGACGCGCACCCAGGAGTCGCGGGGCTCCGCGGCCACCCGGTCGGCGAGTTCCTCCACCAGCGAGGAAGGGGAGATAGGCCGTATGTCCACCCCACCATCCTGGCCGACGCGCGCCGCCTCCGGCGGGGACCGGTCAACCATCACGGTCGGGTCAAGGTCGGACGTGATGCCGATCAAATATCGGTCTGTCCGGGTTGTCCGACCGCTACGGGCGGTAACGATCCATATGGATCGACGGCTCGGCCGTGACCGGGCGTCGGCCTCCAGGTCGCGTCACGTCCGCGTCGGCGCGATCCGGTAGTTGGCGTGATCTTCACGTCTTTCCGCAACCGAGATCACGGCACGTTACGCACGGAGACAGCGATGTCAGGAGGACTTCAGTGATCAAGCGCGGTAAGCCGACCAAGAACGGCCAGGTCAAGCTGACTTTCACCATAGTGGAGAGCCCGACCCGCGGAGGGGTCTCGCTGGTCGGTGACTTCAACGGCTGGGACCCCTACGCCCATCCCATGCGGCGCAGGGACGACGGCACCTATCAGGTGAGCCTGATGGTTCCCGCCTATCAGCCCATCCGCTTCCGCTATCTCGCGGAGGGCGGCGTGTGGTTCGACGACGCGGACGCCGACCACCATGACGAGCACGGCGGCCGGATCAACCCCGCCGACGTCCAGGAGGCTCCTGAGAGCCCAGGCGCGGCGCGCACCGCGGTCGGCAAGCCGATGCCGATACGGCAGACGCTCTCGGCCGGGCAGCCGGTCACGGCCTCGGTGGCCTCCTCCTAGCACCTCGGTGACCGTTCGCAGGAGCGGGATTCCCCGGACGGAACCGTTCCACCGGCTCCGCGATCATCGTTGCGGCTCGTGCCTTCCCCGTCCCGGCCCATTCCGGCGGGGACGCGGAGGGTGCGGGCCGTCAGGTCTCGCGCCGGGGGCCGTTCACCGCGAGGGCGAGCATCGCGCCGTACACCACGTGGCCCGCGGCCATCACCGCCCGACGTCCCGGCTGATCCTCGTCGATCGGCGGCAGGACCTCCAGTTTCGGCACCCAGCCCTGGTAGCTGACCAACCAGATGGCCAGCCCGTAGGCCACCCCGAGCGTCACCGGGGCACGGCGTCCCCCGCAGAACAGGGCGAACGCGGCCCCGCCCGTGGCGCCGAAGCCGAAGTGGGCGATCGCGCCCAGTGCTCTCTCCCCCGACTTGGGCCGGTGCCTGTGGCCCGGCAGGAGGCCGCGGACGATCCTCTTGGGAGGCTGATCCCTCATAAGCCCCGCGCGTTCCCCGGCGAGCATCACGGCGCTCATCGCCGCCGTGGCCAGAACGCCGCTCCCCGCGCCCCTGACGAGATCACGAATCACGATCCTTACCCCTGCCTTTCCGGTGAAAGTCCTCGAAACGCCGGTGGGATTCCTCGAAACGAAGATCCTCGAACGGCGGCCGGTCCCCTCACGGATGCCCGCCGAGCGCGCCGAGGGTCTCCCTGGCGAGTTGCAGTTCCTCTCTCGGCCTGACCACCAGTACGGGCACGGACGCGCCGGACGCGCTGACCGTCCCGTCGGTGTCGAGGTCACCGCGGGCGGGCGGCTCGACGCCGAGCAGGGAGAGCCTTCCGCAGACGGCCTCGCGGACCTCCGGCTGGTCCCAGCCGATCTCCCCGGTGAACACGAGCGCGTCGAGCCGGTCCAGGCTCGTCGCGGCGGCGGCGATCTCCCGGCTCACCCGATGCGCGAACACCTCCAGGGCCAGCGCGGCGGCCGGATCCCCTGAGGCGACCAGTTCCCGGGTGTCTCCCGACTTCCCGTCGGAGAGGCCGAGCAGGCCCGAGTGGTGTTCCAGTCCTTCACGCAGTTCGTCGAGCGTGAGCCGGGAGTCCGACAGCAGCCACAGCAGCATGCCGGGATCGACGCTCCCGGACCGTTTGCTCATCGGGACCCCCTCCAGCGGGGTGAATCCCATCGAGGTGTCCACGCTGCGGCCGTCGCGGACGGCGCACACCGAGGAGCCTCCGCCGAGGTGGGTCAGCACGACCTGGAGGGTGCCCGCGGGCCGGTCGAGCATCTCCGCGGCCCTTTCCAGCGTCCAGGCGTACGACAGGCCGTGAAAGCCGTAGCGGCGCAGGCCGTAGCGGCTCCTCCACTCCGCGGGCAGCGCGTAGGTGGCGGCGCTGTCGGGAAGTTCGGCGTGGAAGGCGGTGTCGGGGCAGAGCACGTGCGGGATGTCGGGCAGCCTGTTCCGGGCGGCCTCGACGAGCGCGAGCGCGGGCGGTACGTGCAGCGGGGCGAGATCGGCGTACTCCCCCACCGCTCGCAGTACGCCGTCGTCGACGACCGTCGGCTTCCGAACCGCCTCGCCTCCGTGGACGAGGCGGTGGCCGACAGCGGCGAGGCCGGTGCCGGGGGCGACGTCGAGGAAGTCCGTGATCACCCGCTCGGCCGCGCCGGGATCGAGGCTCTGCTCGCTGTGCTCGGTGCGCAGGACCTGACCGTCCCGGACGAGGTGGAGTTGCAGGCTCGACGATCCCGCGTTGACGGTGAGCACCGCCGGATCAGTGGTTCCCATCTTCCTCACGTGCCCGAGGGCGGATGGGACAAACGGCGACCCGCGGCGGCCCGCCGTCCGTCACCGTGCGTGAGCATCCGGGGGTATCCGAGGGAAATCCGGGAGTATCCAGTGGGTATCCGGGGGTATCCGTGGGCAAGGACGTCGCCCCTCGTCTCACCGCGACGGCCTGGTCCTGTGAGGTCCCGCACCGAGAACGAAACCGGAGCGCGGCGATCCACCTCCGGATTCCTTGACCGCTGACGGTTCGCAATCACTTGTTGAACTGTCATGAGCGACGGGCGTACGGTGGGGGTAACGGCACCCGTCCTTCGTACGGCTCCCGACAGGGCGCTGTCTTCAACCGCCGTAGACAGCGGGGCGATATGACTCGACTTTCCGTAAGCATGGACGCGCACCCGCACTTCTCCGTGGTGACCTTGGTCGGCGACCTGGACAAGTCCTCGGCACCGCTGCTCGAGGAGAAAATCGCGGAGTACATGAGGCGCGGTCACGTCTGCCTCGTCGTCGACACGACGGGGGTGGGATTCTGCGACTCCACGGGCATCTGGGTGCTGCTGACGAGCCTGCGACGCGCCTACGAGCGGAAAGGCTGGCTGCGCCTCGTCGGCGTGCACGGATTCCTCGGCCGCCTGCTCGATCTGACCAGGCTGCGCGAGGCGTTCCCCATCGACTCCACCGTCGAGGAGTCACTGCGCGAGATCTCCGACAGTCACGTCCCGGTCCCGCGCTGACCCTCGCCGTCTCCGGTGAGCGCGGTCAGACCCGCGGTAGCGCACGACGTCACCGAGGGAGAACGCCGAGAGAAGATCGCGCGAGGTGGCACCCGTTCTTCGAGGGGGCCACCGGTTCCGGTGGCCCCCTCGAAGAACGGGGAACGGTCAGTCTCGGGAAACCAGGCGGACGAACTCCTCGAACGAGAGCCGGCCGTCGCCGTCGGAGTCGCCGTTCTGGTTCAGCGATCCGATGGCCTCGGCGGGCAGGGCGGGAAAGTGCTCACCGAACTCCCGCTCCGTGATGAATCCGTCGCCATCGATGTCGATGGCCGCGAACGCCTCCCTGAGCTCCGCCAGCCGCTCCCCGTGGGGTTCTGTCGACATGGTGACCCGCCTTTCTCAACGACCCGCACTTCGATCAGCAGACAACTTACGGGAGGCGTCTCCCGTGCAGCCATGCGACCCTATATAACACCTTTTATCACTGAAAATCCTTTTCCAACTCGTCCCCGACCGCGGCCCCGCCCTAGACTTCGAACATGATTCGCCCCGCAACGCCGGACGACGTCCCGGCGATCATCGACATGATCCGTGGACTCGCGGAGTACGAGAAGGCGCTGGACAAGGTCGAGAACACCCCCGACATGCTCCACGAGACGCTCTTCTGCCCCTCCCCCAGCGTGTTCTGCCACATCGCCGTCGACGGGGAGAGGATCGCGGGGTTCGCGATCTGGTTCGTCTCCTACTCCACCTGGCTCGGCACCCACGGGATCTATCTCGAAGACCTCTTCGTCCATCCGGCCCACCGGGGCGGCGGGCACGGCAGGAGGCTGCTCGCCGAACTGGCGGGCATCTGCGTGGAGCGCGGCTACGGCCGCTTCGAATGGTCGGTGCTCGACTGGAACACCCCGGCCATCGACTTCTACCGGGCGATCGGCGCGGAACCGCTCGACGAGTGGGACAGGTACCGCCTCACGGGGCCCGCACTGGAGAAGGTCGCGGCGGGAAGAACGCGGTAGCCCCACAGGAAAGGCGCGGTGGCCCCGCGGGGAAAGGCGTCTCGCCCAGAGCCCGTCCCTTCACCGAAGACCGGCCGGAAATCCTCCGGCCGGTCTTTCGTTTTTCCCCATCGTTTTCTCCTACACCTCGAAGATCCGCAAGTCCTTCGCTCTCCACCTGGTGCGACCCTTCCCACGCAGACTCACCACAGGGCACCCCAACCGTGAACCTTTCATTGGGTGAAATCACCCCGTAACCCCCTGAACTGGTACAACAAGCCGCTACCTCACGGTGAAAGAAGCACTCCGTTTACACCCCCGCAACCTGCGACCTAGAGTCCGTCTCGCGTGAGCGCCTCACCGCCATTGATCAATGTCTCGTCACCCCCTCGAAAGGGATGGTAATTCTGTGAGTAAATGGCGAAGTATGGCTGTCGCCGGTGTGGTCACTTTCATGACCGCGCTGCTCGCCGTCGTTCTCGTTCCCCTGCCGGCCTCCGCGCACGGCGCGATGATGGTGCCCGGCAGCCGGACGTATTTCTGCTGGCAGGACGGCCTCTCCCCGCAGGGGAACATCGTGCCGATCAACTCGGCGTGTTCGGCGGCGGTTGCCCAGAGCGGGGCGAACTCGCTGTACAACTGGTTCAGCCTGCTGCGGTCCGACGGAGCCGGGCGAACCCGCGGGTTCATCCCCGACGGCCAGGCGTGCAGCGGCGGCAACCCCGGCTACAGCGGGTACGACCTGCCGAGTGCCAACTGGCCGGTGACGCACCTGACCGCGGGCGCGAACATCCAGTTCAAGTACAACAAGTGGGCCGCCCACCCCGGCTGGTTCTACCTCTACATCACCAAGGACGGCTGGAACCCCAACCGGGCCCTGACCTGGGATGACCTGGAGTCGGAACCCTTCCACACGGCCGACCACCCGCAGAGCGTCGGAAACCCGGGGACCAACGACGCCAACTACTACTGGAACGCCAGGCTCCCCTCCGGCAAGTCGGGCCGCCACATCATCTACTCGGTGTGGAAGCGCTCCGACAGCGCCGAGACGTTCTACAACTGCTCCGACGTCGTCTTCGACGGCGGCAACGGCCAGGTGACCGGAGTCGGCCGTACGGGCAACAACCCGGACCCGACCCCGACCCCGACGCCGACCGTGAGCCCGACCCCGAACCCGACGCCGACGCCGAACCCCGGCACCGGAGCGTGCACCGCCACCTACAAGACCGTCAGCTCCTGGTCGGGCGGTTACCAGGGCGAGGTGACCGTGCGCAACTCGGGATCGGCCACCATCAACGGCTGGACGGCGACGTGGACACTCGGCAGCGGTAGCGCCATCAACAGTCTGTGGAGTGCCACGCACACCACGTCCGGATCCACCGTCACGGCCAAGAACGTCGACTGGAACCGCACGATAGCCCCCGGCGCCTCGACCACCTTCGGGTTCACCGGATCGGGCACCAGCGGCTCTCCGAGCGTCACCTGCTCCAGCCCCTGATGTAACGCGGTCCCCGCCGGTGCCACCGGCGGGGACCGACCCGTCTCCCCCCCACCCCGTTCGTCCCCACAGACCGACAGACCGACGGATGAGCGGACCGGCAGACCGCCGGGCCGCCACAACCGCACCGGATCACCGCCCCTCCCCACGGCCGCCGCGCCCTCGTAAAAAGGGCGGAAGGGAGTCCCGTGCCGTTCACCACGAAGATCGCGCCACTGCTGGGCCTCGTCTCGCTCGGAGCGGCGGTGGCCCTGGTCGCGGGCGCCTGCGCCGGCCGGACCCAGGAGAGCGGGCACACCGCGGCGCACCCGATCTCCCAGCACGTCACCCAGGTGTCCCCGTCCGTCCAGGGGAACCCCCCGGCGGCCCCGTCCGATGACGGCAACCCTCCGGTGTCGTCGTCCTCCGCGCCCCTCCACGAGGACATGGACACCCCTGCCCCGGACACCAAGAGGTGTCAGGCGACGGTCACCCTGGTGGAGTCGTGGCCCGGCGGCTACCGAGGCGCCGCGACGATCACCAACACCACCGACAAGCCGATACGCGACTGGTACATCCAGTGGATGCAACCGCGCGAGGCGACCTTCACCCAGTCGTGGAACGGCACCCACATGCAGAGCGGCCCCGTCGCGATGCTGCACGCCCCCACCGAGAAGCCGTCGCTGGCGCCGGGGGCGACCGCCACCGACATCGGCTTCGTGGGGTCCGCCACCACGCCCCCGACCTTCACCGAGATCACCTGCGGCTGACGCGGCCCGGCCTGTGCACGGTGGCCCGCGCCCCGATGAGCGGTGCCGCGCGTCCTGGCGAGGCGGGGACGCGAGTCCCGGCCAACGGAAAACAGCACGGCCCCGGCCAAGGCCGGGGCCGGAATCGGTTCTGGGGTCAGCTCCTGCCGTAGCGCCGCTGGAAGCGCTCGACGCGCCCCGCCGTGTCGACGACCCGGCCGCGCCCGGTGTAGAAGGGGTGACTCGCCGAGGAGACGTCGACGTCGACCAGCGGGTAAACGGCGCCGTCCTCCCACTCGACGGTCTTACGGCTGCTGACGGTCGAACGGGTCAGGAAGGCGACACCCGCACTCGGATCGCGGAAGACGACCGGGCGGTAGTCGGGGTGGATGCCCTTCTTCATGGCTATCTGTCCTCTCGGAACGGGACGTGCTGGCGGACGATCGGGTCGTACTTGACGAGGGTGAGCCGGTCGGGGTCGTTACGCCGACTCTTGCGGGTCACGTAGGTGAAACCGGTGCCCGCCGTGGACCTCAGCCTGATCACCGGTCGCATCTCGTTCTTGGCCACGTCTGCTCCTCTCGGAGGGCGGATTACCGACGCCGACGATAACGGTTTTCATTAGCCAGGCATTCCCGCCCCGCGCTCACCCGGGTTCGGGCGGACGCGAGACGTCGGCCGCGTGGGCTTCACCCCCCGATAACCTCCCGTCCATCCGCCCACTGTTGCCTGTGATCCATGCCCTGGCCGGAAAGTGAGATCGTCGGATCGGACGTCAGCCCTCCCGTCGTCGTGTACGGCAAGGTCACCAGGAATCCCGACGGGGAACTCGCCCACGAGGGCAACCGGGTTCCCGACATCGTCGCCCTGGACCACCGGCGGCTGGTGGTCGCCTGGCGGGCCGGTGTCAGGGACGCGCGGGACCCGGCGCCGACCGATCAGGGCTCCATCATGTACGCCCGTTCCGAGGACGGCGGCCTGACCTGGACGGTGGGAATGCTCGCCGCCGCCACCGCCACGACCCGCTACCACTATGTGATCTTCCTCAACGACGCGGGCACGCTGTACGCGTTGCTCGGCCTGATCTCCGTCGAACGTGACCGTGACCGGGAGGGCGACGTCGACGGCTTCCCCACCTCGCTCGTCGTCAGGAGGAGCGCCGACGGCGGCCGCACCTGGACCGCCTTCCCCGTCACCGTCGACGTGCCGGACAACGGCAGGGGCGTGGTCGTGGCGGGCAAACCGCTGCGGCACGGCGGCGTGTGGCTGGTTCCCTACTGGCGGCACTCGGACGGTACGAACAGGGCGGGCGTGCTGCGCTCGACCGACCTGACGACCTGGACCTCCGGCGGGCTCGCGGAGAACCCGCCGGGGGTGGCGATCGAGGAGCCGCAGATCGCACCCTCCCAGGACAACCCCGGGACGCTCGTGATGGTGACCCGCTCCCTGGATCTGAGGAGTGGCACCTCGGCGGCGGCGCGCGACGCCCGCTACCGCTCGGGCGCGACCCACAGCGCCACGGCGACCAGCACCGACGGCGGACTGACGTGGTCGCCGCTCAAGCTGGACGCGAACCTTCCCAACTACTACGTCAAGACGTTCTTCACCCGCGACTCCGCGGGGCGCCACCTCGCCGTCTTCAACACACTGGCCGGGCCGTTCACCGGCTCCTCCGCGAGCAAACCCGACCAGTATCGTGAGGTGCTCTACTACAAGGTCAGGCGGCCCGGCGAACCCTGGGAGCCCGCACGGCTCTTCGCCGACGGCCCCCGGCTGACGCGAGGCGCGGCGCGGGGATGGGACGTCTACCCCAGCGCCGACGAGTACGAGCCCGGCCGGTTCTTCGTCGTCTGGGAGCACAACCAGACCAACATCAAGGTCGCCAGGCTCGACATCTCCCGCCCTCTCTCCGACGCGCCCCTCGCCTCGGGCGACTGGAGCGCGGGCACGGGGAACGCGAGGGGGTGGACGCTGAGTGGCGGCGCGCGGACCTCCACCGGCGGGCTCCGGCTCGAAAGCACCGGCACCACGGTGTGCCGGGCGTCCTTCCCGCTCGACGCCTCCAAGGGATGCGACTTCACCCTGGAGTTCCGCGGCCGGGTGGACGACGACAGCGCACTCGACCCTCGTAGCGGCAACGGTGTCTGTCTCGGCGCGAAGGTGGCCAACGGCGCCAGGCGGCTCATGCTGACCGTGCAGCGCAGCGGAGTCTGGACGATGCGCAAGGGGTCCGCCGTCTGGGAGAAGGTCCACTCGCTGGACGCCGCCGGCCGGACGGCGACGTGGCGGGTACGGGTGGACAGCGCGGGGACGGCCCGGCTGTTCAGGGACGGCGTGGACACCGGGGCGACCTGGGTCGTCCAGGACAGCAGGGAGACCCCTCAGCTCACGCACTGGGTGACCGGAACCCCCGGCGGAAACACGGCCGCCGCCACCGTCGAGTGGACTCGGTTGACGCCCACCTTCGAGGTGCTTCCCTGACCGCCGGCCTCCCGGTACGGCCGCGCCGAGAATGCGGTCCTCTTCCCGCTCTCGGGTGATTCGTCCCTCCGGCTCTCCGGACCACCAGGGGGGTGAGGCGGTAACTTGGGACTGCCATCACACGGAAAGAGAGATCGTGACCACGTCTATTCATCAGCGGATCGCCGAAGAGCTGGGTGTGCGCGAGCGACAGGTGAGTGCGGCGGTGGACCTGCTCGACGGCGGGGCCACCGTGCCGTTCATCGCCCGCTACCGCAAGGAAGCCACCGAGATGCTCGACGACACGCAGCTGCGCACGCTGGAGGAGAGGCTGCGTTACCTGCGGGAGCTGGAGGAGCGGCGCACCGCGATCCTGGAGTCGATCGACGCCCAGGGCAAGCTCGACGACGCCCTGCGCGCGCAGATCCTCCTCGCCGACTCCAAGGCCCGCCTGGAGGACATCTACCTCCCGTACAAGCCCAAGCGGCGGACCAAGGCGCAGATCGCGAGGGAGGCGGGACTCGAACCGCTCGCCGACGGCCTGCTCGCGGACCCGTCGGTCGATCCGCGGGCCGCGGCCGAGGCGTTCGTCGGCGAGGGGGTGGCCGACGCCGCCGCCGCGCTGGACGGTGCCCGCGCGATCCTGGTCGAGCGGTTCGGCGAGGACGCCGACCTCGTCGGCGAGCTGCGCGAACGGATGTGGACGAAGGGCCGCCTCGTCGCGGCGGTCCGCGAGGGCAAGGAGGAGGAGGGCGCCAAGTTCTCCGACTACTTCGACTTCGCCGAGCCGTTCACCAAGCTGCCCTCGCACCGGATCCTCGCGATGTTCCGCGGTGAGAAGGAGGAGGTCCTCACCCTCACCCTGGAGCCGGAGCAGGAGCCCACCGGCACCTACGAGGGCCGCATCGCGCACCGCTTCGGCATCTCCGACCAGGGAAGGCCCGCCGACGCGTGGCTGGCCGACACGGTCCGCTGGGCGTGGCGCACCCGCATCCTCGTCCACCTCGGCATCGACCTGCGGACGCGCATGTGGCAGGCCGCCGAGGAGGAGGCGGTACGCGTGTTCGCCGCGAACCTGCGCGACCTGCTGCTCGCCGCGCCCGCCGGGAGCCGCGCGACCATGGGACTGGACCCCGGACTGCGCACCGGCGTGAAGGTCGCGGTGGTCGACGCGACGGGCAAGGTGCTGGCCACCGACACCGTCTACCCCCACGAGCCGCGCCGCCAGTGGGACCAGTCGCTGGCCACCCTCGCCACGCTGGCGAAGAAGCACGGTGTGGAGCTCGTCTCGATCGGCAACGGCACCGCCTCGCGCGAGACCGACAAACTCGCGGGCGAGCTGGTCAAGCTGGTCCCCGGCCTGACCAAGGTCGTGGTGTCCGAGGCCGGGGCCTCGGTCTACTCCGCCTCCGCGTTCGCCTCCCAGGAGCTGCCCGGCATGGACGTGTCGCTGCGCGGCGCCGTCTCGATCGCCAGGCGGCTGCAGGACCCCCTCGCCGAGCTGGTGAAGATCGACCCCAAGTCGATCGGCGTCGGCCAGTACCAGCACGACCTCGCCGAGACCAAGCTCTCCCGCTCTCTCGACGCCGTGGTGGAAGACTGTGTGAACGCGGTCGGCGTCGACGTCAACACCGCCTCCGCGCCGCTGCTCACCCGGGTCTCCGGCATCGGCTCCGGGCTCGCGGAGAACATCGTCCAGCACCGCGACGCCAACGGCCCCTTCCGTTCCCGCAAGGCGTTGAAGGAGGTGCCGAGGCTCGGTCCGAAGGCCTTCGAGCAGTGCGCGGGCTTCCTGCGCATCCGCGACGGCGACGACCCGCTCGACACCTCCAGCGTGCACCCGGAGGCGTACCCGGTGGTGCGGCGCATCCTGAAGAGCACCGGCGGCGACCTCGCGTCCCTGATCGGCAACGGTACGGCGCTGCGTGCCCTGCGCCCGCAGGAGTTCGTGGACGACACCTTCGGCCTGCCGACCGTCACCGACATCCTCGCCGAACTGGAGAAGCCGGGTCGCGACCCGCGTCCGGCCTTCAAGACCGCGACCTTCAAGGAGGGCGTGGAGAAGCTCTCCGACCTCAAGCCCGGCATGCTGCTGGAGGGTGTGGTCACCAACGTCGCCGCCTTCGGCGCGTTCGTCGACGTCGGTGTGCACCAGGACGGCCTGGTCCACGTGTCGGCGCTGTCGCACAGCTTCGTCAAGGACCCGCGCGAGGTGGTCAAGCCCGGCGACATCGTCCGGGTGAAGGTGCTCGACGTCGACATCCCGCGCAAGCGCATCTCGCTCACCCTCCGACTGGAGGACGAGGTCAAGCCCGCAGGGCCCCGGGGGCCGCGTGACCAGCGTGACCAGCAGGGTGGCGGCGGGCAGCGCCAGGGTGACGGCGGCGGCAGGCGCGGGGGCGGCCAGGGACGCGGCGGACAGGGGCGCGATCAGGGACGCGGCGACCGGCAGCGCAACGCGCCGAGCGGCGCGATGGCCGACGCCCTGCGTCGCGCGGGACTCGACGGCTCAGGCGGCAAACGCTAGACGTCCGCACCCGCGCACCCGCGGGGCACATCGCCGGGGACCGGCACGCGACGCCGTGTCCCCGGCGCGAGACCGACGACCGGCGACGGCGACTCCGTTCACGGACGGCGGCCTCTCACCGGCACGGGCCCGGCTCACGGACGGCTGCCCCTCACCGGCACGGCCCCGTTCATGGACGGCTGCTCCTCACCACCCCGGCTCCGTTCGCGGACGGCTGCCTCTCACCGGCACGGGCCCGGCTCACGGACGGCTGCCCCGCGGGGGCGCGACCCCGGGTGTCCGTGAGCGCACCGGAGGAGTACGCACGCCGCCCTGTCCCGTCCAGAGCGTCGCCGCATCGGGTCTCTCGCACCCCTCCGGCAGCGGCCCGAGATTTCCTGACAGCGCATCCTGACAACGCCGAGCTCTGGACCGTTCCTCCCAGGGCTTCTACCGTAAACAAACTTTCCATTTTTTACGGGAGCTCACATCGGTCCGCACGAACATGAGACCGGTGCTGTGATGCTTTTTTTACTGCTTGTATTGACCAAGGAACGAAGTCTGTCCTAAGGTCCGGGCAAGCGAAAGCCTGCCGTGAAGGGACCCCCATGACTCGCTTTCCTGACGCCGTGTGGCGGTGGGCGCGGTGGCCGCGCCCCGCTCCACCACCCTGACGACACCCCCTCACGAGCGGGAGGCACACCGACCGTCTCCCGCCTGTGAGGGCTCCCGTTCTCCCTGCCGTATCCGTCGCGGCAGGGCCCAGGACGCGCCGAGCAGCGCGTGCCGCCGCATGGCGATCCGTTCCGGGGACGCCGTACGGCCGCCCGCGAAAGGCACGCTCTCCGCGTCCGGCACCGCCCGCATGCCCCCCGCTCGTCCGGGTCGTGACGTCACGCGCACGTCACGTCCCCGCCCGGGCGTGACGTCACCCGCACGTCGCCTCCCAAGACGGAAGGAAATCCGCGCATGGACACAGGACAGCCGCCTCCCCGGCGCCGTCGCATGTCGCTCCCGGCCACTCTCGGCGGGATGTTCACCGTCGTCGTTCTCGCCCTCGCCGGCGTGACCACCGCGTCCCCGGCCGCCGCCGCCACCGGGCAGATCACCGGCATCGGCGGCAAGTGCGTCGACGTCGCCGCGGCCGGCACCGCGAACGGCACCCCCATCCAGCTGTACGACTGCAACGGCACCGCGGCACAGCAGTGGACCCGCAACGGCGACGGCACCGTGCGCGCGCTGGGCAAGTGCCTGGACGTCACCGCCGCCGGAACCGCCGACGGCACCCCCGTCCAGCTCTACGACTGCAACGGCACCGCGGCGCAGCAGTGGGCCTACAGCGCCGCGAACGACCTGGTGAACCCGGCCGCCAACAAGTGCCTGGACGCCACCGGCCAGTCCAGCGCGAACGGCACCCGCCTGCAGATCTGGACCTGTGGCGGCACCGCCAACCAGAAGTGGAACGCCCCGAGCGACGGCGGCACCACGCCCCCGCCGGCCGGCAAGATGGCCGGAGCCCCCTACCTCTACATGGGCTGGGGCAACCCGCCCAACCCGGCGACGATCATGAGCACCACCGGGGTGAAGTCCTTCACCATGGCGTTCATCCTGTCCGGCGGCGGCTGCACTCCGCGCTGGGACGGCTCGAGGCCGCTGACCGGCGGCGCCGACCAGGCGGCGATCAACCAGATCAAGGCCGCGGGCGGCAGCGTCCAGGTCTCCTTCGGCGGATGGTCGGGCAACAAGCTCGGCCCGAACTGCGCCACCCCGGCGGCCTACGCCGGAGCGGTGCAGCAGGTGATCAACGCCGTCGGCCCCGCGGTCGTCGACTTCGACATCGAGAACACCGACGAGTTCGAGAACTACACCGTCCAGGACCGCATCCTCAACGGCCTGAAGATCGTCAAGCAGAACAACCCGAACGTCAAGATCGCCGTCACCTTCGGCACCGGGGTGAACGGCCCCACCTCGGCCGGTGTCCGCCTGATCAACCAGGCCAAGGCGCTCGCCGTACCGATCGACAACTACACGATCATGCCGTTCAACTTCGGCGCCTCGAACATCTACACCGCCACCGTCAGTTCCTCGGAGGGGTTGAAGAACGCGCTCAAGGCCGCCAACGGCTGGACCGACGCGCAGGCGTACGCCCGCATGGGCATCTCCGGCATGAACGGCCTGTCCGACCAGGGTGAGCTGACCACCACCCAGGCCTGGACCCAGATCCGCGACTGGGCCAGGTCCAAGGGCCTGACCCGCTTCGCCTACTGGGCGGTCAACCGCGACCGCCCCTGCCCCGGCGGCAACGCCTCCTCCGAGTGCAGCGGCATCTCCCAGCCCAACTGGGAGTTCACCCGTATCACGGCCGGCTTCTAGACCGTGACCTCCCTCCAGCGGACACCGGTTAGAAAGGAACAGCCGATGATCGTCACCAGCCCGGCACCCCCCACCGGCCCTCGCCCCGCGCGGACGCGGTTCGCGCGGATCGGCGGCCTCCTCGCCGCGACACTCCTCGCCCTCGGCTCCGCCACACTCGTCCCCTCCCAGGCCGGGGCCCAGGCCACCGCCGCCCAGACCGCCACCCGGCAGGCCCTCGCCGCCCCGGCCCCCGGCCCCCTCGTATGGTCGGACGAGTTCAACGCGGCCTCCGGCACCGGCCCCGACAACGCCAAATGGCGCCGGGACGTCGGCGGCGGAGGCTGGGGCAACAACGAGCGGCAGTACTACACGTCCGGCAACGAGAACATCGCCCACGACGGCGCGGGCAACCTGGTCATCACCGCCCGCAAGGGCAACCCCGCCGGACACGGCTGCTGGTACGGCTCGTGCGAGTACACCTCGGGCAAGCTGACCACCGCCGCGACCTTCACCCGCGCCTACGGCCGTTTCGAGGCGCGGATGAAGCTCCCCAGGGGCAAGGGCATGTGGCCCGCGTTCTGGATGCTGGGCACCGGAGGGGCCCAGTGGCCCGCCAACGGTGAGATCGACATCATGGAGAACGTCGGCAGCGTCCCCGGGCAGGTGCTCGGCAGCCTCCACGGTCCCGGCTACTCGGGGGGCAACCCGCTGAGCGGCAGCTACAACCTCCCCGCGGGCCAGGCCTTCGCCGACGCCTTCCACACCTTCACCGTCGACTGGGAGCCCGGCGCGGTGACCTGGTACGTCGACGGCGTCCAGTACTCCAGGAAGACCCCCGCCGACACGCGGGGCAACCCCTGGGTCTACGACCACCCGTTCTTCATGATCCTCAACCTCGCCGTCGGCGGGAACTGGCCGGGCTCGCCCGACGCCTCGACCACCTTCCCCCAGCAGCTCACCATCGACTACGTCCGCGTCTACGCCCCGCCCACCGGCGGTGGCCGTACGGGACAGATCACCGGCATCGGCGGCAAGTGCGTCGACGTCGCCGCGGCCAACACCGCGAACGGCACCCCCATCCAGCTCTACGACTGCAACGGCACCGGCGCACAGCAGTGGACCATGGGCACCGACGGCACCGTGCGCGCGCTGGGCAAGTGCCTGGACGTCACCGCCGCCGGAACCGCCGACGGCACGCCCATCCAGCTGTACGACTGCAACGGCACCGCGGCACAGCGGTGGACCTACAGCGGGGCCCGGGATCTCGTGAACCCGGCCGCCAACAAGTGTCTGGACGCCACCGGCCAGTCCAGCGCGAACGGCACCCGCCTGCAGATCTGGACCTGTGGCGGCACCGCCAACCAGAAGTGGAACGTCCCGTCCTGACCCGCTCCGGCGCGGACCGGAACCGTCCCCCTCGGTTCCGGCCCGCGCCGGGCCTGTCCCGCTGTCACCGGCCGCCCGCGACGGGTCCTCCCCGTCCTCCCGATCCGCTGGAGACGCCTCGGGAGGCATGCTCGGTACCGACATTCCCGGGTGGGAAAAGCTCCCCGGATACGCCAGGGCGGCCCGGCGCCTCGCGGCACCATGACAAGATCTCGTCGACGTGGTGAACGCCTGCCCGACGGGAGATCAGAGCAGGCGCCTGATGTCGCCGTACGCGCGGTAGAAACCACCCCGCTCGGAGAAGCGGACGCCCTCCACGAGGTAGCGGGCCCCTGCCTCTCTGACCTCCTTGGGGAACTGCACGTTCCGCCGCACGTCGTAGCCCTCGCTGACGACCCGCACCCGGAGCCGCTCGCCCTCGCGGAAGCATTCGAGCACCACGCCGTCGCCGGTGTCCGGAACGGCGTCGAACACCACGGTCTCCAGCACGGCGGTGGGCTCCACCACCGCCAGCCCGGCGGACGCCTTGACGTCGACCGCCTCGGGGAGGGTGCCGTCCTGGGCCGCCCTGATCGCCTCCTCGGTCGCGTCGATGCAGGCCAGGGTGCCGTCGGTGGTGACGATGTAGAGGCGGTCGTCGAGATACTGCATGGAGAAGGCGGAACCGCAGCCGGTGGCCAGCTTCCACAGGCGCTCGCCGCTCTGGTCGAAGCAGTAGATCGAGGAGTGGTTGTCTCCGGCGAAGACGTACCGGCCGCCGGGGGCGGTGGCGCAGGAGAAGACGGTGGCGTCGCAGCGGTAGACCGCCTGGGAGGCGCCGTCGGACTTGCGCAGGCGGTGCACGGTGGAGCGCGAGGTTCCCGCGTAGACCGAGTCGGCCTCCTGCCAGCCGAAGAGCACCGCGCCGGTGAGGGGCGTCTCCCAGACCGGCGCTCCGTCGGCGGCGTCGTAGCGGGCCACCCCGGTGGAGTGGCCGTGGTAGACGGCCTCGTCGTCGCAGCGGACCATCCAGGCCGAGTCGCCCCTGCCCTTGCGTGCCCACTGGAACTCGTCCTCGTGGTCGATGGTGGTGATCCGCCCTGCCCGGTCGGAGACGCCGAGCACGCCGTCGTGGATGTCCAGCCAGTAGATGTCGACGTCCTCGGCGATCTCGTACGCGACCCTGGGAACCTTGCCGCCGAGGTCGTAGACCTTGCCGTCGTCGGCGCCCGCGTAGATCCAGAAGTCGTCGCCGACGATGCACTTGACCCCGTCCGGCAGCTTGAAGCGGCCGGTGACGGTGCCGCCGTGGGTGACGGTGTAGACGTCGCCGCGCTGGTTGCCGACCCAGCAGCGCTCGGAGTCGACGAAGATGCCGAACGCCGCCGCGCCGCTGGCGAAGCGCCACAGCACCGGCGCCTGGGTGGCGGTGGAGCGGGTGCTCTCCACGCTGCGCCGGGTGACCGCGCGGCGTTGGCGCACCCCCCGGACCGCGGGGGCGTATCCTCTGCGGACCTTCTCGTTGATCTTCTTCGCGGCGGCCGCCTCCGCCTTCGCCTCATTGGCGAACGCCGACGCCTTGGACTGGCCGGACTCGCCGATGCGGCCGTATCTGATCGTCACCTCGGTCCCGTCGACCACGACCTCGTAGAACTTGTGCGAGCTTCCGCCGTCCTCGGACAGTTCCAGGTAAGTGCTCCGCGCGGCCATGCTCCACCTTCTCGATCGATCGACTTTCCGGGAGCGTAGGGCAGCCGTACGACAAACCGGGAACAAACCGGAAAAGGGGTCAGGCGCGGGCGGCCGCCGGGAGCGGACGGCGGACGCGGCCGCGCCGGGCACCGGCCACCATCCCCAGCATGGCCAGCACCGCCACCTCGAAGCCCACCACCAGCCGCTGGGTCACCCCCGCGGGAATGTCGTCGTTGGTCAGGTCCACGCCGAACACCCGCACCACGTACGGGAGGACCACCAGGACCAGCACCCCCATCGCGGCCAGGCTGAGCAACCGGACCGCGCGGGCGTACGGGCTGGTCGCGTACCGCCTGGCGAGGAGCAGCCCCGCGATCGGCATGGTGAGGAAGGCCACGAACGCCGCGTACCTGTGGATGCCACCCGACATCGAGAGCGGCACGCCGGGCTCGTCAGTGGGGAAGGCTCCGATCAGCAGCATGCACAGGCCCCAGACTCCGACCAGCAGCGCCACCGCACGGTCCTCCCCGCGCCGGGCCAGCACCGCCCCGATGATCGTCGCCGCGGCGGCGAAGAGCGTGAGCGACAGGGGCAGCAACCAGCCGTCCGCCTCGAACGCGTACTCGCTGATCACGGTGTGCACCGGATCGAGGCCGGTGACCACGTGCAGCCCGAGCATCGCGGCGGCCCCGGCGCCGATCGCCGCGTAACCACCGAAGACCATCGCCGATCCCGTGAACGCCTGACTTCCCATGCCTCAACGATGGCGACGAGCAGGATTCCGGAACATCGGAGACAGCCCCCGGCCACCCCTGAACGCTCCCGGATGTCTCTCGGGACGCGGTGGTGCCCGCCCTCCGGGGACACTCGCCGCGTTACGCCCCTGAGCTGCGCGAAGAGCCGAGACGGTAGGGCGGTCCCCCTCAGGGTTCCGCCCCGGGAACGGGCCCCCGCGAGGCGATTCGTCCGCGACGTCGAGTGTCCCGGACGAATTCGACGATCCCATGGTGCGGACGATCCGCCTCGGCGACGTCGCCTTCGACCTCTCCTGAGCCCGCGGCCTCCTCACCAGGACCGCCCGTGTGACGTGGCGTGGGCTCGCGAGGGGACGCGGGCTCAGGAGTCGAAGGGCAGGCCGACGTAGTTCTCCGCGAGCGTGGTCGCGGCGGCCTCCGAGGAGGTGACGTAGTCGAGGTGGGAGGTCTGCAGGCGTCCCCCGTAGGGGTCGTCGGCGTCGAAGGTGTGCAGCAGCGTCGTCATCCACCAGGAGAAGTGCTGGGCACGCCAGACGCGCCTGAGACAGTCGGCGGAGTAGGTGTCCAGCAGCCCGGTGGAGCCCTTCGTGTAGAACTCGTCCAGTGCCCTGGTCAGCAGCCGGACGTCGGCGACGGCCAGGTTGAGTCCCTTCGCCCCGGTGGGCGGCACGATGTGGGCGGCGTCCCCGGCGAGGTAGAGGTTGCCGTGGCGCATCGGCTCGGCGACGAACGAGCGCATCGCCGACAGGTCCCTGGAGATGATCGGCCCCTCGGCGAGCGTGAACCCGGGTACCGTCTCCAGGCGTGCCCGCAGTTCGGCCCAGATCCGCTCGTCCGGCCAGTCGTCGAGCGAGGCGTCCGGCGGCACCTGGAGGTAGAAGCGGCTGATCTCCTCGGAGCGCATGCTGTGCAGCGCGAAACCCCGGTCGTTACGGGAGTAGATCAGTTCCTCGGACGACGGCGGGACCCGCGCGAGGATGCCGAGCCAGGCGAACGGGTAGTCACGCTGGAAGACCGACAGGACGCCCTCGGGGATCGACGTCCGCGAGACCCCGTGGAAGCCGTCGCACCCGGCGATGACGTCGCAGTCGAGACGCTCGCCCCCGAAGGTGAGGTAGGGGTCCTTCTCCAGCGAGTGCAGCGCGACGTCGGGGACGTCGAAGAGGATCTTCCCGCCGTCGGCGAGCCGCCGGGCGATGAGGTCCTTGACGACCTCCTGCTGCCCGTAGACGGTGATGGCCCTGCCGGGGACCAGCTTCTCGAACGCGATGCGATGCCCGGCTCCGCCGTAGCGCAGCTCGATGCCGTGGTGCGGCAGCCCTTCGGCGCGCATCCGGTCGCCGACCCCCGCCTCGTTGAGCACGTCCACCGTGCCCTGCTCCAGCACCCCGGCCCGCACACGCTGCTCGACGTACTGTCTGCTCCGCGCCTCCAGGACCACCGAGTCGATGCCCCGCAGGTGCAGCAGATGGGAGAGGAGCAGCCCGGCGGGTCCCGCGCCGACGATCCCGACCTGAGTTCGCATGCGTCGAGCATCGCGTACCGTCCGCCCGCGCATACCGCCCCCTTCCGCTCAGCGGAAAGCGACGAGGAAAGCTCCTCTCGGCGGGAGGAACGCCGCACTCGGCGGAGGGAGGAGGAACCGGGGAGGCGTGAGGCGAGGACGGACGCTCAGCGGAACGCGGCGACGAGGTCGCGGGAGAGCGCGGCGGCCGCGGTCAGCACGGCCGGTGCCAGCCGTCGCGGATCGGCGGTGTGCCGCCAGGCCACCAGCGACAGCGCCGCCACCACCCGGCCGCCCGCGCCCCGTACCGGCACCGCGACCGAGCAGGTGCCGACCGACATCTCCTCCTGCGTGCAGGCGATCCCGGTCCTGCGGACCTCCTCCAGCTCACCGCGGAGCCGCGCCGGGTCCACCACCGTGTTCGGCGCGTGCGAGGTGAGCCCTCCGGCGAGCACCCGCTCCACCGTCTCCGGATCCGCGAAGGCGAGCAGCACCTTTCCCACTCCGGTCGCGTGCAGCGGCAACTCCCCCGCCACGCGCGAGACGACCGGCACGGAGGTGGGCCCGCGCAGTCGCTCGACGTACAGTGCCCGGTCGTCGCGGAGCACCGCGAGCTGCACGTTCTCGCGGGTGGCGGCGTAGAGGTCCGCCATGTACGGCAGGGCGAGCTCGCGCAGCTCCCTCGGCTCCGCGGCCTGGGCACCGATCCGCCACAGGAGCATCCCGATCCGGTAGGAGCCGTCGGGGAGCCGTTCCACGAACCCGCCCTCCGCCAGCTCCTTGACCAGCCGGTGGCCGGTGGCGGGAGGCAGCTCGGCGCGACGGCAGATCTCGGTGAGTGTCAGCCGCACGTCTCCCGGCAGGAACGCGCCGAGGATGGCCATGACCTTCCCGGTGACCGTGGGCGCCCTCACGTCTCCCACCCTAGATCCTCACCCGCCGCCCCCACGGCGGTGATCGTGAAGGCGAGCCTAGGAGGCGGAGGCGAGGCGGGCGGCGAGGATCCCGGCGCGGGCGAGCTGCACCTCGCGGGCCTTCTTCGCGGCGTAGCCCAGCATCGGCCTCGCCCAGGCGTGCACCACGAGGATGTCCTCGACCTCGGTGCCCCCGTTCTTCTCGCTGAGGGTGAACCGGTAGTCCAGGCGCACCCCGCCGGGGCTGTCGACCTCACCCTCGACGGTCCGCGGCGTGCTCCGCAGCGTCACCTTGATCATGTTGTCGTACTTGACGAGGCCGAAGAACCTGAACCGCTCCACCGAGGTGTAGCGGGTCTCCGACTCCCCCTGCTCGACGTCCTTGACCGCGACCACCATCGGCGAGAGGCCCACGTAGCTCTGCGGCTGGCTCAGGTGGGCACGGACCGCCGCCGCGGTGTTCTGTACGTGGAAAGTGTTGCGCAGTGTGACCTTTGGCATCTTGTGCCCCCGTTTGAAGATTTTTACTGGGAGACACTAACGGGTTCGGCCATGTACCACCGGGCATGTTGCTCACCTCGGGTGAGGGAATTCAGTCTTCGGGGAAGCTCGCGCCGGGAGAAGGGGTCGGCGGCGGCGTTGCGGATGTGGATGCCCACCGCGTAGATGTCCCTCACCTCCATGAGGGTGGAGTATCCCGGCCAGGAGCGCAGGTCGCTGCCGTACGCGTCGGCGAAGGCGTCCACGTCGGCGGCGGTCAGGCCGAAGCGCCGCTGGCCGTGGTAGGTGTGGACCAGGTCCCACTCGCGAGGCCCGACCGCGACGCCGTCCCAGTCGCAGAGCACCACGTGCCCGTCCGTGCAGCGCAGCAGGTTGTCGATCCACGCGTCGCCGTGCAGCAGCACCGGCGAGTCGTCCATGCCGAGATCCGACCAGCGCTCCGTCAGCTCCGCGATGCGGTCGCGCAGCCACGCCCGCTGGCAGGCGGTGAGCTCTTCGGAGCGGTCCACGGCGCGACGCACCTCGCACAGCGGGTCGACGAAACGCCGCAACGCCACCGGTGGCACCGGCAGCAGGTGCAGGCTGCGCAGGATCTCGCCCAGCTCCGTGGTGGTGGGACGGCCGCTCGCCGGGACGTAGTGCCAGAAGGTGACGACCCTGCCCTCGTGCACCACCGGCTGCTCGGAGATCTCGTCGGCCGGGCGCACCGCGGGGAACCCCTGCTCGGCGAGCCAGCGGGCCACCGCGAGGACGAGCGGCAGCCGGGTCAGCGCGTTGGGAGCGGTGGCGATCCTGACCACGATCTCACTGCGCAGCTTGAAGACGGCGTTGCTGCGCACCCTCAGCAGCTCCGCGTCCCTGTGGTCGATGCCGAGGTTCTCGCAGACCTCCCGCAAGACGGTGAACGCCTCCTCGGCGAGCGAGTTCATCAGCTGACCGGCGCCGCGCCGGTGACCAGGTCGTTCAGACGTCGCACCGCCGCCGCCCTGTTTCTGGTCTGCGGCACCTCCGACAGCAGCGCCTTCGCTCGGTTGAGCACGATGGAGGTGCGGTGTTCCGGCGGAACCTGGAGCAGGGCCTTCTCGGCCAGGTGGCAGGCGTCCTCGACCTTGCCGTCGCGGACCAGGTGCGCGGCCTGGTCGAGCAGGAGGAGGACCGGGTCGATCGCGTACGGCACCGAGGGTCCCGCGGGTCCCGGGTTCCAGTCGACGTCCTCGCCGAGCTCGATCAGGGTGCCGATCCGGTAGAACTGCAGCCGCCGCTCGGAGAAGCGGAAGGCCAGGTGGTCGTGGCCCTCGGGAGGCATCTTGGCGAAGATGCGCTCCGCCTCGGCCAGCGCGACCCTCGCGGCCTTGTGCTCGCCCATCCGTGCCAGCGCCCGCGCCTCCGCCGCCGCGCCGAGCGCCGCCGGTGAGCTGGGGGCGCTGCCGGCGAGCATCCTGGCCTCGCGGGCGAGCCGCACGGTCTCGGCGAGGTCGCCGTAGTAGTAGGGGAGCATCGCCTGCTGTGCCCGGACGAGGGCGCGCAGCCGCACGTCGCCCATGTCGTCGGAGGCGTTGCGCGCGGTGCCGTACCAGGCGTGGGCCTGGCGGGTGTCGCCGAGCTTCATCAGCGCGTCGGCCGAGAGCAGCGCCAGCATCACGGTGGCGTTGAGCAGGCGGCGCTGGGCCATCGCGGGCTGGCGGGCCAGCGAGAGCGTCCGCACGTCCGACAGTTCCAGCATCAGCCGGTAGAGCATCGGCACCGGCGCACTGCTGATGTATTCGCGCCGGTAGCGCAGCACCTGCTCGTCGAGCCGGTCGAGCTGCTCCTCGGAGACGGTGGAGACGGCGAGCGTACGGTCCAGGTCCTGGCGGGTCCGCTCGACCTCGGCGAGCAGCCGGCCGGTCATCACCGACCGTGAGCCGAGCAGGGCGTGGTGGAACAGCGCGCGCCGCTCGATGTCGTCTTCGGACCGTTCCCGCTCCTCCGTCTGGTAGGGCGTGCGGCCCTCGCCACCGGAGACGACCACGACCTTGGCGCCCCCGCCGTCCTCGCAGTAATCTCCGGCCAGGCCTAGCCTGACGGCGTTCGCACGGTAAAGTCGAGCCAGTAGATCGATGGTCTGCGGGCGCGGCCGTGCCCGGTTGTTCTCCCAGGCGTTGAGCAGGTCGATGCTGGCCCGCGCCTCGCCCAGGTCCTGGCGCTCACAGAGCTCCTCCAGTTCCTGAACGGACTGCCTGGCCGACCAGCCCCTGGCCAGCCGGTGTGCCTTGAGCAGGCTCACCCCGCAGCAGCCGTGAATGGCCTGCGCGGTCTGCCAGTGGGTCCACTGCCTGGACGCCGCCTGCTCGCGCCAGCGTCGCGCGCATGCCGGCGAATGCTCACCTCGGGCCACGGCGCCCCTCCCACTTGCTGTTTACACAACATTAACAAGCGCGCACCTCAACGTAAACGCAGCTGTGCGCGGCATTCCGTTTATTCGCGGTTTCCCCACGGAACATCCACGACTTTCCGGTCTATTCCACTGTTCCCGGAGGGGGTTGCGGAGGGACCGATTGCCTCAAGTGCCGCAAAACCGCACTCTGCAGAGAGGCAAGTCACCAGTGTCCGCCAGGAGTGATCCGGATGATGACAGAGCGCGGCGAAGGTATCGACCATCTGCGTCGGTTGGCCACCCAGTTGGAGGCGCACGCCTTTCAGGTGCGCCTGAGGTCGGCCGCAGGGCTTTATCCACGACTTCATGTGATCAACCCCATGGCCCCGGCCAGGACCGAGGACGTGCTCGCCGCCCACGAGGAGGACGGCGAGTGGTGGTTCTGGCTGTCCTGGGCGGGGCGCATCGGCCACGCGGAGGACGTCGCGACGGCCGCGGAACGCGTGGCCAGCGTTCTTCATGTGATACGGAGATAGGTGATTCTTGGGCCTGGCGTGGGTAACACCCGGTGATCAAGCCCAGAATGGAGCGGCACCGTGAAAAGGATCCTGCTCGTACAACGTCCGCGTCCACCCCGTGAGCCGGTGCCACTCGACCTGCGCAGCCCTTCGGGTCGCACGCTCCCCTTCTGACAGCCCTCACGATCCGCATCGGGTCGTGCCTCCCCTTGGAACGGTCGGCGAAGAGACCCTCCCGCTACCCCCAAGGGGAGGTCAAAAGGCACGATCCTCTGTCACGTGAGGGCTTGCAAGAGGCTTTCAAGTGTTCTGCAGGTGGTGTGTTCAACCCTGTGGCCATGAACAGCGCCCCTTTTCCTTTCAGTGTCAGCGTGGTCGTCCCCGCCATGAACGAGGCGGAGAACCTCCCGCACGTCTTCGCGACCCTGCCGTCCTGGATCGACGAGGTGATCCTGGTCGACGGCAACTCCACCGATGACACCGTCGCCGTCGCCAGGACCCTGCGGCCCGGGCTGCGCGTCGTCAGCCAGACGGGCAAGGGCAAGGGCAACGCTCTCACCGAGGGGTTCGCCGCCGCGACCGGTGACATCATCGTCATGATCGACGCCGACGGGTCCACCGACGGCCGGGAGATCCACTCCTTCGTGACCGCGCTGGTCGAGGGAGCCGACTTCGCCAAGGGGTCTCGCTGTGCCCCCGGCGGAGGCTCGGACGACATCAGCCCGATCCGCTCGCTCGGCAACACGATGCTGACCAAGGTGACCAACCTGCTGTACGGCACCCGCTACACCGACCTGTGCTACGGCTACAACGCCTTCTGGGCCCGCCACCTCGACGCGCTCGACCTCGACTGCGACGGCTTCGAGATCGAGACCCTCATGAACATCCGCGCCGCCCAGGCCGGTCTCGTCATCCGCGAGGTTCCCAGCCACGAGCGCAGCCGCATCCACGGCGCCAGCAACCTGCACGCCGTCCGCGACGGCCTGCGGGTGCTCCGCACCATCCTCCGCGAGCGCGAGGGACGCGTCGACGGTGTCCGGCTGCGGCAGGAGCACGCCACCCAGGCCGCCGTCTGACCCGCCGGGGATCGGGCCGATCCTCCGGCGCTCCTCCGCGCCGGTCTTCTCATCGCCCCGGGGCCGTTCGCGAGGGCTCAGGCCACCTCGAGCGCGTCGGCCACGGAGGGGAGCACCTCGAACACCTGGGTCAGGCCGGCGAGGTTGAGACGCCGGGCCAGGTTGCCCTGAACGCCGGTGAGGATGACCCGCACCCCTCTGCTCAGCCCCTGGTGACGCACCTGGAGCAGCTCACCGATCCCGGAGGAGTCGCAGAAGGTCAGGGCGGACAGGTCGAGGATGAGCCTCGGTGAGGGCAGGGAGCCCCAGGCCCTTCCCATCTCCTCGCGGAGCACCGACGTGTGGTAGTGATCAAGCTCTCCGCTCGCCCGTACGACGAGTGTCGTACCGTGCAGCCCGGATGTGGCGGTGAAAACCGAATCCGGCTCATCTCCCACGAACATGACCAACCTTCTGAACCGACCCTTTGCCCAAGCAACCATAACTGTCTCATACGGCGCGGATCGCCCTGGTGCGGAGAAACCTGATCACTCATGTCACCTCGGCAAATGCTTCCACCGCCTCTTCAACCGTACGACGGGTGTCGAACAGGTCGGCCACCCCGAGACGCCTCAGCCGCTGCCTCATCACGGCGGAGGGGCCGACGAGAACGAGCGAGCCCGCCAGCCGGCGAACGCGGTTGAGGGCGTACATGAGCACGCCGTACCCGGTGGAGTCACAGAAGGTGACCTCGGTGAGATCGATCACCAGGCGCGGGGGGTCGGTCGCTCCCAGTGCGACGTCGGCCTGTTCCTTCAGCAGTGGTGAGGACCCGTAGTCCAGTGCCCCCACCGCGTGCAGGGCGACGAAATCACGGTGTTCGTCGGCTCGAACACGGAGTCTGCCGCCCTCTTCAGCCTTCGCCATCGACATCCTCTCCCGCCTACGTCCCCGGTGCCCCGGCCAGGCGGTTCTAATCACGCGGAGCACGACCGGATCGCGAAGGCATGCGGAACAATGGGGACATGGTGAAAGCGCGCCCGATGGCGGTCATGGTCGTCGGTACGCTCCTGATCGCCGCGTGCGGAGGTGCCCCCACGACGCCCGAACCCACCGTCGCACCGGGCGGCACCGCCTCACCGGCCCCCGCCTCCCCTTCTCCGAGTTCTCCAAACCCGGCGCCGGAGACCCCGTCGGCGAGTCAGGCGACCCCGGCGGCGACCGGGGCGGTCGCCGCGTCCGCCGAGTGGACGGCCGTGGGCGGCGCGAACCTGCCGGGCGCGACGGCGTTGCTCGACGTGGTGGCGACCGGGCCCCGCGACGCCTGGGCGGTCGGATACCAGGACGGCGCGGAGGACCGGGAGGGCACGCCCGCCGTCCTTCGCTGGAACGGAAGCCGCTGGAGGGAGATCTCCCTGGGCGGCGAGACCGACGTCCACCACCTGGAGGGGGTCGGCGCGGCCGGGCCCGACGACGTCTGGGTGGTGGGCAACGGCCCGAGCGCGTTCGCCGCGCACTGGAACGGGCGGGCGTGGAGCCCGCACCGGCCCTTCGGGGTGGCCGAGGACTACCGGCTGGCCGACGTCGCGACAGGCGGCGGCACGTGGTTCGCCGCGAACGGCCCCTCGGGCGCGGTCGTCCTGGAGTGGGCGGACGGCGGTTTCCGCAACGCGCTGACCACGCAGGGCACCTTCGAGGCGATCACCTCCGGGCAGGGGCACGTCTGGGCGGTGGGAACGAGCGAGACCCGCACCCCGCTGGTCTGGCGCGGCACCGCCGGATCATGGGAGAGCCTGGAGACGCCGCCGGTCCAAGGCGGTCGTCTCAGCGCGGTCTGGCAGGTCTCGCCGTCGGAGGTGTGGGCGGTCGGACGGGTCTCGACCGGCCAGGAGACCGGGTCGGAGACGCGAGGTGCCGAGGGGGCGCAGCCGCTCGTCATGCGCTGGGACGGGACCCGCTGGACGCGGGTCGAGGTGCCGGTCTCCCGGGGAGGCCTGTACGGGGTCACCGCCTCCGGCTCCGACGTGTGGATCAGCGGCGTCGACGCCGACCACGCCGGACAGGCGCTCATCCTCCACTTCGACGGCACCGCCTGGTCACGCGAGTACGGCCCGCTGTTTCGCACCTACGCCGCCACCCAGCAGTACGAGGAGACCGACGACGTGGGCGGCGCCGTCCTGACCCGGGTGCCGGGCAGCGAAACGCTGTGGGCGGTGGGCTCGGTCGGCGTGGGCGACGACGAGAAGGCCTTCGTGCTCCGCCGCTGAGACCTCCGGGATTCCCGGGACTCCCCGAGTCCGCCGACACCCTCGGCATCGCCGCCGCCACCGGACCGTCGTCGCCCCGGAGATCGCCGCCGAGGTCGCGGACTTGGAACAAACGGTGTCCCTGCCGGAAACATCGGCCTCCTAGTCTGCGGACATGGCGGACTATTTCTCCCAAACGCCACGACAGAGCCCTCGACGCCGCAGCCGGGACACCGAAGGTCAGACCTCCCCTTCGCTGCCCTTCCCCGCCCTCTCGGGCCCCGACATCCGCGCGATCACGCCGCCCGGCACACTCACACCCCGTCCTGCCGGTACAGATCAACACGAGCTGGGTAAAAAATCCGTGAAAAAGTCGGTCAGTTGACGTAGTCTCTCTCAAACTCCAACAAAGAGGGAGTATCACATGAAAAAGGTTCTTATCCTCCAAAAGCCCCGGCCGCCCCGGAAACCCATCGCTCTGGACCTCCGCACCCCCTCAGGACGGGTCCTGCCCTTCTGACAGGAACAACCGGTTGACGAACCAGAGGACCGCACCGATCGCGAGCAGGACCCCCGCGCGGAGATAGACGTCCGCGTCCCTGCCGGTGATCGGCAACGTCAGGACGAGACAGACCACCGCCCCGAGAACCGGCATCCAGCTCGGCGCCCGGAAGTGATCGTGATCGACACGGTCCTTGCGGAGAATCAGCACGGCCACGTTCACTATCGCGAAGACGCACAGCAACAGCAGCACCGTGGTGTCCGCCAGGTCGCTCATGTCGCCGGTGGCGACGAGCACCGCTGCGACGCCCACGGTGAAGACGATCGCCACCCACGGGGTGGACCTCGTCGAATGAACCGTCCCGAAGATCTTGGGCACGATTCCCTCACGCGCCATGCCGTAGACCAGGCGCGAGGCCATGAGCATGTTGATCAGCGCGGTGTTGCCCACCGCGAGCAGCGCGATGAGGGCGAACAACTTGGGCGGGAACGCCAGCCCGGCGACCTTGACGACCTCGAGCAACGGACCGGACGAGTCCATCAGCGTCCTGGTGTCGACCAGCATGGTCGCCGTGAACGCGACCCCCAGGTAGATCACCGCCGCGATGGTCAGGCCGCCGAAGAGCGCGCGGGGAAAGTCTCGCTGCGGCTCCTTGGCCTCCTCCGCGAGGTTGACCGAGTCCTCGAAGCCGAGCAGCGCGTAGAAGGCGAGGGCCGTGCCGCCCAGGATCCCGAGGAAGGCGCCGTTGACCGGATGGAACTCCAGTGCCCGCGCCGGTTCGCCGTCACCGGACAGCAGGGCGAAGATCCCGATCGCGATGATCACCAGCAGACCGAACGCCTCGATGATCGTGAGCACCACGTTGACCTTGATGGACTCGGAGATTCCGGCGAAGTTCACCAGCGTGATCAGGCCGAGGAAGATGAACGCGCCGACGACGACCGGCAGCGTGACGAACTCCCCGAGGTAGTCGCCGCCGAAGGCCCGCGCGGCGGCGCTCGCGGAGGTGATGCCGCTCATCAACACCGCGAACGCCACAATGAACGTGACAAAGGGAATGTTGAACGCTTTGTTCGCATAAAGCGCGGCCCCGGCCGCCTGGGGATATTTGCCGACAAGTTCGGCGTAGGCGGTCGCCGTCAGCGCCGCCAGCACGAAGGCCACCAGGAAGGGCACCCACAACGCCCCGCCGACGTGGCCGGCGACCTTCCCCACCAGGGCGTATATCCCGGCACCGAGGATGTCGCCCACCACGAACAGAAGGAGAACCCTGCGCCCGATGACCCGCTTGAGCGAGTGCTGACCGGAACCGGGATCGACGATCGCCTCAGCCATGCCCCGCACTTACCCTCGGCGGGGGCAAAATCACGTCAGGTCACAGGAGTCACTCCTGTAAGTGTCATGAAAGTGATCCGCAAGGAACCCTGCCTACAGTTCCAACTGTCACGAAATGCAATGAAAGGCAGAAATGTTCCGCGCCCTCTCCTCCCGCCGCCTCGCCGTCGCCGCAGCGGGAGTCGCTCTCATATCGATGACCGCCGCCTGCGGCGGGTCGTCCTCCAACAACGCGGTCTGCACGGAGGCCGCGTGGTCGAAGCCCTTCGCGGACTTCACCACCGCCGCCACGGCGAGCGCCGGTGATCTCACCAAGTACAACGACGCCACCGCCAAGCTCGCCGCCGACCTCAAGGCGCTCGCGGCCACGGCCGACGGTGAGGTGGCCACCGCCCTCACCGACCTCGCCACCTCGTTCGAGTCGGTCAAGATCGACCCGAACGACCCGGCCGCGGCCGCGACGGCCGCGACGTCGCTGGCGACGAAGGCCCAGGAGGCGAGCACCAAGCTCGCCGAGGCCTGCGCCTAGCCCCCTGGACCTCTTGGACGATCCAGGGACCGGTGCCTCCTGGCGACAGGAGGCACTCCAGGTACGGCCGCCGCTCCGCCTGCGGGGGGCAGTGCGGCGCGGCGGCCGTACCGACGATCTCCGGCAAGGCCCCTGCCACCGCACGGCAGGGGTCTTGCGCGTTTTCACCCGTCCGCCACCCGTCTGTCGCCCGGCCTCGCGACGGCGTCCCGCCGGACACCGGCCCCCGCCTCGGTCTCCCGTCCACCGGCCCTCCCATCCGGGGCCCGGCTCTCAGGTCCGGCCGGCGCGCGCCTGCTCGTAGCAGCGTTCGAAGCCTTCGAGCACCGCGGGCCAGGAACTGTGGACGGGCTCGGTCTCCCGGTTGTTCGCCGCGATCGACTCGCGCAACTCGCGGTCGCGGACCAGCCTCGCCACCGACGCGACCAGGTCCTCGAAAGTCCGCCCGAGGAGTCCCTCCTTGCCCGGCCGTACGAAATCGGCCACCCCGCTCTGCGCACGCGCCACCACGGGCACCCCCGCGGCTCTCGCCTCCAGTGCCGCCAGCCCGAAGGACTCACGGGGCGCGGGGGCGACGAACACGTCCGTCGAGGCGAGCAGCTCGCGGATCTGGTCGCGGCTGTAGCGGCCGGGGAGCGAGACCCAGCCGGTCATGCCATTCGCCCTCAGGTAGCGCTCCATCTGCGACCGAGCCGGGCCGTCCCCGACGACGGTCGCCCGCATCGGCGTCTCGGCGGGCACCTGGGCGCGGGCCTCCCGCAGGAGCCGCAGCAACCGGACCGGCTGCTTGCGAGGCGCGAGCCGCCCCACCGCGACGACGTGCACCGGCTGTACCGGGCCGCCTTCCCGCTCGGACGGTACGTGATCGACGCCCGCCTCGGACGGCACGTGTCCCGCTGGGGACGCGGCTCGCACGTCGTCGGCGAGGGAGGCACGGGAAGCCGGAGGGGCCGAGGGGGGCGGGGAAGCCGAGGGAAGGTGCGCCGAGCGCCAGCCGGAGACGTCCAGGCCGTTGGAGACCACGTGCACCGGCACCCCGGGCCCGGCCACCGCGCGGATCGGCAGGGCCGCGGCCTCGCTCACCGCGGTACCCACCAGCCCCCAGCGGTGCCACCCGAACAGCAGCCGCAGCCCCCGGTAGAGCGCCCGCGTGACCGGATCCCACATGCTGTGCACGGTGACGACCACGGGCAGGCCCGCGCGGGTCGCCGCCCGCACGCCCATCCAGGCGAACGGCGAGACCGCCCCCGTGTGCACGTGCACCACCTCGGGCCGCCGCGCTCCGATCAGGCGGAGCAGGTGTCCGGTACCGAACGGGTGGACCGGCAGGTCGAAGGGGAGTCTCGCGACGATCCTGTGCACCCCGGGAAGGCTCTCCCCCGGGGTGGCGGTCGCCACCTCGACGTCGTGGCCCGCCTCCCGCTGCGTCCGGATCAGATCGGCGACCTGCACCTCGATCCCGCCGAGGCGCGGCAGGTAACAGTCACTGATGTGGAGGATCCTCACCGTGCCAGCGTAGACCCGCGTGAGATCATGCCTGCGTGCCCCTGAGGGCGCATCCGCGTCGCGCGAACGGAGTGAGCCTGATCAGCAGCGTCAAGACAGCAGTGTTCTTTCATGCCCATCCCGACGACGAGGCCCTGCTGACCGCGGGCACCATGGCGATGCTCGCCGCCGAGGGCCACCGGGTGGTCCTCGTCGTGGCGACCTCGGGTGAGCGAGGCCAGGCCGACCTCGAACCCGGTGAGGCGCTGGGCGCCGCCCGCATGGCCGAGCTGTACAAGTCGGCCGCGGCACTCGGCTGCGCCCGGGTGGTGAACCTCGGCTACGGCGATTCCGGGCTCGCCCCCGGCGGCGGGATCGCCGACGACCGGCCGGACGACGCCTTCATCGACGCCGACGCCGAGGAGGCCGCCCGGCGGCTCGCCGCCATCCTCACCGAGGAGAAGGCCGACCTACTGACGACCTACGACCCCGCGGGCGGCTACGGCCACCCCGACCACGTCCAGGTGCACCGGGTCGGCGGCAGGGCGGCCGAGATCGCGAAGACCCCGATCGTGCTGGAGGCGACCGTCAACCGCGACCCCCTGCTGCGGGGGCTGCGGCTCGCGAGGAGGTTCTATCCGCAGCTCGACATCCGGGCCTTCGAGCGGGCGTACTCCCCCGGCGAGGTGATCACCCACCGGGTCCCCGTGCGGCGTTTCGCCCGCCAGAAGCGGGCGAGCATGGCCGCCCACGCCTCCCAGGCCACCGGCGCCGACACCCGCACCCTCGGGGTGATGCTCAAGATCCCCCAGCCTCTTTACCGCCTCGTCTTCGGCACCGAGTGGTATGTCCGCAGGGACGCCCCCCTGGGCTCCCGGCTGAGGCACCCCTTCGAAGTTCCTCCCAAAGGATGAGTTCGGTAGCGGCAGACTGGGTCGGGGGTATCGGTTGAAGAGCGGTCGTGTCGCATGAAGAGCAGGTTGTTCCAGGTCGGGCTGTCGGTCGTGTCGCTGGCACTCGCCGCCACGCTCGTGTTCTTCATGCCCCAGGTCGTGGCGGTCCTGACGGGCAAGCACGTCTCCTGGGCGCAGATCGGCGCGCAGTTCGCCGCGCTGGGTCCGCGAGAGGTCGCGCTGATGACCGTCGTCTGGCTGCTCAGCCTCCTCGCCTACACGTTCGTGCTCACCGCCTCCCTTCCCGGGCTGACCCACCTGCAGGCCCTCACGCTGAACGCGGGCGGCAGCGCGGTGAGCAACCTGCTCCCCTTCGGCGGCGCGGCCGGGGTGGCGATGACGTTCGCGATGACCAGGGGCTGGGGGTTTCCCGCGCGGGCGGTCGTGGTCTCCACGCTGACCACCGGCATCTGGAACACCCTGTTCCGCTTCCTGCTGCCCGCGGCGGGCATCGTCGCCCTGCTGTTCAGCGGGCAGTCGCTCAGCCCCACGGTGACGAGGGCGGGCTGGGTGGGTGCGCTCTCCATCCTGGGCCTGGTCGTCGTGGTGACCGCCGCCCTGTACTGGGACCGCGCCGCGAACGTCCTGGGTCGCGGTCTCGACGCCCTCACCCGTCTGCTCCCCCGCCGGATCCGTCCCGGCGAGCACTCCGCCTCCGAGGCGCTGTCCAAGCTGCGGGCCGACACCTCCGAGATCGTGAGGGACCGCTGGGCCGGGCTCACGCTGGGAATGATCTTCTTTCTGGGTTTCCAGTGGCTGATTCTCGTCGTCTGCCTGCAGGCGACCGGCGCCTATCCCGGACTGGCGCAGTCGATCGCCGCCTTCGCCCTGTCCAGGGTCCTGACCACGGCCTTGGTGACTCCCAGCGGTACCGGGATCATGGAGGCCGGAACCATCGGCGCGCTGGTCTTCTTCGGCGCCCCCCTCGACTCCGCCACCGCCGCCGCCCTGCTTTTCGGGTTCTGGACCTACACTGTCGAAATCCCCTTCGGCGGGCTGGCTCTAGGAGCCTGGACCTTCCTGCGCAGGCGTGAGAACGCCGCGACGGCCGCCGAAAAGGAGTCGATCAGCCGCTAGATTGGGAAATACCTTGTATGCGATTGGAAGGCCCACATAGCGTGGCGGCTGACATGGTGGCGTTCCGAGTTCTCGGCCCGGTCGAGGCGCATTCAGGTGAAGACGAGCTCGACCTGGGCGGGCTCCGTCAACGTGCGGTCCTGGCGCGCCTGCTCGTCGCGCGCGGGCAGGTCGTTCCCGTCGACTCGCTGCTGTACGACCTGTGGGACGACGACGCGGCCAAGGGCGCCCAGTCGGGGCTCCAGGTTTACATCTCCCGGCTGCGCCGGGTGCTGGAGCCGGGACGTCCGCGCGGAGGGCCGAACCGGCTGCTGGTGACCGTGGCCTCGGGCTACGCGCTACGCGCCGCTCCCGACCAGGTCGACGCGCTGCGTTTCGAGACGCTGGTCCGCACCGCGGGAGAGCACCTGGAGGGCGACGACCCAGCCTCCGCGCGGGCTCGCCTGGAGAAGGCCCTGAGCATGTGGCGGGGCACCCCCTACGCCGACTTCGCCGACCAGCCGTGGGCCGAGGCCGAGGTCAACCGGCTCGCCGAGCTGCGCCTGGTGGCCCGCGAGCGGCACGCCGACAGCGGCCTGCGATTGGGACTGCCCGCCGAGTCCGTGCCCGACCTGGAGGCGCTCACCACCGAGCACCCGCTCCGCGAGGAGGGCTGGCGGCTGCTCGCCCTGGGCCTGTACCGCTGCGGACGGCAGGGCGACGCGCTGGCGGCGCTGCGCCGGGCGCGCACGATCCTCTCCGACGAGCTGGGCATCGACCCCGGCCCGGCGCTGCGCAAGCTGGAGTCCGACATCCTGTCCCAGGACCCCGGCCTGCAGCTCGCCCCCTCGGCGCCGTCCAGGCAGCGCCAGCAGGTGGCCGCGGAGACCTGGCCGCCCAGGCCGATGGTGGCCCAGGTGGAG
Organism: Streptosporangium sp. NPDC000509; assembly: GCF_042898365.1. NCBI lineage: Bacteria > Bacillati > Actinomycetota > Actinomycetes > Streptosporangiales > Streptosporangiaceae > Streptosporangium > Streptosporangium sp. NPDC000509. Next base: position 101,796 of record NZ_JBIAYX010000016.1, on the reverse strand, counting down.
CTTCCCCCGCTGGAGCCCGAGCCGTTCGTCGGCCGCGACGCCGAACTGGGCAGGCTCACCACCGCCGCGGCGAGAACCGGCCGCTTCACCGTCGCGGTGATCAGCGGCGACGCGGGCGCGGGCAAGACCACCCTGGTCCGCCAGCTCATGAGGCGGCTCTCCGACGACGGGTGGGGCATCTCCTCCGGTGCCTGCCCCGACAGCAGCGCCACGCCTCCCGGCTGGGCCTGGGTGGAGATCCTGCGCACCCTGGTGAACGCGGCCGGGCCCGGCGAGTACGCCTCGCTGCTGGCGCCGCTCCTCGACGACGCGGCCCCCGAGCCCGACGACGACCAGGCCTCCGGCGGGTTCCGGCTGCACCGGGCGGTAGGCGGCTATCTCGCCGCCGTCGCCAAGGAGACGCCGATCCTGCTCACCCTGGAGGACCTGCACTGGGCCGACGACCAGACGCTGGCGCTGCTCCGCGCGCTGCCGAGCCTGCTCGCCACCAGCCGGGTGCTGCTCGTGGTGACCTGCCGGGACAGCGAGCTCAGCGACCAGCAGGCCGACGTGCTGGCCGCGCTGGCCAGGCTCGGTCCGGTGCGGGTCGGCCTCACCGGACTCGACACCAAGGCGGTGGCCGAGCTGGTCAGGGCGACGTGCGTGCGCGAGGTCGACGAGGACGCGGTGAGCAGCATCGTCGAGCGCACCGGCGGCAACCCCTTCTTCGTCCGCGAGACGGTGCGCCTGCTCGACGCCGAGGCGGTGAGCGACCGCGCGACGGCCGCCGAGGTGATCTCCGGCGTGCCCTCCGGCGTCCGCGACGTACTGCGCAGGCGCGTCTCCCGGCTGCCCGCGATCGCCCAGCAGATCCTGTTGCAGGCCGCGGTGATCGGCCGAGACGTCGACGTGGACGTGCTCGTCGACGTCTCGGGCGACGAGGACGCCGTGGTCGACGCGGTGGAGGCGGCGCTGCTCGCCGGCCTGGTCACCGAACCCGGTCCCGGCAGGCTCCGCTTCGACCACGACCTGGTCCGCGACACCCTGTACTCCGACGCCTCCCGGCTGCGCCGCTCCCGGCTGCACGCCGCGGTCGCCTCGGTGATCGAGCGCAGGAACCCCGGCGACGTGGCCGCGCTCGCCCACCACTACCACTCCGCGGGCACCAGCGAGACCGCCGGCAAGACGGTCCACTACGCGGGCCTCGCCGCCGAGCAGGCCGAGCGGCGCTTCGCCCACCGCGAGGCGGCCACCCTGTGGGAGCAGGCCATCGCCGCCTTCGACAGGTCGGGCGTCGCCCACACTCCCGACAGCACCAGGGAGCGACTGCTGCTCACCCTGCGGCTGATCAAGGCCCTCGCGCTCTGCGGCGACATGGCCGCGGCCCGCAGGCGGCGGCGCGAGGCGATGGACGCGGCGCTGCCCCTGGGCAACCTGGAGCTCACCGCCCGGGTGGCCGCCTCGCTCGCGGTGCCGCACAAGGGCATGGCCCGCGACTTCACCCGTACGGCCTGGGAGATCGTCGACGTCGCCGAGCAGGCGCTCGTCGAGCTGCCCGCCGGCGAGCAGTCGCTGCGGGCGAGCCTGCTCGCCACCCTCGCCCTGGAGCTGGAGGGGTCGGCGACCCCCCGGGGCGAGCAGGCTTCGCTGGAGGCCGAGGAGCTGGCCCGCCGCTCCGGTGACCCCGCCCTGCTCGCGACCGCGCTGAGCGGGCGGCTGCGCCAGTCGTACGGCATCACCCCGGTGGGCGAGCGCGAGGTCATCGGCAGGGAGCTGCTGGAGGTCGGCAAGACGACCGGGCAGATCTCGGTGCAGGCCCTCGCCCACCTGGTGCTGATGGAGTGCGCCGCCGCCTCGGGCGCGTTCGCCGAGGCCGACGCGCACGTGGCCGCCGCCGAGAGGCTCGCCAGGCAGTACGGCCTGTCCGCGCCCGCCTCCGTGGTCGCCTGGTACGCCGGGCAGCGCCTGATGATCGCCGGTGACTTCGCCGGGGCGGAGCGCGCCTACCGCGACGCCGCCCGGCTGACCGCGAAGGCCGGGATGCTGGAGGGCCGCCAGGACCTGCCGCTGATCACCACGTTCTGCCTGCGCCTGGTGAACGGGCAGGCCGCCGAGATGGTCGAGCCGCTCGCCGAGGCGCACCAGCGCGGAGCCAAGTGGACCCTGGACGCCTACGCGGTGGCTCTCGCCTCCGCGGGCCACCACCGGGACGCCAGGGCGGTCATCGCGGTGAAGACGCCCGTGCGCCCCGACTTCCTCTACGAGCTGGCGATGATCTGGCGGGCCCTCGCGGGCATGCTGCTGGACGACCGGGAGCGGATGATCGAGGCGTACGACACGCTGAAGCCGTTCGCCGACCGGATCGCGGGTGCGGGGACCGGGGTGGTCGCGCTCTGGCCCGTCGCTCTGACGCTGGGTGACCTGGCGCTGCGGCTGGGCTTCGCCGACGCGGTGAAGCCGCACTACGAGAACGCCCTCGCGGTGGCCGAGCGGGTCGGTGTGGACCGGTGGGTGGAGGCGGCACGGCGCTCACTCGGCAGCTGACGCCTCACGAGGGCGGGGATCTTCACCGAGACCCGCTCTCCTACGGGAGGCCCGGGTCGGATCGGCAGCTGACGAGGAACCTCTCGCTGCGCAGCGGGGCCTCGCCGGAGACCGACAGCACGACGCGGTACCAGCCGGGGTTGTTCACGACCCTGGGGTGCCACTCGACGACCTGGCTCTCGCCGGTGAAGCCGGACCCGGTGCCCAGGTATGCCTGCCAGCGGCGGGCGCCGGGGCTCCAGCGCTCCAGGCGCCAGCCGTAGGAGACGGTGGCCCGGGGGTCGTCGTTCTCGACGAGGCTTTTGGCCTGGTAGGGCCGGTCACAGGGGCCGAGCGCGTCGATCGCGCCGACGGTGACCGTACCGGGCGTCATGACCGTGTCGGAGACCCGCTCGACGGTGACCGGGACCCGCTCCGTGGCGGGCATCGATCGCGACGACAGCTCCACCGCCCGCACCGGCGCCTGCGCCGGCGCACCGGCCGTCACCTGGCCCGGAGTGCCGTACGCGGCCTCCACCCCCAGGTAGGCTCCAGCGAAGGCGAGGGTGGCGACGAGCAGCTTGAGTGCGCTCGCGACTCCACTCGCCACCACCGGTGCCACACTGCTACGCGGACTCATGACAGACACCTCTTTCGTTACCCCAAGGTGTACGCCACGGTTCTTGCCTTGGAGTTGACGTCCGCTTGCAGCCGGTGCGCCCACAGGCCGGCGGGTGCGCCCAAGGAGGGCTCCGCCATGCCGGCTCAGGTAAGCCTGCCCTAATATCAAGTAAAGGCAGCTGGAACGACCGCGGCGGTGATGTTCGGAATGCGACCTGTTGTGGCGGGCATCCCCGACCCGACCTCCGCGTCCTTCCTGGGCATGCCCCTGTGGCTCTGGGTGATCATCGGTGGCGTGGCCCTGTTCGGCGCGTTCCAGGCCTACTACTGGATCGGCCACGCCCTGGGCTCCAGGCTCTACGCCTCGCGCCTGGGCGCCAAGATCGGCCAGGAGAACATCACCCGGGTCGAGAACGTCGTCAGGAGGTGGGGCGCGCTCGCCGTCTACGGCTGCTTCTGGGTGCCCGGCCTGCGCCACACGCTGCCCTGGGTGGCCGGGGTGCTGCGGATCTCCTACCCCTGGTACGTCGTGGCGAGCGCACTGGGCTGCCTGACCTGGGTGCCGGTGACCTCCTTCGGCCTGTACTCGGTGATCTGGGGGTGGCTGGAGCTGGCCGCTCGCTCACCGCTCCTCGCGGGCCTGGCCGCGCTGGTGGCGGTCGCGCTCGTCGCCGGGTTCGTGCGGTGGCGCCGTCGCCGGGCCTCCCGCCGCGAACTGGAGAAACACCCGCCACAGATGTCAACTTTTCAATAGCCAAACCGACAACTTCCGTATATCGACGGTGGCCTCTGCCAGCATGGCTCGCATGCATCACGGGGGAACAGGCCGCACGGCCCGCGCCGCGCTGGTCACCGCGCTCATCCTGGGCACCGCGTCTTCGGTGTCCCCGGCCTGGGGGATCTCGACCTCCGCGCCGCCCGGCGGAGCTTCGGCGCGCGTTTCGGTCACCGGATCCACGGTGTCCGCCCCGCTCGCCACGCTTCGTACGCCCGCCCTCACCGCCACACCCGCTTTCGCGCCCGCTTTCGCACCCGCAGGGGACCGGCGCGCGTCGGTGCCCTCGGTGCCGGGGCGGGCCGCGTACCTGTACGACGCGAGCACCGGAACGATCCACCTGAGCAAGCAGGCGGGCAAGCGGATGCCGGTGGCGAGCCTGACCAAGATCATGACGGCGTACGTCGTCCTCAGGGAGGCGCGGCTGGCCGACACCGTCACGGTCCAGGCGGAGGACGTACGGCACGCGGCGGCGAACGGCGCGACCCACGCCTCCCTGCGCGCCGGGGAGCGGCTCACCGTGCGGGACCTGCTGTACGCGGTCATGCTCCCCTCGGGGGCGGACGCCTCACACGCCCTGGCCCGCGTCTACGGACCCGGCAGCACGAGGTTCGTGGCGAAGATGAACGCCACGGCCCGCTCCATGGGGCTCGTCGACACCCGTTACGCCACTCCCGACGGCCTGCCGAAGCCGGGGCCCGGTTACTCCACCGCCCTGGACCAGGCGAAGCTGGCCGACCTCGCGCTGCGCGACCCGGTGCTGCGGATCATCGCGTCCACCAGGCGCCACCTCGTGGCGAAGTCCAAGGTGCACCGGGCGCACACCTGGACCAACTCCAACAAACTGCTCGGCAAGACACCCGGGGTGACGGGCCTGAAGACCGGCTACACCAGCGCCGCCGGATACTGCCTGTCCTTCGCCGCCGACCGCGAGGGCCACCGGTTCATCGGCGTCATCCTCGGCGAGTCCAACGGCGACCGGCGTTTCCAGACCGCGGCACGGCTCCTGGACTGGGCGGGCGAGCAGACTCCACCCGAGCTGTGAGGACGGCTGGATCGCCCGCTCCCGACCGGCCCTCGGCCGGAACACCCGACCACGCCGCCATCCCGCGGGTGGGATTCCGGCCGTTCTCTGAGAGAGTTTGTTCCACACGTCGAGAGGAGTTGGACGGGTGGAACCCGATGGGGAGCTGAAACACCCCAGCCTGGTCGAGCTTTCGATGCGACGGCTCCGTCACGAGATCCTCTCCGGTGCCCTCGCACCGGGCGAGCGGCTGATCGAGGAGCAGCTCACCCAGCGGTTCGGCATCAGCCGGGCGCCGCTGCGCGAGGCACTGCGGTCGCTCGGGCAGCAGGGGCTGGTGGAGCACCTGCCCCGGCGGGGAGCCCGCGTCACCGAGCTGACCGGGAACGACGTGGACGAGCTGTTCGGGCTGCGCGACGTGCTCGAACGCTACGCGGTCGAGACCGCGCTGCCTCTCTCCGGCACGCACGACATGACCGCGCTCGCCGAGGCGCTTGAGGGGATGGCGGCGGCGGTGCGCCTGGACGACCCGCTCAGCGAGAACGAGGCGCACCGGCGCTTCCACCTCGCGCTGGTCGCGCTCGCGGGCCACCGCCAGCTGCTGATGGCGTACGAGCCCGTCATCCTGAAGCTGCAGCTCTACATGGCCGCGAACCTGCGCAGGGAGGCCGAGCAGCGCTCTCCGGCGGAGGGGGTGGAGCGGCACAGGCGGCTCTTCGAGGCGATCGCCTCCGGCGATCCCGTCACCGCGCTCGACGCCCTCTCCCGGCACGGAGCGCGCACCTACATCGGCTAGAACGGCATCGGGTTCCACCCGTCCCGTCCGGCTCCTCTCGACGTAGGGCGCAGGTGCCGGCCGACCGCCGCGCTCGCGCCCGTCGGCCGTCCGTGGGGGCACGGGGGCACGCATCGGCCGGACGCCCGACCGCGGGAGAGGCGCGCACCGGACACGATCACGCTCCGGTACAGGCCGCTAACAGAAGCGTAACCGGACGGGAAAACCACCGACATAATTCTGTCGACAATCGACAAAAGGAGGACCCGAGGAACGGAGTCAACGTGTCCGATCCGCTTCTCGTCGAGGCCGAGCCGTACGCATACGGGTTCGATCCCCGACATACAGCGCTGCTGCTCATCGACATGCAACGGGACTTCGTCGAGCCCGGGGGTTTCGGGGAGACCCTGGGCAACGACGTGTCCATGCTGCGGCGGGTCATCCCGCCGCTCCAGGAGGTGCTGGCCGCCACCCGCGCGGCGGGAATGACCGTCATCCACACCCGTGAGGGGCACCTGCCCGACCTGTCCGACTGCCCGCCCGCCAAGCTCAACCGCGGCACCCCCTCGCTGCGCATCGGGGATCCGGGGCCCAAGGGACGGATCCTGATCCGCGGTGAGTACGGCCACGACATCATCGACGAGCTCGCCCCCGTCGAGGGCGAACTCGTCGTCGACAAGCCGGGCAAGGGCTCCTTCCACTCCACCGACCTGGACCGGACCCTGCGGGCGGCGGACATCCGCAGTCTGATCGTCACCGGCGTCACGACCGAGGTGTGCGTGCACACCACCGTTCGCGAGGCGAACGACCGGGGTTACGAGTGCCTGGTCCTGTCCGACTGCGTGGGCTCGTACTTCGCCGAGTTCCAGCGGTACGGGCTCGAAATGATCGCCGCCCAGGGCGGCATCTTCGGCTGGGTCGCCCCCTCCGGCGGCTATCTCAAGGCACTCGAAACACGGAGCTGACCGATGACCACGACAACCGACCCCGCCAACCTCAAGCTCCCCTGGTGGGTCAGCGGGGACACCAACGCCTTCTTCGGCCTCGGCTTCAACGTGATGGTCAACGTGCTGGTGCTGAGCGGCCTCTGCCTCGGGGTCGTCCACCTGCCGGGCTCCGACGTCTTCGGCGTCATCCTCCCCGCGATGGGCATCCAGCTCCTCATCGGCAACGTGTACTACACCTACCTCGCCCGGCGGCTCGCCCGCCGGGAGAACCGCACCGACGTGTGCGCGATGCCGTACGGTCCCAGCGTCCCGCACATGTTCATCGTCGTTTTCGTGATCATGCTGCCGACCTACCTGGCCACCAAGGACCCGCTGCGAGCCTGGGTGGCCGGGCTCGCCTGGTGCTTCATCATCGGCGTCATCGTGGTGATCGGCGCCTTCGTGGGCCCGTACATCCGCCGCTTCACCCCCAGGGCGGCGATGCTCGGCACCCTGGCGGGCATCTCGATCGCCTTCATCTCGATGCGGCCCGCCGCGCAGATGTGGGAGGCGGCCTGGATCGCGCTGCCGGTGCTGGTGATCATCATGGTCGGCTTCTTCACCGACCTGAGGCTGCCGGGCAACATCCCCGTCGGGCTCGCCGCGCTCCTCGCCGGCACCGCGATCGCCTGGATCGGCGGCTACATGGACCCCGCCGACGTGGGCGCCGCCGCCGGGAACATCGCGGTGAGCCTGCCGTCGCTGCACATCGACCTCCTCCTCGAAGGACTCGGCCAGGTCTCGCCGCTGCTCGCCACCGCCATCCCCCTGGGCATCTACAACTTCACCGAGGGCATGAGCAACGTGGAGAGCGCCGCCGCCGCGGGTGACTCGTACAACCTGCGCTCGGTGCTCCTGGCCGACGGCGCGGGCGCGGTGGTCGGCTCGATGCTGGGCTCGCCGTTCCCGCCCGCCGTCTACATCGGCCACCCGGGGTGGAAGTCCGCGGGCGGCCGTACGAGCTACTCGATGGCGAGCGGCGTCGTCATCGCGCTCTTCTGCTTCCTCGGCATGTTCGCGCTGCTCGGCGCGGTGCTGCCGGCGCCCGCGATCGTGCCGATCCTGCTCTACATCGGCCTGCTCATCGGTGCCCAGGCCTTCCAGTCGGTGCCGAAGGCGCACGCGGTGGCCGTGGTGATCGCGATCATCCCCAACATCGCCTCCTGGGCGCAGGGCTACATGGACAACGCGCTCGCCGCGGCGGGCACCAGCGCGCGGGAGGTCGGGTACGACACGATCGCGCAGAGCGGGACGGTCTACGAGGGAACGGTCCTGCTCGGCGGCGGTGCCGTGCTCGCCGGCCTGGTGCTCGGCTCGATCACGGCCTTCATCATCGACCGGTCGTTCCTGTGGGCCGCCGGGTACGCCTTCGTCGGCGCGGCCCTGGCCTTCATCGGCCTCATCCACGGCGAACGGGTCGAGTGGAACGCCAACGGCCAGGTCTCCCTGGGCTACCTCTTCGCGGGACTGATCCTGCTCGCCTTCACCCTCCTCAAGCCCAAGCCTTCCGACGAGACGCCGGGGGCCACCGAGGAGCCCGGCGAGCCCGAGCCGGCCCCCGCGAGGCCCGTCTCCGCCGAGGCACCCGCCACCTCCTGAACACCGTCCCGCCGAACACCGTCCCGCGAACCACGTACACAGGAAAGGCATATGCACACTCCGCCTGATCCGGACAGCATGCCCCGCCTCCCCCTGAACCCGGTCCGGCTGGACCTGGAGAGCCTCTCCGGTCTCTACCGTTCCGGTGCGGCCCTCCCCGCCGACGTCGCCGGGGAGGTGCTCGCGCGGATCGCGGCGCGAGGTGACGACCACGTGTGGATCACCCTGCGCCCGGCGGCGGACCTGCTCGGCGACGCGGCCGAGCTGGCCAGCCGCTGGCCGGACCCCGGCACCCGCCCACCGCTCTACGGGGTCCCCTTCGCGGTCAAGGACAACGTGGACGTGGCCGGGCTGCCCACCACCGCGGCCTGCCCGGCCTACTCCTACGTCCCCGAGCGCGGTGCGCCGCTGGTGGAACGGCTGCTCGCGGCGGGCGCCCTCCTCGTCGGCAAGACCAACCTGGACCAGTTCGCCACCGGTCTGTCGGGCACCCGCAGCCCGTACGGCGCGTGCGAGTCACCGCTGGTACCCGGTCTCATCTCCGGCGGGTCCAGCTCGGGCTCCGCGGTGGCGGTGGCCGCGGACCTGGTCTCGTTCGCCGTCGGCACCGACACGGCCGGTTCCGGCCGGGTACCCGCCGCGCTCACCGGCACCGTCGGGGTCAAGCCGAGCCGGGGGCTCGTCAGCACGCTCGGCATGGTGCCCGCGTGCGCGTCACTGGACTGCCCGAGCGTCTTCGCCCGCTCGGCCGCCGACGGCCTGGCCGTCCTGTCGGCCATCGCCGCCTTCGAACCCACCGACCCCTGGTCACGCGTGCTCCCCGTCCCCGGCCCCGTACCGACCCGCGCGTCCCCCCTGCGGATCGGGGTTCCGCACGAACCGGAGTTCTTCGGCGACACCGCCGCCGAGACGGCCTTCGCGCGGGCGGTGGACCGGCTCGGCGGCCTCGGCCACCGGATCGTCCCCGTGGACCTCGGCCCCTTCCTCGCCGCCGGGCGGCTGTTGTACGAGGGGCCGTGGCTCGCGGAACGGCTCGCGGCGGTCGGCGACTTCGTCACCCGCAACCCCGGCGAGACCCACCCCGTCACCCTGAAGGTGCTGTCCGGCGGCGGCGCGCTCAGTGCCGTGGACGCCTTCGAGGGGCTCTACCGCCTGCGCGCGCTGGACGCGGAGACCCGGGAGGCATGGGCGTCGATGGACGTGCTCGCCGTCCCGACCGTACCCACGACCTTCACCGTCGCGGAGATGCTCGAAAGCCCGATCGAGCGCAACGCGATCCTCGGCCACTACACGACCTTCACCAATCTCCTCGACCTCGCCGGGATCTCCGTACCCGCGGGGACGACGACCGCCGGCCGCCCGCACGGCGTCACCTTCCTGGGACCGGCGGGCTCCGACGGACTCCTCGCCGGTCTCGGTGCCACCTTCCACGCCCTGACCGGCGGCCCCGCGCTCCCCGTCCCGGACCCGGGATCGGCGGCCACCTCGGCCTCGGCGAGCACCGTCCACGCTCCGAAGGCGGGACCGGCGGCGGTTCACGCCTCCAAGGCCGAGGCCGAGGCGCGGACGGTGCTCGCCGTGGTCGGCGCGCACCGCTCCGGCCAGCCGTTGCACGGCCGGCTCCTCTCCCTCGGCGCCACCGGTCTGGGAGTTGCCCTCACCGCCCCCCTCTACCGCCTCTACGCCCTGGAAGGCGGCGAGATGCCACTCCCGGGGCTGGTCCGCTCGACCTCCGGCGGGGTCGCGGTGGAGGTCGAACTGTACGAACTGCCCCCCTCGGCACTCGGCATCCTCCTGACGCAGACCGTTTCGCCCCTCGGCCTCGGCACGATCGAACTCGCCGACGGCCGCGCGGTGCACGGTTTCCTCTGCGAGCCGTACGCCACCGAGAAAGCCCCCGACATCAGCCGGCACGGCAGCTGGCCGGACTATCTCCTCTCCCGGTCACGATCCTGACGATTCGGCTCCCTGCCCGGCCACGGTCCTGAGAGACCGGCCCCCTGTCACGGTCCCGACGATCCGGCGACGGTCACTCCGCGGTCGTCCGGAGCTCGCGCCCCGGTGATCGCGGGTTTCGGACGACCATGTACGAGCCGATCAGGGGAGCCAACGAAGATTGTTACGGTTTTCCGCATGACTGAACGGTTCGCGATCCTGAGCGGGTCCACCTTCGAGGAGCAGATCGGATACGCGCGGGCGGTGGTCGACGGTGACCGCGTGCACGTGTCCGGGACGACCGGCTACGACTACGCGACCATGACGATCTCCGACGACGTCGTCGAGCAGGCGGAGCAGTGCATGCGCAACATCGGAGAGGCACTGGCCAAGGCGGGCTGCTCGTTCGCCGACGTCGTCCGGGTGCGATACATGCTGCCCGACCGCGAGGACTTCGAGCCCTGCTGGCCGACCCTGCGCCGTCACTTCGGCGAGGTCCGCCCCGCCGCGACGATGATCGTGTGCGGCCTCGCCGACTCCCGTATGAAGATCGAGATCGAGGTGGACGCGCGGCGAGGAGATCCGCTCAACCGGCGCGCATGAGTCCGTGGCAGGCGATGGCGGCGGCGGCCACCACGTTGAGGGAGTCGACGCCCATGTCCATCGCGGCCGGGCTCATCGGGATGCAGACCGCCTCGTCGGCCTCGCGCAGCCAGCGGGAGGAGAGCCCGTCCCCCTCCGAACCGAGGAGCAGTGCCACCCGGTCGGCCATGGCGACCTTGTCCATGGGGGTGGCGGACTGGTCGGGGGTGAGGGCGAGCGTCCGGAAACCCGCCTCGCGCAGTTCGGCCAGACCGGCGTACCAGTCGGTCATCCGCGCGTACGGGATCGCGAAGACCGCGCCCATGGAGACCTTCACCGAGCGCCGGTAGAGGGGGTCGGCGCAGCGCGGCGAGAGGATCACCGCCTCCACGCCCAGGGCGGCGGCGCAGCGGAAGATCGCGCCGACGTTGCCGTGGTCGACGAGGTCTTCGAGGATCAGGACGCGCCGGGGCGCCACGGGCTCGGCGGAAACCCCTCGCGGAGCCGGGAAACCCGATCCTGGTCCGCTCTCCGAGTGCGCCGCGTCCTCGGCGGAGGCCCCTCGCGGAGCCGGGGAGTCCGATCCTGGCTCACCGTCCGACCGCGCCGTGTGCTCGGCGGGAGCCCTTCGCGCCTCGCGTCCGGACAGGAGATCCTCCACCTCGGGAAGCGGGAGGCGTTCCATCGCGGCGAGGGCGCCGCGATGGACCTGGAATCCGGTGACCTCCTCCATGACGGCGTCGTCCACGACGTGGACCCGGTCGCCGAGCGGGCCGAGAAGATCGGCGAGAGGGCCGGCCCAGCGGGAGGTGAGGAGTACGGAACGCACGGGGTAGCCCGCCGCGACGGCGCGGCGGATCACCTTCTCCCCCTCGGCGATGAAGAGGCCGTGCTCGGCCTCCATGCTCTTGCGCAGCTCGACGTCGCGCAGGTTGGCGTAGTCGGCCAGGTGGGGGTCGATGGCTTCAGGCACCCTCGAATACTGCCATGACCCGCCTGAGCTGCCATATCAGCGCGTAGACGAGCAACATCGCGGAGCAGCCGACGACCGCCCCCGCGCCCAGCCTCGTCACGAGCTCGGCTCTGGTGTCCGAGGGGAAGGTCAGCGCCCAGGCGACCGCGCCCAGCGGGATCGAGACGGCGGTGGCCAGGAGCACGGCCGCCCGCTCACCGGTGGGCAGGAGCAGCCGTTCGGGCACCGGCCGCGGCTCCATCGCGCTCAGTCCGCGCCAGGCCCACCAGAGGACGACCGCCAGGCCGACCACGGTGGAGGTGTACTGCAGCAGGCGGAACAGGGAGATCACTCCCGCCACCCGGACATCCAGCCAGCTCCAGCCCCACAGGGCCGAACTGTACGAGTGGGTGAAGGAGTCCCAGAGCTTGTGGGTGAAGGCGCCCACGATGCCTCCCGCGACCACGGCGGGCAGCCGCCGCAGCCCGTACATCCCCGGGGTCAGCGCGGCGGCGCGCCCGGCGAGGGAGGGGGGCAGGAGCGCGGTCAGCGGGTCGCGGAGCGTCAGGTGGAAGACGGCGAGCAGCACCACGACGGCGAACAGGTCGATCGTGAAGACGCCCTTGGAGGAGTGCCAGAACATGTAGTCGGGCAGGAAGGGGAAGAAGATCGGCAGATCGGGCACCATCGCGCCCAGGGCGAGGGCCCAGGGGTCGAGAAACCTGCGCGTCCGCTCCGAGGAGATCAGCGGCAGCACGGCTGCGACGTGACTGGGCGTGAACGGCACGGATTTCCCTCCCGACGATCTGCTGGACAGCTCCATCTTGCGGCATGCCCGCGCCGGGACCGCGGACTTTCACCGGCCCGCGAAACCCGCCGCCCTCCCACGACCCGCCTACGGCGGGACAGGCCGGTCGACCGGCCTGTCCCGCCGCACAATCCGCCACACCGTTCGCGCGGTTCGCCATGCGGTTCCGTCGTGCGGTTCGTCACGGGGAGGCACGTGGTCCGCCACGGGGGAGGCATGTCGCCGTCATCATGAGGAGCTTCGCCGCTTCTCCACACTCCGACACCATGTGACACATAGATTACCGAGCGTTGTCGAACGGGTACCGGAGGCCGTCGTGACCGATCAGATCGTGCCGGTGGCACCGCCGAGCGCCGAGTGGCTGCGTGACGCCCGCAGGGCTCGCACCCTCTCCCTGGTGACCCTGGTCTGGCTGGGCGCCGAGAGCCTGCTCGGCATCGCCGCGGGTTTGGAGGCGCATTCGGTCGCCCTCATCGGCTGGGGCACGTCGGCCCTGGTGGAGGCGGCGGCCGGCCTGATCGTGGTCTGGCGGTTCACCGGGACGAGGACAGGTTCCGCGTACGCCGAGGAACGGGCTCGCAAGGCCGTGGCGATCAGCTTCTGGATCCTCGCCCCCTACCTGGTGGTGCACGTGGCGCACGACCTGGCCGCCGGGCACCGGGCCGTGCCGACCCTGCTCGGGATCGTGGTGACGGCGGTCAGCGTGGTCGGCATGCCGTTCCTGGGGATGGCGAAGCGGCGACTGGGGGTCCGATTGCACTCGGCGGCGACCGCGGGAGAGGGGACGCAGAACCTCATGTGCGCCACCCTCGCGGCGGGGGTCCTGGCCGGGCTTGCGCTGAACTCCGCCGGCTGGTGGTGGGTCGATCCCGCGATGGCGGTCCTGCTCGCCGCGGTGGCGGTACGCGAGGGGTTCAGGGCGTGGCACGGGCACTCCTGCTGCCACTGACCAGGCGATCCTCGCTGTCTCGGTCGTCGACCGCTCTTCGCGGACACAGAGTTCAATGATCAACACATACAGTAACAACCGCACCGAAATGCGTTTTTTGCCCCACTAATCATTGCAAGTACAGTTCCGTGAATATTGCGGACGACCTCCCGATAGGGTGACCCGCTAGCTCCATGACATCGACACCGAAGAGGACATCGTGGGCGGACGTCACCGGACAGATGAACTCGAGGACGGCTACACCCCGTACAGGGAACAGCAGACGAGACGCAGGCGTGGAGGACGCGGCAAGGTGCTGGTCCCGCTCGCCGGATCCGTCGCCCTCGCGGTACTGCTCGGCGTCGCCGCGTTCGTGGTCATCAACCGCGACCGTGACGGCGGGTGCGCGGGCGAGGCGGTCCCGTTGCGGATCACCGCCTCCCCTGACATCCAGCCCGCCCTGTCCCAGATCGCCCAGCGCTTCAACAAGGCGGCCCACCAGGTCGACGGCAGATGCGCCGCCGTCACGGTGGCCAAGGGCACCTCGGCGACCGTGGCCTCCTCCTTCACCGGGGGCAAAGCCGTCGCGATGGACATGTGGGTCCCCGACTCGAAGCTGTGGGTGACGAACCTGCGGACGAGGGTGGAGGAGGTGCCCGAGGCGGGCGCGTCCATCGCCCAGTCCCCCATCGTCATGGTGGCCTCGGGCTCGGTGGTGCCGAACCTGAAGAAGAGCTTCGGCGAGGCCAGCTGGGGCGGCATGATCAACGCCGCCAACGTGGCCAACGTGGACGGTCCCGGCCGCAAGGTGCGCGTGCTCGTGCTGGACCCCGCGCTCAACTCCGCCGGGCTCGGCGCGCTCCTGGCGGCGGCCGGGGTGGCCACCGCCTCGGGCGCGGGCGAGGAGCAGCTGGTCGGCGCGCTCAAGAGCCTGTCGGGATCGACGTCGACGGTTCGCGACCAGGACGCTCTGCTGTCCAGCCTGGGCGTCCAGGGCAGCAAGGCCCCGCTCGGCATCTCCTCGGAGCAGGGAGTCTGGGCGTTCAACAAGGCCAAGAAGCCCGATGTCCCGGCCGTGCCGCTCTATCCGGCCGAGGGGACCATCAACCTCGACTACCCGGTGGTGATCACCGCCAAGGACGCCGTCGTCCGCAAGGCCGCCGAGGCGTTCCAGAAGGAGCTCGGCAGCGAGGCGTCGAAGAAGGCACTGCAGGACCAGGGGTTCCGCACCCCGGACGGCAAGGGCGGCAAGGCCATCTCCGGCTCCGACGGCTTCCAGGCCAAGGCGCCGCAGGCGATCGAGCCGCCCGACGCCAAGACCGTCGCGAGGATGTCCCAGACCTGGTCCCGGATCAAACTGGGCACGAGGCTCCTCACCCTGCTGGACGTCTCGGGCACCATGGCACTCCCTGTTCCCGGTACGGACCTGACCCGGATGCAGGCGATCAGCAGGATCGCCGTCGAGGGCATGAAGCTCTTCCCCGCCAACAGCGAGCTGGGACTGTGGGAGTTCTCCACCCATCTCAACGGCCAGGGCGTCGACTACCGCGAGACGGTCCCGGTCGGCCCGCTCACCGAGGACATGAACGGCGCCCTGCGCAGGGACGTGATCAACCAGAAGCTGATCACGACCCAGGCCAAGGCGACCGGTGACACCGGGCTCAACGACACCCTCGCGGCCGCGTACAAGCAGATGACCGACGAGTACCAGAGCGACAAGATCAACACAGTGCTCATCCTCACCGACGGGGCCGGCAACGACGATCCGGACGGCGGGATCAGCAACCAACAGATCCTGAAGCGGCTCAGGGACCAGTTCAACCCCGAGAAGCCGGTCAGCGTCCTGATCATCGCCTTCGGTCCCGACGCCCCCAAGGGCAAGCGCCAGATGGACGCCCTCGCCAAGGCGACCGGCGGTGACGCCTACATCGCCAAGGACGTCCTGGAGGTCAGAAAGTTCTTCCTGGAGGGCATGAAGCGCCGGCTCTGCGCTCCCAACTGCTGACCCTCCCGCATCACTTTCACCCCGTACGGCTGGTGTCACATTGGCACCAGCCGTAGCAGTTTTCCCAGGTCATACCGTATCGGCATGATATTGACCCCTTTGGTCAACCAGTCGCGGGGAGGTGACGTCCTACGCGTGTGGGCTGGAACGGGCGAGTGGTGAAACCCGTGAACGAGCCCGTCTCACGGGGGAGGAATATCCGTGCCCGGATGGCCGACCGTCGGCCGGACCGACGACCAACGACTCGTTGAAGCGCTACGGCGTGCCGACACAGCCGACCCTGTGGCACCCGCGAGCCTCTACGACTCCTATGCGGAACGGCTCAACGACTACGCCCACTCGCTGCTGGGCGACCGTGAGACGGCCGCCGGCGCCGTACACGACGCCCTGGTCACGGCCCGGGGCAGCGTGGACCGCCTGCGCGAGCCCGGCCGCCTGCGCGCGTGGTTGTACGCGCTCGTACGGATCCGGTGCGCGGACGCCGGGCACGGCGGACCTCGGGGAGCGGTGCCACCGCCCGACATCCACGACGATCCCGGCGAGCGGGAACTCGCGGTCCTGGTCCACGAGGCGATGGCGGAGCTGAGCGTTCAGGAACGCGAGGTGCTCGAACTGTCGCTCCGCCACGACCTCGGCAGCGGCGAGGTCGGCGCGGTACTGGGGCTCACCTCCCGCCAGGTCACCGCGAGGCTCGGCCGGGCCCGCGACCACCTGGAGAACGCGGCCGGCGCCGTGGTGCTCGCCAAGGTCGGCCGGGCGCACTGTCCCGACCTGTCGGCGATGGTGGACTCGTGGGAGGGGCCCCTCACCACGATGCTGCGCAGGCGCCTGTCGGCCCACATCGGCCGCTGCGAGGTCTGCCTCGAGCGCAGGGACCGGCACGTCTCGGCCGGGCGGCTGCTGGACCTCGTCCCTCTGACCTACCCGCCGCTCTCCCTGCGCCGCCGGGTGATCGAGACCTGCGTGAACCCGGAGTCGCGCGAGGAGCGCGCCGCCATCGCCGCCGAGAACGGCTTCGACAAGGCCGGTTTCCCCACGGCGGCCGAACGACGTTCAGCAGGGCGCCGGTGGGGCGGGCGGAGGAGCGCGGGCGGCAGGCGGGCACGCGACGAGAAAACCTCCGAGAGCGCGGCCACACCGCCCACGGGCACCCGCGCCCGGCACGCGGCGCCTCCCGCGGACCCCGGAACGCCCCCCACGGGCGCGAGGGCTTCGCAGGCCGGGGCAACCGGGGCGGAGGCACGGTACGAGTACGAGGAGGAGCGAGCGGGACACACAGGGGGATACACAGTGGCCGGGACGCGATCCCCCGAGGGTGGGTCGGGCACGACGTGGCGAGGGCCGGAGAACCAGGGCGGACCGCACCGCACGGACGGCGGCCCGGCACCCCGATACGTTCTGCCGTCGCCCTCGGCCGGCGAGCCAGGGCCTGCGGCCCCCTGGACGAACACGGAGGTATGGCACGCGTCGTGGCCGGTGGACGACGAGTCCTGGCGCACCCCGCCGAACGGTGACGCCGAGGTCCGGCACACGCCACCGGCAAGGGCTCCCGAAGCTCGGCACACGGCGTCGGCAGAGGCTCCCGAGACCCGGCATACGGCGTCGGCGTGGGTTCCCGAAGCTCGGCACACGCCACCGGCGGGGGCTCCCGAGGCTCGGCGTACGGCGTCGCGGGAAGACCTGGAGGCCCGGCGTACGTCATCGGCGGAGAACGGCGAGGTCCGGCGTGCCGCACTCCCCGGCGGTGGGAAGCGGGGCACGGAGGCGCTCCCCGCGCAGCGGCGCAGGCGGCGCGGACGCAGGGGTCCGGTGCTGCTGGCGGCGGTGTGCGTGCTGGCCGCCACCGGGGCGGTGGTCGTGGTGGGCGGAGGAGACCTGGCCGGCGGGGAGTTGAGGGACCCCCAGGCCGCGCCGGGACCGGAACCCGCGCTGATCACGCTGGAGCCCGAGCCCGCGCCGGAGCCCGACCCCCTGTCGGAGGACCCGGAGACGGCGCCGACGCCGACGAGAAGCCGCAGGAGCGAGGCACCCGCCACCCCCGCCCCCACCGCCACCTCGGCGCGACCGGCTCCGAGCCGCGCCACCGGCGCGGGACGGCCCCGCCCCACCCGCACCGCCACCACGCCGCCCGCGACCGGACGGCTGAACGTCTCGTGCCCGAGCGACATCGGGGAGGGCGCCGGGCAGATCCGGCTCGCGGCCCGCGGCGCCACGGTTTCGTGGTCGGCGACCACCTCCGGCGGGCTCGCCGTGCACCCCGTCCGCGGGCAGTTGAAGGCGGGCGCGAGCGGCGTGATTTGGGTCACTGCCAAGGACCCGTCGGAGAGCGGTGCGGGGCGGGTCGCGTTCAAGTCCGCCGGAGGCAACGCCGGATGCGCGATCTCGTGGGAAAGCCCTGCCCCAGACGCCTCAGCACCCCCTGAAGACCCTGCCCCCGAACCGACTCCGACCCCCTCCGCCGGGGCGAGTTCGGAGGAGGCGACGGGCTGATTCCCACATCTCGTTTTACTTAACACCGAGACTTCCCTCAGGGATCCGGTAAACCATGGACTGGTGCCGAGCGTCGGCATTGACGTCCATGTTGAGTGATTGGTCACATGAAGAGCGCGATCAGTCACCTCATTACCAACCAGGAGCTCGGAAGATGTCGGTCAACCGCAGGGTGCTCAGATGGGCACTCACCCTCGCGTGCGTGGCGGGGGCAGTGATCGCCTTGGCCGACCTGGACACTCCGTTACGATTGATCCTTACGCCCCTGTTCCTGTTGGTCGTTCCCGGCGCCGCAGTGGTAGGACTGTTGCGTGATCGTGACCCTCTTGCGGCACTATCAGTGGGTGCAGCGGCGAGCCTGGTCGTAAACGTTCTCTTGGCCGCTGCCATGCTTACCTTTGACGCATGGTCGCCCCGCGCCGGAGTCGCGACCATCGCGGTGCTCGGCGGCTTCATATACGTACTACGCGTGTTGTATCGGGGGAGCGGGAGTTTGCAGACCGAACAGGGGGCCAGGTCAAGGTGAACATCGTCATCGTTCGCCCGGGAGACCTCGGGGAGCCCGAGATCTCGCGATGGCGGGAGTTGCAGGTGGCGGACCCGTCGCTGGACAACCCCTTCCTCTCCGTGGAGTTCACACTCGCCATGGGGCGGCTGCGTGACTACGTTCGAGTCGCGATCATCCAGGACGGCGGCAAGATCGTGGGGTTCTTCCCCTACGAGCGCCACAGCTTCGGGATCGGCAAGCCTCTCGGCGGTTTCCTCACCACCTGCCACGGGCTGATCGCGGTCTCCGGCCTCAAGCTGGACGTCCGGACGCTCCTGCGCGCCTGCAAGCTCTCCGTCTTCGACTTCGACCACCTCGTCCCCGGCCAGCCGACGTTCGCGCCGTACGAGTCGGACGTGCGACCGGCTCCGGTGATGGACCTCAGCGTGGGGTTCGAGACCTACATCGAGCGGGTGAAGGCCAACTCGCCGAAGAATCTCAAGACGGTCCGCTACAAGGAGCGCAAGCTCGGCCGCGAGCAGGGTGAGATCCGCTTCGAGTGGGCCTCGACCGACCTGGGCACGCTCCGTACGCTCACCAACTGGAAGTCCGACCAGTACCGCAGGACGGGCCGGGTCGACCGTTTCGCCCAGCCGTGGATCGTCCAGTTGCTCGACGAGATGCACGCGGAGAGGTCCGAGAGTTTCGCGGGCGTCCTGACCATGGTCTACGCCGGAGACAGGCCCGTCGCCGGCCACTTCGGCCTTCGGACGGCGACGACGCTGGTGGGCTGGTTCCCGGCCTACGACACCGAGTTCGCGCGTTACTCCCCCGGGATCATGCACCACCTGCACATGGCCGAGCACGCCGCGAACTCCGGGCTGCTGCAGGTCGACATGGGCAAGGGCGGACGCGAGTACAAGAGCTGGTTGAAAAGCGGTGATCTCTTCGTCGCGGAAGGTCGCGTGTCGCGTCCCTCCCCGGCCGCCGCCGTCCACTGGATCGGCCGCACCCCGGTCAACAAAGCACGAACGATCGTCACGGATCGCCCGAATTTATACAGGATTGCTGACCGTGTGCTGAAAGGTTTCGGCCGTATGCGCTCCCCCGCGCAGAACCAATCAGGCACTCCGGCCGTCAAGGAACCGTGGGGAGTGGGTTAGACCGCTCCCGTTCATCACCACACCACTCGCCAGGACCCTCGTATGCATCCCTCATCGCATTCGCCGTTTTCGCCGATCGTCCCGATCGGCCATGGCCCCGGGTCCGTCCGCCCAAGTCGCCCCTGACGACCGACCGCCCGGAAGGACATCCGTCACAATGAGTCCCGAGATCACCAAGCACTACAACAACAAGCCACCGCTGAGGGCGGTGCCTCCCATCGAGCGGTTCACCCCCATCACCCCCAACATGGCGATCTCCCCGACCGTCAGCGTCGTCGTGCCGGCGATGAACGAGGCCGAGAACCTCCCGCACGTCTTCGCGACGATCCCGCAGTGGATCGACGAGATCGTCCTGGTCGACGGCAACTCCAAGGACGACACCGTCGCCGTGGCCAAGAGACTGCGTCCCAACGTCCGTGTGGTCCACCAGACGGGCAAGGGCAAGGGCAACGCGCTGACGGACGGCTTCGCCGCCTGCACCGGCGACATCATCGTGATGATCGACGCCGACGGCTCCACCGACGGCCGCGAGATCATCCAGTTCGTGGGCGCCCTGGTCACCGGGGCCGACTTCGTCAAGGGCTCGCGTTACGCGTCAGGCGGCGGCAGCGACGACCTGACGTTCATCCGCAAGTTCGGCAACAAGTCGCTGACCGCGCTGGTCAACAGGATGTACGGCACCAGCTACACCGACCTGTGCTACGGCTACAACGCCTTCTGGGCCCGCCATCTGGACGTCCTCAACCTCGACTGCGACGGCTTCGAGATCGAGACCCTGATGAACGTCCGCGCCGCCAAGGCCGGGCTCAAGGTCCACGAGGTGCCCAGCCACGAGCGCTGCCGCATTCACGGCGAGAGCAACCTGCACGCCGTACGCGACGGCATCCGGGTGCTGAAGACCATCATCCGCGAGTGGCGGAGCAACCCGGCTCCCGCCGTTCACGAGCCGGCCGCCGCCGCTCCGGCCGCCGATCAGGGTGCCGCGTAACCATGAGAAGCAGTGTCGTCATCTGCGTTTACACCGAGGACCGCTGGGAGGACATCCGAGCAGCCGTCGAGTCGGTCCAGAACCAGACACGCGCGCCGCACGAGATCATCCTGGTCGTCGACTACAACCCGGATCTCCACCTGAGGCTCAAAAAGGAGTATCCCGGCGCGATCGTGGTGGAGAACGCTCAGGAGAAGGGGCTCTCCGGTGGCAAGAACACCGGTGCGGCGACCGCCTCCGGCGACATCGTGGCCTATCTCGACGACGACGCCGTCGCGGAGCCTGGCTGGCTGGAAGCACTGGAGGAGGGCTTCCAGGACCCGACCATCGTGGGGGTGGGCGGGCTGACCAGGCCGCTGTGGGGCATCGGGCACCGGCCCGGCTGGTATCCCCACGAGTTCGACTGGACCGTGGGGTGCAGCTATCTCGGCATGCCCACGCAACGGGCGCGGATCCGCAACGTCATGGGTGGTAACGCGGCCTTCCGCAGGGAGGTCATCGGCGGTGTCGGCGGGTTCCACACCGGCATCGGGCGCAGCGTGCAGGGGCGTAAGCCCCGCCCGCTGGGCTGCGAGGAGACCGAGTTCTGCATCCGGCTCTCGCAGCGGATGCCGGGGTCGGGAATGCTGTTCGAGCCCGCGGCGGTGATCGGTCACAAGGTCCCGCCGGTACGTTCGACGTTCGCCTACTTCCGTTCACGCTGTTTCGCCGAGGGGCTGTCCAAGGCGCTGGTCGCCCAGAGCGTGGGAGCGGGCGACGGATTGTCGAGCGAGCGGGCCCACGCGCTGAAGGCTCTGCCGATGGGCGCGCTGCGCGGAGTCGGTGAGGCGCTGCGAGGCGACCTGGCCGGCCTCGGCAGGGCCGGGGCGATCGTCGTCGGTCTGGCCTGGACGACCTGGGGTTACATCGTCGGTTCCCTTCGGCTGAAGCTGAAGCGGGTGCGTGCGGCATGATCCGCGTACCGATCCTGATGTACCACTCGGTCTCCGACCGGCCCAACGCCGAGACGAAGCCGCTCGCGGTGCGTCCCTCGGCCTTCGCCGAGCACCTCGCCTATTTGAAGGAGAACGGCTTCACGCCGCTCACGGTGGCCGACCTGGTCGCCTCGCTGCACAACAACAACGGCCGCTCCATCCCCGAGCGTCCGGTCGTGGTGACCTTCGACGACGGGTACGCCGACTTCCACAGCGAGGCGCTGCCCCTGCTCGAACGCTACGACTTCCCCGCGACGGTCTTCCTGACCAGCGGGTGGGTGAGGGACGCGGGCAAGGACGCGGCGGGCAGGCCCCTGGACACGATGCTCTCGTGGAGCCAGGCCCGCGAGGCCGCCTCCTGCGGCATCGAGATCGGCGGCCACAGCCACAGCCACCCCCAGCTCGACCAGCTGCCCGAAGACGAGCTCCGCCAGGAGCTGCGGCGCAACAAGGCCCTCCTTGAGGACAAGATCGGCTCGCTGGTCTCGACGATGGCCTACCCGTACGGCTACTCCAACGTGCGTGTGCGGCGCGAGGTGAGGAAGGCCGGATACTGGGCCGCCTGCGCGGTGAACAACGCCATCGCCGCCGACCGGCACGACGTGCTCGCACTGCCGCGCCTCACCGTCGCCGAGGGCACCTCGATGGGAATGTTCACCCGGGCGGTCGAGGGGAACCAGGTCCCGCTCATCTACATGCGGGAACGGATGCTGACGAAGGGGTACGCCGTCGTCAGGCGCACGAGATACGGTCTGCGCAAGGTGCGCGGCCAGGTGTGAACGGCCGGGTACGCCACGGAAAGAGCGCGATCCGCGAAGCGGGTCGCGCACCGGTGGCCGCCCCGGCGAGCTCGACGGTCTCCGCTGCCTGGCTTCCCCGTCCCCAGGGGGATCGGGGACGCCAGGAGAGGGCCATTTGGCCGGAGTACAGCCGCGATACCGCTTTTAACTGATCTACGCGAAGCGTCCGGACATGACGGATATCCGTAGTGACCCGTCACAGCCTGGTCCGCGTAGCCGCCATGATGTTAGACGTGAGGCAACGGGCAGGTAATGACGTGACGACGACGGGGGCGGCGGAAACCGCCGAGGTCGGGAAGATCGATCCCACTCACCCCGCGCCTTCGGACGAGCCCCAGGCCGGGGCCGACGGCGAGCCCGCCGGCACGGCGCCCTTCGGAGCGCCCGGCGACGAGGTTCCCGACGAGATCCCGGGCGGCGAGGTCCCCGACGACGAGGCTCCGGGCGATCAGACCTCCGGCGCCGGAAGTCCGCACGGCGAGACTCCCGACGACGAGACGGCCGGGGCCGGAGCCCCGTACGGGGAGGCATCCGGCGCCGGAAGCCCCCACGGCAGGAGCCCGTACGGGGAGACTCCCGACGGGCGGACGTCCGAGGAGAAGACCCCTGCGGGCGCCCCTCGTGACGAGACGGCGGACGACGAGACGGCCGATGACGGCACGCCGCCGGATTCCGCCGAGGACGCCGATCCTGACGTTGACGTTGACGTTGACGACGCCGCCGATGACCTGTCGCCGGCCCCCGACACCGACACCGACACCGACACCGACACGAAAAACGCGAAAGGCGCGAAAGACTCTCCCGAGGAGAGCGTCTACGGTGACGATCCCGAGGTGACCGCCGTCATCCGGCTGCCCCTCAGCCCATCGTCCCCGCCCTCCGCGGGCGTCACCCGCTCCGAGACGACAGAGGCCCCGCCCGCGCGCCGTGAGAACGCCTGGCGGGCCAAGGACACCGGGGACGCCGAGAACGGTAAGGACGGTAAGGACGCTGAGAGCGCCGAGGACGAGGACGGGGCCGACAACACGGCGGAGTTCCGCCTGCCCGACCTGACAGCGTCCCCACCGTCCACCGCGCCCTCTGCGCCCCCGGTGCGCCCTGTGTCCTCCGGACCTTCGGGACTCGACCGGCCTGCGGGCGTGGAGTCTCGGGAGAGGTCCACCGGAGCCCCTGGGGTCCCCCTGGAAGCTTCCGAGTCCTTCTCCGATGTCACAGAGACCCCGGCGGCCCATCGAGCCTCACAGGGCACGCAGAAGGGCTCGGAGACCGGCTCGGGAGCGGGAAAGAGCACCGGAAGGCTCACGGGGAAGGCGGCACCGGCGACGAGCGCGATGCCCCCGGCCGCGGTGGACACCGTCGAACCGCCGGTCACGACGCCCGTCGGACCCACTGCCGACCCCACTACCGGCCCCGCTGGCAGGCCCACGCGCCTGCAGACCCTGATGCGGTCGGCCATGGTGTGGCTGCCTCCGCTGCTCACCGTCGAGGGCCTGGTCATGTACGTGCTGGCCCTGCGCGTGTCGCCGGGCCCGCTGCGGGGCGTCGACCTGAACGACATCGACGGCGTGGGCCTGATCTCCGCCATGCCGTCCACCGCGTTCGCCGCGATCCTGCTGATGCTCGTCGCGTTCTTCGTCACGATCGCGCAGAACACCGACCGCAAGTTCCTGCTGCTCTTCCAGATCGCGGCGATCACCTTCGCCCTGCACGGGGCCGCGGCCCTGATCGAGGACGAGGCGAGGTTCCACACGGCCTACGTCCACGCGGGCTTCGTGGAGTACATCAACCGCACCGGTGAGGCCTCCGCCATCCTCGACGCCCGTCTGGCGTGGCCGGGGTTCTTCGCGCTGGTGGCGTTCGTCACCAAGGCCGCCGGGGTCACCGACCTGACGACGATCATGCGGTGGACACCGCTGTTGTCGAACCTGCTGTATCTCCTGCCGTTCGTGCTGATCCTGCGCCAGGTCGTCGCCACGACCAGGGCCCGCTGGTTCGCCGCGCTGCTGTTCGTCATCGTGCAGTGGATCGGCCAGGACTACTTCTCGTCCCAGGGCTTCACGTACGCGATCTACCTGGCCTTCGTCGCGATCGTGCTGCGCTGGTTCGGCAAGGTGGAGCCCCGTGTCAAACCGATGCCCGCCAAGGGGCCCGTCCGGCGGTTGCTCGCCCGCCTGGACGGGCTGACGCCGGGCGAGCTGCCCCATTCCACCGGCGTCTACGACCGGGCCATCATGCTGATCGTGCTGATCGGCCTGTTCTCGACGGCGACCGCCTCGCACCAGATCACGCCGTTCATGATGCTCGGCGCGCTGACGGGCCTGATCCTGCTCCGGCGCTCCTCGCTCAGCTGGGGGCTGCCCTTCTTCCTGGGCCTGATGGTGCTGGCCTGGATCAGCTACCAGACGGTCACCTTCTGGAGCGGGCACATCGACCAGCTCTTCGGCGGTCTGGGCCGGATCCTGGAGAACCTGCAGAGCAACACCGGCGACCGGATCGACGGCAGCGATCCCAAGCACGCGCTCGTCCTCATGGCCCGCCTGGGCATCTGCGGCGTCATCCTGACACTCGCCGCGGCCGGCCTTTTCCGCCGTCTGCGGCGCGGCGTCGGCGACCGCGCGGCCCTGCTGCTGCTGTGCGTCCCCGTACTCGCCCTCGGCCTGCAGAACTACGGCGGAGAGATCGGCCTGCGCATCTACCTGTTCGCGCTGCCCGGCGCCTGCATCCTGGCCGCGTACGCGTTCTTCCCGAACCTCCCCGCGGGCACCGAGGACGCGCCGGAGGAGACGGTCCCGATCCGCAGGCGCAACATCCGGTTCAACCCCGAGCTGACGCGGCGGATATCGCTGCTGCTCGCCGCCGGGTGCGCCATGATGCTGGCGATGGTCTTCCTGGTCGCGCGCTACGGCAACGAGCAGTTCGAGCGGGTCTCCGCCAGCGAGGTCGCGGCGATGCACTACATCTACGACAACGACGAGCCGAGCGCCCGCGTCCTCTACCTGGTCCCGGTGCTGGGCCAGGAGGTGACGCCGAGCATCCCGTGGGGCGAGCGCGACTTCGACAAGATCTCCTACCAGCAGGTGCTGGTGGACAAGGATCCGGCCCAGCTCTCCTCGGTGATCGACAAGCTCCGGGTCTCGCCGCCCAACACCTATCTGGTGGCCACCCGTGGGCAGGCCGGATACCTGCAGCTCAACCACGGCTTCCCCCACGACTGGGCGCAGCGGTTCCGCGCCGCGCTCGACGCCAACAAGGAGCTCAAGCGGGTCTTCAACGGCGAGGACGCGGCCGTCTACACACTGAGCTCCTATCCCGAGGGGGCCGAGATCCCCGAGCCGGGGGTGCAGCTGAACGGCAGTGACCCGACGTCGCCGTGGACGCCGGTCGGCCTGGCCGCGCTGGTCGTGACCTGGATCGCGCTGTTCGCCTACGAGGTGACCTGCCTGCGCGGCCGCGACCAGGCGACCCGGCGGAGGAGGCGCATCCTGTTCGTCGCGGTGCCCGCGTTCGTGCTGGCCCTGGCCGTGATCGCGGAGCGGTTCATCGTCATCGGCTACCAGCTTCAATAAGGAACAAAGTCTCATTGTGGGCGGTCGAACCGCACCATACTGAGCATCGTTCGCCGGGACGCACGTCCCGGCGCTGCTCGAAGGACGGTCAGATGCTCGCAGGGGAGCCCCGGGGCCGGGCAGGTACGTCCGCCGAGGCCACGGCGCCGAGGATCGCGGCGGTCGACGCGTTACGCGGCTTCGCGCTGCTCGGCATCGTGGTGGTCAACATCACCTACCTCGCCTCGGGGTACCGGATGGCCGGGCTGGCGACGCCGACGTTCTCCGCACCGCTCGACTGGGAGGTGCGCTGGTTCGTCTCGATCCTCTTCGAGAACAAGTTCTACATGCTGTTCGCCTTCCTGTTCGGCTACAGCTTCACCCTGCAGATCGACTCGGCCCACAGGTCGGCGACGAGGTTCGCCCCCCGGTTCCTGCGCCGCCTGGGAGGGTTGTTCCTGCTCGGACTGGCCCACGCGATCCTCCTGTTCCCCGGTGACATCCTGACGACGTACGCGGTCGTGGGGCTGGTCCTGCTGGCGATGCGGCGGATCGCCCCGCGCACCGCGCTGATCGTCGCGCTCGCGCTCACGGTGGCGCTGGCCGCGGGGATGTTGCTGCTGGCGGCGCTCGCGACACTGGGCACGGACGCCTCTCAGGCCATGTCGGAGAACGCGGCGCAGGCCGCCCTGTCCGACGAGGCGCTGCACGGCTCCGCCTCCATGATCATCAATGAGCACCTGCACAGGCTCGCCAAGATCTTCGTGCTGCGGGTCTCCTTCCAGGGGCCCACGGTGCTCGCCGCCTGCCTGGTCGGGCTGGCCGTGGGCAAGCTGCGGCTGCTGACCGACCTCTCCGGGCACACGGCCACGCTGCGGCGGATGCAGTGGGCGGGGTTCACCGTCGGGCTCGCCGGGGCGCTGGTCTACGCGCACTCGACCTGGTCGGGCGGCGGGCACGCGTACCACATGGTCGGCCAGGCGGTGAACCTGCTCACCGCGCCGCTGCTCGCCGCCGCCTACGCCGCGACCCTGCTGCGCCTGCTCCCGGCGATGCCGCGCCTGGCGGGGGCGCTCGCGGCGCCCGGCAGGCTGGCGCTCACGAACTATCTGGCGCAGTCGCTGATCAGTTCACTCATCTTCACCGGCTACGGGCTGAGCCTGGTCGACCGGCTCAGCCCGTTTCACGTCGTGTCGATCGGCGTCGGCATCTTCGCGGCGCAGTCTCTCTGGAGCCTGTGGTGGCTGCGTCGCCACCGCTACGGGCCCGTGGAGTGGGTGCTGCGCTGGTTCACCAACTGGCGCAGGCCCTCCCCCTCCGCCTCCGCGGGCGCCGCCTAGGCTCCGGTGCGGTCGCTCCATCTGACCTCGTACGGCCTGAGCTGGAACTCCCTGCCGTCCACGACGGTGGTGGCGGGCGCGTCGGTGGTGTTGACCATCACGAGCTGGCGCTCCTGGGCCAGGACCCGCACCTGCGTGTTGGAGGAGGTGACCGTCTCCAGCGTGACCCCGAGGGGGAACCACTTGGTGAAGCCGCTCATGATGCCCGCCATGGGCATCTCGACGCCGGTGGTCGGGTGCCACAGGCAGCCGGGGCACGCCTGGTTCGCGTCGATGGACTTGCGCTGAGGGTTCCAGAAGAGCGAGGTGGTGACGCCGCTGGTGGCGAACTCCATCATCGCGGCCGTGTGGACGGCGATGCGGCGATCCTCCTCCCAGTCGCTGTTGTTGGGTTCGACGTACCATTCGGCCCACCAGACCGGCAGGTTTCCGCTCTTCTCCTGGAGCCACCTGGTGAGGGCGCCGAACTTGCCCAGGGCGGTGAACTCGTCGGGGAAGGCCCCGGCCTCCTTCGTGACCGAGGCTCCGTCGACGACGATGAAGTCGGCGCCGTCCTTGTTGTCGATCCAGTAGCGGACCGCCTCCAGGTCGCGCTGGACGATGCTCCCCCACGGCCCCTGGATCTCCGCGCCCCGCTCGGGGACGGTGGTGCTGCCGACGGAGACGTAGGGGCCGCCGACCTTGATGTCCTTGTCGACGGCCTTCAGCGCGGCGTAGACCTTGTTGTACAGCTCGGTGTAGCCCTCGATGTCCCAGCGGTTCTGGGGGGTGTTCCAGAATCCCTTCAGCTCGTTCCAGACCATGAAGTGCTTGACGGTGGGGTAGCGCTTGGCGACGGTCACGGCGAGCTTGGCGTAGTCGTCGAAGTGCTCGCGCCGGGGTGCGGTCTCCAGCTGCGTCCAGTCGGTCCTGCCGGAGCTGCCGCCCTTCATCCAGTCGGGCGCGCAGCACAGCGTGATGATCGGGACGGCCTCGGAGCCGGCCATGAGTCTCACCCTGCGGTCGAGGTCGCGGAAGTCGTTCTTACCCGGCGCCGGCTCGGGATTGCCCGCGCCCCAGCCCATGATGTGCTGGTTCTGCAGCATCGGGACCCGGCTCAGCAGGTGGGAGGCGGCCTCGGTGACGTCGCTGCCCTCGTTGTCGGCGCTGAACTCCGTGTGGGTGATGCCCCAGCGCGGCCATTCCTCGAGGGAGGGGGGTGCCTCCAGCACGGGTGCCGGCTCCGTCGGAGCCGCGGTCATGGCCTGTCCGCGGGGAACGTCCGGCTTCGCGGCGTAGGCGATGATGCCGACCACGAGCACCACCGTCACGACCATGGCTCCCAGTGCGACCGGCCAGGCCGGGCGCCGTCGCTGGTGCCGTCCGTTAGTCGGTATCACCGAATTCCTCAATCCTCGCAGGTCAACGAATGTAGCGTTCCACAGCGGCAGCGGACCGTGACGGTGCCTCGACATGGTTCACAGGCAAGCGTTACCGGCCATGCCGCCAGCGTATCCAGGGTGGCTTGCACAACGCTTGAAACTTCTACCGTAGTTCCCGCCCGCTCTCCAGCCGCCGGGCCACCGCCGGGCCCGGCGACCGCGAATCCCCGGCGAGCGGGTCGGATCGGTGAGCCTCCCGGGACTCTCAGAACAAAGGAGACGGGCCCGTTGTGAGCCGCCGGTCAGTCTCCCAGGATCCGCAAAGCCCGCTCGACGAGCGTGGGGACGGCGGCGCCGATCTCCTCGAAGCCCTCGCCGACGGTCTTGCCCTGCTTGAACCTGGCGTGGATGCCCTCCACGATGACGGCGAGCTTGTAGTGGCCGAAGGCCACGTAGAAGTCCAGGTCGGACAGGTCCGCGCCGGAGACCTTCGCGTAGTGGGCGGCGAACTCGCGGGCGGTGAGGAAGCCGGGGGCCACGGTGACGCCCGCCGCGACCGGGACCGAGGCGCGCTCCTCGTCACCGGGGTCCTGCCAGTAGGTGAGGGTGAGGCCGAGATCGGCGAGGGGATCGCCGAGCGTGGACATCTCCCAGTCGACGACGGCGAGGATGTCGGGATCCGGGGACAGCCGCACGAGCGTGTTGTCGAGCCGGTAGTCGCCGTGCACGAGCGCCGAGGCGGACCGCGCCGGCAGTCGCTCGCGCAGGCGGGCCACCAGGCGGTCGTACGCGGGCAGTTCGGCGGTCTTCGACCGCTCCCACTGCTGCCCCCAGCGCTCCAGCTGGCGGGCCATGTATCCCTCGGGACGCCCGAAGTCCCCCAGCCCCGCCCTCTCGTAGTCGACGGCGTGGATCGCGGCGAGCACCTCGGCCAGGCGCTCCGACAGCCGCCGCGTCTGCTCGGGGGTGAGTGCCCAGGCGTCCTCCCGGGTGCGCACGGCCGCGCCGTCCACGTGTCCCATGAGATAGAAGGGCGCCCCGATCACCGCCGGGTCCTCGCAGAAGGCGACCGGCTCGGGCACGGGGACGGAGGTCGGCGCGAGTGCCGAGATCACCCGCCACTCGCGCCTCATGTCGTGGGCGGTCGGCAGCACGTGCCCCAGCGGCGGGCGGCGCAGCACCAGGCGGCGCCCGGGGGTCTCCACGACGTACGTCAGGTTGGATCTGCCGCCCGCGATCAGGGAGACCCCGGTAGGCTCACCGACGCCGGGGACATTGGCCGCGATCCATCCGACAAGGTGCGACCAGTCGATGCCAGGGGTGCTCATAGCCACCAATTAGAACGTCACTCGGACCGGCGGCGCCAGCCGGGGTCTCCCAATGAGATTCCGAAACGTTGCGATGTACACAGCCTGCCCTCAGTTCCGTCCTTTATCGTTACATTACGTCCCTCCCAGCATGCTTGAGCTTTACGGCATCCTTCGGGATGACGTAGGGGACCCCGCACATCCCAGTAGGAGCTCATGCGCGTCTCAGTTGTTCAGCCCCGTGATCTCGGACCGGCCGACATCGACCGATGGAGAGTCCTTCAGAGCGCCGACCCCGCCTTCGACACCCCGTTCCTGTCGCCGGAGTTCACCGTGACCGTCGGCGCGCTCCAGGAACGCGTCCGGGTCGCGGTGCTGCACGACGGTACGGACACCGTGGGATTCTTCCCCTTCGAACGCCACCCGATGGGCATCGGCATGCCCGTCGCCGCGGGCCTGACCGACGCGCAGGGACTGGTGCACGCCAAGGACGTGGAGATCGACGCGCAGCGGCTGATCAGGGCGTGCGGCCTCGCCGTCTACGAGTTCGACCACCTGGTCTCCGGGCAGCCGC
Organism: Streptosporangium sp. NPDC000509; assembly: GCF_042898365.1. Lineage (NCBI taxonomy): Bacteria > Bacillati > Actinomycetota > Actinomycetes > Streptosporangiales > Streptosporangiaceae > Streptosporangium > Streptosporangium sp. NPDC000509. The sequence goes on along the minus strand of NZ_JBIAYX010000016.1, from coordinate 71,275 downwards.
TGCTCCAGGCGGGGCACAGCAGGCACCCCTCGCCGATCATCGACCTCCGTGACGGCCACGACGCGTACATCGAGACGATCAAGGTCACCTCCGGCAAGACCTACCGCTCGACGGCGTACAAGAGCCGCAAGCTCCAGCGCGACGTCGGGCCGCTCCGGCACGACTACGCCACCACCGACCTGGCGCCGCTGCGCACGCTGCTCGGTTGGAAGACCGAGCAGTACCGCCGCACCGGCCGCACCGACAGGTTCGCCAAGCCGTGGATCGTGGAGCTGGTCGAACGCTTCCTCGCCACCGACACCGAGCACTTCGGCGGGGTCCTCGACATGCTGTACGCGGACGGGCGGCCGGTCGCCGGGCACTTCGGGCTGCGCACCGGTACGACCCTCGCGGGCTGGTTCCCCGCCTACGACACCGCCTTCGCGAAGTACTCCCCCGGCCTGATCCACCACCTGGCCATGGCCGAGAAGGCCGCCGACGCCGGAATCCAGGTCATCGACATGGGCCGCGGCGAGAAGGAGTACAAGGAGAAGCTCAAGAACGGCGAGTACGAGGTCGCCGAGGGCAGGGTCGCCAGGCTGAGCCCCGGCGCCGGGGTCCACTGGATGCTGCGGGTCCCGGTACGCAAGGCACGCGGCACGGTCCTGGCGAGCCCGCTGCTGCGCACCACCGCCGACCGCGCGCTCAAGACGTACGGCCGCTTGCGGACGTCCATACAGGCGTGATCCGTCCGCCGTGGTTTGGGAACGGTCCCACGCCACGGCGGCACCCGCCCTTCGGGTTCGGGCGGCCGGTCACACGATCCGTCCGCCCTCCCCTGACGGCCGGTCGGCCCACCCGCTCGAAAGGCCGGTGGCCGGTCAACCGATCAGCTCGGCGACCACCGAGACACCCCGCCTGACGTCGGCCCGCGACGCGGAGCCGTAGCCGATCACCAGACCGTGCCGCAGCCGCGGCCCGTGGTAGTGGCGGGCCATCGAGTCGAGCAGCACCCCCCGGGCACGGGCGGCCTCGACCAGGGGCGCGACCGCGTGCTCGGGCAACTCCACCATGACGTGCAGGCCCGCGGTGTCGCCCGTGACCCGGGAACCGAGGATCTCGACGACCACGGCGCGGCGGCGCGCGTACTCCAGGCGCGTCCGGCGCAGGTGCCGGTCCAGATCCCCCTTCTCCAGGAGCACCGCCACCGCCTGCTGTGCCGGACCGCTCGTGCGGTCGGCGAGGGCGTCCCTGGTCACGGCGAGGGTTTCGACGAGGCTCTGGCGGGCGACCAGCCAGCCGACGCCGATGTCCGGCGTCAGGATCTTGCTCAGGCTGCCCAGCAGCACCACCGACGCGGGGTCGAGACCGTAGAGGGCGGGCAGCGGGGCGACGTCGTAGCGGAACTCGGCGTCGTAGTCGTCCTCCACGACGATCGCGCCGGTGCGGCGGGCCCAGGCCAGGAGGCGCTCCCTGCGCGGGATGGGCAGGCGCCCGCCGAGGGGGTACTGGTGGGCGGGGGTGGTGTGCAGGACGCGCAGGTCGCCGGGGAGTCCGTCCACGACGACACCGTCCTCGTCGACCGGGCAGGGCACGATCTCGGCGCCCCGCCCCGCGAAGACGTTCCTGGCGACGCGGTAGCCCGGCTCCTCCACGCCCGCCCGGTCACCGGGCCGCAGAAAGGTGGCGGCGACCAGGCCGAGCCCGTTGCCGGTGCCCCGGGTGACCATCACGTTCTCCGGGCCGACGGGGATCGCCCTGGTCCTGCGGAGATGCTCGGCCAGCGCGGCGCGCAGCCTCGGCAGGCCGCGCGGGTCGGGGTCGCTCACCGGAGGCAGGTCGGCCGCTCTCCGCCAGGCCCTGCGCCAGGCCGTCCTGTCGTAGTCGTGGACCCACGGCCGCCCCGGGCGCAGGTCGATCACCCCCTGCCCGCTCTCGCTCCGGTAGCCGTTCCACCCGCCGTGGTCGCCCCCTTCGAGCGGCACGGGGACGGGGGCCCGCAGCCCCTTCTCCTCCACGGCGGGAAACGTCATCTCGGCCACGTAGGTGCCCGAGCCGTGGCGTCCCTCGACCCAGCCCTCCGCGTACAGCTGCTGGTACGCCTCGGTGACGACGGTGCGGCTCACCGCGAGTTGGCGGGCGAGGGCACGGGTGGAGGGCAGGCGCTCCCCCGAGGTGAGGGCGCCGCCGCGCATGGCGTCCCTGAGGCTGTCGCCGAGCTGGACGGCGAGCGCCGTGCCCGCCTCACGGTCCACCGATACGGGTAGGTCGACGGAAGGGCGTGGCAAAGTGGTCTCCTGTAAGAGCATTAGAGTGGACGTGTTCTCGGTATCCACTTCTTTCTAGGTTAGGGTCATGCTCTCTACGACTCCCCGTACCACCCTCAACCGCGCGAAGGACAAGGCCAGGACCTCCCGCGAGGACCTGTACGCGGTGCTGGACGCCGGACTGGTCTGCCACCTGGGCGTCGTGAGCCGAGGCTTCCCCATGGTCGTACCCACCGGTTACGGCCGGATAGACGACACCCTCTACCTGCACGGTTCCACCGGCGCGACCTCCCTGCGCGACGCGGACGAGGTCTGCGTCACGGTGACCCACCTGGACGGCATCGTGCTGGCCCGCTCGTCCTTCAACCACTCGGTCAACTACCGCTGCGCCATGGTCTACGGCCGCGTCCGCCGGGTGGAGGACCCCGAGGAGCACCTCGCCGCGCTGCGGGCGATCACCGAGCAGCTCGCCCCCGGCCAGTGGGAGGCCGCCCGCAAGCCCACCCGCAAGGAGCTCGCCGCGACCATGGTGCTCGCCCTGTCCCTTGAGGAGGCGTCGGTGAAGGTGCGCCAGGGCCCGCCGGTCGACGAGGACGAGGACTACGAGCTGCCGATCTGGGCCGGGGTCCTGCCGCTCCACCAGTCCTGGGGAGCCCCCGAGCCCGACCCCGCGCTCACCGCGGGCCTGGCCGTGCCCGAGCACATCGCGTCGAGGACCATGCCCGCCCCGCCGGAGATGCCGGCCGCGAACCTCCCGCTCTAGCCGCGGGGAGCGCTTCGAAAGCCTTCCTGCCCGCACCCGCATCGCCGTCGGCACCGGCGACCGGCTCCTCCACCGCGTCGGCGGAGGAGCCGGTCGCCGGTGCCCGGCGGGCCGTCGTGAGGCCGCCGGCGAACCGCGACGTAGCGCCGAAACCGGGGATTGATCGGGATTTCGGTCCTGTCGCGAAAGCCGCCCGTCCGGGTCGGCCACGGTGGATAATCACTGATCAGCTCCACTCTGTGAGACTGATCCCCGGTTAATGAGCGGAATGCCGTTATCTATCGCTAAGCTGCGGTTCGTCTGTTATGGGTGGGGGCCCAGACAACTGAGGAGACCGTTATGTACGGCACGCCATCGGCCTGGCGAGTCCCCGGATACACCGAGATCCGCGAGTTGGGCGCCGGTGCGGCCGGGCGTGTGGTGATGGCTCGGCACGACGCCGACGACATCATGGTCGCGATCAAGTATCTGTCCGACGAGCTCAGGAGCGACGTCGGGTTCGTGGCGCGCTTCCGGCACGAGGCGAGGCTGCTCAACGCCCTGAGCAGCCCGCACTCCGTCCGGCTGTACGACTACGTGGAAACCGGCGACGGCGCGGCCATCGTCATGGAGCTGATCAACGGCGTCCCCCTGCGCGCGCTGCTGCGCTCCGAGGGGCCGACCGGTCCCGAGGCGGCGCTGCTCGTGCTCAAGGGCTCGCTCCTGGGGCTCGCCTCCGCGCACTCGGCGGGCGTGGTACATCGCGACTTCAAGCCGGAGAACGTGATGGTGGAGGCCGACGGGAGGAGCAAGCTCGTCGACTTCGGCATCGCGGTCCGTTCCGGCGACGGCGACCTCCCGGCGGGCACGCCGCCCTACATGGCCCCCGAGCAGTGGGTGGGCGGGCCCGCGGGACCCGCCACCGACGTCTACGCCGCCACCGTCGTGTTCTTCGAATGCCTGACCGGCACCCGGCCCTTCCGCGCCACGAACGTCGCCGCGCTGGCCCGCCAGCACCAGATCATGCCGCCGCCGGTCGAGGAGGTGCCCTCCGCCCTGCAGGGACTGGTCGAACGCGGCCTGGCCAAGCACCCCGCCGACCGGCCGCCGACCGCGAGCGCGTTCCTCACCGAACTCGAAGCGGTGGCCGCCGACGCCTACGGCCCCGACTGGCAGGACCGCGGCCGGCGTCGCCTGGCCGCGGTCGCCGGGCTGCTCGCCGGGATGTTCCCGATGGAGGCGCCCGTTCCCGGGGCCGACACCTCGCTGGCCATGACCGAGCTCGACGGCGGCGACCTCGACGGGACGAGAACCTCTTCGGTCGGCAGGCTGGGCATCAAGATCCTCGTCGGTGTCGGCTGCATCGCGGTGATCGGCGGGCTGACCGCGGTGCTGGTCGGCTCCGGCGACCCCACGGAGATCCAGTCGCAGGGTGCCGTCACCTCGCACAGTCCCTCCCCCTCCGACCCGCTGGAGACGCTCGCCCCCGAGGACGACCCGGACGAGCTCGACGAGCCGGTGGAGGAGTCTCCGTCCGCGGGCACCCCCACCCCCACCCCGACGCCGACCCCGAGCACCACGACCACCTCCGGTCCTCCGCCCGTGGCACCCACCGCGACGTCGGCGGCCGCGACGCCCACAGCGTCGGCGAGGCCCACCAGGAGACCCACCACCCGGCCGACGACGGCCCCGACGCGGCGGCCGTCCACGGAGCCCACCCCGGAGGAGAGCACCACCCTGGACGGTCCCCGCGACCCCGACCGTCCCACGACCCCGCCGCCGTCGGCCACCCCGACCCGGCCGACGACCGCCCCCACCCAGCCCACGGCCCAGCCGACCCGGACGCCCCCTACGCGGACGCCGTCGGGACCGCCCCCGGAGCCCACTCCCACCCGCACGGACCCCTCCTCGCCGGGCACCGAGCCGCCTCCCACCCTCTCCAGCTCACCTTTGCCGCCGGTCGAGACGGCCCCCGCGGCGTTCCTCGCACTGGGCCTGGTGACGAGCGGTGTCGTACCGTTCACACTGGCCGTCAAGCGCGGCATGACGGGACGGCACCGGAGACGCCGGTAGACCGGTAGACAGGGGAACGATCGCGATCATGAATATCACCCCATGAGCACCGATCGCGGAGACATCGCCGGGTTCCGGCTGACCGGCCGTACCCGGGCGGACGACCTGGGAGTCCGGTCGTCGGCCGTCGCGCCCGACGGACGACCGGCCGGTGCGCTCAGATTCGACCCGCGGCTGGTCGCCGATCCCGCGGCGCGCGAGCGGCTGGTCGCGGCCGTGCTCGCCGATCGCGGGCTCGCGCGAGGCGGCGTGACCGGGCTGGTCCCGGTCGCCGACCTCATCACGGCGAGGGACGAGGTCTGGCTGATCACCTCGAAACCGGTCGATCCGACGGTGGGCGACCTGCTCTCTGCCGGGCCGGCCTTCTCGCCCGGATCGTCCCGGCCCGACGCGGGCAGCGCGGCCACCGTCCTGGTGGAGACCGCGCAGACGCTGCTGGCCGTGCACGCCGCCGGGCTCGCCCACGGACAGGTTCACCCGGGCACCGTGGTGATCGCCTCGGACGGGTCGGCGCTGCTCACCGGGCGAGGGCTGGCCGACGCCCTTCTCGGCCGCCCCACCGCCCCGGAACGTGACGTGGCGGCCTGGGCTTCGCTCGCCCGAGGGCTCGCCGCGACCTGGGCCTCCGCCGATCGCGGGGCCGCGGCGCTGCTGGAGAGGGCGGCGGCCACGGCCTCCACCAGGGGGCTCGCCCCCGCGCGTGACGCGCTGCTCGCCGGGCGCGACGTGCTGCCGTCCGGGTTCACCACCCGTGACAGGCTCGTGGAGACCCTGCACCTGTGGCCGGCGCACGAGGCACCCGCTCCGGGCGGTGCCGCGCCCCCCGTACGGCCGGCCCCGGACGAGGGGGAGGTCGCGACCCTGCTGCACGTCCCGAGGGCCGATGAGCCGCGCGCCCGGGAGACCGGCGAGTGGGCCCCCGGGGGCGACCGGCGGGGGGCCGAGGAGGTGGTCATGCGGTTCGGTCCCGGGGTGCCCTCCGAGACCACGGCAGCCCAGCTCTGGCGGGCCGGAAGGGACCAGCAGCAGACCGAACCGCCCTCCGGCAGGCTCGACGCGGGTGCGGCCCCCCGCGCGCGTCGCAGACGCGGCCGTACGATCCTCGCCTCGGTGATCCTCGCGCTGATGGTCGTGGGCGCGCTGGCACTCTGGCTGTTCCGGGGTTCGGCGACGCCTTTGGAGGTGACGAAGGTGGACGTCAGCGCCCCGAAGAAGACGCAGGGGTGCGACACCACGGTAAAGATCACCGGCGTGCTGTCCACCAACGGCGCGGGCGGCGAGGTGCGCTACCAGTGGAAGCGGAGCGATCGTAAGAAGCCGATCGCGCAGACCGACCAGATCCCGTCGGGGACGACCTCGCACGAGGTGAGCCTGGAGTGGACGGTCAAGGGTGAGGGAAGTTTCAAGGGAACCGCCACCCTGGTGCTGCTCTCCCCGGTACCCGAGGGGAAGAAGATCCAGGACAAGGCTACCTTCGCCTACAAATGTTCATGATTGATCACCAAGGTCCACAATGCGACACAAAGCCGTTCTTACTACTCTGGCGGCCATGACCACGCAGACCCCCTCCGGCTGGTACCCCGATCCCTACGGCTCACCGTTGTTGCGGTGGTGGGACGGCAACCAGTGGACCGACGCCACCCACCAGGCGGACGCTCCCGCCGGACAGGGCACGGCGGAGGGGCCACGGACCGGCCCCTCCCTCCAGCAGCACCCGGCGGGGCCCGACTCCCGGCAGGCGGGCCCGCCTCCCGCGCGGGAAGGGGCGCACGGGGGTGGTCACACCGGCCCGTGGACCCAGCAGGCCGGCCCCGGGGCGGCGGGCACGGGACAGCCGCTGTGGGGCGGCGGGCCGCCGAACGGCGACACGGCGCAGATGCCCATGCCGCCGCACGGCGGCTACCCGTCCGGGCCTCCGCCGCGCAAGAGCAGCCCTCTCCCGTGGATCCTGGGAGGCGGAGGCGCGCTGATCCTCGTGATCGTGATCGTGGTCGCCGCGATGTACCTGATGAACCCCGACGGCACGAACACCGCGGGCAGGTCTCCCGCACCCCGGACACCACCCCCCACGGCGAGCCTGGAGCCCACCGAGCCGACTCCCGAGGCGACGCCCGCACCCTCGGGAAGCGCGCCGCCCCAGGCGGTGGACGGGCGCGTCACGGACCCGGTGACCGGCCTGTCGTTCGAGATGCCCGAGGGGCCCTGGGAGGTGCCTCCCACCGTCGGCGGCGGGCTCGGGTTCGTCTGGAACAGCGCGGCCATCGCCGTCGCCCAGGAGAACTTCGACGGCAGGGGCGGCGACTGGCTCGGCAACGTGCTCACCGGCGAGCTTCCCGACCAGTACGGCTACCAGGGCGTCGGCAGCCTGCGTTCGGCCGCCGCGACCCTGCTGCAGGTCGTGGAGCCCGCCTTCTACAGCCCTCCGCACAAGCGGAACATCGTCGAGGACAAGGCCGTCAAGGTGAGTGGCAAGGACGCCTGGCTGCTCGTCTTCGACCTGGACTTCTCCGAGCAGTCCGAGGTCAACGGCTGGAAGTGGAAGCGGGAGCGGGCCGCGTTCTTGATCGTCGATCGTGGCGAGAACACCCGTCCGGCGCTGGCCTACGTCTCCATACCGGACAATCTGGACATATCTGCAGTAGACAAGGTGATCAAGTCATTCAAGCTGCCCTGAAGTGAGTACTACCCTGAGGGCTATGAGTGACCTGCTGGTCTGGATCGACTGTGAGATGACCGGGCTCGACCTTGGCCGTGACGCGCTTGTCGAGGTGGCCTGCGTGGTCACCGACGGCGAGCTGAACCAGCTTGACGAGGGGGTGGACGTGGTCATCAAGCCCCCGCCCGAGTCCCTTGAGCAGATGTCGGAGGTGGTGCGGGAGATGCACACCGCCTCCGGCCTGCTGGAGGCGCTGGAGGGCGGCGTCACGCTGGCCGAGGCCGAGTCCATGGTGCTCGAATACATCAGGGGCCACATCCGGGAGCCGAAGAAGGCCCCGCTGTGCGGCAACTCCATCTCCACGGACCGTTCCTTCCTCGCCCGCGACATGCCCGCCGTGGACGGGTTCCTGCACTACCGGATGATCGACGTCTCCTCGGTGAAGGAGCTGGCCCGCCGCTGGTACCCCCGGGTCTACTTCGCCTCGCCGGAGAAGCAGGGCGGCCACCGGGCGCTCGCCGACATCGTCGAGAGCATCCGGGAGCTGCGTTACTACCGCGCGGCGGTCTTCGTGTCCCAGCCGGGCCCCGATTCCGCCACTGCGAGGGAACTGGCCGAGAGCGTGTCCACGCGCAGGCCTTGAACGTTTCACGAGAAACCCCGTACGAAACGACTCCCAAAGACCGCTACACTTTTCATGTGCTGCTGCGGCGGCGATGGTGGGCGTAGCTCAGTTGGCAGAGCGCTAGGTTGTGGTCCTAGATGTCGGGGGTTCAAGTCCCCTCGCTCACCCCACTGGAACGGCCGGTCCTTAAGGGCCGGCCGTTCCGCATTTCCAGCCCCATTACCCACCAAAAGTGGATATTGCAGGTTATGCTCGCTGCTATCGCAACGCCGTTAGGACCGGGGGTTTCGGCGACCTGACCGTGTTTCAGCCACGGAGGCCGGATGAGAGTCGACGATGCCCCGTTCGACGCGGAGCCCAGAGCCGTTACGGGTCTGAGCAGGCGTGAGACCGAGGTCATGGAATTGATCGCGATGGGGCGCTCCAACGGGCAGATCGCCCAGCACCTGTTCCTGAGCGAGAAGACCGTGAAGAACCACGTGAACCGGATATACGCCAAGCTCGGCGTCGACTCGCGGGTCACCGCGATCGACCTGTGGCTGGAACGGGCCGCCCACGAGGAGCCGCAGCGCCACTAGTGCCGCGTCCCTTGAAGCAGGTGGACGAACCTACGGCGCGGGGTCCGTGGCTGTGGCGAGGATCACCCCCAGGGCTGGGCGTGGGCGTTGAGTTGCGCGGTGGCGAGGGTGGCCGCGTGAGCGATCTCGGTGGCGTCGGCGAAGGTCCGCCCCGTGAACGCGGCCCGTCGCAGTAGCCGCCACCAGCCTTCGGCCAGGTTCAGCCGGCAGGCCTTGATCGGGATGAACACCTGGCGGATGCGCGGGTGACGCAGCAGCCATTGCCGGACCCGCCGGCTGAAGTGGCTGGACAGGTTGTCGGTGACGACGACGATCGGGCCGCGCCGGTTGGCCTTGCCGATCTGCTGGAGTAGCTGGATCCAGCCGTCGCTGTTGCGCGAGGGCGCGCAGAAGGTGAGCTCGATGCCATCACGGATACGCAGCGCGCCGTATTCAGGAACGTCGCACTAGGGCCTGTGAGGCGTACCAGGCGGGATCGTCCTCGTCGTTGACCTGCCGGCAGATCAACCCGGCCCCGTCGGCTCCGGCCTGGAGCGCGGCGAGGGTCCCGTCCAGAGCCCGGCGCACCACCGGCGCCGGAACAGCCCGTAGATCGTCTGCCAGGGCCCGTACTCGGCGGAGATGTCCCGCCAGGGCGACCTGCGGATCCGCCGGCGCACACCGTCGAACCGAGGAACCATCGGCCGTGTGGACAGGCGTGGGCCCGCAAGCCGCCGAAGCCCGCTCGCACCATCACCCCGCAGAGCGGGCGCTCACCGCCCACGAGCCTCCTGGTGCAGGTTGCGGAAAAACGACTTTCCCACCCTTGACACACAAAGATGTAGTAAACAAAAATGATTACTGCTGGTAGACGGCATGTTTAACGAGGAGTGGTAGTGGACCCGATGCATGACGACAGGGCGGCGCTGGGGGCACGCATCCGCGCGATCCGCCGCGGACATCGGGTCACGGTTCGGGCACTCGCTGACAGCGCAGGGCTCAGCCCGGCTTTCATCAGCCAGATCGAGAACGGCAAGGCCAATGCCAGCTTCGACGCGCTCCGCAAGATCGCCTCCTCGCTCGGCTTGACGTTCGCGGAGCTCTTCGACACGTCGACGCCGAGCAGCGGGAAGGTCCTTCGACGAGCCGAGCGGCCCCAGCTTCCGACCGGGGACGGCGTGCGGAACTTCAGCATCACCCGGCCGCCGGTCGGGGATGTCGAGGTGGCGGTGTCGGAGTACGAACCGGGAGCCTTCAGCGGCGGACCCGACTACACCCACGGGAACTCGCGGGAGGTCGTGGTCATCCTCAAGGGGCGGTTCTCCTTCGAGCTGGGAGGTGAGACGTTCCTCATGGAGCCGGGAGACAGCTTGGACTTCCGTACGAACGTCGCTCACATGATCACCAACGTGGGCACCGAGAAAGGCGAGGCGCTGTGGGTGGTGAGCCCGCCGTCGCTTCCGCATCAACCGTGAGGTAGCGGCCTCCCGCATGACCGGCCGGGCATCGCCGTTCGGCCGACATCACCGGCGGACAAGTGCTCCGCCGAGACAAGGAACGACAGATGAGTACTTCAGCCATGCCATTTTCCGGGTTGGCACACAACCTGGCGATCACCGGGAGCATCCCGGCGATCGACCATCACTCCCATGCGGCGTATGTGCGACCCGGTGAACGACTGGACACGTTCGACGCGCTGGAGATCGAGGTCGCGGCCGGCTACGTCGAGTCGAGGATCCCGGCGGATGCCTACCGGCGCTACGTGCGGGCGATGCGAGCAGGTGACCTCGAGGAGGCATCCGGCCTGGCGAGGCAGCACGATATCGATCGGCTTCAGAACGCCGGCCGGGTCCTGTATGAGACGACGGGGTTCGGTCGGGCACTCCGGCTGGGATGCGACGTGCTGTACGGCCCCGTCGGCCGGGACCGCCAGCTGGAGATCGCGCGTGAACGGCTCGGCGACTATCGCAGGCTGTATGACGAGGCGTTGGCGCTGTCGTCCACGAGCATGGTCCTGACCGATGTGCCGGAGCTGGACCCGGTGGCCTGGCCTGCGGAACGCTATCGGCAGATCGCCCGGATCGATCCGTACATGTACCCCTTCGGTCATGACCCCTATACGGGGCGTGGCTTCGACACGCCACGTTTCGCGGCCATCCTCGCCGAGAAGCTCTCCACCGAGCTGCACAACCACGGCATCGGCGCCCTGCCCGACACTCTCGACGAATACTGCGAGTTCGTCACCCGTTCCCTCACCCAACGGGTGAGCGCGGGAGTCGCGGGGTTCAAGATCGTCTCCGCCTATCTTCGCTCGCTGAACTTCGAGCAGGTCGACATCGGGGAGGCCCGCGACGCCTACCGGCTCCTTCGGCACGCTACTCCCGGGCAGCCCCGACCGCAGGCACGCCAGGCCCTCAGCGACTACCTCGTCAACGTCATGGCGCACCTTGCGGTCGAGCTGGACGTCCCCGTTCAGATCCACGTGGGGATCGGTCACAGCGAACCCGGGCTGCGGATCGCGAACGCGAACCCTCTGCTTCTCGAGGAGTTCTTGAACACTCCCTCGTTGAACAGGATGCGCGTCATCCTCATCCACGGCGGATACCCCTACTCGTCGCAGCTCGGGGCGCTCGCTCACTCGCTCGGGAACGTCTACCTGGACTACTCCTGGATGCCCTACCTGCACACGCATCTGACGGAGCGGGTGCTACAGGAATGGCTGGAGTTCCTTCCCGCGCACAAGGTCGTCTACGGCACGGACACGGCTCACCCCGAAGTCCATGTAGGCGCCACGCTGCGGGCTCGCGAGGCGCTGGAGAACGTCCTTCAGACCGGCCTGTCCGATCGGCTGTGGACGGCGGCGCAGGCCACGACGCTCGCCGAACGGGTGCTGAGCCGGAACGTCTCCGACCTGTACGGGCTCCCACGATGAACACCACGGCCGTGCATGCCCACCTCGCCGGCGACCTTGCCCACGACCTCACGATTCTCCGGCGCCCGCCGGCGGTATTCACGGCCGGCCGCCTGGTCCCGGCAGGCGGCGACGATGAGCGCTGACCAGGAACACGCTCCTGCCGCACAGGCTGTCCACGCCGGCGCCCTCACCTCTCAGCGGGAACCCGGACCTGCCCCGACGGGGACGCCGTCATCGGCGTGCACCGCGCCGGACCAGGGGCGCACAGAGCATGACCTGCTCGGCGACCGGCTGGTCGACGCCGACGCCTACATCGGCATCCACACCGTGCGTGCTCTCGAGAACTTCCCGATCACCGGGCTCGCGATCGGCAGGCACCCTGATCTCGTAGTCGCGCTGGCATGCGTGAAAGCAGCCGCGGCCCGAGCCAACAACGACATCGGCCTGCTCGACGACCCCGCAGCAGCCGCCATCGATCACGCCTGCGCCGAGATCATCGGCGGCGAACTGCACGATCAGTTCGTCGTGGACGTGATCCAAGGCGGCGCAGGCACGTCCACCAACATGAACGCCAACGAGGTGATCGCCAACCGGGCGTTGGAGCTGATGGGACGGCCGAAAGGTGACTACACCACGATCCATCCGGTGGAACACGTCAATCTCGGCCAGTCCACCAACGACGTGTATCCGACCGCGATCAAGGTGGCTCTGCACCTCGCGATCCGGAGGCTCCACGCCGCCCAAGCGCGACTGGCGGACGTGTTCCTGCAGAAGGCCGACGAGTTCGGCCAGGTCCTGAAGATCGGGCGTACCCAGCTGCAGGACGCCGTCCCGATGACCCTCGGCCAGGAGATGGCCGCCTACAGCACGATGGTGGCCGACAGCAACGAGCGGATCCTCGACGCCTCCAATCTGCTGACCACGGTGAACCTGGGCGGGACGGCGATCGGAACAGGTATCAACGCCCACCCCCGCTACGCGGCCATCGCGTGCGAGCATCTCCGACAGATCTCCGGTGTCCCGGTGACCCTGGCGCCCGATCCGGTGGCAGCGACCCAGGACACCGGTCCGTTCGTCCACTTGTCGGGAACCCTCAAACGATCGGCGGTCACGCTCTCCAAGATCAGCAGCGATCTTCGGCTGCTCTCCTCGGGCCCACGTGCCGGACTCGCCGAAATCAACCTCCCACCCGTCCAGGCCGGATCCTCGATCATGCCCGGCAAGGTCAACCCGGTCGTTCCGGAGATGGTCAACCAGGTTGCGTTCGAGGTCATCGGAAACGACCTCGCGACCACCCTGGCCGCGGAGTCCGGTCAACTCGAGCTCAACGCCTTCGAGCCGATCATCGTCCACAGCCTCCTGAAATCGATCACTCACCTCACCGCCGCGTGCACCACGCTCACGGATCACTGCGTACGCGGAATCACAGCCGACGAACATCGCCTGCACGAAACCGTCCAACGCTCCATCGGCCTGGCCACCGTACTGAACCCGCGAATCGGCTACAGCGCAGCCAGCACGATCGCCGCCGAAGCGCTCGAAACCGGGCGCACCATACCGGACATGCTCGCCGACACGAGCCTTCTCTCCCCCGCCGAGCTTGACGAGATGCTCACCCCGGAATCACTCATCCCCTCCCTCCGGCCCCGGAACGCGACCTAGCTCACCCGGTCCGCCCATCTGATCTCAAGCCGAACATCCCTGCACGGCCTGTCAAAGGAGACAGCCCTCATGAGCAACACAGCCTCAACAACACAGAACCCCCAAAAACCCCGGGTCCCCGCCGTCGCGGCCGCCCTGCTGGGCAACGTCGTGGAGTACTTCGACTTCGTCGTCTACGGACTGGTCGCCGTCGTCATCGGCGACCTCTTCTTCCCCAGCGACGACCACGCACTGTCCCTTCTTGCGTCACTGGCGACATTCGGTGTCGCCTTCCTCTTCCGCCCCATCGGGGCAGCGTTCTTCGGATCCCTCGGAGACCGTCGAGGGCGACGCCTGGCCCTGTCCGTAAGCATCGTGATCATGGGGCTCTCCACCGCCAGCATCGGCCTGCTGCCGTCCTACCAGACCATCGGCATCGCCGCGCCGATCCTGCTCGTGGCCGCCCGCTGCATCCAGGGATTCTCCGTCGGCGGAGAGTTCGCAGGCGCCGCCACCTTCATCGTGGAGAACGCACCCGCCGCCCGACGTGGCTTCTGGTCCAGCTGGCTCTCGACATCCTCATCCGTTGGGACGATCGCCGCGAGCCTCGTCGTCCTCATCCTCCGCAGCACCCTGTCACCGGAACAGTTCGAACAGTTCGGCTGGCGCGTCCCGTTCCTGCTGGCACTGCCCCTGGCGTTGATCGGCCTCTACCTTCGGCGAAAGACCGAGGAGACCGCCGCATTCAAAGAACTCGTCAAAGAGCAGAAGGTCGCCAAATCCCCGCTGCTCACCCTGTTCCGCGAGAACCCTCGCGCGATCATCCTCGCCGTCGCGCTCGCCTCCATGACAGGGATCACCTTCTACTACTTCAACACCTACTTCGTGAACTACCTCGTCGCGACCGTGAAACTCAAGGCGACAGAGGCAACCTTCCTCGCCATGTCGGCCCAGCTCGTTTACGCCCCGCTCTGCCTCGTCGTCGGCAAGCTGAGCGACCGCATCGGACGACGACCCATCATTCTCAGCGCGATCGCCGGAGTCGCGGTCTTCTCGTTCCCGATCTTCCTGCTCCTCAGCTCCCACAACCTCCCGCTGGCATTCCTCGGGCTCGCGACCTTCAGCCTGCTCGCCGCGTCCCTGAGCGTGGGAGTCACCGTGGCGCAAACGGAGCTGTTCCCCTCCGAGATCCGCATGACCGGTGTCGCCCTCGGCAACAACATCGGCACAGCCCTCGTCGGCGGCACCAGCCCCCTCGTCGCAGCCGCCCTCGTCGCCGGCACCGGCACCGTAACGGCACCCAGCTTCTACCTCATCGCGATCTCCGTCGTGATGTTCATCCTGATCGTGATCATGCTGCCCGAAACGCTCCGCACCAGAGTCGTGCAGCCGCGAAAGTGACTTGATGCTGCGTTCCTCAACGGAGGTGCGGATGCGCGGTCGAGAACCTGAGGCTGCCAGAGCGGCTTTTCCGGCTCTCAGCGTCCCCGGTCAGTGGGGATCTGTACGTCCAATGAGGAATGTCGCACTAGGCGGTGAGCCGCAGGCAGCGGGACGCCTCCAGGGCCCGGACGATGGCGGACGTGCCCTCCTCCAGCTCCTCCGAGGTGATCGAGAGCGCCGGACGCAACCGTACCGACCGCTCTCCGCAGGGCAGGACGAGCACACCCTCCTCCTCCCGCAGACGGGCCACCAGGAGATCGCGCTCCACGGCGTCCGGCAGGTCGAAGGCGCACATCAGGCCGCGTCCACGCGCGTTCTCCGCCAGGTCGGGGAAGCGCTCCTGGATCTCCAGCAACCCCGCGAGGAGCTCGGCGCCGAGCCTTCCCGCACGCGGGATCAGGCCGTCACGCTCCACGATCTCCAGCATCCGGCGGGAGCGGACCATGTCGACCAGCCCACCGCCCCAGGTGGAGTTGATCCTGCCGCTGACCTGGAACACGTTGCCCGGCACCGTGTCGACCCTGCGGCCCGCCATGATCCCGCCCACCTGGACCTTCTTGGCGAAGGCCACGACGTCGGGACGCAGGCCCAGCTGCTGGTACGCCCAGGGGGTGCCCGTGGTCCCCGCGCCGGTCTGCACCTCGTCCAGGACGAAGAGGGCGTCGTACTCGTGGCAGAGCCGTTCCATGGCGAGCAGGAACTCCGCCCGCATGTGGTTGTCGCCGCCCTCTCCCTGGATGGGCTCGGCGACGAAGCAGGCGATGTCGTGGGGGTGGCGTTCGAAGGCCGCCCGCGCCGCGGCCAGGGACCGTTCCTCGGCCGCCTCGACGTCGCCGAGGTGGATCGCGGGCACCTCGATCCTGGGCCAGTCGAACTTCGGGAAGCGGTCGGTCTTGATCGGGTCGGTGTTCGTCAGCGAGAGGGTGTAGCCGCTGCGCCCGTGGAAGGCCCGGGTGAGATGGAGGACCTTGGTGCCGAGTTCCGGCGAGTGTCCCCGAGAACTGTTGAGGCGGCTCTTCCAGTCGAAGGCGCACTTGAGCGCGTTCTCCACGGCGAGGGCGCCGCCTTCCACGAAGAACAGGTGCGGCAGTTCGGGATCACCGAGCACCCGGGCGAACGTCTCGGCGAAGTCGGCGAGGTGGGCGGTGTAGAGGTCGGAGTTGGCGGGCTTGTTCGCGGCGACCCTGCCGAGCAGGGCCAGGAACTCCGGATCGTCGTCGAACGGGTTCACCCCGAGCGGGGCCGAGGCGAAGAAGGAGTAGAAGTCGAGGTAGCTCCGGCCGGAGCGGGCGTCGACGAGCCGGGACCCCCGGCTCCGTTCCAGGTCCAGTACGAGCCGATAGCCGTCGACGAGCAGGTGACGGGCGAGACGGCCATGAACGTCCATGTCCCCTCCACGGTGATCCGAAGAGATGATCCCCCGCTATTTACGTATCTACACGGAGACATTACGCTCTGAGGACGGTTCTTGTGAAGATTTTTCGGTCTGCCGACGCCCTGGACGCGAATGTCCGGGAGCCGGGACCGCATGGTCCAAGCCCCTCCCGATGACCGTCTCCCTTCCCGGGGACCCCCCCTTCCGAGACCACAGATCGGTCAAATCAACCTGCCGCGGGGTGGGCCAGGTCAGCTCGGCGGAGAAATGCGGATGCCGACGGTGCCGTCGGCACCCCTGCGGAACCTGCTGCCGATCATGATCAACCGGGCGAGGAGCCCGTACTTCGCGATGATCAGCCCCCGGACCCGTTCCCTCTCCTCGGCCGGCAACTCCCGCGCGACGCCCCTGACCCCCTCCCCCCGCGTGTTCCCCCGCACGTCACACGCCGCCACGACGACCTCCGGATTGTTGCGGATCCTCTTGGCCTTACCTGAGGAGCCGGCGGTCCAGATGAGCAGGGAGTCGCCGTCCGAGGCGGCCCACACCGGCGTCGGCACCGCGGCGCCGCTCTTCTTGAAGGTGGTCACGGACACGTACTTCTCGGTGCCCAGGTCCTGGATGCGCGTCATGCACGGCAGGCTACGCCGCCGCGTAGACCACCAGCGAGACCGCCACGTACTGCGCCAGGTAGGCGGCGACGGTGAAGGCGTGGAAGACCTCGTGGAAGCCGAACCAGCCGGGAGAGGGGTCGGGCCTGCGCATGGCGTACACGATCCCGCCCGCCGTGTAGAGCACCCCACCCAGAAAGAGCAGGGCCACCGCGACCATCCCCGCACCCTCCACGAGCTGGGGCAGCACGAAGACGGCCGTCCAGCCGAGGCCGATGTAGAGCGCGGTCGAGAGCCACCGGGGAGCGCCGGTCCACAGCACCCGGAAGAGGACCCCGGCGATCGCGCCGGTCCAGATCACGCCGAGCACCACCGCGCCCGCCACACCGTCCAGGGCGAGCAGTGCGAACGGGGTGTAGGTGCCCGCGATGATCAGGTAGATGTTGGCGTGGTCGAGGCGCCGCAGCACCTCCTCCAGGCCCGGGGAGAGCTTCCCCCGGTGATAGGTGGCCGAGATGCCGAAGAGCAGGCCGGAGGTGATCGCGTAGACGACGGCGGCGAGCCTCGCCTCCAGGGTGGGACCCAGCGCGACGAGGACGAAGCCCGCGACGAGCGCCACGGGCAGCGTCCCCGCGTGCAACCAGCCGCGCAGGCGCGGCTTGACGGACTCTGTGAGCGTTTCCGTGAGGGACGTGGCCATGAACCTACGGTAGCGTAAGTTACGCGTTCGTAGGTTGTGATCCGTCCTACACGGCGTCGACTCGGCGAGAACCTCGGCGAGAACCTCGGCGAGAACAAGGCGCCGCACGCCGGACCGTACGAGATGGTGATCCGCCCACCCGGACGCCGACCGGTCGCCACTGCGCATATGGTTTCCCCTCGGGTTCGCATCAGGAACCCACGGATTCGCATCAGGGAAAAGGGGACCGCACCGATGGGCAGGCGGGAAGCGCGGGAGCCGATGCCGGGACGGTATCCGGTGACCTTCGGCGAGGTCGATCTCCTGCAGGACCTCGACCGGCCCTCCGGCTGGGTGGTCTCCAAGGACGGTGTGCCGCAGTCGTACGTCGACCTCGACGACGCCACCTACCTCGACTTCGAGTACGTCCGGCTGATGGCCGACGTCGTCGACCTCCTCCGCGAGGGTCCGCTGGACGCCGTGCACGTGGGCGGCTGCGCCTGCACCCTGCCCCGCTACGTCGCGGCGACCCGCCCGGGGTCCCGGCAGATCGTCGCCGAGCCGGACGAAGGGCTCGTCCAGCTCGTCAGGGACCAGCTCCGGCTGAAGTCGGTGACCCGGCTCAAGGTCAGGATCCTCGACGGCCGCACCGCCACCGCCGGACTCGGCGACGCCTCCGCCGACCTGCTCGTGCTGGACGCCTTCAGCGGCGCCACGATGCCGATCGAGCTCGCCACCTCCGAGTACATGGGCGACGTCGCCCGCGTCCTGCGCACGGACGGCACCGTGCTGATCAACGTCGCGGACGGCAAGGGACTCGCCTTCGTCCGCCGGGTGCTCGCCACCGTCCGCGACACCTTCCCCCAGGTCGTACTGCTCGCCGAACCCGGCGTCATGCGGGGACGGCGCTTCGGCAACCTCATCGTCGCCGCCTCCCGCCTGCCCCTGCCCGTCTCGGGTCTCACCCGCAGGGCCGCGGGCGGCCTCACCCAGGCCCGCTGCGTGTACGGCGACGACATCGTCAACTTCATCGCCGGAGCCCGGCCCCTGCACGACGGCGACGCCGTGGTCATCCCCGTCCCCCCGCCCGCGGTCTTCGGCTGACCCGGTTTCCCGGCCTGTTCTGCCCCCTCCCCTCCGGCGCACCGGTCCGGCTGTCCGTCCGGCCCGTCACCCCAGCCCGTCAGCCCGACGCACGGACCGAACGCGTCGCCCCTGCCCCCGTTCCGCGCCTCAGTCCGGGACGGGAACCCAGGCGCTGACCAGGGTGCCCTCGCCGGGCGTCGAGGAGACGTCGAGGCCGCCGCCGAGCGCGGCCATCCGGTCGGCGAGCGCGCCCAGACCCCCGTGGCCTGACCCGTCCCGCTCGAAGCCCCTGCCGTCGTCGGAGACCGCCGCCCGCAGGCGCCCGCCCGACCAGGCCAGCCGCGCCTCGATCCTGGAGGCGTCGGCGTGCTTGAGCGCGTTGGCGATGGCCTCGCTGACCGTGAAGTACACGGCTCCCTCGATCTCGTCGGGAAAGCGCCGCGAGCGAAGCGCGGGATCGACCGTCACGGTCGTGGCCACCGGCAGCCGCGAACAGCGTTCCTCGACCGCCTCGGCCAGACCGCCCTGGCTGAGCACGGACGGGTGGATGCCCGCCGCCAGTTCCCGCAGGTCGGCGAGGGTCTGGCGAGCCTGCTCGCGCAGGAGCGTCAAGCTGTCGGGGCCGCCGCCGGTGGCGCGGGCCAGCTCCAGCCCCGCGATCAGCGCGACGAGTTGCTGCTGCGCCCCGTCGTGGATGTTGCGCTCGATCCGCCGCCGCTCGGCCTCCTGGGCGTTGACCAGGCGTGCCGCCAGGCCCGCGCTCTGGATCGCCAGCCCGATCGGCACCGCGAGCGAGCCGAGCAGCCTGCGGTCCTCGGCGTTGAGGCGCCCCACGACCTTGGGCCCGCAGGCGATGTGCCCCAGCCCTGCCGGGACGGTGAGCACGGCCTCGCCGTCCTCCCTGCCCGCCACCACCCGTGTGCCGTCCGCGAGCGTCACGGCGGCCCACCGCGTCTCCAGGCCCGCCCGTACGGCCTCCGCCAGCCTTCCCAGCTGCTTCACGGGCTCCACCTCCTCCAGGCCAGGCCCGAGCTCCGTTAGGAGTTCGTCCACCGTGGGCCTGAGATCGAAGATCAGAAAGAGTCTGGAGCCCTTGATCCCCACCCTGATGTCGAGCAGGTTGTGGCGGAACACAGCCGTGGTGATCACCGCGGGCAGCGCCGCCACCGCCGTCACGACACCGAGCCAGCTCAGCGCATGGCTTCCCTGCCCGGCCTGCCCGAAGATAACCGTCAGCACGGAACCGCTCAGACCCGCCGCCACCCCGAAGGCCATCCAGCGGAGCAGGCGACGCTCGGCACGGGGCCCGCGCCGAGCGCGCAGGACGAGGGAGACCAGCACCGACAGTGACACGACGAAGACCGCCAGCTGCCCGAACCCGCCCACCATCGCGGCGAGCAGCCCTGCCATGCCTTCGAGCCCCAGCGGGTTGCCGTACGGGAGAAACGCGTAGACCTCGTCCGGGCTCAGCAGGATGCCCAGCCAGTGCAGGAAGATCGCCACTACGGCGATCCAGGCGACCGGGCGCCAGCGCGGCGAGGGCAACCTGCCGTCGGGGAAGATCAGCGGGACGAAGACCCAGCTCAGGCCGTAGAAGAGGGAAAACGCCGAGGTCAGCAGCACGGCGGCCACGGCGAGAGGGCCGCTCCCGTCTCCGTACGCCGTCAGGAGGCCCACCCCGAGGCAGCCGAGGCCGAGGCAGCAGGCGGCGGCGAGCAGCAGCCAGCCGTAGGGGTTGTCGGGGCGCCTCACCGCGATGAGCAGGCCGACCGACGGCAGGGCCGCGCAGGCCGCGATGAACAGCCACTCGCTGAACGGCACGGACGTGCCGGCCGCAAGCAGGCAACCCACGACGATCCCGGCCACCGACACCGCGGCCATCGACATGGCGAGGGCGCGGGCCGGGGTGGTGGACGTCGACGGACCCGGCGACGACGCGGGTGCCGGGACGGTGCGGGAAGCCGTGGACGTCATGGGACGTAGGGTGACCTGCCACCGGCTCCGCCGTCCAGGGGGTTGTCCGCATATCCGGTGCGGTTCGCCGCACCCCCGAGACGGAGGACCACCGGGTGTCGTGAGCCGGGAGCGCTTTCTAGTTTCGAATGAGGGCCGTCGGGGAGATGGCCGCAACGCCGGAGACCATCCGAAGGAGAACCTCATGCGGTTGCCGTTCCGATCGAAGCGCCTGCTCGCCGTCGCCGTCGCCGTCGCGGTCGTTCCAGCGACGGCCCTGCCACTGGCCGTCCCCGCGTCGGCGGTCACGGAGGTGGTCACCACGGGAGCGGCCACCTCCGTGGTCACCGCGGGGACGGTCGTGTCAGGAGCGGTCACGGCCGAGACGACCACGTCGGGAGCGGTCACGGCCGGAGGCGTTCTCGCCGAGCCGGAGATCCCCGACAGCCCCGCCGGCCGGCAGTTGCGCTGGTTCCTCGGCGCGCCTGACCGGGCACCGCTCTCGGAGAGCGAGCTCGGGGAGCATCTCAACTCCGGCTACCTCTCGTCGCTCACGGTCAACGGCGTCAACGCCTTCCTGCAGGCGGCGAAGGGGTTCCGCCTGGAGAAGCTGACCAAGGAGACGCCGTCCGCGCTGGCCGGGACCGGGGCGATCGGCGAGCAGGCGTTCGTCCTGCAGCTCGGTGTGGACGGCGACGGGAAGATCAACCTGTTCGGGCTGACGCCTCCCGAGCCCTCCGTACCCGCCGCTCCCAAAAGCTGGAAGCAGCTCGACGCCCGGCTCCGTGAGGTCGCACCGCGCGTGGGCTTCCTCTCCGCCGAGATCGACTCGCGGGGCAGGTGCGACGTCGCGCACGCCGTGGCGCCGGACACGGTCCGGCCGTTGGGCTCGATCTTCAAGCTGTACGTGCTGGGCGCCGTGGCCGAGAAGGTCCGCGACGGCAAGCTGAGCTGGAACACCAAGCTCACGATCAAGCCCGAGTGGAAGAGCCTGGGTGAGGACGGGCTGACGGGCCGTCCGGACGGCAGCACCACCACGGTGAAGGAGGCCGCCAAGCTGATGATCTCGATCAGTGACAACACCGCCACCGACATCCTGATCCACACGGTCGGCCGCAAGGCGGTGGAGGCGAAGGTACGGCAGTGGTCGAGCCACGCCACCCGGAACATCCCGTTCCTCACCACGCGCGAGGTCTTCCTGCTCAAGGGCGTGAACCACCCGGCGCAGGCCCGCGCCTACCTGGCGCTCGACACCGCGGGCAAGCGCGCCTACCTCAAGGACACGGTCGCCGGACAGTCGTTGTCGGACATCGTGCTCTGGCAGAAGCCCAGGGAGATCGACACTCTGGAGTGGTTCGGCTCGCCCCGTGACATCTGCCGCGCCTACGCCGGGCTCCTCAAGCTGGGGGGCAAGCAGGTGAGCGCGGTGATGTCGGCCAACGACGTCGGGATCAAGCTCGACAAGAAGAAGTGGCCGGTGGTCTGGGCCAAGGGCGGTTCGGAGCTGGGGGTCCTCGACCTGTCGTACATGGCACGTTCGGTCACCGGGAGGACCTACGTCGTGACCGCGCTGACCAGCGACCCCGCCGGCGCGCTGGACGAGCGGGTCGCGGCGCCCGAACTGATCTCGCTGAGCCGGGGCGGCTTCGCGCTGGCCGACCCGGCAAGGAATAGTTGAAACATCAACTGAGTTGTCACCGGCGAACATCGCAGGAAGGAATCCAAGATGCCCGCCGTGACCGTTGAGAACCCGTTGACCCTGCCCCGCCTGCCGCAGCCGTTGAACGCGACCCGCGAGCGCCAGGTGCTGGCCGTCACCACCGCGCCGAGCGGATTCGAGGGAGAGGGATTCCCGGTCCGCAAGGCACTCGCGACGATCAAGTCCCAGTATCTCGACCCGTTCATCATGATGGACCAGATGGGCGAGGTCGACTACGCGCCGGGCGAGCCCAAGGGCACCCCCTGGCACCCGCACCGGGGCTTCGAGACCGTCACCTACATGATCGACGGCGTGATGGACCACGCCGACTCGCACGGCGGCGGCGGCACGATCTCCGACGGCGACACGCAGTGGATGACGGCCGGCGGTGGCATCCTGCACAAGGAGGCTCCCCCGGAGTGGCTGGTCGCCAAGGGCGGCCTGTTCCACGGGATCCAGCTCTGGGTCAACCTGCCGGGCAAGGAGAAGATGGTCGCGCCGAAGTATCAGGACATCGGCAGGACCAACGTCGTCCTTCTCAGCAGCCACGACGGTGGAGCGCT
Source organism: Streptosporangium sp. NPDC000509 (assembly GCF_042898365.1). Lineage (NCBI taxonomy): Bacteria > Bacillati > Actinomycetota > Actinomycetes > Streptosporangiales > Streptosporangiaceae > Streptosporangium > Streptosporangium sp. NPDC000509. The sequence continues at coordinate 48,412 of NZ_JBIAYX010000016.1, read as the reverse complement.
GGTCCGCCTCATCGCGGGCGAGGTCGGCGAGTTCACCGGCCCCGGCTCCACCCGGACGCCGATCACCCTGCTGCACGCCTCCCTCAGCCCCGGTTCCCAGCTGACGCTCCCCTGGCGCAGGGATTTCAACGCGCTCGCGTACGTCCTGTCGGGACGCGGCACCGTCGGCGGTGACCGGCAGCCGATCGAGTCGGGTCAGCTGGCCGTCTTCGACGGCTTCGGCAACCTGCCCGGGCTGGGCACCGACGGCGAGACCATCACGCTCTCGGCCGCCGGTACGCAGGAGAGCCGTAGCCCCAACCTGGAGGTCATCGTGCTCGGCGGCCGTCCGATCGGCGAGCCGGTGGCGCACTACGGGCCGTTCGTGATGAACACCCAGGCGGAGCTTGCCAAGGCGTTCGAGGACTACCAGGCGGGCCGCCTCGGCACCATCCCCACCGGCCACGCCTGAGCGCGGTCCGGCACCGGCCATCGGGTGCCGGATCCGGCGGGTGGCGCGGTACGAAGGGAGCGCGACCGGGGCGGCCATGGCCTCGCCCGGTCGCGAGGCCCACGGCCTGACACCGGCCATCCGAACGGAACAGAGACATCGTGGCCGGAGGACAACCCCCTGACCTCCGGCCGAGGGCCGCTGCCGGAGTCCCCGGTCTCCGGCCGGGGGCCGCTGCCGGGCCTAGCCCTCGACGAGGGTGACGCAGGCGACGCGGAGACCGGCCGCGCCGGCCTCCGGACCCGTGCTGCGGGTGGGCTCGGCGTGGATCACGAGCGACCTGGGGAGCCGCCCGGGGACGAGCGCCCAGTCCTTGGTGGCGGTGCCGGTGGCGGCGCCCTGGGCGTCGGTGGTGAAGTCGAGCCAGACCTCGTTCTCGGCGCTCGCGTGGGTGTGGGAGTGCTGGTAGTGCGGCCCGGCGTCCTCCGGTTTGAAGCCGCACGGATTGACGTGCAGGTGCGCCCCGTACGTACGCCCAGGGAGCATGCCCTTCACGGTGACCGTGGCGGTGGCGAGCACCGCCCCGGACTCCACGTTGACCTGCGCCCAGGCTCCCGGCGGCACCAGCCGGGTGTCGTAGACGATGGCGGAGACGCGCGGCGCGGGATCGGCGAACGTGCCGCCCCCGACGAGACGGATCTCGCGGGCGCCCGGGGTGGCCGACGCCACGGCCGGGTCGCGCCCGGCGGGATCGGCGGCCTGATCACCGCAGCCCGCGCAGAGCAGAGCCACAGCGGCGAGAACTCCCATGATGCGCATCCACGATCTCCTTGAGCGGCCGGAGAAGAGCAGGGCCCACCATATCGAGTGATCATATGATCACTCTCGGTATTGACCACTCTCGGCCACGTCGCCCAGGAAGGGCGGGAAGGACGGAGGGAGCGGGAACGACAGGCCGGGGAAGCGGAGACGGTCACACTCCCGTCGTTCCGCATCCCGGCTCTTCTGTGGCCCGGTCGTACTCCCGTCGCCCCGCGCCCCGATCACCCGTGGCCCGGTCGTACTCCCGTCGCTTCACACCCCGGCTCACCCGTGGCCCGGCCGCACTCCCGTCGCCCCGCGCCCCCGATCACCCGTGATCGACGCGGGAGCGGTTCAGGCGTTGGCCGAGGCGATCTCGTCGATGCGGGCGGCCAGGGTGAAGTCGAGCTCCGTCAGGCCGCCCGCGCTGTGCGTGCTGAGCGCCAGGTGGAGGGTGCGCCAGCGGATGTCGATGTCGGGGTGGTGGTCGAGCTTCTCGGCCTCCACCGCGATCTCGTCCACGATGCGGATCGCGGTCGGGAAGTCGGTGGCGTTGATCGTGCGGCGGATCTCGTCGCCCTCGCGCCGCCACTCGGGCAGGCCGGTCAGCCGAGCGTCCACCGTTGAGTCGTCAAGCAGGTTCATCCCCCCAGGAGATCACGTCTCCGGCGAGGACACCAAGCCTGGGCAGGCTTCCGGCGCGCCTGGCCATGGCCATGATGCCCTGGGCCATGGAGGTGGCATGACTGGCCTGGTCGAGAAGGGGCTCCAGCTCGGACAGCAGTTCGGGCAGCCTGGCGAGGCTCCACTCGTGCCAGCCCGACAGGCGGGTGCCTCCGCTGTCGGGGTCCTCGGCGCGGTAGGCGACCAGGATCGGGCACTCGCGGTTGATGCGGAGCAGCCATCGCTCGATGTCGGCGTTGAACGCGGCGATCCGGGAGGGCGCGGCGTACAGCCAGCCGTCGTCGCCGATGCGGTCGGACTCGCCGTCGGCGACCGGGTAGGTGCGGACCACCGTGCCGTGCAGGAGCAGGCCGCTCGCCACCATGAGCTGGCGGCCCTCGCACCAGTCGAGCGCCCCGCGCAGAGGCGCCGGAACGGTGTCGACGATGACCGCGCGCTGGGAACTGCTGGGCTGACGGGCGAAGCGTACGTGCACCTCGGCCCACATGTAGTAACTCGCCTCCCCCGCACCGAAGAAGGGGAAGGGGAAATCCTGGTCGGGGTGGGCCATGTGTCGGGTTCTCCACGGGAGAAGGGTCAGGAGTCGTTCCGAATATGAACGACTCCCGACGACGCCTCCGGGATTACTCGCCGAGACCGTTTATTTGACCGGATCCGGTCATTTGACGGCGCCCGAGGTCAGACCCGACTGGATCTGGCGCTGGAAGATGATGTAGATGATCATGACGGGAATGATGGCCATGCTCAGCGCGGCGAACAGTCCCGGCCAGTCGGCCTCGTACCCGGCGCTGGTGGAGATGTTGGCGACGCCCTGGGTGATCAGCCACTTGTCCTCGACGTTGCCCGACAGCAGCACGATCGGCAGAAGATACTGGTTCCACTGGCCCAGGATGTTGAAGATCGTGATGCTGATCAGCCCCGGCCTCGCCATCGGCACCATGATCTGGAAGAACGTCCGGGTGTGCGAGCAGCCGTCCATCATCGCCGCCTCGGCCACCGAGGTGGGCAGCGTCTTGAAGAACGCCGACAGGAAGAAGACGGTGAACGGCAGCGAGTAGGCGATGTAGACGAGGATCAGCCCGAAGTGGGTGTCGATCAGGCCGAGGTTTCTCACCACGAAGAAGAGCGGGACCAGCGCGAGGAAGACCGGGAAGGTCATCCCCGAGACGAACAGGAAGTAGATGAACCTGTTGCCGGGGAAGGTGTAGCGCGCCAGCACGTACGCGGCCATCGAGCCGAGCAGCATGGTGCCCGCCGTGCTGCACGCCACCACGAAGACGGTGTTCAGCATGTACTGGCCGATGTGGGCCTTCTCCCAGGCCCGGCCCCAGGCGTCCCAGCCGAACGAGGCGGGGAGCGTGATCGCGTCCCCGAAGATCTCGGTGTTGGTCTTGAAGGAGGACAGGAACGTCCAGAGGATCGGGCCGACGATCAGGATCGCCCAGACCAGCAGCGCGACGTGGGAGAGCGCACCGAAGATCCCGAGCGGGTTTCTCACCCGGCGCCCGGCGCGCGCGGGGGCGGCGGGGCGGGTGGCGTCGGGCTTGCGAGCCGTGTCCGTGGAAGGCGCAGCCATCAGAACTCGATCCTCTCGCGCCGGGTCACGCGCAGGGTGAGGGCGGCGAACGTGATGGTCATGAAGAACAGCGCCACGCCCATCGCCGAGGCGTAGCCGAACTTGGAGAAGTTGAACGCCGTACGCCAGATCTCCAGCGGGAGCACCGTGGTGGAGTTGTCGGGCCCGCCGCGGTCGACCGAGAGGACCTGGACCAGGGCGAAGGCGTCGAACGCGGCGATGCCGAGATAGACCCAGGCGACCTGCATGGTGTCCCACAGCAGCGGGATCGTGATCCTGAAGAACAGGGTGAACCGGCCCGCGCCGTCGAGCGCGGCGGCCTCGAACACGTCCTTGGGGATGGAGGACATGCCGGCCGAGAACAGGACCACGTAGAAGCCGACGGCCTGCCAGACCATCACCGCGATGATCGACAGCAGGGCGATGTCCGGGTCGATGAGCCAGCCGACCGGCTCGATGCCGAGTTTGCCGAGCAGGCCGTTGATCACGCCGGTCCCGTCCGGGCGGTAGATCGCCTGGAAGAGCACGCCGACGATGGCGACGGCCAGGACCTGGGGCAGGAAGAAGATCACACGATAGACCTTCGAACCCCAGATCCCGGTCATCCGCCCGTCCCGCTGCCCGCCGCTCAGGTTGAGCAGGAAGGCGAAGAACAGGGCGATCACGATCGTGACCAGCGGCATGACAAGCAGCAGAACACCGTGGTGCCGCACCGCGGCCCAGAAGACCTCGTCCTCGAAGAGCCTGGTGAAGTTCTCCAGGCCGATGAACTGAGGGTTCGCCGAGATGCCCTTCCAGTTGGTCATCGAGATCTGGAAAGCCTGGATGTACGGGCTGATCACGAAGACCACGTAGAGGAGGACCGGCGCGGCGAGAAAGCCGACGATGAACGGATACTTGCCCTGCCGCATCGGGAGCTACACCTTCCGTTCCTGCTTGGTGATGGACGAGTCGGCCTTGGTCTTGTCGGCGGCCTTCTGCACCTTCTCGCAGAACTCGTCGGCGGAGATGCGGCCGAACATCAGCGCGTTGGTCTGCTTGCGCAGCTCGGTCTCGAACTCCTTGTACCAGTTCTCGAAGCTGCTGAAGGTGACGATGTTCTGGCCGGCGGCGGTCTGCGCGGCGCTGAGGCTCGCGTTGCCCGGTGACAGTTCCAGGCCGTCGGCGGCCCCGGTCACGACGGTGATGTTGCCCGACTTCTCGGTGAAGCCGCGCGCGCCCTCCTTGGAGAGCATGATGCGCAGATACTCCAGGCCGCCCTTGGGGTTCTTCGCCTTGGCGGGGACGATGTAGGCCTCGCCGGCCGCGGCGCGGATGGCCTCGAACGGCATCTTGTCGGCGGCGGTGACGCTGGGGGTGGGCGTCAGCGCGTACTTGAAGGTCTCGGGGGTCTGTTCCTTCTGCTCGTTCTCCAGCCAGGAGCCCGACGGGTACAGCGCGATCTTGCCCTGGTTCTGGCGGAGCTGCACCTCGGTGTGGATAAGGCCCTCGAAGGACTTGTCCATGTATTTGGCGATCTCGGCCCAGGCTGCGGCGGACTGCTTCATCGCGTCGCGCTGCCAGACGCCGTCGGCGAGGTTGTCGACGTCGATGAGGATCTGGTTGCCCTCGATCTTCGCGGCGGAGATGAGGATCATCCAGTACATGTAGTAGGAGGCGTTCTTGCCCGCGTACGCGAAGGGGGTGATCCCCGCCGCCTTCGCCGTCTCGGCGAAGGTCTTGAACTCGTCGAAGGTCTTGGGCGGGGTCCAGCCGTTCTTCTCGAACAGCGCGGAGTCGTACCAGAGGCCGTACGCGGAGAAGACGTAGTTCATCAGGTAGGGCTTGCCGTCGATGAGGCCGGACTCGACGGTGCCCGGCGCGACCATGTCGCGCACCTTCTTGCTCGGGTCGTCGATGGAGGGGGCGTCCCACAGCTCGGTGAGCTCCAGGAGCTGGCCCTCCTGCTGCAGGGCGCCGTTGTCCATCAGGTCGGTGCCGGAGTTGGCGATCATGTCGGGGACGTCGCCGCCGGCGAACCTCGGCTGCAGGGTCTGGGCGATCTGCTGGGTGGCGACGTGCTTGATCTGGGCCTGCGGGAACGCCTTCTTGTACAGCGGCTCGTGGATCTCGGTGGCGTAGCTGTCGCCCAGGCCGCCCTTGAAGATGACGACCTCGAGCGGCGCGTCGGCGGCGACGCCGAACGGGTTCGCCGCGGAGACCGCGCCGCTCGCGGAGGGTGCCGCGGAGGCGGCGGGGGCCGGGCCGCCGCCGGTGGCGCAGGCGGTGAGCATCCCTGCGCCGGGGCCGGCGATCAGAGCGGTCATGCCGATCCGGCGGAGCATCTGCCGCCGAGTGATATCTCCGGGCGTACTGGCCGATAGGGACATGTAACCCTCCTGCACGGGGGATCAATTAGGAAAGTTTCCTAAACGTTTGCCCGAAGGTACGTATCCCTGGAGCCCACCGTCAAGGGGCCGCATCCGGTCTAGACCGAGCCGTGATGTCCTCGCGACATATCCGGTAGCAACCAAACGCCAGGGAAGTGCTATCCGGCAACGAAACAGCACATAGCGGTCTAAATTCCTCTGCCAACCGTTGACGCACGACCGCCGGAGAGGTAGAGGAACCCTGCTCGCCGACCACCGACAGGCGGCAACCGGTCTAGACCAGATAATGAAGGTTTGCCGCCCGGTACCGCAACCCCCTACTTTTGACGACATGTTGCTGGCCGAGCAGCGCCGCCTGCTGTGTGAGTACGGCCATCGGGCCGCCACGACCGGACTGGTCGTCGGGACCGCGGGAAATCTCAGCGTCCGCGTGGGCGACCTGGTCGCCGTGACACCCAGCGGCGTCTCCCTCGACCGGCTGGAGCCCGAGGCCTGCCCGGTCGTCGACATCGAGGGACACCTCGTCGAGGGCGATCTGCGGCCGTCGTCGGAGACCCCCATGCACCTCGCGGTCTACGCGACCACCGGCGCCGGCGCCGTCGTGCACACCCACTCCGTCTTCGGCACCGTGGTCGCCACGACCATGAGCGAGCTGCCGCCGATCCACTACAACGTCCTGCTGCTCGGCGGGACCGTGCGGGTCGCCGAGTACGCCACCTACGGCACCCCCGAGCTCGCCGCCTCCGTCAGGGCCGCGCTCAAGGACAGGCGTGCCGCGTTGATGGCCAACCACGGCGGGGTCACGATCGGCGACGACCTGGACGGCGCCTTCGAGGCGACCAGGTTGCTGGAGTGGCTCTGCGAGGTCTACGTGCGGGCCAGGAGCGTCGGCGAGCCCCGCGTGCTCACCGAGGAGCAGCTCGCCTCGGTGGTCCGGCGCGCCCTCGACCCGCCCACCTTTCCCCGCCGCGAGGACTGAGCGCGGCGCGACCACCTGCCCGTCCTGCACACCGCCGGACCACCCATCGCGAGGACTGACCCCATGCCCCTGCAGCTCACCGGCGCGCCGAGCGATCCGGACCTCATCCGCCTGCCCTGGGACGTCCCGCTGGAGCAGTGGCCCGAGCACCGCCTGGTCTCCCTGCCCCGGGGCATCTCCCGGCACGTGGTGCGCTTCGCCCGCCTGTCGGGCAAGGTGTACGCGATCAAGGAGATCAGCGAGTACTACGCCAAGCGCGAGTATCGCCTGCTGTGGGACCTGAGCCGGATGGACACCCCGTCCGTCGAGCCGGTCGCCGTGGTCACCGGGCGGACCGGCTCGGACGGCGAGCCGCTCGACTCCGCGCTCATCACCCAGCACCTGCAGTTCTCGCTGCCCTACCGCGCGGTCATGTCGGGGACGGTCCGCCCGGAGACGCTCAACCGGCTGCTCGACGCCCTCGCCGTGCTGCTCGTACGACTGCACCTCAGCGGCTTCTACTGGGGCGACTGCTCGCTGTCGAACGTCCTGTTCCGCCGGGACGCGGGCTCCTTCGCCGCCTATCTGGTCGACGCCGAGACGGGCGAGCTGCACCCCATGATCAGCGAGGGGCAGCGGCTGTACGACATCGAGGTGGCGCACACCAACATCTTCGGCGAGATGCTCGACCTGGAGGCGGGCGGGCTGCTGCACTCCTCCATCGACCCCGAGCAGGTCGCCGACTCGGTCTGCCGCCGCTACCACCGTCTGTGGGGCGAGCTCACCTCCGACGAGATCATCGAGGAGGTCGACTGGCACATGATCGACCAGCGGATCCGCCGGCTGAACTCCCTGGGGTTCGACGTCGCGGAGATGATGGTCCGCCGCAAGGCGGGCACCGGGCGGCTCATCGTCCGACCCAAGGTCGTGGACGCCGGGCACCACCAGCGCAGGCTGTTGCGGCTCACCGGCCTGGACGTGGAGGAGAACCAGGCCAGACGCCTCCTCAACGACCTCGACTCCTTCCGCGTGTCACACGGCCTTCGCCACGAGGACGAGGCGATCGTGGCCCACCGCTGGCTCGCCGAGGTCTTCCAGCCCACGGTGCTGGCCGTCCCCCAGGAGATGCGGGGCAAGCTGGAGCCCGCGCAGTTCTTCCACGAGGTGCTCGACCACCGCTGGTACATGTCGGAGGAGGCGGGGACCGATGTCGGCCTGCCCGCCGCGGTGAATTCCTATGTGAAGAACATTCTCATTTTCAAGCCGGACGAAAAGGCACTCATCGCCGAGGACTAAAGGGTTGATTTCCATCCGGGGTGCATAACTTCCCCTCAGGGTGGTGAATCCTCCCCCTTCTCCCATCAAAGCCCTAGCCGGAGAGAGTGGTTTCCGAGGCTTTTCCCTACGCTGACCGGGCGACGTTCGAAGTCGTCGGCAAGGGGGAGCACGTGCTCGGAATCGAAGACTGCCTCACCGAGGTAATGGCCATCCCCGGGGCCCTGGACGCGATCCTCATCGATCAGACCAGCGGGACCGCGGTGGCCGCCGGCGGTGCGAGCCGCCATGCCGACGTGGAGAGGTCGGCCGCAGGGCTGAGCGAGACCCTGCGCGCGACGCTCGACGGGCTCGCCGTCACCGTGCCCGGCGGCACGGTCCGGATCAACGACATGATCGTGACCACGGACGGCGAACACCATTTACTGAAGCCGCTGGAAACGCCGTTCGACGGCCCGCTCGTCATTTACGTCAGGCTCGATCCGGAACGCTCGAACCTGGCACTGGCCCGCCACCGCCTCCAGGCCCTTTCCGGCCGTCTGATATCGACGTGAGCCCGTGCCCAGCGTCGAGAACATCCTCAGCGGGCTCGCCGGCGACCACGCCACCGGATCCCTGCGACTCGGCAAGGCGGGGGTCATCTACCTCACCGACGGTCGGGTGACCTACGCCGAGAGCGCGTCCGCCCCTCGGCTGGAGGACCTGCTGGGTGCCTGCCGCGGCATATCCGCCCATGCCGTACGGCAGATCAGGCAGGCCACCACCCGCCGGCGACCGGACCCCGCGCTCCCTCCCGGGCCGCAGGAGTCGCGGAAGTCGCGGGAGCCCCAGCCGACGGGGGGCGAGCGGCTGATCGCCCAGGGCCTGCTCACCAGGGGTGAACTGGAGTTCTGCGTGCTCAGCACGGTGCTCGACGCCGCGTACTTCCTGCTGCGGGCCACCGGGCACCGGCCCAGGTTCCGGCGGGGGGAGCTGCACTGGCTCGGACCGCAGTGGTACTTCGACGCGACCGGCCTGCTCCGGGAGTGCGAGCGGAGGAAGGCGCAGTTGGAACAGATCTGGCCGTCCGCGGAGCTGGACACGCTCCCGGTCGTCCCGGTGGAGCGTATCGGCGCCCACCGGGTGGTGCTGAGCGCGCTCCAGTGGGAGGTGCTCGTCGGCGCCGACTCCGTCGCGACCCCGGCCGAGCTGGCGCGCAAACTGGGCCGTCCCGCGTACTCGGTGCTGCTCGCCGTACGACAGCTCGCCTCCTCCGGGCTGCTCCGCGTCCTGGAGCCCGGTCCGGCCGAGGCCCCCGCCGCGCCGGACCCGCTGCCCAGGCGGACGAAGGGCGCCACGGAGATCCCGGCCGCCGGGACGGGCTCCGTGGAGACGTCGGAGTGGATCCCCAGGGCGAACGGGGACCCGGCCGACGTCAACCTGCTCATCCGGCTCAGGAACGCATTGGAGGCAATGACTTGAGCCCGGTCACATGCCGATAAGGCTACGGACGCTGAAGTTGATCGGAAGGAGGATGCCGGTGGAACTGCGCGAGGAGATACGCCGTGAGATGGCGATGCTGCGAGAACGCGTACCCGACGTGGACGGGAGCATCGCGTGCAGTGTCGACGGCCTGACGATAGCCAGCGACCTGAGAAACGACATCGAGCAGACGGGCGCGCTCTCCTCCGCGGTGCTCGCCCTGAGCCGCCGGATGACGGGCATCGCCGGCAAGGGCGCCTTCGAGGAGACGCTCATCTCCGGAACCAACGGCTACGCGGCGTTCTACGCCGCCGGACCCAAGATCGTTCTCACAGTCCTGGCACGCCCGGGGACCAATCTCGGGCTGCTCAGGCTGGAGGGCCGCAGAACGGCGGACCGACTCGCCGCCGTCAGCTCACGCACATCGATATCCCAGTGATCGGAGACAGTGATGGGCAACATGGACATCTCTCTCAAGGAGATGATGGCGATCGACGGCGCCATCGGCGCGGTCGTCGTCGACTACAACAGCGGGATGGCGCTGGGCGCGCTCGGCGGGTCCAAGGATCTCGACCTCCAGATCGCGGCCGCGGGTAACACCGAGGTCGTCAGGGCGAAGATGCGGACCATGGAGTCGCTCGGCCTCAAGGACGGCATCGAGGACATCCTCATCACGCTCGGCACGCAGTATCACGTGATCCGCCCGATCTCGGGCCGGAGCGGTAAAGGGCTGTTCCTCTACCTGGCCCTCGACCGGAACCGGGCCAACCTCGCGCTCGCCCGGCACAGCCTGCGCGGCATCGAGGAGAAGCTCGAAGTCTGATCCTCCGGTTTGCGGCCCGCGCCCCGGCAGGCGCGGGCCGCACCGGAACCCTCCGCGCCCCGAGGGCGGTTCTTCCCGGTGGCCGGGCTGTCGGGGACGGTGGCGAGGTCGGCTCTTCCCGGCCGCCACCCCCTCGGGGACGGTGACGGGGGCCGGTTCTTCCCGGCCGCCACACCGTAGGGGTCAGTTCTTCTCCGCGGCCACGCCGTCGGGGACGTACTCGGAGACATGCTCGACCATCACCTTGGGCTTGCCGAGCCAGGGCCGCGCCTCGGCGCTCACCAGCTGGGTCTGCAGGCCGATGCCCAGCTTCCTCGCCATCGCGAAGACGGTCGTCGGCGGCTGGGCCGGGTTGGTGTCCCTGCGGTTCCACGCGCCGGTGGAGAACGCGACCGGGTGGTTCTTGATCCCCGTACCGCCGCCCCACTTGGTGACGACGTACTGGATGTCGATGTGGCCCATGCCACCGTTGCCGTCCACGCCGAGCGTGCCGGCGTTGAACGTGCCGCCGGTCAGGTCGGCGAAGGTCTTGGCGTCGATGTCGATCATGATGCCCCGGTTGGAGGGGTTACCCGGGCCGCGGTCGCCGACGAAGAACTTCGCCTTCTTGCCCTTGTAGAGGATGTATCCCTCGGTGAACAGGGGCCAGCTCGGGCTGGCGATCATGCCCTTCTGCATCGGCTTGCCGCTGGCGGGAAGTCCGGTGTCACCGGCCCGGCCCGAGGAGTCGTCCCAGAAGTAGGAGGCCGTGGTCGCACCCTGGAGCAGAACGGCCTCGGTACCGGCGGGCGCGCCGGCCGCCGGGTCGTTCGCGAGGCGGGTGGAGGCGGGGGCCGCGGAGGCGGGGAGCGCGAGGGCGACCCCGGCGGAGACGAAGAGGCTCGCGGCGGTGAGGGCCGCGGCGAGGCCGCGCCCGAAGGAGGTGTTCCTGTACGGGGATCGCTCGCCCGGACAGAGCTTGTTCAGGTCGTTCTTGTGCATACCAAAGGAGGGGCGCATGAAGAAAGGGCTCTTTCACGAGGGAACGGGGCGGCCATGTGCGAACACCGAAGGGGTGCACTGGCGGGGACGCGCTCATCGGAAAAGGTGGCGTAGCCGGATCAACCGATCACTACGCGGAGCACGGTCCTGAAGGTGCCGCGAGCGGGCGCGGCGGGTCGAGGGGACGGGGGGCGGCGTGAAAGTTCAGGTGGTCGGTGCGGACAGAGGGTCCACCGACGTGGTGACGCGGTGATCCATGAGGGGATCTCCTCTCCATCTCGTCTACCGGGTTAGCTGACGGGTTCGGGCGGTGGAGTTGCCCTACCGCCGCACGTTCGCGGCGGATTCACCCCGGAAAATTGGTTCCCCGGCTCCGGAGCCCTGCGGGCCCTCGGGATTCGACGTCGGCCGGCCGCCTCCTCTTGTGAAGGGCAGGTCGCCAACCGATAACAGTGGACACTACCCACCAAACCGGACAAAGCAAAGCAAACACCATGAAAAACCCAGAAGATCTACCTACAAGCTTCAAGGAAGCCCCATCGATCGCCCCGCCAGGTCGGCATCCGCCCTACCAGCGAGAACGCCTCCCCCATCCCGGCAACCACCGCGAGACCCCCACCCCCAGACGAGTCCTCCCCATCGGCGGCCGGCAGCCCGTCCCGTGGGACGAAGCCCTTCCCAGAGACCCACACGGGGCCTCCTCACCGGGGGTCGACAGCCCATCGCGGGACCCTCACCGAGACCCGCACGGGATCTCCCCACCCCGCGGGTCATCCCCGTCCGGTCAGTCCCACCAGAACGACCAGGCGTTCCTGCCCTTGATCTGCTCGGCGTAGTCGATGAGGGTCCCCGCCCCCTGGATGATGCTGTCGGGGCAGAACGTCCAGTGTTCCGCCGCGACGTGCAGGGCGTGCTCGGAGGTCGTCGGAGGCGCGGCGACACTGAGGTCGAGAGTGTTGAAACCCATCCCGACCACCCGCACCCCGAACCTCTCCTCCCAGCTCCGTACGACGGCCGCGAGCGGGACCATCCACTCGTTGTGGTTCAGGGCACCCTGCCAGCCCATCACGGCCAGGGCGTCGGCCCCGCGCTCCACCGCGACGAGCCCGAGCGGGGTCCTGCGCTCGGCCACCAGCCCGGCGTACCAGTCGGCGACCACACCGGGATCGGCGGCGAGCCTCCCCCCGGGCGCAGGGCCCGGACACTCGGGACCGTAGGGGTCGAGGATTTCGAGCTGGTCCAGGGTCGCCCTCTCGATCCAGTCGGACCACACCTCGGCCATGAACGCGGCGGCGTTGTAGTTGTCGATCTGAGCGGCGGTGTCAGGGGCGATCTGGCCGGCCGACCAGGGCTGGACGGAGTCCTCCAGCAGGACCGGCCACAGGCCCGACTGCTCGTGCTGAGCCCTCAACCGGGCCCAGTACTCACCGGAGACCGTCACCTCACTCAGCCAGAACGCCGGACGGCGACGGACCGCGAGCTGAGCGTAACCGGGGTCGGGCCACACCACGTCCCCCGGTGGCAACTCCACCGAGAGCCTCCTGCCCCTACCTCCCCCGTCCCCCTCGCCTTCGTGGGCTCCTTCTCCCCCATCGGCGAACAACTGGCCCAGAACTGGCGGGAGTCTCTCACGCTCGCAATCGCTCATCTCTACCGATCCGATCCTGACCACGGATCAATTTTGGCCCGTCAACCACCCCGAGGGACAGTTCTGCCCTGGTCCAGGCAAAAATTATCGGTACAGAGGGGAACGAAGCCGAGCGGGTGCCACCCCTCCACGCCCGACGAACGCTTAACGAGGCCGTTCGGGGCCACACGTCACGTCCGCGAGGGCGCCGTGAGTCTCGGGGGTGATGGACGGGCCCGCGAAGCCGGAGAGCTAGGGCTCGAAGAGCACCAGGGGGTGGCGCCGCGTCATCTCCAGGACCACGCGGCACACCTCCCCCGCCCGTGGGAAGACCGCGTTCATCAGTACGAAGTCCTCCCCCACGGTGAGCGGCTCGGACCACGGTGAGGCGCCGTAGTTCTCGACGGTCAGGTCGGGGAAGAGCGTCGTCAACTCCTCGTAGAAGGCCGCCACCTCCGGGCGCGGCTCACCGGGCGCGGCTCCGCTCTCGTCCCAGGTGAGATACCGGAGAAGGGCCTCCCGCGCGGTGATCGGTCCGGCCGCGAACCAGACTCCGAGATCAAAGCTCACAGCATGTCCTCGTCGTCCTCGTCGTCCTCGTCGTCGCCTGCCCAGCCGTCGAATCCTACGTGCCCGGCGGACACCTGATATGCGCGAACGGCACGGAAAGACCGACGTCTGAAATGCGCGACCGGCGCGGAGGACGGACACCTTTATATACGCGGCCGACGAGGAGGGGGCGCGGGCGGCCGGGACAACGCGAAAAGAGGGCACGCGTGCCCGTAGGGCGGGGTTCTGTCGGTGGCGGCCCATACCCTACCGGCATGATCATTGTCTCCGGCTGGATCCGTGTCGACCCCGATGCCCGCGACGACTACCTCAAGGGATGCGTGAGCGTGATCGAGCAGGCCCGCGCCGCGTCCGGCTGCCTCGACTTCACGCTCGGCGCCGACCTCGTCGACACCGGCCGGATCAACGTCTACGAGCGCTGGGAGTCGGAGGAGACCCTCGACGCCTTCCGGGGTTCCGGGCCGAGCGACGACCAGGAGACGATGATCCGCGACGCCCAGGTGTCGCGCTACCAGATCTCCGGCGTCGGCCCCGCCTGAGCGGGGGTCGACACCGGGGAGGGGGATGGCGACGCGGTTCAGGGTCCGGGGTCCGGCAGACTGGACATGACAGAAAGGGGTTCTCGTCATGACCGACAAGCCCATCCTGGAGCCCAGCCCCAGTCACCCGATCACGATCACGCCGAACCCGGCCCGGATCGTCGTCTCGGTGGCAGGCCGGGTGGTCGCCGACACGCGGAGCGCGTTGACACTGCGGGAGGCGGCGTACCCGCCGGTGCAGTACATCCCGATCACCGACGTCGACCGCTCGCTGCTGGAGCGGACCGACACCGCCACCTACTGTCCTTTCAAGGGCGACGCGAGCTACTACACCGTCACGGTGGACGGGAAGCAGGCGGTGGACGCGGTGTGGTTCTACGAGTCGCCGTATCCAGCCGTCGCCGAGATCAAGGACCACGTCGCCTTCTATCCCGACCGGGTCGACTCCATCGTCGAGGAACCGGCCGCCTGAGCGTCTTTCGGCCCGAGTCCGGCGGGAGACGCCCACTCTCGTGCCCGCCCCTCCGGTCACCACTCGGGACGGGCACAAACGCCATGAGGAGCCTGATGTCTCAGCAGGTTCGACAGGTTCTGGCTGGTCAGTGACAGTGGCGCTTCGCCTCCGACGGTGGCACATCGAGGGCGGGGTTACGGTCGAAGAAGTTCACCGGAAGCAGGTGGAAACCGGCTCGCTCCACTGGCATGACCGGCCAGTCCTCTGCCCGCGGGACGTGCGTGACGCCGAGCGTGTACCAGACGACGACGTCGGTGTCGACGACCGGCCGATCGGCCCGTGTCCAAACGGGAAGACCGTCCCCGTTACGGTGCTGGTTCGGGAAGTCGCCGGCGGAGCGCATCTCCGACGGCGAGTAGGGGGTGACCCAGAGGTTCCGCTTGGTGAAACCGGCCCGTTGTGCCACCGGAGCCTCGTCCTGGGCGAGCAGTGTCGCCGACGCCCAGCCCGGGAGCAGCTTGTAGCCGACAGGCAGACCCCAGGCGTTGGTCTTGCCCCGGTTGACGACCGTCCAGTTGCGTGACACCTGAGGGTCGGTGAGGCCGACGCCGCTGAGCTCGGTCTCCAGCAGGGTCTTGCGGACGGTGAAGGAACTGCCGGTCGGATTGTCCGGCCCGATCGGGATCCGCACCGCGTCGTTCTCGACGACGCTGTTATCCGGACCGTCGATCTCGAAGTCCAGCCGGAAGGAGAAGATGTGCTGGTGATAGGGGGCGACGATGTTCTCGCCGATCCGGGTCGCGCTGGGCGCGGCCTCCCCCTCGTGGATCGCCCTGGTCTGCACGATGCCGGTGAGCTTCGCCTCGACCTGGACCGAGCCGTCCTGATGGAAGTACCAGAAGAAGCCGTACTCGTAGTTGCCGACGGTGGCGATCGAGCTGACCACGAGCCGGCGCGAGCGCCGCACGTCCGTGACTCCGGTGACCCAGTCCTGGTGCTTCCAGAGGATGCCGTCGTCTTCCTCATGGATGCAGATGGCGTTGGGAAGCGTGTACGGTTCGCCGTTCTCGCCGGCCAGCACCGCGTCGAGGTAGCGGATCTCGCCGAGGCAGTCGCAGCCGAGGACCAGCGAGTTGGTGAGCTTGCCGAGCCCGAACTCGCCGACGTCGAAGGCACTGCGCCAGTTGTGCTCCGGCGCCGAGTCCCCGTAGGGCACGACCATCTCGGCCACCGAGCCACGATGCAGGATGCTGCGGTACTCGTCGCCGTCGCGGTACTCCAGGCCGTGGATGACCAGGCCTTCGAGGGGGTGGAGGCTGACCTGGAACCGCCACTTCTGCCAGGTGAGCTCGTTGCCGTCGATGGTGAACCCGACGCCATCCGGTTGGGTGATCTCCAGCGGCTTGACGTCGTCGCGCATCGGGGTGTTCGACTCGGCGTCGTAGTTGGCGCAGGCGCGGTTCATGGGGCGCACGCCGTAGTCCCTGACGTCCAGAACCTCGCCGGTTACGAGGTCCACGAACGCGACCACGCCCTCGATCGGGTGGGCGTAGCCGTTGTCGGTGGGAAAGTCTCGCACGTAGGAAATCGCGCCACAGACCCGGTTCCCTTGGACATCGGGAATGTTGCCGACGCACCATGGGTCGACCTGGACGTGGGTTACATCGGTGATTCCTCGTTTGGCCAGCGCGTCGACATATCGCTGGTCTTTCTTCACCGACGCCGCCACGCCCTCGAATTCATCGAGCAGTACCGGCGCCGCTCCCTCGGCGACGACGTCGGCCGACGAGACGGACTCGGTGTCGAGATCGATCCGGACGTCGTACGAGCGGCCGGTGGAGCGATCCACGATCATGGCACGGGCTCGCCTGGCCATGTGCTCGCCGGCACGCAGCAGGGCCTTGTCCGGCTCGTCGGTGAAGACCGCGCTGAAGCCCAGCGCCTCACCGAGACCGGCCCCCCGGGCCAACCGGGCGACCGTCAAGATCTCGTCTGCGGTCAGTGGGGCGAACAAATCGTGCCGCATGTTGTTCCTTTCCCGATAGGTGGCCTCCACTGTCGCGGCGACAAGGCGCTCTTACCAATGCCGTGTTTCGGTCAGTGAACCCCTTTTAGCTTCTTATTGACGGCGAAGTCAGGGGCATGCGAAAGCCACCCTCATCCAGGCGGGATGAGAGCGGCGATAAAGAACGGCAATATGCTCAGGCCGCGTATGTTCTCTGTCCGAGGCCGCGGGCGATGCCCGCTGCCGTCGAACGTAGCTCGGGCAGGAGCGCCCGGGGCACCAGCCGGCCCACCGGAACGGTAACCGACACGGCCGCGGACACCGGTCCGCCGCCGTAGGCCGCGATCGGCACGGCGATGCTGCCGAAACCGAGCTGGGTCTCCTCCACCTCCAGGGCGAAGCCGCGCTCACGAACGATCTCCATCTGTCGCACCAGTTGCTCCAGGGACGCGACAGACCGCAGCGTGAGGGACGGCAGCCCGGTGCGGGCGAAGCAGCACAGTTGCTCTTGCAGGTTGGAGCACATCGCCAGGAGCATCTTCCCGGTCGCCGTGCACGATGCGGGCAGGCGCCCGCCCACCCGGGAGTGCGCCTGGCTGTTCGCCTTGCCGGAGATCTGCTCCAGATACAGGACGTGGCCGCCGTCGAGCATGGCCAGGTGGATGGTCGCCCGCGTGGCGGCGAACAGGTCGGTGAGCAGCGGCCGGGCGACAGTGCGAAGCACCGCGGAGGCGGGGACCCGTTGGCCGAGCTCGAAGATGCGCATGCCGAGCTGGTACGACTCGCCCCGGCGTTCCAGGAGCCCCCACTGCACCAGTTCCTGAGCCAGCCGGTACGCCGACGCCTTCGGCACACCGGATCTGCGGCTCAGTTCACTGAGCCGCAGCTGGTAAGCCCCCGATTCGAAGGCGCCCAGGAGAAGCTGCGCCTTCCCGAGCACGGAATTGGGGTACTCCACGTCATCGCCTGAAGCGGCGGGTGCATCCTCGAACACCTGTGACGACATCGGGACTCCTCCTCGCTGTCGCGGAGCCAGACCCGATTATCCAACTGGATAGTCGCGGATGTCCATAGGGTGAACAACACTTCTTATGACATAAATGTTAAAAAATGATGAAGCGCCCTAAACCAGGGCAATCCACGCGGGACGTCAGGCGAAGTCGATGAAGCCGAGATACATTCCCATCGAACACACGTACCGGAGCCGCCCTCGCTCCTGCGCAGGCAGCCTTACGACCGTGGGAAGGCGCACGTCCCGCCCACCGATGGTGAGGAGGCCCGTGCAGCCTGGCGTCCCGACCGTCCGGAAGACGAGCTCCGTCGGCACGCCCGCACGCGCCCGCACCACGCCGGGACGGTAACCGCGCTCGGTCGCCCAGATTTCGATCACCTGGGTTCCGTCCCGCCGAAGGCCCGTGGACGGCTCCTCCACGGCCGCCTGCGTGGCGATGCCGGGAGTCCAGCCGCCCAGCCGCAGGCCGGAGGTGACCGTCCAGAGGCCGGCCACCAACGCCACAACCGCGGCCAGCCGCACCAGGCGAGCCGTTGTCAGCACGCGCACGAACACGCCGAGCAGCGCGATGGCCGGGGCCGTGCCCACCACGAAGCCCGCCATGACCGCCGCCCCTCCGAGCACCGACCCGGTGGACACCGCCACGATCTCGGTGCTGATCGTCATCCCGCAGGGCATCAGGATCGTGGCGGCCCCAAGTCCGACGGAGCGAACGATCCCGCGTCCGGCCGTATCCGGGGCTCCACCGGAGCCGCAGGCCCCCTCTCCCCTGTGACGCCGGCGAAGCAGGCCGACGGCGAAACCGATCACCAGGAGACCGGCCAGCACGAGCAGGACGGCACGCGTCTCCGGACCGAGGCGGACCGCCGAGCCGAGCAGACCGAGGAGAGCACCCGTCGCGACGTGCGTGGCGGTCCGTCCCAGGAGGAACAATCCCACCGGCCACAGCGATCGGGCAGGCCCGCTCCCGGTGGCCGAC
The DNA here is from genome assembly GCF_042898365.1 of Streptosporangium sp. NPDC000509. Lineage (NCBI taxonomy): Bacteria > Bacillati > Actinomycetota > Actinomycetes > Streptosporangiales > Streptosporangiaceae > Streptosporangium > Streptosporangium sp. NPDC000509. The sequence goes on along the minus strand of NZ_JBIAYX010000016.1, from coordinate 29,868 downwards.
CCGCTCAGGCCGAACAGCAGCCCGCCCTGGACGGCCGCGCACGAGGAGGCACCCGCGACGAGACCCGCCGCCAGCCCTCCGGCGAAGACCGCGACGACGTCCGCGCTCACCGGCGGCCTCCGCTCACGGCTCTCACCGGCGGCCTCCGCCCAGCCCTCATCGGCCGCGTCCACTCACGGCCATGGCGGCGCCTGCGGCACGCGGAGCCGCCGGCTCCGCGAGGAAACGTGTCATGTGGATCATCTCGTGTCTCATCGTGAACCTGCTCGCCGGAGGTGGACGCCCAGTCGAGCACCCCACCGGACCGCGGGCCAAGGCACCGGTCCGCTGACCGAACCTTCGTGGACCATGCCCCTCATCAGGGGCGTTTCACTCACCAAACCGGTTCGTGGACAGCCTGTCATCGTGCGTCCCAGGCTGATGCCGAGCCTCACGAGGCGATGCGGTCAAGAAATTGGAGAGCTCATGACGCAGGTGGAGAGCGCGCGACCCGAACACGCGAGATTCGAGGCTCCCGAGGCGTACGAGATGTTCATCGCGGGCGAATGGGTGCCAGGCGCAGATGTCTTCGACGCCGTCGACCCGAGCACCGGCGAGGTGTGGACGCAGCTGCCGCAGGCCGCAGTCGGCCAGGTGCGGGATGCGGTACGGGCCGCGGGTGCGGCGTTCGCGGAGTGGCGCCGGACCAGCCTCGCCACCCGGCAGCGGCTGCTGATGCGGATCGCCGACCGGGTGGAGGCCGACCCCGACCGTTGGGCCAGGCTGCTGGCGACCGAGAACGGCAGGCCGATCCGCGAGGCCTACATCGCCGACGTGCCGAACACCGCGGCCATCTTCCGCTACTTCGGCGGCCTGGTGCGCGACCTCCATGGCGACCAGATCCCGGTCGAGGACCCCGAGACCCTGATCTACACCACGCGCGAGCCGCTCGGCGTCATCGCCGCCGTGCTGCCGTGGAACTCGCCGATCATCACGTTGGCCAACAAGGTCGCCCCCGCCCTGGCCGCGGGCAACACCATCGTCGTCAAGCCGAGCGAATTCGCCACCGCCAGCATTCTGGAGTTCGCCGCACTGGTCGCCGATCTGCTGCCACCCGGCGTCTTCAACGTGGTCACCGGCGACGGCACGGTCGGCGCGGCCCTCGTCTCCGATCCCGGCGTCGCCAAGGTCACCCTCACCGGTGGCGGGCCGACAGCCAGGAAGATCATGTTGGCCGCCGCCGAGGTACTCACCCCCACACTGATGGAGCTGGGTGGCAAAAGCGCCCTCATCGTGGCCGAGGACGCGGATCTGGACCGGGCTGTCGCGGACGCCGCGCTCGGTATCTACCTCGCCAACGGCGAGGCCTGCATCGCCTCCTCCCGGCTGCTCCTGCACGAGAAGATCGCCGACGAGTTCCTGGAGCGATTCGCCGAGACCGCGAAGTCGATCCGCGTGGGCGACGCGCTGGACTCGCGGACGCAGGTCGGCCCGCTGGTGTCGAAACCGCAGTTCGACCGTGTCACCTCCTACATCGACGCGGCCCGCGCCGAAGGGCTGGCCGTGCGGGCCGGTGACGAGGCGCTGGATCTACCCGAAGGCAACCAAGGGGGGTTCTTCGTCCGGCCCACGATCTTCGCCGACTCGCGGGTCACCGCGCGGATCGCCAGCGAGGAGGTGTTCGGGCCGGTCACCGTCGCGGAGCGGTATACCGACTACGACGACGCCGTCGCCCGCGCGAACAGCACGCGCTACGGCCTGGCCGCCGGCGTCTGGACGGCCGACCTCACCCGGGCACACCGGATCGCGCGGGATCTCGAAGCGGGGATCGTGTGGATCAACAAGTGGTTCGACCTGCCGGTGGGCATGCCGATGGGCGGCGTCAAGGACAGTGGCTTCGGCCGCGAACTGTGCCGCGAGACCCTCGCCGAGTACTCCGCGGCGAAGGTCGTGAACATCGACCTCGGCAGCCCTCGCTTCCCTCTCTGGGGGAACACGCCGTGACCGGTGTGGACCACGACGTCTTCGCGCCTCAACTGGAGGCGTACATCGTCGGAGGCCCCCTCGCCCCGCGGGAGACCCGTGCCGTCATAGCCGAGGCTCACTCGTCGCGCTCGGCCTCTGAGCGCCACCGGGGTCTCCGCCGCCGCTCACACCCTGTTTAATAACCCCAGAAAGGCACAAACATGACAGGATCGGACATAGGGGTTGGCGGGGCCCTACCTCACGAACCTCCCCCGATCTCCTCCCCCGCGGTCGGGGAGGCCCCGTCCGGGCGGGCCGGAGAGGCTTCCGACAGCACGCCCACGCTCGCCCAGGGCCAGCTCGGCGTCGCGCACATCGTCTTCATGGTCGTCGCGGCCGCGGCGCCCGCCGCGGGAACCGTCGCCATCCTCCCGATCGCGATCGCGCTCGGGGTCGGGGTCGGAACGCCCGGCAGTTTCGCGCTGATGGCCGTGATCCTGCTGTTCTTCGCGGTGGGTTTCAGCAGGATGGCGCCGCATGTCGGCAACGCCGGCGCGTTTTTCGCGTACATCACCAAGGGACTGGGGAGAGTCTTCGGGCTCGCTGCGGCCTATGTGGCGATCGTCTCCTACGTGTGCATCGCGGCCGCCACCACCGGGGCGCTGGGATTCTTCGCCGGGGTGACGGCGCAGGAGTTCTTCGGCATCGACGTGGCCTGGTGGGTCTGGGCTCTCGCCGGCCTGATCGTCATCGGAATCCTCGGCTACTTCCGGGTAACGGTCGCGGCGGGCGTGCTGGGCGTTTCGCTGGTACTGGAGGCTCTGGCCGTACTGGTGCTCGACATCGCGATCCTGCTGCAGCGCGGACCGGGCGCGTTCTCGCTGGAGGTCTTCGAACCATCGAAGGCGCTGTTCGCCGGCGCGGCCGGCATCAGCCTCATGTACGCCTTCTCCTGCTTCCAGGGTTTCGAGAGCACGGCCATCTACTCCGAGGAGGCGCGCACGCCGCGCACGACGGTGCCGCGGGCGACCTACGCGGCGATCGTACTCATCAGCCTGTTCTTCGTCCTGACGTCATGGGCGATGCTGGTCGGGGGAGGGATGGAGCAGGCCCCGGCGGCGGCGAGCGCCGATCTGGGCGGCTACGCCTACAACCTCACCACGGAATTCGTGGGCTCGACCTGGACCAAGTTCCTGGAGGTCCTCATCGTGACAAGCTCGTTCGCGGGCGTCCTGGCCTTCCACAACGCCGTCTCCCGCTACTTCTTCACACTGTCCCGCGAGGGCCTGCTGCCCACGGCGCTGTCCAAGGTGCATCCACGCCACCGCTCCCCCACGGTCGCGGGCTTCCTGAGCTTCGGTCTGATCACGGCGATCGTGGTGGGTTTCGCGGTCGCCGGGCTGGACCCGCTGACCAACCTCGTCACCTCACTCACGAGCGTGGGCGCGCTGGGGCTGCTGAGTCTGGTCACGCTCACGTCGATCTCCGTTGTCGTCTTCTTCGCCCGAAGGGGGGAATTCGGCTGGGTTCATACGGTGGCGCCCGTGCTGGCAGCGGTCGCGCTGGGTGTCTGCGCGATACTCGCCCTGGCGAACTACGAGGCGGTCACAGGGACCACGTCCACCGTCATCAACAACCTGCCCTGGATCCTGGTCGTCGTGGTCGCGGCCGCGGTGATCGTCGCGATGCGGACGCGCGCCAATGATCCCGAGCGCTACGCACGAATGGGCAGTACGCGCATTGAGTGATCGCGGATATCGGCGCCGCTCGCCATTTCCGAAGCACAGGCCTGCGGCGCCATATGCCACCGGAGGAAAGGGTGAAAGATCTCGTATGATATTCGTGTTTCATGAATGAAGCGACGCCGGACGCCGCCGGTCCCACGACCCGGGAACGGCTGCTGCAGGCCGCCATCGACATAGCCGCCCGGCAGGGACAGGGCGCGGTCACCTATCGCGCGGTCGCCGCCGAGGCGGGGGTCACGCACGGGCTCGTGCGCTTCTATTTCGGCACTCGGCAGGCGATGCTCAGCGAGGCGTTCGAGATGGCCGCCCGCAAGGACGCCAGGGAGGCCGGGCTGCTCACCGAGAGCCTGGACGATCTGGGCGCCGACCTCGTGCGGACCATCACCGAGCACGGCGAACGCCAAATCCTGCAGTACGAGTACCTGCTCAGCGCCGTGCGCGGCACCGCCTCTCTGGAGCACGTCGTCGCGCTGTACGACTTCTACGCCGACCAGGTGGGGCAGACGCTCCGCAACGCCCGCATCGACGACCCCGACGGCTCCCTGGCGGCGCTCGTGTTCGCCGCACTCGACGGGCTGGTCCTGCAACATGCCGTGTACGGGGACCCGGAGCGCACGGAGAGGACCCTCGCCCGGCTACGTGACATTCTCCGCCCGCTGGTAGCCGACCCGGAATAACGATCGCGCCGGTTCGGTCACCGGTCCCCGGATATGGCGGCGAATCGGTGAACCGCACGAAACTTCCGCTGAAACTCCGTGTCGTCGATGGAAGAGCGGGATCGAACGTGGGACCGACGTCAATTCGCCGTGGATATGCCGACACCCCATTCGGGCAGTTGCACTACGCGGAGCAGGGCAGGGGGCGGCCACTGCTTCTGCTGCACCAGACGCCCCGGTCCTGGGACGAGTTCCGGGAGCTCATCCCCCTCCTGGCGGAGGGCCGGCGGGTGATCGCCATGGACATGATCGGCTTCGGCGCCAGCGCCAAGGTGCCTGGGCCCCACACCATCGAGCTGTTCGCGGCCGGAGCCCTCGCGCTGCTGGACGCCCTCGGCATCGACAGGACCGACCTGCTCGGCCACCACACCGGCGGCGCGGTGGCCGTCGAAGTCGCCGCCGGCGCCCCGCACCGGGTCGACCGGCTCATCCTGTCGTCCACGCCCTGGGCCGACTCCCACTACCGCGCGAGCCACGCGGACGGACCCGGGGTCGACGACGCCGCCCCCTCCCCCGACGGCGCGCACGTCCGCATGCTCTGGGACCTGCGCCGGCCCTACTATCCACAGCCGGCCACCGACCTGCTCGGCCGGTTCCTGCACGACGCGCTGACCCCTGGCCTGGACCCGGCGGAAGGTCACCGCGCCTGTGCCCGGTACTACATGGAGGACAAGATCGGCCTGATCACGGCGCCCGTGCTCCTGCTGGGCGCCGCGGCCGACCCGTTCGCCTTGCCGCAGTTGGAGCCAATGCGGCGCAATCTCACCGGCACCGAGCGGGTCAGCTCGGTCGTCATCGAGGGCGGCACGATCCCGCTGATGGAGCAGAAGGCTCCAGAGGTCGCGGCCGCCGTAGCGGAGTTCCTCAGCGCCACGACGGCGGGGACGCCGCGTCAGCGCCGTTGATCGTCGACCAGGGTGATGGACTTGGTGATGCGCCCGCTGACCATTCCCAGCAGGCTCACGTACTTGTTCACGTCTGCCCGGAAGGTGGGTGCGGTCACCGACAGGGCCGCGACCATCGTGCCCGTGGCCCCGATGAGCGGTATGGCCACGCTGAGGTAGCCGACGCGAATCTGTTCCCGCTCGATGGCGTAGCCGGCCTTCTTGGCCTGGTCGATCTCCTGAGCCAGCAGTTTGGGCAGGATGACCGTCCGTGGCGTGAGACGGGTCAGCGGCGCGGCGACCACCTCGGCGAAGAGGTGGGCGGGCCCGAAGGTGAGCAGTGCCTTGCCCGTCGCCGTGCAGTGCAGCGGCATACGCCCGGCGATCCGCGAGGGACGGGAGACCTGACTGTGGCCCGACACCTTCTCCAGGTAGAGGACCTCATGACCGTCCAGCACGGCCAGGTGGATGGTCTCCCCGGTGGCCTGGTAGAGATCCTCCATGTAGGGCCGCGCCGCCTCACGCAGGATGCGCTGACGTGGCACCCGTTGACCGATCTCGAACAGGCGCATGCCCAGCCAGTATTCGGAGCCGCGCCGCTCCAGCAGACCCCAGCGCAGCAACTCCTGGGCGAGCCGGTGGACCGATGCCTTGGCCACCCCGCTCCGGCGGACGATTTCGGACAGGCCCAGGCTCTCGTCGTCAGGTCCGAACGCTTCCAGGATGAGTCTCACTTTGCCCAACACGCTGTTGGCGGCGTCGTCCAGTTCGGGCGCGACAGGGGGATACATAAGCGACATTGAGCAATAGTGCGCTTGATGTCCGGTTCATACAACGGACGTGTTCCACCAGGCAAAACGCCTTCAAGAAAAACGAGGGCGGCCATGCCCGCGCATGACCGCCCTCGCTCGGCCGCCTAGGCGAAGGTGACGACCGCGCGGCCGCGCACTCTCCCGTCCCGCAGGAGCTTCAGGGCCTGCGCGATCTCGGAAACGTCGAAGCGCTCGACGTTCAGCCGCAGTTCCCCCGCCAGCAACCGCTCCATCAACCGGGGCGCGACCTCATGGGCGCGTCGCTCCTGCCGCACCATGTTGACAGGGAGCAGCGCCACGTCGTCGAGCAGCCACGACGGCAGGTCGACGGTGACGGAGGCGCCCAGGACGTAGCCGATCACCACGGCCCGGCCGCCGGGACGCACCCAGCGCGTCCTGCCGACCAGGCCGTCACCGCCCAGCGTGTCGACCAGCAGGGACGCGGAGCGCCCCTCGGCCAGTTCCGCGGCATCGTCAAGCGACATGCCGCGAACCCCCTCGGGGACCTGATCCAGGAGCTCGGGGCGGGCGACGATCCCGGTCACGGTGGCGCCGGCGTGCAGTGCCAGCTGGGCGACCATGGAGCCCACCGCCCCCGTCGCCCCGGTCACGACGACCTCCTCGCCGGGTTCCAGCCGGGCGACGTCGTGCAGGGCGACGTACGCGGTCGTGGTCGGGACGAAGAAGGACGCCGCGACGTCGGCGGGCAGGTCGGCGGGGACGGGGGTGACGGCTTTCCGGGAGACGCATACCCGCTCGCTCCAGCAGCCGTCCCTCAGCAGGCCGAGTCCGCCGCCCCGGAGCAACACGTGTGTGCCAGGCTCCAGGGTGTCGGAGGCCAGCACGACGCCGCCGGCCTCCACGCCGCCCACGTAGGGCAACGGGGGACGCATGCCGAAGGAGCCGCCGGACACCGTCAGATCCAGGTGGCTCAGCGCCGCCGCCCGGACCTCGACGAGCACCCTCCCGGGTTCGTAGGCGGGCTCGGGAACGTCCTCCACGACCGGGGACGCGCCCCATTCGTGGAAGCGTGCCGCGCGCATCACGACCGGCCCGCGAAACCGGCCGCCGAGCTCTTGGCGAGGAAGGACAGGCTCAGCGGGTTGTACAGGTCGGCCCTCTCATGCTGCGGCCAGTGACCGCACCGCTCGAACAGCTCCAGCTGGGAACCGGGAATGGCCTCGTGCATGGCAGACGCCTCCGGGACCTCCCCGAACGGGTTCTGCCGGCCCCAGACGATGAGCGTCGGCTGTGAGATCCGGGCCAGGTCTTCGGGGCGGAGGATGTTGCGCTGCCGGATCTCCATGTTCTGCAGGCACAGCAGGTTGTCGATGTTGGCCGCGAACTCGGGCGTGTGGTAGATGGCGTGACGCACCTCCACCAGCTCCTCGGTCGCGTCCGCCGGGTCGGCCATGAGCAGTCGCAGCCGCTTGCGGGTGAGCTCGACGTCGTCGCTCTCCACGGCCTGCCGGGTGCTGGTACGGATGCGGTCCATGATCTCCGGGTTCGCCACGGTGCCGCCCGCGCAGAGGAGTTGGAGGCTGGCGACCCGGTCCGGGTGGTCGATGGCGACGCGCGCGCCGACCCAGCCGCCGAGGGACTCGCCGACGATGTGGGCGCGCTCGATGCCGGTGGCGTCGAAGTAGGCCAGCAGGTGCTCGACGTAGCGGGGGATCTCGAAGGGGTAGTCGGGCTTGCCGGTGTAGCCGTGGCCCAGCATGTCGATGGCGTGGCACTCGTAGTGGGCCGCGTGCGCCGACAGGTTGCGGGTGAACGCCTCCAGGTGGCCGCTGGTGCCGTGGAGGAACACCACGGGTTCGCCGGATCCGGCGCGGAGGCTACGTGTCGGCACGCCGCCGGCGTCGACGTAGGAGAGGCTCAGCTCGATCGGACTCAGCTCGGTCCAGATACTCATCGTTCTCACACCTTCGAGGGCTTGTCTTGGTTGATCCGGTGCACCTGGGTATTGCTGCGGGCCGGGAACACGCGGACCAGGACGCCGGCCAGCGCGGCCGCGGACAGGATGATCAGCAGCTTTTTCATGCCGGCACCCACGGGTTCGCCAGCGAGTCGAAGAAGCCGGTGACCACGGCGTGGTAGGCCATGGGGCGTTCCTCCTGGAGGTGGTGGGACACGTGGTCCATGACGTGCAGGTTGCCCCGCTGGACCATGCGGGCGAGCATGAGCGGGTAGTCGGGGGTCAGGAAGGCGTCGTGCATGCCCCAGATGAACAGCGCGGGGGCCCGCACCTGGCCGAGCTCCCGGGTGAGGTCCTGCCACTCGCCGCGCGGCGAGTCCGACATCGCGGCCAGCTCCCGCTCCTCCGGGTCGAGGCTTTGCTCGTAGCGCAGGTCCAGCGTGGATTCGGGGAGGCGGTCGGCGTCGTACCACTCCAGGCGGGTGATGAGGCGGCGCATCTTCTCGCGGGTCGGCCCTTCGCCGCCGTAGTAGGCGTCGCGGGCGGCGCGGCCGCGGTGGCCGTTCTCGGGCAGAGGGGCGAGCGGCCCGTAGAACACCGGCATGCTGCCGGTGATCACCAGCGAGCGCACGCGGTCGGGGTAGCGGGCCGCCAGGCACAGCGCGATGGTGCCGCCCCAGGAGTTGCAGACGAAGTCGGCCTTGTCCACACCGAGCGTGTCCATGAGGGCGACCGTCTTCTTCGCGTGGAAGTCCCACATCGGGCCGCTGATGCGGCACTTCTCGGACTTGCCGTACTGCAGGATGTCGACGATGAGGCAGCGGCGGTCGGCGGCGAAGAGCGGCGCCACCGGGCCGAAGTCGCTCCATCCGGTGCAGCCGGGGCCGCCGCCGTGCAGGAAGATCGTGTCACTGCCCGTTCCCATGTCGAGGTAGTGGTACCTCACGCCGTCGGCGTCGGCGTACAGGCCGTTCGGAGGTTGCAAGGCGCGTCCCTTTCGATGGTTCATACGGGGATGTCGGCGCGGTCCCGCGTGGTGGTCTCCACCGCGACCCTCACCAGCAGCTCGCAGAGGCGGCGCATGGCCCGGACGTCGACGGTGTTCATCCCGAGGGCGAAGTCGGTGGTGGTGTGGGCCGCCTTCGGCATGCCGACGCGGGCGGTGGGGATGCCGCGTGCCCGCAGGATGTTGGCGTCCGTGGCTCCGCTGTTGTCCGGGACGGGCTCGTGTGTGCGTCCGGACACCTGTTCCCAGGCGCGGACGGTGCTGCGCACCACCCAGTCGTCCGGCGGGGTGCTCGTTCCGGGAACGGCCAGCACCAGTTCGACGGTCAGGCCGGGATCCAGCTCGCGGACGAAGGCGGCGAGCTCTCGTTTCACCGTCAGCGGAGCGACGCCGGGTGCGATCCGCAGGTCCAGCCGGATCCGGCAAACGGCCGGTGTGACGGCGAGCATGCGCTCCCACCCACCGGCGATGGAGCCGATGACTCCTTGGGGAGCCGCGGTGGCGGTGCGGTGACGGGCCGGGTATTCGGCCAGCCACCGTTCCAGCCTGATCACCACCTCGGCGGCGGTGACGTTCGGGTTCGCGTACGGCAGCCGGTGCCTGCTGCCCGCGTAGGTGTGGATGCCGGGGACGACGATCTCGAACCAGCACAGACCGACCTCGTCGTGGGCGACGAAGTCCCCCGGTTTGGCGATCACCGCGTAGTCGGCCTGCCAGCCGCGCTCCAGCAGGAACGAGCAGCCCACGCCATGCCCGGTGTTGGCTCGGCCGAAGCCGTCGATCGCGTTGGTCGGCATGCCGCCCGCTCCGAAGGCGAGCAACAGGTCGCCGGAGAGGCTGGGGCGGACCGCCGCCAAGGCCTCACCGGTCACCAGTACGCATGCCGCGTGCCCCTTGGGGTTGCCCGCGCCGAGGCCCGTGACGAAGGGGCCGTCGCAGATCGCCTCGGCGCGCATGTCCTGGCGCAGCTCCGGCCCGATCCACGGCAGGTCCAGTTCGGGATCGCCGGTGGTGAGCGTGTCGATCGGGGCGTACAGCATGAGGTCGGGTCCGCTGCCGTCGCCGCGCAGCCTGCCGACCGAGCTGGCCTGCGCGTCGTCGATGCGCTGCAGACGCGCCTCGACGCCGGCCCGTGCCAGCCGGTCGGTCAGCCAGCGTGCCAGCGATCCCTCGCCGCCGGTCGGGCTGGGGATCGAGATGACCCCCACGGCGGCCTCACGCAGGCGGTCCTCGGTGACGTGGGCCATGGCGGCCCGCACGATCCGCTCCCGCTCGTCCGATGACGTCGTCATGACGCCCGCCCGGGATCGATCACCGCGACCCCCATGCCGGTCAGCCATTCCGGCATCGGCTCGTACGCCAGCACGCGTCCGGGCCGGAAGCCGAGCGCCGCGGCCATGGTGAGCCAGGCCCGCAGTTCCTGGGCACCGTTGCCGGCGGCCTCCTCGATCTGCTCGGTGGACAGTCCTCCGTAGCGTTCCAGCTCGCCCTTCTCCAGCGCGGCGAGGAACTCCTCGTCGAACTCCGGGCAGATGGTGGGTCGCGCCGCGGTGATGATCGTGCGCCGACGGCCGTCGTAGCGCTCCCAGTCGCCGCGGCCGTTGAGCCACGCCTGCACCAGGAACTCCTCGTCCTCACCGTCGGGATCCTGCCAGCGGCTGGGCCACGGCAGCCGGTGGGAGAGGCCGCCGGACGCGATGACGGCGACGCGCAGGTCGGCGGGCAGCGCGGCCACCGCGTCGGCGATGTTCCTGCCGAGTTCCACGCAGCGGGAGACCAGCGGCAGCGGCGTGGCGAACGCGTTGACCACGAGCGGGATCACCGGCACCTCGAGGTCGCGCAGGAGGTACTGGATGGCGTGGCTCTGGCCGTGGTCGATCTGCAACCTGGCGGAGATCGCCACCTCGGTGCCCGCCGCGGTCAGGTGCTCGGCGACGGCCTGGGCGACCTCCGGGCGGGTGCGCTGCGGTCCGGAGGGCGTGCCCGACTCGCCGCTCGCGATCACCTCGCCCACGCCGAGGGTGAAGGCGGGGATGAGGTCCAGCCAGAACCCGCGGAAGTGGTTCGAGCCGACGATGATCGCCACGTCCGGGCGGGCCGCCGCGAGAGCGTCCCGCGCCGCCCCGAGCGAGTCGCGGAACCGCTCGGCGCGGTCCCTGTGCCGGACCTGCTCCCAGTGGGTGTTCATGAGCGTCGAGTGCGAGGCACCCACGCCCAGGACGATCTCGGCCATGCTCTTGTTCCTTCCGTGGTCAGTCGGCCGGTCGCCGGGTGACGTCCTGGACGTCCACGCCGGCCGCCTTGAGCCCTTCGATGCGTTCCTCGGTGACGTCCTCGGCGAGCTTGCGCCACTGCAGCAAGGAGTCGTCGGGGCGGTACAGCCGCTCCGGCGGCGCGTCGGTCACTTCGACCATCCACTTGTCCTGGCCGGAGAACTGGCCGTGGAACAACCAGCGGACGGCGCCGAGGTACTTGGCGTAGAAGGGCAGCGTGCGCACTCCCTTTTCGAAGTTGGCCATCACGCCGACATAGAGGTGGTTGTCCGCGTCGACCGGGACGTAGAACTCGTAGTGGATGAAGTTCGGGTAGACGATGCGCAGGACGCCCGGCATGCTGACCGAGGCGAACCCGGGGAACTCCTCCGCGGCTATGGCCGGATTGACCCTGCGGTGGCCGCCGGTGTTGCCGATGTTGCCGACCTTGGTCGGCGGCTTGAGCTTGTACCACGCCTGGTTGTTCCACCGGCCGAGCCCGGGGAAGTCGGCGTCCCAGTACTGGGTCTCCTGGACCCGGTAGATCCACCGGCCGCGCCGCACGATCTTGGTCTCGTTCCAGACCGGCATCGCCTTGAACAGCCGCCAGAGGGCGGTGCGGTGCAGGTACTTGGCGTGCCCCTCGTCGTAGCCGTTCTCGCAGGCGAAGCGCCAGTTGCCCTCGCGGGCCTGGATGCGCGCGCCGATCACGGCCGGGTTGTCACGCAGCTCCTCGGGGAGCTGGTCGTCGATGGGCGGGGCGTCCTCGCCGTCACCGACGAAGATCCACACCATGCCGAGGCGCTCCTCGACCTCGTAGGTCGGCTGCGTCACCTTGCGGCAGATCGGCGAGGCGGGGCCGTCGGTGATCGCGGCCACCAGGTCGCCGGACTCCAGATCGAACGTCCAGCCGTGGTACGGGCACGAGATCGTGCCGGGGAACTGCTGGTTGCCGTAGCTGAGCGGCACGCCCCGGTGCGGGCAGCGGTCCTTCAGCGCGTAGGCCTTGCCGCCGTCCCGGATGACCACGATGCGCTCACCGAGCAGGGTGATCGCCTTGGGCTTGCCGGTGATGTGCGAGGAGAACGCCACGGGGTACCAGTAACCGCGGAACCCGCTGGCGGCCGCCTGGTAGTGGGGCCAGCTCGACCAATCCTGCCGGCCCGGCAACCTGCCGCGCCGCGAGGGCCGCCGCCTGGCGGCTCCGCCCGTCGAGGGTGCGGCGTCCGCATCCGCCGTCAATGTCGCCTCCGTTGTCATGCTGTCCGCGGCGCCCTGATGCGGCGCTCGCTCGGTGCAGGCAGTTCACCATCGGGGCGGCGGACGGAACAGCCGGTCATCCCGCCCAGCGGACCGGCGGCGCGATCCCGGCGGAGTTCCGGTCAGCGGTCCACGGGCTGCGGGCTCCCGCCGTCCGGCTGTGTACCTTCCGTGGCCTGAAGCCACCACGCCGACGCGTGGGCGACCATGGGGAGACGAAGGTGGAACCAGCGGACATCATGATCATCGGGGCTGGGCCGACCGGCCTGTACGGCGCCTACTGCGCCGGCTTCCGCGGCCTGCGTACCGTGGTCGTGGACGCGTTACCCCAGGTGGGCGGCCAGATTTCGGCGCTTTACCCGGAGAAGCAGGTGCGCGACGTGGCCGGCGTTCCCGGCGTGACCGGGCGGGCGCTGGTCGAGGCCCTGCACACGCAGGCGGCGACGTACGACCCGGTGTGGCTGCTGGGCCGGCAGGCCGTCGAGCTGCGGCGCTCGCCCCAAGGCCGGCCGGTCGTGCGCCTCTCCGACGACACCGTCGTCGAGACGGGCGCCGTCATCCTGACCGCGGGCATCGGGACGCCCACCCCGCGGCGACTCCCCGGCTGCGAGGAATGGGTCGGCCGGGGATTGTCGTACTTCGTCCCCGATCTCTCACGGCACACCGGCCACGAGGTGGTCGTCCTGGGCGGCGGGGACAGCGCCGTCGACTGGGCTCTGGCACTGGTCCCGGTGGCCAGGTCGGTCACCCTGGTGCACCGCCGCGCCGCTTTTCGGGCACACGCGGCGAACCTGGATGCCGCCCGGGCGAACGGCGTCGACATCATCACCGACGCCCAGGTGCTGTCCCTGGCCGGGGACGAGCGGGTGGAGCGGGTACACCTGCGCAGGCGGGGCGAGGGAGACAGCATGCTCGCCGCCGACTCGGTCATCGCGGCGCTGGGGTTCGTCAGCGACCTGGGCCCGCTCGCCGGCTGGGGTCTTGAGCTGCGCGGTCGCTCCGTGCTGGTGAACCAGCGCATGCGTACCAACCTGCCCGGGATCTACGCCGCAGGAGACCTGACCGAGTACGACGGCAAGGTCCGCCTCATGTCGGTGGGGTTCGGTGAGGTCGCCACCGCCGTCAACAACGCGGCCGTCGACCTCGATCCCGGGTTGTCCCTCTTCCCCGGCCATTCCACCGAAGCCGCCTGAATTCACCGTCACCAAGGGGAAATGTCATGAGCTACGTCATCGGCCCGGCCTGCATCGACGTCAACGACCGCGCGTGCATGGACGTCTGCCCGGTCGACTGCATCTACGAAGGAGATCGCAAGAGCTACATCAACCCCGCCGAGTGCATCGACTGCGGGGCCTGCGAGCCGGAGTGCCCGGTCGACGCGATCTTCGTGGACCGGGCGGCGCGGGGTGACGAGACCCGCACGCTGTTCCTGGAGGACTCCCGCAACTTCTTCCTCGAGGTGCTGCCGGGGCGGACGGAACCGCTCGGCAACCCGGGCGGGGCCGGCAAGGTGGGCGGTCTGAACGTCGACACCGAGACGGTGGCCGGTTACCCGGGCTGAGACGATCGGCGCCCCTGCCCGTCACTTCGACGGGCAGGGGCGTCGTCTCAGCGTCCGGTGAACCGGGGTGCGCGCTTGTCCAGGAACGCCTGCAGCCCCTCGGCCGCGTCGGCCGTGTGGATCAACTCCATGACCGCCGCGCGCTCCCCCTCCAGAGCCTGCTCGATGGGCACACCGTGGCCGGAGTCCACGATCCGCTTCAGCATGCCGACGGCCCGGGTCGGCTTGGCCGCGAGGGCGGCGGCGTGCTCGGCCACCACCCGGTCGAAGTCGTCCCCGGTCACCACGTCCACCAGCCCCATCCGCAGCGCCTCCGCCGCGGGCAGCCTGGCCCCCTCGATCATCAGCAGCTTGGCCCGGTGGGGGCCGAGCAGACGGGGCAGGCGCTGGCTGCCGCCCGCGCCGGGAAACAGGCCGAGATTCATCTCGGGGAAGCCGAACGTGGCCGATCCGGCCAGGATCCGCAGGTCACAGGCGAGCGCCAGTTCGGCGCCGCCGCCCAGCGCGTGGCCGTTCATCGCGGCGATCACCGGCTTGGGTGCCAGTTCGAGCAGTCGCTGCACCTCGATCCAGCGGCGCATCCGCAGGTGGTTGGCCTCCGACAGGTCGCGCATCACGGCGATGTCGGCACCGGCGACGAAGAAGCGGCCCGTCCCGGTGATGACGATGCAGCGGACCTCGTGATCCTCCGCCAGTTTCGGGATCAGGTCGAGGAACTCCTCGATCATCGCCGGGACCACGGCATTGGCGGGTGGACGATCGATGACGACCGTCGCGACTCCTCCCTCACGCCGTACTTCCAGCACCGATGTCGTCATGGACGGCTCCTTTCCTTCACTCCAGGACTCCGGCTTCGCGCAGCCGCGAGAGCTCGGCCTCTTCCATGCCGAGCAGGTCCTTCAGCACCGCGTCCGTGTGCTCACCGAGCAGGGGCGCCGCCGTGACCAGGGCACCGGGGGTCTCGGGCATGCGCACGACCACGCCTTCATGCCGGACCGGACCGGCGATCGGGTGCTCCAGCACCGGGTAGAACCCGCGTTCCGCCAGATGCGGGTCGTGTTCCACCAGGTCACGCCCGGTGGCGACGACGGCGGCGGCGATACCCAGAGACTGCAGGTCGGCTGCCAGTTCCGTGCCGTCCTGCCGGGCGCACCAGGCCGCCAGGGCGGCGTCGATCCGATCTTCGTCCGAGCGCCGTTCCCGCGGCCCGGCGGACGCGAGTTCGTCCAGCCCGGCGCGTCCGGCGAGCCGCCGCCACTGCTCGTCGCCGCGTACGGCCAGCGCGATCCAGCGATCTTCGCCCCTGGTCGGGTAGACCCCGTGCGGCACCATACGCGGGTGACGGTTGGGCTGGGCCGTGGTGCGCCGGTCGTCCGCGGTGTCCTCGGGCAGCCGGGTCTGCAGGACGGCCGGCCCCATCGAGGAGGCCATCGCCTCCAGCTGGGAAAGGTCGACGTGGCCGCCGCGGCCGGCGGCGACCAGGTCGAGGGCGGCGAGGACGGCGGCGTTGGCGGCGACCATGTCGCCGAGCCCGAACGTCAGTCCCTGCGGCGGCTCGCCGGGGTCGGCGGTCTCGCTGGTCAGCCCCGACATCGCGGCGAGGGTGTCGGCGAAGGTCACCGCGTCTCGCCACGGCCCGCTCTGGCCGACGCCCGCCATGGAGACCAGGATGACGCCGGGGTTGATCTCGGCCATCCGGTCGTAGGTCAGCGACCATCGGGCGAGCACGCCGGGGCTGAAGTTCTCGATCACGATGTCGCACCGGGCGACGAGCCGCCGCAGGACCTGTCGGCCCTGCTCGGTCCGCAGGTTGAGGGCGACGCTGCGTTTGTTCCGATTGAAGTTGATGAAGTAGCCGCTGTCGTCGAATCCGGCGTCGGGACGCAGCCGCATGGACGGGGCGAAGCGCGTGGGGTCCTGCCGGTGCCGGGACTCGATCTTGATGACGTCCGCGCCGTGCTCGGCCAGCGTCTTGGTCGCGTACGGGCCCGCGAGCACCCAGGTCAGATCCAGCACGCGGACGCCGTCCAGCGCGCGCCGCACCGGACCGCCGGCGCGGTGCCGACCGCGAGGGTTCTCGGTCCGCCAAGGAGCCGCGGGATCGGCCTGGGCCGCGGCGGTGAGCCGCACCGGCCTGGGCAGGTCGGGCGCGGCGAAGGGGAAGCCGACGTCGAGCACTCCCTCCTCCGGAAGGCCAGGCCCATGAACCCGGGTGAAGAAGTCGCGGGCGAGAAGCTGCTCGTTGGCGGTCAGGCGCTCGGCCGTCGCGACCTCGGCCCAGGGCAGCGCCCGCCGACGCCCCTCCTCCGCGAGGTGCGTGCGGGAGCGCCGAGCGGCGAACCTGGCCACGACCGCGTCCACGTGTTCCCGGCCCTGCCAGCGGATGACGGGGTCGGCCCATTCGTCGTCGGTGAGGTCCTCCGCCTCACCGTGCTCGGCCATCCAGGCCAGCAGGTCGGTCCACATCCGGTCGCTGCCGGAGTACCCGCCGGCGACGTGGCCGTCCGCGGCGGCGAAGACCCGGTGCGCCACGTGCTCGTACACGCCGCCGTTGCGCGACGGGTACCGGCCGGCGTGGATCCACGCGATGGCGGCCGTCTCCAGAGTCGCGGCGACCGCTTCCTGGGCCGAGATGTCGATGAGCTGCCCGTGGCCGGTCCGGTCGCGGGCGATGACGCCGAGGAGCGCCGCGATCGCCAGGTTGGCGCCCGCGAGCTGGGCGGCCTGCTCGCGCGGCGGGGCCTTGGGCGGCAGGCCGGGCTTTCCGCCCAGCCACGCCATGCCGCCGGCCGCGGCGGCGACGAGGTCGTCGGCGTGCCAGCCGCGCCGCGGGCCGGTCAGGCCGAACGGGGTGACGACGACGTGGACGACTCCCTTCCATCGCGAAGACGGCCCGCCCCCACCGTCCACGGGGCCGCCTCCGGTCAGACCGCGCAGCCCGTCCAGCGAGCCGCTCTCGACGACGACGTCCGCCTGCGCCGCGAGCTCGTCCAAAAGAGCCGTCCCCGCCGCACCCTCCGGCAGTCGCACCAGTCGCTTGCCCGCGTGCCAGTGGACGCTCTCCGCGCGCGACAGCTCCGCGTCGGCCGGGTGCTCGATTCTGACCACGTCGGCTCCAAGACCGACCAGCAGCCGGGCCCCCTGAAAGGCCAGCTCGTCGGTGAGGTCGAGGACCCGCAGGCGTCCAACGCGCCCGTTCTCCTCCATGCCCGCTCTCCTTTCCGCTGCACGTGCCGGGGCCGACCGTAGGCGCGTACCGTCGGCCGGGCGACCGGAACGGTCTGCCCAGCGAGACGGCGCCGCGGGTCAATGCGAGGGCTCGGCGTCCCAGGTGTCCGCCGTGACGCCCTGGGCCCGCAGTTCGCCTTTGACGACCTTGGTGGCCGTGTTCCGTGGCAGGTCGTCGAGCACGCGCACATAGCGGGGGAGGGCATGGCGCGGCAGCCGGTCCAGGCACCAGCTCCGCACGGCGGACGGCTCGATCGCCGCGCCGCCGGCCACCGCCACCGCGACGAGCAGTTCTTCTTCGGTCAGATCCGAGGGCACGCCCACGGCGGCCGCGTCCAGGACGCCGGGCATCGCCGCCACCACCCGCTCGACCTCCCACGTCGCGATGTTCTCGCCGCGCCGCCGGACGACGTCCCCGCGGCGGCCGGCGAAGTGAAGGAAGCCGTCCTCGTCGAACCGGCCGCGGTCGCCCGTATGGAACCAGTCGTCACGCATGACCCGCCGGGTGGCCGCGGCGTCGCCCACATACCCGTCGAAGGTGATCGATCGGGCACGCGGCCGTACGGTGATCTGCCCGACCTGCCCGCACGGCACGGGACGGCCGTCGTCATCTCTGATCACCACCTCGTACTCGGGCGTCGGCCGGCCCGCCGCGCCCGGCCGGTTGTCGCCGGAGGTGCTGACCGCGACGTCGCCGAGCTCGGTGCACGCGTACGCCTCCAGCAGTTCCACGCCGAACCGGTCGCGGAAGCGTCGCGTCAGGGCCGCGGGGGCCGGGCCGCCATAGGCACGGCGCACCCGGTGGCGGGTGTCGTGCGGGGTGGCGGCGGTCCGGTCCAGGATGGCGGCCATCGCGCCCATGAAGTTGAAGGCGGTGACCCCCTCGGCCCGGCAGGTCTCCCAGAACCGGGAGGCGGAGAACCTCGGCCGGACCACCAGGACCGCGCCCGAGATGAGCGCCGGCAGCAGGCCCGCGTGCCGGACGTTGATGTGGTTCCAGGGAAAGACGTTGAAGAGCACGTCATCGGAGGTGTAGCCCATCGTGCGCACCACGCGCCGGGCATGCCTGACCCCCGCGAAGTGCGGCAGCAGCGCGCACTTGGCGCGGCCGGTCGTTCCCGAGGTGGCCATCACGACGGCCGGGTCCGACGGCGCCGGGCGATGCCGTGGCAGCGGCTGCGGCTCGCTGACCAGGCCGTCCAGTGCCACCGCCCCCGCGATCTCACCGAACTCGCCGTCCGCCAGCACCACGTGCTCCATGGTCGCGGCCAGCGCGCGCAGATCAGGGTTGCGCCGTAGCGCATCCGTCTGGGCGATGAGCGTCCTGGCCGCCGCGACCGGGGGCCGGCGGGCGTCCAGGGCGAGCGGGACCTCGACGGCGCCCAGCCTGGCCAGGGCGAAGATGACCGCCACCAGCCTCGGCCCCGGTTCCAGGCAGGTGAGGACCTGATCACCGGGCGAGATCAGGCGAGCGAGCCCGCGCGCGGCGGCGATCGCCAGGTCGTGACACGCTCCGACGCTCAGGGAACGTCCGTCCCCGAACCGGGCGAGCTCGGCGTCGGACGTGGCCGCGGCACGACGTTCGAGGATGTCGAACATCGTCTCGGGCGCCGTGGTCACTACGTCGGTGTGGTGATCCGTCATCTTCATCCGTATTCCTCGGGAGCTGTTCCGGCTGCCGGACCGAAGACGTCGGTCCGGCTCGGGCGCCTGCGGACGATAGACGTGGCGCGCATGGCGCCGGCGTTGCTCGGCGAGAGGGCCTCCTTTGTCACCGGTGCCGTCGTCCCCGTGACGGCGGCCACCCGGCAGGGTGATGACAGCCGGGTGCGCGAGGGAACGGGCCCGCCGCGCACCCCGCCGCGTCAGCGGGCGAGGTTGAGGAAAACGCCCTTGGTCTCGGTGAACTCGTCGATGGCGAAGGAACCCATCTCTCTCCCCCACCCGCTCAGCCCGAAGCCGCCCCACGGCGCGCCCGGGTCGATGAGCGGCAGCAGGTTGACGAAGACGGTCCCGGCCCTGATCCGTCCGGCCAGGGAGTGCGCGGTGGCCGTGTCCTGTGTCCACACCACCGCGGCGAGGCCGTAGTCCGTGTCGTTGGCACGGGCGACCACCTCGTCCTCGTCCTCGTAGCTGAAGATCGACAGGACCGGCCCGAAGATCTCGTCCCGGGCGATGACCATGTCGTCGCGGACCCCGGCGAAGACGGTGGGCTCGAAGAAGTGCCCGCGGTCCAGCTCCGGACCGGTGGCCCTGCGTCCGCCGGTGACGATCTGCGCGCCCTGTCGAACCCCGGTGTCGACGTAGTGGGCGACCCGGTTCAGTTGCTCGGCGGAGACAAGCGGGCCGAGCACCGTGTCCGGCCGGATGCCAGGGCCGATCTTGAGCTGCGCGGCGGCGTCCGCGATCTTCTCGGTGAACTCGTCGACGCGCTTGTGGTCGACGAAGAAACGCGTGTACGCCCCGCACGCCTGGCCGGTGTTGAACAGCGCGCCCTGCAGGTTGCCCGCGACGGCGGCGTCGATATCGGCGTCTCTGGCGACGATGCTCGGAGCCTTGCCGCCGAGCTCCAGGCCCACCCGCTTGAGGTTCGCGCTCGCGCCGGCGACGATCTGCTTGCCCACCTCGGTGGATCCGGTGAACGAGACCTTGTCCACCCCGGGGTGCGCGACGAGCGCCTGCCCGACCAGCGGGCCGCCGGTCAGGCAGTTGACCACACCTGCCGGAACCCCGGCCTCGACACAGAGCCGGGCCAGCCACAAGGTGCTGAGGGGCGTCTGCTCGGCAGGCTTGAGGACGACGGTGTTTCCGCAGGCGAGCGCCGGCGCCAGCTTCCACGCGGCGATGGCCAGCGGGAAGTTCCACGGGGTGATGATCGCGCACACGCCCACCGGCTCCCTGCGCGTGTAGTGCAGGGTGTCGGGTACCGATACCGAGGACAGCTTGCCTTCGATCTTCGTGCACCAGCCGGCGTAGTACCGGAACACCTGGGCCGACAGGACGACGTTGACCCCTGAGGACATGCTGATCGGCTGCCCTTGGTCGCGTGTCTCAAGCTCGGCCAGGTCGGCGGCGTCCCGCTCGATCAACTCGGCGATCCGCCACAGGAGCCGGCCCCTGGCATCCGGGCTCAGCGCCCGCCATTCCGGGTCGTCGAATGCCTGACGGGCGGCGGCCACGGCGTCGTCCACGTCGGCGGGACCCGCCTCGGCGAAGGAGGCGATCAGCTCGCCGGTGGCGGGGTCGTACGTCTGGGACACGCCGCCGTCCGCGGCGGGCACCCACTCTCCCGCGACCAGCAGTTTCTTTGATTTCTCGTGATTCATCACGTACATCACCTCACTGGGCGGTAGTCACCAAGGGCAGGGAGTCGAGCGTGTACTTGCGCTGAGCGGGCGCGACATAGGAGCCGATGGTGTCCCCGTCGTACCAGGTGGACTTGACGACGATCTTCTGCGCCGGCTTCTTGTCGAGGATGTCCCGCATGGCCTTGACGACGGCCCACCCGGTGGCCACCCCGTCCGGGTCCCAGGTGCCGGTCAGCCGGCCCTGCCTGACGGCCTCCACGGCGTCCGGGTCGGCGTTGGCGCCGATGACGATGACACCGTCCGAGCCTTTGGTCGAGACCTTGAGCCCGGCCTGAATCACGGCGGCGGAGATACCCAGCGCGGTGCTGTCGTTGTAGGCCCAGAAGGCGTCCACGTCGCCATGCTTGGTGAGCAGGTCGGAGGCGAGGGCGGAGGCGCCCGCGGAGTTGTCCTTGGTGTTGTCCGCCTGCGGCAGCACCGTCAGCCCCGCGGCCTTGGCCGCCTCGGCGAAACACTTGGCGTTGTTGACGATCGACGGGACCGGCGGCCCGCCCATGACGACCACCTTGGCGCCGGGACGCTGCTCGGCGATGAGCCGCGCCGTCTGCTTGTACGGCGCGTCAGGCGTGTCGCACATGTTGATCTGCCACCAGACACCGGCCGTGATCCCCGTGCCCTCGGAGTTCACCCCGACGACGGGGACGCCGGCGGCCTGGGCCTGTGCGTAGGCACCGCCGGCGGCGCCGGCGTCCAACGTCCAGGTGCCGATGGCGGCCTTGCCCTGTTGGAGCATGGTCTGCACATCGGAGATCTGCTTGTCGGCCGAGAGGTTGGCGTCGAGGATGTCGAGCCGCCAGTTCAGGGCGGCGGTGGCGTCCTTGAGGCCGAGAGCCAGGTTCTGGGCGCTGACCTGGGCCGCGACCGGGGTGGAGTAGCCGATGGAAACGGTCTTCCCGCCACCGCCGCCCGCGTCGGTGGCGGTCGTGGCCGGGTCGGATGAGCAGGCGGCGAGCAGGCCCGCCGCCGTGATCGCGGCGACAGCCGCGGGCAGGCGCTTGAGCTTGAGCAAGGGTCTCTCCAGGGGTGAAGGGGGTGACCGGTCAGCGACCGGCTGCGGCGCCGGAACGCGCCGTCTCGATCAGGGACAGGGCCGTGCGTTCGGCCAGGGCCATGATGGTGATCATCGGGTTGACGCCCGGCGCGGATGGCAGGGCGGAGGCGTCCCCTATCCAGACACCCCGGACGTCGTGCAACCGGCCGTGGCCGTCGGCGACGGAGTCCTCGGGCGAGGCGCCCATCCGGCACGAGCCCATCTGGTGGGCGGAGAAGGCGGTGTAGTCGTCGGCAGGCACCGCACGCAACTCGTCCAGGTAGCCGTCGAAGTCCTCACCCCGCCGCCAGCGCAGGTCGCTCCAGTGGAAGGTGAAGATCTCATTGGCACCCGCCGCGTGGTGCATCCGGGCCAGTTCGAGGTGGGCCCGCAGGGCCACCCGCCGGTCGATCTCGTCGTCGAGCGCCCACCGCACCGCGGCCTGGCCGTCCGCGTCCAGGTAGACCTGTCCGCTGCCGTGGTCGTGGGAAACGCCGTGCCAGGTCGCGAAGTACGGCAGGTCACGCAGGCGGTCGCGGTGGCTGCGCGCGTCGGTGAAGGGGCTCTGTCCTGCCCAGGTGAGCGGATTCAGCGTCAGGCTCTCCACGAGGAAGCCGACGCCGGACTCACAGTGCGTCAGGTCGAAGCTGACCGCCGACTGGATCTGGCCGCTCCACGCATGGATCGGCTGGTCGTAGAGGCCCGTGACGATCCAGGCCGGGTGGAGACGCAGGTTCCTGCCGACGGCAGGGCCACCGATGCCGGAACGCAGCAGCAGCGCGGGTGACTCGATCCCACCGGCGGCGACCACCACGACGGGGGCCAGGACGACCAGCTCGGCCCCGTCGCCCAGGGTCGCCGCGACGCCGACCGCCCTGCCGTCCTCGACGAGAACGCGGTCGGCGCGGCACTCGGCCACGATCCGCGCGCCCGCGTCGGCGGCGTCCCGCAGGTAGGTGTGCAGGGTCGAGCGCTTGCACCCCAGTCGGCATCCGGCGTTGCAGGAGCCGCAGCGCGTGGGGTCGTCTTCCGCGCTGGAGTTGCGGGGCAGCCGCTCGTGAGCGTAGCCGCAGCTCGCCAGTCCGGTGATCATCGCGCGCGTGTTGGCGTTGTACACGGTGGCCTCGGTGTTGACGTCGAGGCGCTGCCACACGGTGTCGAGGTGCCGGTCGAACTCGGGCCCGTCCAGGCCCTCCAGCCCTTCCCTCGCCCACTGTTCACGGATCGCCATGGGAGTGCGCAGGCAGACCATGGAGTTGATCAACGTGCCGCCGCCGAGCACCGAACCGGCCAGGACGCCCATCTGCCCGTTGTCGGACCAGAGGGAGCCGCCGCGCAGGTACATCTCCGAGGCGTGCGCGTCGATCTGGTCGAAGTCGGCCTCGTCGCGGTGCGGGCCCGCCTCCAGGACGACCACGGACAGCCCCGCCTGGGCGGCACGGGCCGCGATGATCGCACCGCCGGCGCCCGATCCGACCACGCACACGTCGGCGTGGAGCGTTCCCTCGTGCGGTGCGACGACCGGCAGCGCCGTGGATGCGGAGAAAGGCCCGGACGGTGGGCCGGGATAACCGATCACCGGCCAGGTGGGGTTGGTCCCGCTCTCGTCCACCGCGCCGACGAAGCCGGCGAAGACCATGCCTTTGAGCTGCCGCACGGCCAGGCGCAGCCGCATGTCCTGCTCGGCCGCCAGGTGCAGCAGCTCCGTCCGCCGTTCCAGGGTGGCCCGGATGAAGTCCCGCTCCGCCAGGAACGCGGCCAGCTCATCGATGGCCTCGCGAACGTGACGCGCCAGGCCGGGGACGGCGGCCGACGTGGCCTCGTCCAGGCCACGCTCGCGCGCCCCCCTGCCGTAGTAGTCCGAGGTCGCCGTATCCGTGTCCGGAGCGTCGAGCGCGGGCAGCAGCGTGTCGCAGACCGCGCTCAGCACCTGCCGGAAAGTCTCGTCGTCCAGCCTCATGACACCCTCCTCCTGCGGCGGAACATTCCGCCGTGGCGAACCACACCGAGCGCCACGGCGGCGATCAGGACGAGCCCGTTGACGGTTCCGCGCCAGAACGTCGAGACCTCGCTGAGGGTGAGGCCGTTCTGGATGACGCCGAGGAACAGCACGCCGAGCACGGTGCCGCCGATGCCGCCCTCGCCACCGGTGTAGGCGGTGCCCCCGATGAGGACGGCCGCGATCACCGTGAGCAGGAGCGTCGAGTCGACAGTCGGTGAGGCCGCGGTGAGCCGCCCCACCTGCACGACGCCGGCCAGCGCGCCGGCCAGACCGGCGATCAGGTACACACCGAGCATCGTGAGGGCGACGTTGATGCCGTTCAGCCGGGCCGCCTCGGGATTGGAGCCGATCGCGAAGACGCTTCGGCCGAAGGGCGTGTATCGAAGGACGATCACCGCGACCGCCACCACGACCACATCGAAGATCATCAGCAGTGGGATTCCACCGACCCTGTTCAGGGTGAAGTGGTAGACGCCTTGGAATGCCTCCACGTCGAACACGCTGATCGTGGTGCCCTGGTTGGACAGCAGGGCGACGCTCTCCAAAATCGAGAGCGTCCCAAGTGTCACGACCAGGAATGAGATGCGCAGGTAGCTGATCAGCACACCGTTGACGAGCCCGATCAGCAGGCCCGCCGCCAGCGTCAGCAGCAACGCGGTGATCGTGCCGAGGCCGCCGCTCAGGCCGAGGCCGAGGACCATGGCACACGCGGTGGCGGTCGAGGCGGCCGACAGGTCGATCCCGCCCGCGATGATGACGAACGTCGCACCGATCGCCAGCAGCAGGATCACGTTGTTGGACAGGACGATGTTGGTGAGGTTTCCCCAGGTCAGAAAGATCGGCTGGGTGATCGCCAGGTAGCCGCACAAGATGACCAGGCCGGCCACGATCCCGGCGCTCCCGCCGAGGGAGAGCCTGCGCCGTCCGGGGGCGGCCCCTCTCTCCGGTGCGGTGCGGGCGCCGGGTAGTGCGTCGACCTCCCGCGTCACACTGTTGGACATCTGCTCGGCCTTTCTCTTGGTGGATCTCGTCACGAGGACGGGTTTCATGCCGCGGACGGGGATGGTCTGCCGGAAACGGCGACCTCGGCGATGCGGGTCTCGTCCATCTCCTCGCGCGCGAACTCACCGCGGATCTCACCTTCGAAGAAGACAAGGATCCGATCGCACATGCCGAGGAGTTCGGGCAGTTCGGAAGAGATGAGGACGACGGCGGCACCCTGCTCGACGATTCCGTGGAGAAGGCGATAGATGTCGCTCTTCGCCCCGACGTCCACGCCCCGCGTCGGCTCACTCAGCACGTAGATGTCGCAGCCGAGGTCGAACACCCGGCCCAGGACGACCTTCTGCTGGTTGCCACCGGACAGGTGGGCGATGCGGTTGGCCGCCGAGGAGGTCACCACGCCGTAGGAGTGGACGGCCCGGCTCACCTGGCGCCGTTCCCTGCCGATCCGGAGCAGCCCGAAGCGGCTCAGCCCGCTCAGCCAGGCGACCCCGAAGTTCTCCGCGACACTCCGAACGGGCAGCAGGGCCGAGCGCTTGCGATCGTCGGGGACGAAGGCGATGCCGCTGGCCAGGGCCTTGCGCGGGCTTGTCAGGCTGACCTGGTCGCCGTTGACCCGTACCGTGCCCTGGGAGGCGACCGCGCCGGCGAGCGCCAGCCCCAGCTCGGTCTTGCCCGACCCCACCAGCCCGGCCACGCCGACGATCTCACCCCGCCGCACGGTCAGCGAGGTGGGCCGCAACGCCCTGTCGTCGGTGGCCAGGCCATGGGTTTCCAGGACGACGTCACCGACCTCGGCCTCCCGCTCGCCGTAGTAGTCGCCGAGTTCCCTGCCGACCATGAGCCGGACCAGTTCGGGCTCCGGAGTGTCGGACAGCGGCACCGTCGCGACCAGGGCGCCGTCGCGCAGCACGGTGGCGATCGAGGCGCAGGCGTACAGCTCGGGCATCCGGTGCGAGATCATCAGGATGGCGACGCCCCGAGCGCTCTGCTCGGCGACCAGTTCGAGCAGGCGAGCGGCGGCCGCCTCCGACAGCGAGCTGGTGGCCTCGTCGAGGATGAGCAGCCGGGCGTCCGACGATATGGCGCGGGCTATCTCGATCTCCTGCTGAAGCTCGACACTGAGGTCGCCGACCTTGGCGGTCTCGTCCACGTGCACGCCCACGTCGTCCAGCACCGTGCGAGCATCGCGGCGCATGGCTGCCCAGTCGACGCCGCCCCACCTCGCTCTGGGCAGCCTGCCCAGGTAGATGTTCTCCGCCACGCTCAGAGTGGGGGCGAGGGTCAGCTCCTGGCTGATCATCACGATGCCGCGTCGCAGCGCGTCCGCCGGCGCGGCGGGACTGTACCGGACGCCGTCGATCTCCAGGTGGCCCGCGTCCGGCTGGATCACCCCGCCGATCACCTTGGACAGGGTCGACTTCCCCGACCCGTTCTCACCGGTCAGCGCGTGCACCTCGCCGGCGTGGATGGTCAGGGACACATCGTCCAAGGCCCGGACGCCGGGGAAACTCTTGCTGACGCCACGCACGGCCAGCAGGGGCGGCGTGCTCGCGGAATCGGCGTTCTCGGGGTCCGTTGCCACCATCGACCTCCCTGGAAGAAGACCGCAAGCGCACGTCGCCGGGCCGGTGGCGGCGCCTGCCGGCCGCGAGCCGATCGTTGACGCCCGCGCAGTGCCGCGACGCTATGCCGCGCCGATCCGAGCCGCCCATCGCCCCGGTCCACTGGGCGAACCCGTAACGCAGGCGTAACAGCCTTCCGTGCCGTGCCAGGACCTGCGTGATCGCCCACCGCGCAGCCGCGAACGTCTTGCGTCAGTCCGCTGATCGAGATGGCGCTTTACCGAGCGCATTTCCGGCGATGACACCGGCCGCGTTCTCCGTCGGCCCGCCCCCATCAGAGGGTCACCATGCCGACCGCGTCCACGCCGGTGCACAGCACCCGGCCGAATCCACTCGCACACCCGTCCCCGTGATCTCTCATCTCGCTCAGCGAACCGGTGTGTGGCGCCCCGCATGAGACCGCTTCTTTAATCTCCTCTCGAACCGAGTTCACCCAGAAGAGCCGAGCATGCGCATAGACATATCCATCGATCCCATCGGCGCGCACGGCCGCTCACCGGAGAACCCGGTGGCCTCGGCCGGCGGCGCGTCCGCGGCATCGGAACGGTCCGGCTCCCTCTAGCCACGCGATCAACGCACACGATCAACGCAGCACAGCGAGGGGAATCATGAACATCATCGGATACCTGAACCGGCTCGGCCTCTCCCCCGGCGACGTGTTGCGCGGGAGATTCAGCACCACCGCCGCGGAGTTCTCGGCCGAACTCGTCCGCATCCACAACGGCGACGACCACCCGCTGGGCCCCGGTGTCGACATCCGGTCGGTCGCCTCGGAACTTGACGGCCGGACCTTCCCGGGCAGGGAGCAGCCGCTGCCCACCGGTTCGTACGTCGTGATCGACGAATCACCGCTGCCCGCCGGGACCGGCACGCTCGAACTGGTCCTGGCATTCCAGCCGACCCTTCCCGAGGCCGGGCACCGCCAGAGCATCGCCTCCATGTCCCAGGGCGGCGTCGTCGTGGCGGAGGCGGCCATCGGCGAGGACGGCCGGCTGGAGCTGGTCTCCACCGACCGTACGACCGTCGCCGGCGTGGTCGGCCGACATCGCTGGTACGAGCTGACCCTGCGCGTCGCGAACGGCAGCGCCGAACTCCAGGCGTCCTCCGCGTACGGCGAGCGCTTCCGGCTCGACCTCCCCGCGTCCCTCGACACCGGGCGGCCGCTCGGGCTCGCGTTCGCCGCCGCAGCCGACGGGCGCTCCCCCGCCCGCGACCACTACAACGGCCGGATCGACGCGCCGCGGCTCCTCGCACCGACAACGGGCGGCGAACCGGTCGTGGTCGCCGAGTGGGACTTCGGCCCGTCGACCGCCCTGCGCCGCATCGCCAACCGGTCGGGGGACGGCTTCGAGGGCCGCAGCGTGAACTTCCCCTTGCGGGCGTGCCTGGGCATGGCGGGACCTGCCGACGACGTGGACCCGCGCCTCGCGCCGGAGGCGTACAGCGCGATCCACTTCCACGACGACGACCTGGACGACGCCTGCTGGGAGGACGACGTCGTCCTGACCATCCCGTCGCACCTGCCCAGCGGGGTGTACGGAATCCGGGCACGAGCCACCGACGGCACCGAGGACACCATCCCCTTCGTGGTCACCCCTGGCGAGCGGCGCAAGGACATCCTCCTGGTCCTGCCGACGTTCGCCTACCTCGCCTACAGCTGCGAGCATGTGATGGCCGATGCCGGGGCGCGCGACTATCTGAAGGGGGTGGGGATCGAAGAGCCCCCGTCCTTCGGCGGCAACAAGCACGACGCCTACCTGCTCGCCAACGGCCTGCGCAGCCTCTACGACGTGCATACGGACCTGAGTGGAGTCTGCTTCACCTCCACGCGGAAGCCGCTGCCGAACTTCCGGCACGACCATCGCTGGGCCGCGGTCGCCGGCGGACCGACGTCTGCGCACCAGTTCAGCGCGGACCTGCACCTGGTCTCCTGGCTGACCCGGCAGGGTTTCGAATTCGACGTGGTCACCGACGAGGAGATTCACCGGCAGGGACTCGACGCGCTGAAGCCGTACCGCGTGGTCCTCACCGGCAGCCATCCGGAATACCCGACGACTCCCATGATGGCGGCGTATGAGGAGTATCTGTCGGTCGGCGGCCGGCTGATGTACCTCGGCGGCAACGGCTTCTACTGGGTCACCTCGGTCGATCAGGAAGAAGGACACACCATAGAAATCCGCCGGACGGCCGGCATCCGGGCCTGGCAGCCCCGGCCGGGTGAGTGGCACCATGCCACAACCGGTGAGCTGGGTGGTCTGTGGCGGCTCCGGGGCAAAGCCCCGCAGCGGATGCTGGGCGTGGGAATGGTCTCGCAGGGCTTCGACGTCAACCGCCCCTACGACGTCGTGGCCGATCCCGCCGACCCACGCGTGGCCTTCGCCTTCGAGGGCGTCGACCTGTCCTCCGGTCAGATCGGCGACTTCCCCTCGATGGTCAACGGATACGGCGCGGCCGGTGTGGAGATCGACCGTGTGGATCACGCCCTCGGCACGCCCGACGACACGATCGTGCTGGCGACGGCCACCGGATTCTCCCGGGCCTACGGACTCGACCCGATCGAAGTCGCGCTCCCCGACGGCTGCTACGACGGCACGACGAGCGACAAGGTGCGGTGCGATCTGGTGCTGCTGCCGAAGCCCAAGGGCGGCGCCGTCTTTTCAACGGGCAGCATCGCCTGGTGCGGCTCCCTGTTGGTGAACGACGGCGACAACAACGTCTCCGCCCTGACGCGCAACGTGCTGCGCGCGTTTCTGGAACTCAAGGAGCTACCCCTGGCAGGCACCCGCACGTCATGACCTTGCGAGGTCGGACCTGGCACACGTCGGGTCCGACCTTCTTGCGTGCGGGAAAGCTCCGAGAGCGGGGCTGCCCTCAAGGCCGCCCCGTGTTCCCGAACTATTGAAGGAAACTACTAAAGGGCACGTCAATGTCCGGATTGGAAGTCAAAACCGTTCGCGGTGAATGAGGAGGCGGTGTGCCTCCTGCATCTCTTTCGGCAGATCGTGTGGCGCGAACCATCTCGCCTCCAGGATCTCGAAGTCGTCGATTTCGAGCGTGCCCCCGACGAGCTCGGCCTCGTACGCCACCTCCAGACGCAGCTTGTAGCCGCTCTTGAGCTGCACGAGCTCTCCGACGTCGACCTTCAGGCCGGTCTCCTCGCGCACCTCGCGGCGGACCGTGTCCTCGAAGGTCTCCGACCTGTTCGCGCACCCGGTGGGCAGCCCCCACTGCCTGCCCACCGGCCAGAAACGATGCTTCAGCAGGAGCACGTTGCCATCCGCGTCACGGACGATCCCGGTCACCCCGACCGTGAACTTGGCGTGCCGGAGCCAGAGGATGCGCCACTGGAGCGAGCCGTTGACGAGCCTCCAGAGCCGGACAATCAGCTTCTTCACCAGAACCTCTCGAGGATGCTCCGGCCTTCAGGCCGGGGAGGAATCGGGAGCGGGAGGGCCGCCGAGGCCCGAGCGTGTCCTGATCGGTCGGTCATTGAGATCGGCTTCTTTCTGAGTCGT